>JAUNJZ010000056.1 GCA_030533085.1 Synergistaceae bacterium
GAGGCGATTTTAGCTCTTCTTTCTGGTATCATTATGCGTGGAAGTTAAAAAAGCGGCTGAGGAGGCTTTTTATGTCTATATACAGGATATCGGCGGAAGAGGTGGCGGAGAAGGTATGCGAGCTGGCGCTTACCGCGAACATGTATCTGCCGGATGATGTGAAACGCGCCTTGACTGAGGCGCGCAGGGCAGAGCGCAGCGAGCGCGCGCGCTCCATCTATGACGAGATAATAAAGAACGCGGAGCTGGCGGCGGAGAAGTATATGCCGGTCTGTCAGGACTGCGGCATGGCGGTGCTCTTTATCGAGCTTGGACAGGATCTGCATGTTGACGGCGGGGATCTTGAGACGGCTGTCAACGAGGGTGTGCGCCGCGCATACCGCAACGGCTATCTGCGCAAGTCTGTCGTCAGCGACCCGCTCTTTGACCGCAAAAACAGCGGAGACAACACTCCGGCCGTCATACACTGGCGGATAGTTCCCGGTCACGCCATGGATATAACGATAACGCCCAAAGGTATGGGCAGTGAAAACATGAGCCGCATATTCATGCTGAAGCCGGCGGACGGCGCGGCCGGCGTGATCAAAGCGGTGGTCGATACTGTGGCGCAGGCCGGGGCGAACCCCTGCCCGCCGATAGTCGTCGGCGTGGGGATAGGCGGCAATTTTGAAAGCGCGCCGCTTGCGGCAAAAGAGGCGCTGCTGCTGCCCTACGGACGCCGCCACCCATCCGCCGCCTACGCGCAGATGGAAGAAGATATAATAAAAGAGGTCAACAGGCTGGGCATCGGCCCTGCCGGAATCGGCGGCACGGTGACGGCCATCGACGCGCATATCCTGACGCGACCGACGCATATCGCCGGTATGCCAGTCGCGGTGAATCTATGCTGTCACGCGCTGCGTCACGCGCACGGACGCCTTGAGGGGGAGATATTGAGATGAGCGATATAAAAAAAATAAGCCTGCCGCTGAGCGACGAAGAGGCTGAGGCACTTCGCGCCGGAGACGTTGTGCGTCTTTCCGGCAAAATCCTTGTCGGACGCGACGCCGCGCATAAACGTATGATCGAGGCGATAGAGAGCCGCGGCGAGCCGCCCTTTTCCATCGAGAACGAAATAATCTATTACGCCGGCCCGGCGCCTACGCCTCCGGGGGCGGTAACAGGCCCCATCGGACCGACGACCAGCGGACGCATGGACCCCTATACGCCGCTTCTTCTGGAGAAGGGACTTCGCGGAATGATCGGCAAGGGCAAGAGAAGCGAGGCCGTGCTTGAGGCCATAAAGAAATATAAAGCAGTATACTTCGGAGCGACGGGAGGCACCGCCGTGCTGCTGGCCGATTCCGTGAAAAGCGCGGAGAAGGTCGCCTACGAAGATCTCGGCCCCGAAGCAGTGCTGCGTCTCGAAGTGGAGGATATGCCGCTGGTGGTGCTGGCCGACTGCCACGGAGGCAACCTGTACGTAAGCGGCCCCGAGGAGGCGCGGAAGCTTTTTTTGTGATATCGAACATAGACGCTGACGCTTTATAAACTATAATTTGAATTGTATGTAATCATGAATTTTCAGGGGAGGTGAACGCATGTTCATTACGAGCCTTTGACGGGCCGCCGGTATGGCGGCGCACGGAGTGCGCCGGCGCAAGGGCGGCTGTGTGAGGGAATGTGCGTTTATCTCTTCTTCCTTTCCCTTCTTCGTTATCCTGTAATCCATAAACAGGTATATCCTGTCCGCCCATGCTGCTGCCCGCCGTATACGGCTGGCGCGCGTCATTGTGCTTGTGAAAAAACAGCTTTTTTCAGGCGCTCAGCGGTGATAGGAATATCGGATGTTTTGTGGATAACGGGAGGAATATCAGTGAAAAAATCAATAAGAGGCATATTATCTTTAGGAGCGGCTTTTGTACTGGCGGCGCCCCCGGCTTTTGCGGCGCAGTTTGTGAATATCGGGACAGGCCCCACCGGCGGGACATATTATCCTGTCGGAGCCGGCATAGCGAAAATATGGAACGGCAATGTCCAGAATATGAAGGCAAGCGCTCAGTCAACCGGCGGCACGCGCAACAATATCCAGCTGATGGAAAGCGGAGAGGCGCAGGTCATATTTGCCGACGGTATCCATTACGACGCGTACAACGGCCGTGACAGCTACAAGGGCGCTCCTAAAAAATTCATGCGCGCCATGGTCCCGCTCTACCCGGAGGCGATCCATATCGTAGCGCGCAAGGGCTCCGGCATCAAAACGCTTGCGGATCTGAAAGGCAAGCGCGTCTCTGTCGGCGCGGTTGGCGGAAGCGTCGAGGTCACCTCGGACAGCCTCTTCAAATGCGCCGGAATCGACCCGGCCGACATTAAAAAGGATCATCTTGGACACAGCGAATCGGTGGCGGCGCTGCAAGACAATCAGATCGACGCGGCGATAACGGTCGGCGCGATAGGGATATCGAGCGTCGTCGAGCCGATGACGCTTGGAATCGTCGAGCTGATAGATGTCCCCGCTCCGGTCGTGGAAAAGATGATAAAGAATACGCCGTACTTCGCGCCTCTTACGATACCTGCCGGAAGCTACAAAGGGCAGACGCGGGACGTGAAGACATTCAGCAGCCCCAATATCCTCGCCGTTGAGGAAAAAATGGACGAAGAGACAGTATATGAAATGACGAAGACTCTCTTCCAGCACAAGAACGACCTTGTGGTGATAAGCGCCAGAATGTCGGCGATGGACCCATCCTTTGTGAAGGATATAAAGATACCGCTTCATCCCGGGGCGCTGAAATACTACCGCGAGATCGGCGCTGTAAAATAGACGGTCTGCGCCGCGCGGATTCACGCGAATCTCATTCTATAGTAAGCCGCCATCCCGCGAAAGGCTCGTGCCGCGCGCGGAGGGCGGCTTCTTTTTTGACCATGATTTTTATTGGTGAAAAATACAAATTATTTAGAATAATCATTTTATATCACTGAGACAAAAGCGTTCGGACTGAAAAATGATGGTTTCACAAATGGTTTACTCAATAACTCTTTATAAAAATAAGTTGACATTTGATTTTTTGATATTATAATATCAGTTGCAGATATTTATTAGCTGTTTAACATGCTAGTATTTCTTTTAGCTCCGCGCAGAAATATATCAAAAAAAACGACATTGCGGAGTATGAAAGAAGCTCTCTGGTATCGGCGGTCAGCTCTTGAATTTGCCGGCAGAAATGGGGTAAGGATAATGACGGAACGCTTGACGCGCATAATTCAGATCGATTATCGTCTGTCTGTCTGTCTGTCTGTCTGTCTGTAAATTCCGGAGGGGTTTTTGCTATACGCGCATAAAAGCCTGTACGCATTGTGCGAGCGTACAGGCTTTTATGCGCGTATAGCTGAAAGCAATATAAATCCCGATGAAAGGAGGATTGTATGCGGCGAGTTTCACCCCGGGAAATCTGAATTTTATTTTATAAGAGGAGATGTTTCACTGTGAAGAAAGTTATCTGTTCCCTGTTTGTTGCGTTGATCGTATTGTCATTGGCCTCTGTCGCCTCATGCGCGACCTTCATCAACATCGGCACCGGCTCTACCGGCGGCACATATTATCCTGTCGGCGCGGCTATGGCCAAGGTCTGGAATTCCAGCATCAAAGATATGAGGGCGAACGCCCAGTCTACGGGCGGCACCGCGCAGAATCTGGCGCTTCTTGACAAGGGAGAGGCCGAGGTGATCTTTGCCGACGGACTGTATTTCTTCGCCTATGAGGGCAAGGGAGCGTTCGAGGGCAAGGCTATGAAGGGGCTTCGCGGACTTGTCCCCCTCTATGCCGAGCCGATACACTTCCTTGTCGCCAAAGGCAGCGGCATAAAGAGCCTGAAGGATCTTAAAGGCAAGCGCGTCTCTGTCGGCGCGGTCGGAAGCGGCACGGAAGTTACAGTTCGCACACTTCTGAAGGTCAACGGTATCGACCCCGACAAGGATATCAAGATCGAGAATCTCGGACTCTCCGATACGGCGGCCGCCTTTGCAGATAAGAATATCGACGCAGGACTGACAGTAGGCGCTCTCGGTATCGCCGGAGTTGTTGAAATAGCGACGCTCGGCACGGCGGAGCTTATCGACTTTGAGCCGGGCGCGATAGAGAATCTCTGCAAGGAACTGCCCTATTACCTCCCATTTGACATTCCTGCCGACAGCTATAAGGATCAGACGAAGCCTGTAAAGACGATGGCAAGCTGGAACGTCCTTGTCACGAACGATAAGATCAACGACGATATCGCCTATCAGATGACGAAGGCCCTGTACGAGAAGAAGCAGGATATCCTCAACGTCTCGACAAGACTTGCCTCGATGTCGCCGGAAAACCTGAAATACATCCAGATCCCGCTGCACCCCGGTTCGCTCAAATACTACAAAGAGATAGGAGCAGTTAAGTAACTCACCGCAAGAGAAAACAGGATACCGCGCGGGAGCTGCAACTCCCGCGCCTTTTTCAGGAGGAAAACAAATGGAAGAAAAGAAACAAGACAAGTCCTTATTGGAAGACCTCAGTATGGACGAGGAGCAGGTAAGCAGTCTCGTCGAAAAATATGACGCTGAGAGCAGATACCGCAGGCTGACCGGCGCTCAGGGGTTGTTTATCTCGCTGTGGCTCGCCGCGATGGCTCTTTTCCATCTCTACACGGCCGGTATCGCCACGATGCCTATCACTATTCAGCGCGCGGTTCACCTTACATTCGCCATAGTCGCCGTTTATATTCTCTATCCGGCCACCAGGAAGGCGTCGAAGCTGAGCACTCCGTGGTATGACTGGCTGCTTGCGATAGCCGCTGGCTGCGTCACCGGATATATCATATTTTTCTTCAACGACATCGCGCGCCGCGGAGCGGAGCCGATAGAGTATGAAATATATCTGGGCGTGGCCGCCATCCTGCTCGTTCTTGAGGCGGGGCGCCGCGTGGTCGGGAATGTTCTGCCATGTATGAGCATAATTTTCCTGGCTTACTGTTACTTTGGAAATTACGTGCCCGGAATCTTCCAGATTCGCGGCTATTCGCTAAGCCGTATAATACAGCATATGTATCTGACGCCTGAGGGCATTTTCGGCCTCGCTCTCGGCGTATCCGCGACATTCGTCATAGTGTTCATCATCTTCGGAGCCTATCTTTCGCAGAGCGGCGGAGCGAAGTTCTTTAACGAGCTGGCTCTCGCCCTTGCCGGAAGCAAGCCGGGCGGCCCGGCGAAGGTCGCCGTCGTGGCCTCCGGTCTGCTGGGAACGATCAACGGCTCCTCTGTCGCCAATGTCGCCACTACAGGAACTTTCACAATACCGCTTATGAAGAAGGTCGGCTATCCGCCGCACTACGCCGGAGCCGTAGAGGCCTGCGCGTCAACAGGCGGACAGCTCATGCCGCCCATCATGGGAGCGGGAGCGTTCATAATGAGCGAATTCCTGAATATCCCATATCTTTCAATCGCCGCGGCAGCCATCATTCCGGCGCTTATTTACTACACGGCGATATTTACCAACGTCCATATCAGAGCGCGCAAGCAGAAGCTTAAAGGTATCCCCAAGGAAGATCTGCCCTCGGTGGGTGCGGTAATGAGAAGCGACGGACATCTGCTGGTTCCCGTCATCGTCGTTATCGTCACGCTGCTGATGAAATATACGCCGCTGCGCGCCGGCTTTATAGGCGTTGTCGCGGTGATCGTCGTCAGCTCTCTCAAGAAAAATACGCGGATGTCGCTGCGCGATAACTTCAACGCGCTGGTCGAAGGGGCGCGCGGCGGCCTCGGTGTGGCGCTCGCCTGCGCGCTGGTCGGCTTCATCGTCGGAACCTCCTCGCTGACCTCGCTCGGCCTCACCATTTCAAACAATATCATCGACATATCCGGCGGACATCTGCTGCTTACGCTCGCTATGGCGATGGTCGCCTGCCTCGTTCTCGGAATGGGGCTGCCGACGACGGCAAACTACATCGTTTGCAGTACGATAATCGCCCCCGCGCTGATAGGCATGAAGGTGCTGCCGCTCTCAGCTCACCTCTTCGTCTTCTACTTCGGCATCATGGCCGACCTCACGCCTCCGGTCTGTCTCGCGGCCTTTACCGGCGCGGGTATAGCTGGGGCGAGCCCGGCGAAGACAGGCATGACGGCGACGAAGATCGCTCTCGCCTCCTACCTGCTGCCTTACTGCTTCGTCTATAATCCAATGCTGCTGATGCAAAATGTTGAGCCGGTGGAGCTGACGGTGCTGGTACTTTCCGCAGTATTCGGCGTAATAGGTCTAGCCGGAGCTTTCGAGGGCTGGTTCTACCGCGATTTGAAGCCATACGAACGCGTACTCTTCGGAGCGTTGGCTCTGGCGGCGATACATCCTGATTTTATGATGAGCGTCGTCTCTATCGTGGGGCTTGTGCTGCTGGCGGCATATTTCAGAATGGGTGCGCGCGCTAAGGCGAATATCGATGGAGGAAGCTCCGCCGCGTAAATAAAAGCTTGCCGCGTCCTTCTTCGGAAGTGAAGGAGCGTATATCGCAGGGGGCTTTCGCGTGAATCGCGAAGCCCCCTTTTTATTGTATAATTCTATGATGAAGAAGGGAGTGGGGAATTTGTCCTCTCAGCTTTACTCTATTTTCGCGGTTGTTCGCGGCGGCGCCGGCTGTGGATCATGCTTTCCGGCCACATCTGACGCGGCGGGCCGGTCTCTGAAAAAAGCAGTATGAGTCAGCGGCAGCCGCTTATATGGCATTCTCTGAATGCCTTCAGAAAGCTTGTCTGCGCGCTTCCGCACGAAAAGGCGGTCGCGCTGGGCGGGGCGTTGGGTTCCTTTGTCGCCAGTCTTTCGCGCCGAAAGGTCTCTGAGGCGCGCGAGCGCTGCGCGCGCGTGCTGGGGGTGTCGAATGAGAGAGCCGGGGAGATAGTGCTTGGCGCTTACAGGCATTTCGGCCGCGCTGCGGCTGAATTTGCGAGAATGCCGCTTATGGCGGACAAGATAGATTCGCTGGTGAGCTTCACGGGAGTTGAATATCTTGTGGAGGCGGTGCGCTCCGGCCGCGGCGCGCTGCTTGCTACGGCGCATATCGGAAACTGGGAATATGCCGCAGCGTGGCTGGCCCATCAGGGGCTGCCGGTCAACTCTCTCGGTACGGAGCAGCGCGACGAACGCATAACGGAGCTGATAAGCAGCCTGCGCCGCGCCGGCGGCACAAAGGCGTTGGGCAAGGCCAGCGATTTGAAGTCGATGATAAAAGCGCTGCAAAGGGGAGAGATAATCGCCGTCCCCGTGGATCAGGACGCTAAGGAGGCCGGAGTCGTCTCCCCCTTCCTCGGCTTTCCGGCCAGTACCCCGCTCGGCCCCGTGAAGCTGGCCGCAAGGTTGGGCTGTGACGTGATTCCGGGAATCTGCACAAGAAATGCCGACGGTATAACCTTTGAAACGAAAATATTCCCTCCAATGAAGGGAAGAAACGGAAAGCCTTTCGGCAAGGATATCCAGAGCAGCACGGACGACCTGAACGCCGTCATCTCCGCCGAAATTCGCAGGAGGCCGGAGCAGTGGATGTGGATGTATCCGAGATGGGAGTCTGTCGAGAGAGGGATATTCAATGCTGGCGGGAATTGACCCCGGCCGCTGGAAGATAGGATTCGCCCTTGCGGAGGAGGGAAAGCTGCTCTTTTCCGCGATAGTTCCGGCGGATGAAAAAGAAAAGCTTGTCAAAGCGCTGATAAATTGCGACTGGCAGTCGCTAAGCGGCTGGCGCGCGGAGGGGAGCGCAGAGGAAGCCGCGGGGCTGAGGCCGGAGGCGATATACATCGGCAGCGGCACGGCGGCAAAAGAATTCCTCCGAGATTTTCCGCTTCCTCATTTTGTTGTGGACGAATACGGCAGCACTCTCGAGGCAAGAGAAATATACTGGCGGCTGCACAGGCCGCGCGGAATCGTGAGGCTTCTCCCGCTCTCGCTGCGCACGCCGCCCAGAAATATCGACGACCTGGCCGCCTATGTCATTCTGCTGAGAGGCGCTTCAGCCTCCTAAACAGCCGTCGCCGTTATGCCGTAGCTTTCAAATTCAGCTTTCATTCCGTCAATAATACTCTCCATCGCGGCGCGGTACATACTCTCCGCAATGTTCGCCGGTTCCGCCGGCAGCAGCGCGGCGATTACCGGCGACTCGCCGCCCATCATATAGGGCAGCGCGCACTTGCAGGCCATGAAAAAGCCGTTGAGCGCGGCGGTATGAGCCGTGAAGTCGTCGGGAGAGATGTCCAGAAAGAGCGGCTCGCGCGAGCCGATATCCGGCATGAAAAGGATCATGTCTATGCCGCCCAGCTTTTCGGCGCACTCGATGACCGCCGGAGCTATCTCGGCAAGAGACATATCCTTAGTCAGCGAGCCTCCGATAATATCCGCCGCGCCGCCCAGCGCGGCCTGAGCCCTTTCCAGAGCGCCGGCGTCGGGGGCGGTAAGAAAAAGCTCGCCGCCCTCGACAAAATCCGCCGCGCCGCGCGGATATGACCGCGCCGGAGCGAAGGGAATGAATATTCTCTTCCGCGCCATTATTCCTCTTTTGCTTCCTTATCGCCCGCAAGACCCGCCGCTTCAAGCTTGCGCAGCACGTCGCGGTATCCGTCCGCGCCGTATTCGACAAACTTCTTCACGCGGCTGATAGTGGCGGTGCTCGCCCCCGTCGCCTGTACTATCTGAGGATAGGAGAAGCCTTTCAGAAGAAGGCTCGCCACCTGAAGCCTCTGAGAGAAAGCCTTTATCTCGGAGAATGTAGCGACATCCTCAAGGAAACGATAGGCTTCTTCTCTGTCTGATATTATGGTTATAGCGTCGCAAAGCTGGTCGGTGAATTTGTCTTTCCACTGATTTGACATGTTCTTACCTCCGCATGTATATTAGTGCTTTAACCCGTGAGCATAGTAAAATAATACTCTTTATCAGATAAAAGTCAAGGCATTATCTGAACAAAGCGGCCGCAAAAATGCGTTTCGGACAAAAAGCCGCGGCTTGCGGATGTGGCGCGCAAAATCCAATAAATAAATGATACAATAGAATATGTCTGTATCTCATCGGTAATCTGAGATTACGGCGCTGTTGATATGTTTTCCGAAGAGACCTTCGGAGAGGGAGTATAAAAGCATTTATCTAAGTGGAGGAAAAGAGCAGATGGCAAAAAATATCACGCCCAGGGAAAAAGATTATTCGCAATGGTATCTTGACGTTATAAGGGCCGCGGAAATGGCGGACTACGCGCCGGTGCGCGGCTGCATGGTGGTACGCCCTACGGGCTACGCGGTCTGGGAGCTGGTGCAGAAGCATTTTGACGAGGCATTCAAGGAGACGGGACATGTCAACGCCGCATTCCCTCTGCTCATTCCGCAGTCTTTCCTTTCAAAAGAGGCGGAGCATGTCGAGGGCTTCGCGCCGGAGTGTGCCGTCGTCACCCACGCGGGCGGCGAGGAGCTGGAGGAACCGCTTATCATCCGCCCCACCTCCGAAACCGTCATCGGCCACATGTACAGCAAATGGGTGCAGTCGTGGCGCGACTTGCCTATTCTGATAAATCAGTGGTGCAACGTCATGCGCTGGGAGAAACGCCCGCGCCTCTTCCTGCGCACCTCCGAATTTCTCTGGCAGGAGGGGCACACAGCCCACGCCAGCAAGGAAGAAGCCGTCGAAGAGACGCTGCGTATGCTCGAAGTCTACCGCCGCATCATGACGGACTATCTGGCGCTGCCGGTTCTTGAGGGAGAAAAAACAGAGGGTGAGCGCTTCCCCGGGGCGGACAACACCTACACCTGCGAGACGATGATGAGCGACAAAAAGGCTTTGCAGGCCGGAACGAGCCACTATCTTGGGCAGAACTTCGCGAAAGCCTTCGAGATACAATTCCAAAACAGGGATGGCGAAATGGAATTTGCCTACACGACGAGCTGGGGGGTCTCCACTCGCCTCATCGGGGCGATAATCATGACGCACTCCGACAACGACGGCCTTGTGCTGCCGCCGCGCATAGCCCCCGTCAAGGCCGTCATCGTTCCGATATCGACAAGCGAAGAAAAGCTTGACAAAGAGCTGACGCCAAAGGCGGCGGAGCTGAAGGCGGCGCTCAACGCGGCGCTGGGCGGACGCTTCGTCACTATAGACACTCAGTTCCACATGCGCCCCGGCGACCGCTTCTTCTCGCACCTCCAGAAGGGTGTGCCTCTGCGCCTTGAGCTTGGCGAGAAGGAATACGCGGCTGAGAAGCTCCGCGTCGTGCGCCGCGATACCGGCGAAAAGATCGATATAGCGTGGGCCGACGCTCCGACGGCTATCCCCGCGCTGCTTGAGGAGATACAGCAGAATCTTTATAACCGCGCGCTCCAATTCCGTATCGCGAACACGCACAGAGCGGAGAGCATGGATGAGTTCAAAAAGATAATAGAAAAAGAGGGCGGCTTTGTCGAGGTATTCTTCGCAGGCTCCAAAGAGGACGAAAAGGCGATCAAAGAGGCGACCGGCGCGACGCCGAGATGCTTCCCCTTCGCCTGCGCCGACGAGCGCGGCAAATGCTTCTACACAGGCAAGGAAAACGCCAGAAAGGCAATATTCGCGAAGTCCTATTAACAGACGAAAAAAAACGGCAAAAAGCGGAAGCAGCAGCGGCTTCCGCTTTTTGCCGTATCTCGTGACTTCCTACCAGGGAACGCCCAGCACGAAGTGCGGCAGAGCCAGTACGACCTTGGGGATATACGCGGTGACCAGCAGCACCGGTATCCAGCAGAGCACCATGAATTTCAGCGCCGGATTCATTATGGCGTTTATCGGCGCTCCCCCCACTCGTCCGCTGAGATAGAGGACGGGTGCGGCCGGCGGCGTGATGCAGCCCAGCGCGGTATTGACGCCGACGATGGCGGCGTAGTGAACCGGGTTGAAGCCCAGATCCATGATTATCGGCAGAAGTATCGGCGTGGTGAGGACGACGACGCTGATGTCGTCCATCAGCATTCCCATCAGAACGAGGAATACGTTTATCATCATCATTACCACGATGGGATTTGTCGATATCGAATAGAAAAGATGCAGCACTCGCCCCGGCAGGTCTTCAAGTATGTAGAGGCGCGAGAGCATCGAGACGGAGTAGAGCATGACCATGATGACGCCGGTCGTTATCGCGCTCTCCACGATGATGTTGAAGAGGCTCTTCCATGTAAGTCCCTTGTAGACGAATAGCCCGATGGGAATGCAGTACAGAACCGCGAGGGCGGAGGCTTCAGTCGTCGTCATTATCCCGCCGTAGATGCCGCCGAGCACCATGACCGGCATGACGAGCGCCGGTATGGCCAGACGTCCGCGTTTCATGAACATCTCCATGCGCTCTTTCCCTGTGCGCTTTACCTCAACAAATACCTCTTTGTTGTCGCGCAGCATCCAGACGTTGATGAGGCTGAGCAGTATTATTGTAATTATCCCCGGCCCTACTGTGGACAGGAAGCAGGCGAGAACGGAAATGCCGCTGATCCAGGCGAAGATGATGAGCGTCGCGTTCGGCGGTATCAGCAGGCCGAGCAGCGAGGCGTTGGCCATCAGCGCGCAGGCGTGTCCCATCGGGTAGCCTCCCTGCCTGAAGCGCGGAAACATGATCGCGCCTATGCAGGAAAGCGTGGCGCAGGCCGCGCCGCAAATGGAGCCGAATACGGCGCAGGAGATCGTGCCGACGATGCCGAGGCCGCCCTTGATGTGGCCGACGAAGACGTCTACCATATCGATGAGCTTTTCAGCGATACGTCCGCGCTCCATGATTCCGCCGGCGAGGATGAACATCGCGATGGCTATCAGCGAGACGGAATTCATCTGTGTGTAGCCGTAGGGAAGCAGCTGCGTCGCCTGATAGCCCGCGCCGTCCGCGCCGCCGAAGAATATAAGCCAGGCGCAGGAGGCCATGAAGCTGACCGGTACGGGAACGCCGATGACCAGCGTTGCGATGAGTATTACAAGGGCGACATATATCATGAGATGTCTCCTCCTTTGTTGAAGAGTTTTTTACCGGCGGCGATCATTTCAAGCATGAAATACCACGACATTGAAAGCAGACCGAGGAATATCGCCAGATATACGGTCCAGAGCGGGATACGCCACGCGACGGTGCGCGGCAGCGCCACTCCGGTCCCCAGCGGGCCGGTAAAGCCGAAGATGAAAAACTCCCAGCCGTACCACGTAAAGAGCAGCGTCACGAGGAAGGTGACTACGGTGCGGAAGAATATGATGAATCTCTTCAAGCCGCTCTCTTTCATATATGACTGCACGAGATCCGCGGATACGTGCGTACCGGCGAAGGCTCCGTAGCCCGCTCCCATAAAGTAGAGCCAGAATGCGAATATCTTCACCCATTCCTCGTATCCGTAAAGATCCATTTGCAGCAGGTAGCGCATGATCGTCGCCGCGCTGATGATAATAACAAGCAGCATCGACATGCTGAAGCATACGATCGAATAGAAGCTGACCGTAATTTTGTCAAGAACAGTAACTGGCTTGCGGACGGTGATGATCTCGTCGTCCGGCAGAGCGACCGTTTCAATATGCTCGGAATTGGCCGTCATTATAAGGACCCCTTTCTCAAAAAGACAGGCGGGCCGGGACTGGCGGTAAGCCGGCCCTTTCAGCGTTCTCTCTCTTCTTGCGGAGGCCTTATTCCAGTTTTTTTACGCTGTTTATATAGCGCTCTTCAAATGAAAAATTATTGGCGGGAATAACGTGCCGGCAGAAGCCGCCGTGATACTGCCGCGGCTCCGCGCTGAGGCAGGAGAGGTCGCAGAGGCTGAATCCCGCTCTCGCGATCCTGCGCCCTGTCTGGAGTGCGGATAGGTTGGCGGCGGAAAGCATTGCGGGGCTGTCGCTCTGGAGAAGGCTTTCTGTTGAAGAAGAGCTCTCCGTCCGCTCGCAGCCAAAGACGGCGCGCGCCGGTTTGTCCATACAGTCGCCGTTTCCGGGGAAAGATACCAGGAGAAGCAGTAAAAGCAGCAAAGGAGCTGCGAAGCTGAATATATCTTTTTTCTGCCTCATGCTCTCATCTCCCTCCTTTCGCGGCTTTGCTGATATATTACCATAAATCGCGCGCTTTGTAGACGGCACTGTATGCACTTTATCTTTAGCGCAAAATATAATTTTTTTACTCTCCGCGCCGCCGTATGCCGTTGGCGGAGGTGAAGCGGGGGATGCCTGTAGCGGCTATTTTCCGACGCAGAAGCTTCCGAATACCTTGTCGAGAAGATCTTCCGAGGCGTCGATGCCGAGCAGCGCGGATAGAGCGGCGCGGGCGTCGGCCAGAGCGGAGAGTGTGAGGTCGTCTCCCGAAGCGGATGCGAGCGCGGCGGAGGCGGCCTTTATCGCCTCCCCCGCCGTCGTGAGACATTCCATCTGCCGCGCCGTCACGGCGTAGCAGCCGGAGAGATTTTCGCCGCCGCAGAGGGAGGTCACTATCAGCTCTTTCAGCTCATCTACCCCGTCGCCGGTCGCCGCTGATATTGAAAGGAGCGGCCTGTTCGGGAATTTTTCGCGCAGCGTGTCAATGTCAACTGCTTGCGGCAGGTCGTTTTTGTTGACGACGAGCAACAGACGGCCGGCGGCGGCCGGCGGCGCGTCGTCGAGAGCCTCCGGGCTGGAGCCGTCTATGAGCCAGAGGACGATGTCAGCCTCTTCTATCGACCTGAACGAGCGGCGGACTCCTATCGCCTCTATTTCGTCTTCGGTCTCGCGGATACCGGCCGTGTCTATGATTCTCACCGGCACCCCCTTGTGAATGAATGTCTCTTCTATGCTGTCCCGCGTCGTTCCGGGGGTCGCGGTGACGATGGCGCGGTTTTCATTCAACAGCGCGTTCAGCAGCGACGATTTTCCGACGTTTGGAGCTCCCGCGATGGCGGCGCGCACGCCTTCGCGCAGCAGCATTCCGCTTCGGCAGCGCGAAATAAGCTCGCGGCAGCTGTCGGCGAGCTTTGCCATACGCGACAGGCTTTCCTCCCCGCTGATGAAGCCCTCCCCCTCTTCCGGGAAGTCAAGGTCTACTTCAAGGGCGGCGGTCAGCTCTGTAAGCCTCTCCATAAAATTCCTTATTTCTTCCGTAAGGCCGCCTTGCAGGGAACGTGCCGAGGCTCGCAGCCCCTCGTCGCTTCTGGCTTTTATAATTCCAAGCACCGCCTCCGCCTGCGCGAGGTCGATGCGTCCGTTCACGAAGGCGCGGCGCGTGAATTCGCCAGGCAGCGCGATTCGAGCGCCGAGAGCGCACAGCTCCTCAACGCAGCGCTGGGCGGCGAGCGCGCCGCCGTGACAGTGTATCTCCGCGCTTTCCTCGCCGGTATAGCTGGCGTTCTTTTCAAAGCGCACGGACAGAGCTTCGTCTATCGCCTCTCCGGCGGCGCTCCGCAGCGCTCCGAGCGCCATATAGCGCGGCGGCTGTTCGCTGAAGAGCCTCTTTCCGTGAAAGATCTTATCGACAAGCGCGGCGCAGCCTTCGCCGGAAAGCCGCACTATCGCGATGCCCCCCTCGCCCCACGCCGTAGCTGTCGCAGTTATGATATCCTCTGTCATACGTCGCCGCTCTCCCGCCGGTCAAATTTTGAAAAAAGTCTAGCATTTGACCGCGCCGCTGTAAAGCCGCGCAAAAAGCGGCCGGAACTCTTCCGGCCGCTTCGCTCTTGTGTCAGATGTTTTTTTACAGCTCTTTGATGGCGGCTGCGAGGCGTTTCGCCCCTTCTTCGATCTCA
>JAUNJZ010000008.1 GCA_030533085.1 Synergistaceae bacterium
GGTGCCTGTTAAGGGCCTCTGGCACCGCTTCTTTCTCGTTTTTCAGTGACGACTACATAAATCAAGATACAACTAATAATTTTAAATTATTTTCATTCTAGCAGGCATTGACATAAAACTCAACGTGCAAATGCGTTGGTTGTCAATATCCGGAGAAAGCATCACAACCTCTTTAGATCGCCCACGTCAGAGGTCAGCTGAAGGTTGATTTATGAGGCGCTACAGTGAAAGCGTCCTTTATGCTATAAATCTAAGAAAGCCGGATTTCTCCGGCTTTCTTAAGTATGCGTCCGCAAACACATACCCCCATTAACACTTATAGTGTACAGCAATCCATCAAAAATGCAAGTCCTGCATTTACAGAAAATTTTTCAACAAATCCATTCTTGATGCTAAATCCGGATGAATCACGATTGAAGCAACATTAACATTTACAGCCTTCCGGTAATCCTCTGTAATTTTTTCGAACTCTCTGGTAAATGCCTTGATTTCAGTCTTTGACACCTGAAGCAGTTTCATATAGTAGCACGTAAGAATAACATAATCACCTATTGTTTTGAAATTCACATACGGCAATCCAATCTCAATTTTCAAGCACTGCTTCATTGCACTTGAAGGGTCAATATTACGAAATCTTGTGTCAAATACCACAGCATTATGGGCAATGGCATTCCTCAAATCTTTTAGCGTATATATGTATTTGTAAATCAGCTGTCTATTCGTATCGCTTGAAACGTTGATGCCGAGTCTTTTTGATATATCATCACGCACGTCGTAGGTAAGGCACGATAAAAGATATCCCAAATCTCCCATGGTCATTATTTCAAATAATGCCCAGATTGGAACACCCGAGTAACCAACATTATTGTAAAAATGTGTGATTTTAGGATTATCCTTCTTGTAGGCATACGCCAGGCTTGATTGGATGGAATTTTGTAAATTCAATTTGTTTTGCTGCAATCTTTTCCTTTGTTCCGCAGTGCAGTTCACAGGCGCATTATTATAGCTGCTCACAACCTTATCGTACATATCTTGAATGCTTTCGGATTTTGCGTTATCCAATATGCTTTCAAGAGCAATATTTTTCACCGCAGTCTCAATATACATCATCTTTCCATAAAACAAAGCTTTCAAAGATGAATCATACTGGATGGTTGCGTAAACCTCATCATAAGACACAAAAGGAAGGCGCTTCTGTGCGTTCTTAAAAAAACGATATCCTTTATATCCATGAAAATATCCCGTGTTCCTCAGTTGCCGTTTCTGCGAACTACCCGATATCGCTATTCCGTTATCCCGTAGATGACGCATCAATCCATCAATAGTCTTATAGCTCATAAAAACCTTCCCCCAGTTATTACAAGCCAATTATATACCCTAATATGCGTGAAAATAATACGTTTCAAGAATCATAGCAAAATCATGATTCACCTACCATGTGCGTTTCGTTCATACTCCAGAATGTTTATGTAGCGACATTATCACAGACCAATAACAAAACCGCCTTTACCCGTTAATCTTTCCCTTATTTTATGATAGTATTTAAGGGAAAGCGGAGGGGATTAAGGGAATGAGAGAATTTAACTACTCAAAGCTCAGAGAACAAAAATGGGATTCTGATATCCTCGGATATATAGCGGCCATCTACAAGGAAGCCGGTAAACAGGAGCAATACTTAAAGCAGCGTCCGGAAGAGCTGGAAAAGCTCGTGGAAATTGCAAAGGTGCAAAGCACTGAGGCATCTAATGCAATCGAAGGCATCGTCACTACCGACACACGCATCAAACAGCTTGTGGAAGAAAAAACAACGCCCAGAAACCGTGACGAACAGGAAATTGCCGGATATCGCGACGTTCTTAATGTCATTCACGAGAGTTTCGACGCCATCCCGATTTCCAGAAACTATATCTTACAGCTGCATAAAATCCTGTACGGTTACATGAATAACCCAATTGCGGGACAGACAAAAAATGTTCAGAATTATATCAGCAGCATTTACCCGGATGGCCGTACAGAAATCCTGTTCACTCCGCTCACCCCATTTGAAACGCCGGCGGCACTGGACAGAATTTGCGAAGAATACAACCGCGTCACTGGAAACATGGAAGCGGAGCCATTGATTGCAATAGCGGTATTTATTCACGACTTCTTATGTATTCATCCCTTCAATGACGGAAATGGCCGAATGAGTCGATTGCTCACGACGCTGCTTCTATACCGAAATGCTTTTTACGTCGGAAAATACATTTCACTGGAAGCGAAAATCGCGCAGACAAAAGAGCTTTATTATGACGCCCTTAGCCGCTCACAGGACGGATGGCACGAAAGCCGTGAAGATACAATTCCATTCATTAAATATCTGCTCAGTATCATATTGGCGGCATACAAAGACTTTGAAGACAGATTCTTAATTGTTGAAACTAAGCTGCCTGCGATCGACATGGTGAGGAAAGCGACGCAGAATAAAATTGGACGCTTTAACAAGCAGGAGATCCGTGAGCTATGCCCATCCCTGAGCATCAGCTCCATTGAAGGCTCCCTTCGCAAGCTGGTAAAGTCCGGCGAATTAAAACGAGAAGGCGCAGGAAAATCGACCCGCTACACTCGGTTGAAATAAATGCCCTTAAACAAACACAGATTCCCTTAAAAATACTACGTTTTAAGGGAAACAAGAATATTACGGGAAGCATACGCCGAGAGGCGGCCGCTTTTCTTATACCCAAATTTGAAGGGAGTGATCTTCCCTACCTTTGCGGATATTTTCGGAAAAAAAGAGCCATACTCCGCGATAGCAATGAGTCTGCACGCTTCGACTTAAATTTCCTTTTTCAATCCGCTTTTCAACGCATCGAGCAGCCTTTCAGTCATTGGAGTAAATATCTGATATTTTTTCCAGATCACATACATTTTTGTTTCCAGCGTCGGATACAATGGGCGGAAACAAAGGCCGCTTTTTTCGTTAGCGTCCGCAAGATTTTCAAATGTAAGCATATACCCCAGCCCCTCTCTTACAAACACAGAACCGTTGTAAAACAGATTTGTCGAGCCGGAAACATTAAGCGTATCCGCAATCTCTCCGCACCAACGGGGAATATCCACGCGCAGCGACTGCATGGAGCATATCAAATCAAGGCCGAACAAATCCTCTGCGAGGATATGTTCCTTTTCCGCAAGAGGGCTGTCGCATTTCATTAAAAGCCCCCATTTATCCGCTCCCGGCATTTCCAGATAATTGTATCTGGATAGATCTGGCGGTTCTACAATTACCGCCAAGTCAAAAAGTCCCTTATCAAGTTTTTCCGTCACCTGTTCCGTGTTGCCGCTTGTAAGATGGTACTTTAATAACGGATACCTTTCCTTCAATTTCTTGATGCACTCCGCAAGATATCTGATCTGATAGGACTCCGCACAGCCGATATAAATCTCGCCTGTCGAGTCATCGTCAAGAGCCTCAAATTCCCTGGCAGTCTTTTCCATCATGTCAAGAATATCCTCCGCGCGCTTGCGCAGCAGCATTCCTTCACTTGTCAGGCTGACGCTGCTGCTTCCACGGCGAAAGAGCTTTTTCCCAAGCTCTTCCTCAAGGTCTTTCATTTGCTTGGATAGGGTCGGCTGGGAAACATGGAGCGTTTCCGCCGCTCTCGTCATGTTTCCCTCTCTCGCAATTTCCAAAAAATAACGAAGCATACGAAATTCCATCTTGAAGCCCCCTCTCATTCTGATTTTTTCTACACACATTATACATGTCGTGATATTCTATTCAAGAATAACATGATATAAATTTTGAATATTAGACATATCATCAGCGCCATGTAAAAATTAGCGCAGGAGGTGAACGAATGGCTGAAGCAAACGACAGAGTATCTATCTTCAATCAAAATTTAATCGACGCGGGCTGTGACGAACAAACCATAGCCAAATGTATGCAGATGGTAGAAAGCGAGCGGTATTCCGGATTGCTTCCCTTACTTTCACAACACAGGAAAACTTTGCTTGCGGCGGTACATTCAGGGCAGAAACAGATAGATTGCCTTGATTATCTCGTTTATCAAATTCAAAAAAACAGGAGGACTAACTTACAGACATGAATATTTTGGTGTTAAATGGCAGTCCCAGACCCAACGGAAATACTGCGAATATGATTTCCGCCTTTCGCGCCGGAGCCGAGGGGGCAGGACAGCATGTTGATGTTGTGGATATCTGCAAGAAGAAGATTGCCGGCTGCTTGGCCTGCGAGCACTGCCACACAAAAGGAAATGGTTCGTGCGTCCAGAAAGATGATATGCAGGAGGTTTATGCGCTTCTTAAGAATGCCGAGATGTTAGTGATCGCCTCTCCCATTTATTATCACGGCATATCCGGCCAGCTCAAGTGCTGCATTGACAGATTCTATTCCGCAGCCTATCCGGCCAAGCCGGCAAAGCTGAAAAAGGCCGCTATGATTTTAAGTTCGGGCGACGCCAATATGTATGATGGGGCGCTGTTTTCCTTTAAGGGAGATTTCCTGGATTATCTGGGACTTGCAAACATGGGCGTATATACGGCGCACGGCAGCGAAAACGATTCTCCTAAAAAGCTTGAGGAGCTTAAGGCATTTGGCGCGTCGCTTAAAGACTAATGAGATTTCTGATAGCGCGAATGAATTTTTACCGCTGTACAATCGGGGCAATGCCCCATATTAAAAAATGAGGAGGAATTTTTATGAAGAAGATTGGAAGAATTACCCTTTTTGCGCTGCTGGCGCTCTTTGTAGCCGGAGCCGCGCAGGCGGCCTTTGCGGAAAGCTCGCAGAGTCAGATTAAAAAGGCAAAGCTGAAGCTGACTGCGGAGTGGGACAAAACATTCCCGCAAAGTGAAAAGGTCGCGCACAGCAAGGTAACTTTTGTCAACCGTTTCGGCATAACCCTTGCCGCCGATATGTATGTACCAAAAGGCGCAAAGAGCGGACTTCCTGCCATTGCAATATGCGGCCCCTTCGGCGCGGTGAAGGAACAGAGTTCCGGCCTGTACGCGCAGAAGCTGGCTGAGCTGGGCTATCTGACGATTGCCTTTGATCCGTCTTTCACAGGCGAAAGCGGCGGCACTCCGCGCAACGTTTCTGCGCCTGACATCAATACGGAAGATTTTCAGGCCGCGGTCGATTTCCTGTGCGATAATAAACTCGTGGATAAGAACAGGATCGGCATTCTGGGAATCTGCGGCTGGGGCGGTATTGCCCTCAACGCGGCCGCTATCGACACACGCGTTAAGGCCACAGTAGCCTCCACAATGTACGACATGACGAGAGTAAATTCCCGCGGCTATTTCGACAGCCTGGACGAGGAGGGACGTTATGCGGCAAGAGAAGCAATGAACGCACAGCGCGTTGAAGATTACAAAAACGGCAGTTATAAGCGCGCCGGCGGCGTAGTTGACCCCCTGCCGGAAGATGCGCCGTTCTTTGTTAAGGACTATTACAGCTACTACAAAACCAGCCGAGGCTATCATCCGCGCTCGCTCAACAGCAACGAGGGATGGAACGCGACATCGGGCCTTTCATGGATGAACGCAAGATTTCTGCAATTCTCGAACGAGATCCGCAGCGCCGTATTGGTCATCCACGGCGAAAAAGCGCACTCCTGCTATTTCAGCAGAGATGCTTACGAGAATATGACAAAAGACAGCAAATATGCGGGCAACAAGCAGCTTGTAATTATCCCGGGCGCCGTCCACACAGACCTGTACGACAAGCTCGATGTGATACCCTTTGCCCGGATCGATGAGTTCTACAAAGAAAATCTCAAAAAGTAAAGCCCCGCTTTCAGAAGCGGCCGGATTCTTCTGGTAATAGCTTTAAGCAGCAAATAGTGCCCTTCGAGGATTATTCCTCTGAGGGCATTGTTGTAAATTTCGGACTGAGAGCCCCGCCAATCACGGACAAAAGCCCTATTTGGCGAGCTGCCGGGCATTCATCAGATGAAGTGGGACGAGAGGCGCATCGTGCAGTATCTGACAGATATTTACAATTCCGTCTTGCTCAAGACGGCGATGCCTTTCGTCAGCTTCACCAGCTTTTCATTGCGCTTTGCGGCGCTTCGGCCCAATTTGTTGCTGTTATTGTATTTATAAATTAAAGCTTAATTTACAGTGTGCGTTACCGCAGCGGATGTTTTGCGGCTTACTTTGTTCATATTTCATAGAGTCTTGTTTGTAAAGAGTTAGGATCAATAGCAAAATATAATGCCAGCTATCGTTTTTCTCGATAAATTTTAAATCCAACAATCAACCCCCAAAAGGGCCGGCGGTGAAAGTGCCGTCCACAAGCTGTTTCGCGCGATTGGCTCAATCTGCTATAACTAAAACTATCAGTTGATTCGATAGCTTCTATTGACTTTTGGTATTTTTATAATAGAAAAGCCTGATGTATAGTCTGCCGGGGGTTAAAAGAGCAACAAACAGATCGAAGAAAGGAGAAAAAAACAATGGTCAATGTAGCAGCAATTCAGATGGATGTCTGGGAGGACATGGAGTCAAACTATCAGCGTTCGTTGGCGTTCATGGAACAAGCAGCGGCACGAGGCGCGCAGGTGACGGCGTTTCCTGAAGGACACCTTTCGAGGTATATCGCCCAGTACCCGGGGCTTGACGCCCAAAAGTATGCAATCACTATGGATCATCCGTATATCAAGGGCTTCTGTGATGCGGCAAAAAAGTTACATATGATTACCAGTATCTCGCCGTCCCTCCTTATCGACGGAAAAATCTATTCTTCAAACGTTCTCATATCAGAAGAGGGAGAGATACTAGCGTCAGTCGCAAAGAATCACATAGTGCGCACGGAACATTTCTACGAGCAGGATTACTACACTCCCGGAAACGACGGCTTCCAGGTCGTCAACACTTCAGTGGGAAGGATTGGTATAGTCGTCTGCTATGACAGGCATTATCCTGAAAGCTACCGTACATGCGCATTGAAGAACGCCGACTTCGTGATAACGCCGGCGGGGAACGAGAAGGCGGAACCTGCGGATATCTTTGAATGGGAGATCCGCATCAATGCATTTGCAAACAGTATGTACATCCTTATGGTGAACAGAACTGGACTTGAGGGGCAGATGGATTTCTGCGGACGGTCAATATTTGCCAGTCCAAGAGGGTTCGTTGTAAGCCAGGCTGACGACACGGAACAGATATTGATGGCTCAGCTCGATCTCGACAAAATCGACGAGATACGCACAAATGCAAATTACATGAAGCTGCGCAGACCTGAGGTATTCGAACTGGGATAAACAGACAGGAAAGGTGCAGCGGCGATAATTGCTATATTTAAAGAAAGATGAAACATGCAAAGACTGAATTCGCAAGGAAATTGCGGGAAAGGAAATAGTCATGGAGTTTATGAATACGCTGACGGTCGCCCTTGACAATCTGAACGGCATTCTGTACGGATATATTCTCGTATATCTGCTGCTTGCCGCAGGCATCTTCTTTACCTTCCGGTCAGGATTTACTCAGTTGAAGCATTTCAAGGAGTCCTGTGGGCTGTTGTTCCAAAAGACGAACAACAAGGAAGCCACATCCGGATTCCAGGCTGTGATGGTGTCGCTTGCGTCCAGGGTCGGAGTAGGAACTATCGCCGGAGTCGCGACTGCATTAGCGGCTGGCGGGCCGGGCGCAGTGTTCTGGATGTGGATCACCGCGATCTTTGGCGGGGCCACGTCGCTGGTTGAAAGCACGATGGCTCAGGTGTACAAGCAGAAGACGGGCGCTCACAAGTTTCGCGGAGGCCCTGCATATTACATGCAGAAAGTGTTCAAGTCCAGAGGGGCCGGTCATTTTCTCAATCGGCCTTCTTGGAACGTACGCCTACGGTTCCCAGGCGCTTCAGGCCAATCTGATCACCAGTTCCCTTCAGCACTACGTCGGGAATAGCATGATGACAAACATGCTCATCGGGCTGATTCTCGCCTCACTGACAGCATACGCAATTTCCGGAGGCCAGAAGCATGTTGCGAAGCTCACAACGGTGCTTGTTCCATTGATGGGCGGCGTGTACATAATATTCACAATTATGATCATCATTAAGAACATAGGCAATATTCCCGGCGTTTTTGCAAACATTTTCACCAACGCCTTCGATTTCAAGACAATTTTGGGCGGAGTCTCCGGTTCTGCGCTTATGTGGGGCGTCAAGAGAGGACTCTTCTCCAACGAGGCAGGTATGGGATCGGCGCCAAATGCTTCGGCGACTGTTGAAACGACGCATCCTGTGAAGCAAGGGCTTGTTGAGATGCTCGCGGTCTATATCGGAACGATAATCCTTTGCTCCTGCACGGCGCTCATGGTGCTGAGTACCGGCGTCGAGACGGCTGGAATATCGGCGCTGCCGCTCGTACAAGCTGCCGTCGCAAAGGATTTCGGACAGTTTGGGGTCGCGGTGATCTCCTTCTCGGTGTTCATGTTCGCGTTCAGCACGATAATAGGCAACTACTATTACACTGAACCAAACGTTGAGTACCTCATTCAGCGCAAAACCGATTTCAAACTCTTCCGCGTGACGATAGTGGCGTTTGTTTTCCTCGGCAGCGTCATCAACACGTCGCTCGCGTGGAGCATAGCAGACTTTTTCATCTTTATCATGACAGTAATCAATGTGCCAACCATATTGATTCTCACCAAGAAGTTCCTTCGTGTCATGGAAAATTATGAAAAACAGCAGAAGGAAGGCAAGGACCCTGTCTTCTACGCCTCCGATGTAGACATCGACGACACGGATTACTGGAAAGACAGTGATCGGACCGAAATTGCAAGCCTCGTGAAGTAGCGGACTGCCGATAAAATCCGCATGAGGCGGAGCAGTACATCAGGGAACCACAAGCTGACCAACCCGGCTGACCAATGCGTCTTGCCGGGTTTTTTCAAGTACGTGATCTTCTTGCAGGAGGAAAAGGTGTCCGAGGTTATGCGGAAAAAAGTTGTCTGCTTCAAGCAAGATAATTCAGACTTCACAGTCGCAGCGGAGATGGTCCGACGACACCTGAAAATCTGCCCCGCCGTCGACAACAAAAATTTCCTCCGCGGCTACATCAGTCCATCGGATCTCATCAGGACAATGATGATACGGTACAGGGAGGAGAATAACGATGGCCGGCTGAGATACGAGCAGCCAGTCGCGGCAGGGACAACGCCGAGGCCGCGTACTTTTGTGCGGACACAACAGACAGGCGTCAGCGCTGTTTTTGCAGCTTGCCCCGAACGCTGCGCTTTTTGAAAGGCGCATCTGCTGCCACGCTTCGTCAGCGTCTATAGGGATGTGTGATTAAAGCCAATAATATACCGTTGTTTGTCATAAATTTAATGAATAATGGCTGAACTGATTATTATATTTATGAAAAACCATATGCCTAGTTTCTACATGGCCTGCCCCACAAACCCGTAATTATTTTTACTCTCCAACTCCGCTATCTTCTCTGCAGTGCAAAATTCCAGGAAATGCAGGACAAGTGCCGAGAGTTTTCTGCCTTTGAGCACGACTATCGAGCGTTTTGTCGCGAGATAAGGTCCTATCAACGGACGGCAGCAGATTTCGGAGTCCTCGATACGGGATGCTGACGAGGTCGAAACCACCTCAGCGAAGGCGAGGTAGGCAAGGTCGGCGTCGCAATCGATTCCCTCGAGGACATGGAAGATTTGTTTAAAGGCATCCCTCTCGATAAAGTCAGCACCTCTATGACAATCAACGCGCCTGCTTCCGTCATCCTCGCAATGTATCAGGCCGTCGCAGAAAAGCAGGGTGTTGAGTCCACACTCCTGCGCGGCACGATTCAGAATGACGTATTAAAGGAATACCTCGCGCGCGGGACGTATATTTTCCCGCCGCGCCCGTCAATGCGCCTTACGGCGGATACCTTTGCATACTGCAAGGACTACATTCCGAAATGGAACACGATAAGCCTCGGCGGATATCACATCCGCGAGGCAGGGGCGACGCAGACGCAGGAGATAGCCTTCGCGTTCGCGAATGCAATCGCCTACATCCAGTCCGCTATCGACGTGGGACTTGACATCGACGATTTCGCCGGCCGCATCTCGTGGATATTCACAGCCGGCATCAACGTTCTCGAAGAAGTCGCAAAGTTCCGCGCTGCAAGACGCCTCTGGGCGCGGATACTCAAGGAGCGCTTCGGCGCGAAGAAGCCGTCGTCGTGGCAGCTCCGCGTTCACACCCACACCTCAGGCTCCATCCTCACGGCTCAGCAGCCGATAAACAACGTCGTCCGCGTTGCGCTTCAGGCATTCGGCGCGGTGCTCGGCGGAACCAACTCAATGGCGACATGCGCCTACGACGAGGCTCTATCCATACCCACGGAAGAGTCTGCAACGCTTGCGCTGCGCACGCAGCAGATCATTGCTTACGAGACAGGCGCTTCTGAGGTCATAGACCCGCTCGCCGGCTCCTACTACATTGAAGCGATGACAGACAAGATCGAGAAGGAAGCAGAAGAAATAATCGAAGGCATCGAAAAGATGGGCGGCGCGGTCGCGGCGATTGAAAACGGCTGGGTTCAGAAAGAGATACTGAAGAGCGCGTGCGACTATCAGAATTCCGTCGAGAGCGGAGAGAAGACCGTCGTTGGCGTGAACAAGTTCACTGGCGGAAACGTCTCTGACGTCAACATCACGATGGTTGACCCATCGGTGGCGGAAATCCAGGCGGCAAAAATAGCCGATCTGAAAAAACGCCGCGACAACGAGGCGGTAAAGAAGGCCCTGGACGGCGTAAGGAAGGCGGCCGAAGGCACAGAAAACCTCTACCCGTACATTCTGACGGCTGTCAAGGCATACGCTACGCTCGGCGAAATCTGCGACACAATGCGGGAAGTTTTCGGCGAATACGAGCCGGCAAAGCTTATTTAAGGAGATGTGGACCTTATGAAAAAGATTCGCGTACTGGTTGCAAAACCCGGGCTTGACGGCCATGACAGAGGGGCAAAGGTTGTAGCGAGCGCGTTCCGCGATGCGGGCTTTGAAGTCATTTACACAGGGCTGAGGCAGACGCCTGAAATGATTGCCGCGACGGCCGTACAG
This sequence comes from Synergistaceae bacterium, assembly GCA_030533085.1. Taxonomy (GTDB): domain Bacteria; phylum Synergistota; class Synergistia; order Synergistales; family Synergistaceae; genus JAUNJZ01. The sequence goes on from JAUNJZ010000008.1 coordinate 11,068, forward strand.
GAAGATGTTGACGTTGTCGGATTGAGCATACTCTCCGGCGCGCACAGGACACTCTTCCCGCGCGTCGTGCAGTGCCTCAAAGAGAGGGATGGCGGCGACATACTCGTCATCGGCGGCGGCGTCATTCCCGACTCTGATATTCCCTTCCTCAAGGAGAACGGAATCGCCGAAGTATTCACTCCCGGCACGCCTACCGAAACAACTGTCGAATACGTTCGCAGCGCGCTCAAAGACAAAGAGGACATTTAATCAAGAAAGGCGGAGTGGCAAATGGGAACAGCTGTAAAAGTCGAATTTGAAGGTCGTGTCGCATGGCTGACGCTTGACTGTCCTGAAAACTATAATTCGCTGACGCCCGAAATGTGCGACGCTCTGAACAAGGCAATCCTGGAATGCGAGAACGACGAGAACGTGAGGGCCGTGGTTCTCGCCGGCTCAGGCAAGGCGTTTTGCTCAGGGGGCGACCTGCGCACGATTGAGAAGCTTGACGACTACGAAAAGGCAAGAAGCTACGTACACCGCGCGGGTCAGATTGTTTCCTCTATTGTCCGCTCCGCCAAGCCCTACATTGCCATGGTGAACGGAGCCGCGGCGGGAGCCGGATTCAACATTGCAATAGCGTGCGACTTTGTCTGCGCGTCTCCAAAGGCACGTTTTACGCAGGCTTTCAGCTCAGTAGGGCTAATATCCGACTGCGGCGGCAACTTCCTCCTTCCAAGACTCGTAGGGCAAAGCGTTGCGAAGGAGCTGATGCTCTTGCCGAAGGCGCTTGACGCGGGGGAGGCGCTGACGCTTGGGATAGTCGGCAGCATCGTCGAGGAGGACAAGCTCCGCGAAAGAGTCGCCAAACTCGCCGGCGATCTTGCTAAGCGTTCACCTCTTGCCGTGAAGTTCTGCAAAAGGATGTTCCTCGGCGACAGTGTTTCTTTCACTCAGGTGATCCTGGCGGAAGAGGACATCCAGGCGAGGCTCATCACGGGCGAGGACTGCAAAGAGGGTATCAGGGCGTTTTTTGAAAAAAGGCCCCCGGCCTTCCGGGGAAGAAGCTGAAGGCTTCAACAAAAAATTGGAGGCAAGAACAATGAAAATCAATCATATAGGCGTTGCGGTGGCAAATCTTGAAGAAGCGTTGAACTTTTACACGAATGGCATAGGTCTCGGCGTTACGGGGCGCGAGACAGTAGACGAACAGAAGGCGACCGTTGCGTTCATTCCATGCGGAGAAGCACGCTTCGAGCTGCTCGAAAGCACAAGCCCTGACGGTCCCATAGGAAAATTTCTCGCAAAGAACGGCGGCCGCGGCGGACTTCATCACGTTGCGATCGAAGTTGACGACATCGAAGAGGCGCTCGCTTCGCTCAAAGCGCGGGGCATGAAGCTCATCGACGAGACACCGCGCATCGGAGCGGGCGGCTCGAAGATAGCCTTCGTGCATCCGAAGACGACCGACGGTGTTCTCATAGAGCTCTGCCAGGAAGCATAGCCTCTGGGCGCAAGAAGTAGGAGGAAGGAACTGTGGACAAAAGAATAGAAGATATGTTTCAACGCAGAGCCGTCATCACGGCCGGCGGCGGCGAAAAGAGAGTCGAAAAACAGCATGCGAGCGGAAAGCTTACCGCGCGCGAGCGCATCGAACTCCTTTACGACAAAGGTAGTTTCGTTGAGACGGACGCCTTTGTAAAGCACCATTGCCACAACTTCGGCATGGAGAAAGTCCAGGCCCCGGGCGAAGGCGTCGTGACGGGGTACGGTACGGTTGACGGACGTCTCGTATACTGTTTCTCGCAGGACTTCACCGTTATTGGCGGCTCGCTCGGCGAGATGCACTCAAAGAAGATCTGCAAGGTCCTCGACATGGCAATGAAGGCAGGCGCTCCCGTGGTCGGTTTCAACGATTCGGGCGGAGCGAGAATACAGGAAGGCGTCGGCGCTCTTTCGGGCTACGGTAACATCTTCTACCGCAATACAAAGGCATCAGGGCTTGTCCCGCAGATTTCCGCGATCATGGGACCATGCGCCGGCGGCGCGACATATTCTCCCGCGCTCACGGACTTCATATTCATGGTTCGCAGGACGTCGAATATGTTCATCACAGGGCCGGCTGTTATCAAGACGGTGACGGGCGAGGACGTCGATACAGAGACCCTCGGAGGAGCGCAGACGCACAACTCCGTCTCCGGCGTCGCGCACATGGCTTGCGACAACGATCAGGAGTGCATCGCACAGATACGCACTCTTCTCAGCTACCTGCCGTCGAATAATCTCGACGACGCGCCAACGCTGCCGACAAACGACCCGATAACGCGCAGGTGCGAAAACTTAAACGAGATCATGCCCGACTCCGCGCACAAGGCATATGACATGAAAGCCGTCATCAAATCCGTTGTTGACGACGGAACATTCTTCGAGATACAGCCGCTCTACGCGCCGAACATGATAACCGGCTTCGCGCATATCAACGGCGAATCGGTCGGGATACTCGCTAACCAGCCGCGCGTCATGGCCGGCTGCCTCGACATTAATGCATCCGACAAGGCGGGGCGCTTCATCTCGATATGTGACAGCTACAATATCCCGCTTCTGAACTTCGTTGACGTCCCCGGCTTTCTTCCAGGCACAGCTCAGGAGTACGGAGGCATAATCCGCCACGGCGCTAAGATGCTTTACGCCTATTCTGACGCAACAGTGCCAAAAGTCACCGTCGTTCTCAGGAAAGCATACGGAGGAGCGTATATCGCGATGTGCGCCAAGGAGCTTGGGGCCGACATCGTCTACGCATGGCCGATGGGCGAAATCGCAGTTATGGGGCCGGAAGGCGCAGCCAATATCATCTTCAAAAAAGACATTGAGTCCGCCGATAACAAAACGGATATGCGCACGAAAAAAATCGAAGAGTACAAGGCTGAGTTCTCGAACCCCTACCAGGCAGCGGCAGTCGGATTCATCGACGATGTCATAGAGCCGGCTGAGACGCGCCAGCGTGTCGCTGAGGCCTTCATGATGCTTAACACGAAGAGCGAGGCAAGGCCGAAGAAAAAGCATGGCAACTTCCCTGTCTAAAAATTCTAACCAATACATCTACAGCTTCGGGCTTCCGCTCGGCGCGGCAATCAATATGAAAGGGGCATAAGGCAAAATGAGACTAAGCGAAAGAGTGTGCCAGATAGTTCCCTCCGCAACGCTCGAAATAAGTTCAAGGGTAGCGGAGCTGAAAGGCAAAGGGGCCGATATCATCAGTTTTTCTGTGGGAGAGCCGGATTTCAACACTCCGCAGAAAATAATCGACGCTTGCACGGACGCTATGAACAAAGGACTCACAAAGTACACGCAGATCACGGGCATCCTGCCTCTGCGCAGCGCTATATGCGACAAGCTCGAACGCGACAACAACGTCCGCTACTCTCCTGACGAGATAGTCGTCTCAACCGGCGCAAAGCAAGCAATTTACAACGCGATACTCGCTCTTGTGAACCCCGGCGACGAGGTGATCGTACCAAAGCCCTGCTGGGTGAGCTATGTTGAAATGATTAAGCTCGCGGGAGGAAAGCCCGTACTGGTGGAGAACCTTGAGAGCGATAAGTTCCTCCTCAACGTCAGTGCGATAAGAGCAGCCGTCACCGACAGGACAAGGGCTATACTCGTCAACTCCCCCAACAATCCAACGGGAGCCGTCTACACAGAGGAAAGCCTCAGAGAGCTAGCCGACATCGCGGTCGAAAACGACATATTCGTCATTTCCGACGAAGTCTATGAAAAACTCGTCTACGGCGACACGAAACATTTCTGCATAGCATCTGTCTCCGAAGAGATGAGGCGGCATTCCGTGATCGTCAACGGCCTTTCAAAAGCTTGTTCGATGACTGGCTGGAGGATGGGCTACTCCGCGGCGCCGCGAGAAATTTCAAAGGCGATATCATCTATCCAGGGGCACACGACTTCCAACAGCACATCCTTTGTCCAATACGCCTCAATAGTGGCTCTCACAAAATGCGGCGACGAAATTGAAAAGATGCGCCAAGAGTTCGCGAAGCGCCGCGAGATCCTACTTGAAGCCCTCCGCGGAATAAATGGAATCACCTGCGCCGATGCGGACGGAGCCTTCTATCTGATGCCGAACGTAAGCTCGTTCTATGGCAAAAGCGCCGGCGGCGTAACAATCAAGGACAGCGCGGATCTCTGCAAATATCTTCTTGATGAGGCGCACGTTGCCGTAGTCCCGGGCAGCGCGTTTATGTCCCCTGCCAACGTGAGGATTTCCTACTCTAACTCTGTGCAGAATATAGAGAAAGGCATCGCGCAGATCAAGGATGCCCTCGAAAATTTAAAGTAAAAATCAAGTTTCGGGGCCTGCGGGGACTTAGCTCAAAGAACTCCTTCCACACACTCGATGAACTTACACCAAAGTCCTCGCAGCACCCCGGATAATAAAAAAACGGAAGGGGCAACACAATGTACAAAGTCGACTTAAACAGCGACCTCGGGGAAAGTTTTGGCGCCTACAAGTTAGGCATGGATTATGAGATCATCAAGTATGTCTCTTCAGTCAACATTGCATGCGGATGGCACGCGGGGGATCCTATGGTAATGGACAGGACGGTCAAGATGTGCGCAGTCAACGGCGTTGCAGTCGGCGCGCACCCTGGCTATCCTGACCTTGTCGGTTTCGGCAGGCGTCATATGAATATTTCCTTCGACGAAGCCAAGGCGTACGTGAAATATCAGCTCGGCGCTCTGATGTCCTTTGCCGCGTCGAACGGAGTCAAGGTGCAGCACCTTAAGGCACACGGAGCGATGGGCAACGATTCCAACAAAAACGAAAATCTTGCAAAGGCAATCTGTGAAGCCGTTGCCGAAGTGGACAAAAGCATAATCCTGTTGAGCTTCGCGGGCGGCGCAGTCGTAAGGATTGCAAAAGAAATGGGCCTGCGCTGTGCAAATGAGGTTTTTGCCGACCGTGCCTACCGCGATGATTATACTCTTGTCCCTCGCGGCGAACCGGGGGCCATGATAACGGACACAGACCTCGCGGCGAAGCGCATCGTCAGAATGGTCAAAGAGGGCGTTGTAGAAACAATTACCGGCAAAGTCATACCAATAGACGTTCACTCTGTGTGCGTCCACGGCGATACGCCAGCTGCTATTACAATCGTCGAGAATCTGCGCGGCGCCTTTGAACGCGAAAATATCAGCATCGCTAATCTCAACTCGATAATCAAATAATAGCCAAATAGGAGGTATTTGTACAATGTCTGACAACAGAAATACCGCTCCAATAAAGAATACCGCCGCCGCCGCTATTGCCAGCGGCAGCATAACGGCCGTTATAGGGGCCGCCTTCCTTATGGCAACTTCCACTATAGGACCTGGGTTCCTCAATAATACTGTTGTTTTTACGAAGCAGTACATGGGCGCGATGTTCATTTTGATTGTGATATGCGTAGGGCTTGACGTGGTGATACATCAAAATGTCTGGCGTCCGATCTGCTATACCGGTAAAAGAGGACAGGACGTTGCAAACGACCTTTGCCCAGGGCTTGGATATTTTTTCATCGCGCTCATAGGCATAGTCGGATTCATCGCAAACATTGGAAACGTGGGAGGTGTGGCGCTTGCCCTGCAGATGCTTGTGGATATCAATCCGAAGATTGCAACACTGATTGGCGGCGGTGTGTCTCTGTCCATTTTTCTTTCCAATGACATCAAGGCTGCAATGGACAAACTTACCATATTCCTTGGGGCGCTGATGATTATGCTGTGCCTCTATGTAGCGATAACTTCTGCACCTCCTATCTCCAAGATTCCTGCCGATTTTGCTAACACACAGTTTTCAGATATGCTTATGCCCATAATTGCTATAGTCGGAGGCAGTGCAGGCGCGTACCTGTCGCTTGCAGGTCCTCACCGTCTCATTGATGCCGGAGTTACCGGACCAGAAAACAACAATCTTGTTGTCAAAAGCGCCATATTGGGGTGCGGCGTAGGCGCCATCATGCGCATATTGTTGTTCCTTGCGGCTTTCGGCGTGCTCTCAAAAGCCGGCGTTATGTACGACACTGCAAACCCCGCCGCTTCAGTGTTTAAGTCAGGAGCAGGGAGCGTCGGCTATATTTTCTTCGGCGTGGTTCTTTTCGCTGCTGCTACGACATCGGTTGTAGGCTGCTCCTTCACCTGCGTTTCCCTCTTAAAGTCGCTGCATCGCGTGTTTACGGAACAGGAAAAGTATTGCATCATAATCTGGATAGTTCTTTCAACTCTGCTGATGACCTTTGCCGGTCGCCCCGCAAAGGTTCTTGTAATCTCGGGAGTGGTCAACGGGCTGATACTGCCCGCAGTTCTTGCTATTATGCTTTTGGTCAGCAGGAGCAAACGGCTGATGGGCAAAGATTACAGACATCCGTTCTATCTGACGATCCTCGGATGGCTTGTGGTCGTTGCGACTGGCTACGCAGCTGTTCGTGCAATTCCCAGCCTGCTGAAGCTATTCTGATGAGAGGCGCAGCTGTCATCAGCAGCGTTAACGAGAGACGAAGGGAGAGGTTTTAATGGCACTTTGCGCAGGAGTGACAGTCAATTCAACGGAGCGCGCGGAAAAGATTCTCACGCTTGCCGGAAAAATCACCGTGCGCAATGCCGCTCGGCATTTGTGCTTTCGGCACTCCGCCCTGAAACCTTCGGAGACCAATGTCTGCACAGTTAATCGGCGTGTCATTAAGCAAGAATCTGCTTGAATGTAGGAGGCTGTAGCATGGATGGAACTTTTCTTACTGCGGGAGATACTGCTGTTTCAGTAGAAGTTGGAAATGACATCAGCATTCCGACAAGCCAAAAAGTAAGTTTGCTGTTCAGAATGTTGCAGGCGGCAGGAATAGACGGCATCGTTGAGTTGTTGCCGGCCTACTGCTCCGTGACAATTCAGTACGATCCTTCGATTATCCATCATGACGACCTTGTACAAAAGGTTAAAGGCGTGATGGACTCGGCAAGCACCAGGGAAGCCGGCCCTTCCGTGAGCGAGATGATGTGCGACATTCCCGTCCTGTATGGCGGAGAATATGGCTATGATATCCAGGAAGTGGCTGATTACCATAAAAAAACAGTCCAGGATATAATCGACATCCATTCGTCTCATGAAAACTACACTTATATGCTTGGATTTGCGCCCGGGATGGGCTATCTCGGTTCGCAGAACGGCCTGCGTATGCCAAGGAGGAAAAGTCCGCGCTTAAGCGTCGAAGAAGGGTCGATAATAATCTGGGAAAATCAAAGCATAATATTCCCTATAACCGGTCCTACAGGCTGGAATGTCATAGGCAAGACCCCTGTGAAGATATTTGACATAAGCAAAAAGCAGCCGTTTTTGCTCAGCGCGGGGCTGTGGATCAAATTTTTCCCTGTCAACGAAGAAGAATACAGGGAGATTGCCAAACAGTCAGCCGAAGGCAAGTATCTCTGCAGATTTTATGACAGGAGGGCGGGAAAGTGAGCATCCTGTTCAAATCAGGCGGCGCTTTGACGACGGTTCAGGATCTCGGTCGTCAAGGCTGGCAGCAGTACGGAGTTCCGCTTGCAGGAGCGGTTGACCAGCGCTCTCTGCGCCTCGCTAATGTGCTTGTCGGCAATCCAGAGTCAGAGGCAGGGATCGAGACGACATTCATCGGTCCGATAATTGAGTTCAGGGAAGGCAACGTTTTCGCTGTGACCGGCGGAGACCTGGGAGCCGAGCTGAACGGCAGACCGATTGAGCGTTACAAGGCAATTGCCGCTCACAAGGGAGACGTGCTTTCGTTTCGCGGGATGAAAGACAACGGAAGCAGAGCCTACATTGCCTTTGCGGGCGGGCTGGCGATAACGCCTGTTATGGGCAGCAAGTCGACATACCTCAGAAGCAGCTTCGGCGGGTTGGATGGCAGAAAACTGCGGACAGGCGACGAAATAAAATTCCAAGCGCCCGTTGCCAACTTGCCCGATCTGGATTCCCGCAGGACGGAGCCGGAAACATTTCCGGCAGGGGAAGTAACAGTGCGCGCGGTTCGCGGACCGCAATCATCGGCATTTACCGAACGCGGCATTAAGACCTTTTTCACATCCGCATACAGGATTACAAACGAATTTGACCGAATGGGAGTTCGTCTTGAAGGAGAGAAGGTCGAACATGTCAAAGACGGCAACATGATCTCTGACGGTATTGTGTCAGGCTCTGTTCAAATTCCGACCAACGGGCTGCCAATAATAATGCTTAGCGACCATCAGACAACAGGCGGGTACACCAAAATTGTGACTGTCGTATCAGTTGATATCCCGCTCATTGCCCAGAGCAGGCCGGGCTGCACGGTTCGTTTTAAGGAGGTAGACGTGACGACGGCGCAACAGTTGTTTATCGATGAAAAAAATTACGTAGAGAGATGCCGCGCCTCTTTCGGCAAGAGGCCGCCAACGGACAAAGCGCGTACGCTTTCGATCAGGGTCAACGGGAAACAGTATATGGTTCAGATTGAGGAGATAATATAGCCTCTTCGTGCCGGTCAGCAGCAGGCAAACACAGTGATTGACAGCTGCGGCTTCCAAGGCAGGCATAAAAAATATCAATATAACAAAGGAGGAACAAAAATGCTGGATTTCAACACAGAGCCTTTCAGAAACACATCTCCGCGCGAGATGCGCAATCTTATCAGGGCCGGAGAGTGGACTTATCCTACGACCGGTCTTTGTAACGGCAATGTCCAATGTAACCTCATTGTCCTTCCGAAAGACTGGGCTTATGATTTTCTGGTTTTTGCCCAGCGCAACCCGAAATCATGTCCCCTTCTTGACGTTACAGAGATAGGATCGCCAAAGCCGGTAATCATGGCAGAAGATTCAGATCTCCGCACAGACATACCCAAATACAGAGTATGGCGCGACGGCGTCGTGGTTGACGAGCCGACGGATGTCATCAAATATTGGAGAGACGACCTTGTGGCATTTTTGACAGGATGCTCTTTCAGCTTTGAGAACGCTCTCGTGGAGAACTCGATACCCATGCGGCACATAGATGACGGAACCAATGTGGCGGTATATATCACCAATATCCAATGCACGCCAGCAGGAAGATTGAGCGGCCCCATGGTTGTAAGCATGAGACCCGTGAGGAACGAGAAGGTTCCCGCCTCCGTCCTTTGCACCGGACGTTTCCCGTCAATGCACGGCGCCCCCGTGCATATAGGAGACCCGTCAGCTATCGGAATAAAGGATATAAACAAAGTCGACTTCGGTGACCGCATCGAGGTCAAGGAAGGAGAAATGCCTGTATTCTGGGCATGCGGCGTCACTCCGCAGGCGGTAGTTATGAACAGCAAGCCTCCGTTTGCCATAACCCACGCCCCTGGATATATGTACATATCTGACAGGACTGATACCGAATATAGTGTGATGTAGCCGGTTTGTTTATGTCTCGCTTCTCATAGGAGGACTGACGAAGGAAACTCAGAGCACGGCCGGAAGCGCCGCTTCTGAGTTTCCTGTCTTTTGCAGGAGAGACTGAAAATATACGGCAGCCGATGAAAAAAACTATTCACATCTTATATCAGGCAAGCCTATAGAAATTACCACAAGCCCAAATTTTACGGAGGCAAGTCATGGATCTCATAAAGGAAAAGGAAGAAAACAGTATGCAAAAGGAATTTGACGAAAAATACCGTTCAAGGTTTGAAAAGCTAAGCACGACGAACGTCTCGGACGCTCTTGACTCGCTCGGACTAAAAGGCTCCACCTGCGGCATTCGTCCGATGATCGAGAGATGGCGCAAGGTTATTGGCACCGCAGTCACGATGAAGATGACTGCGGCTGGCGAGACACCGCCGAAGACACACCTCGGAATGAACGCGATAGCCGCCTCCGTCCCCGGCAACGTAATCGTAATCGACAACGGAGGACGCCTCGACACTTCCTGCTGGGGCGGGATACTTGCGAACGGCGCGAAGAAGAAGGGCGTCGTTGGAACTCTTATTGACGGCGCGTGCCGTGACCTTGACGACTGCATCGACGCCGACTACATCGTCTACGCAAGAGGAACTGTTGTCGCCACTGCAAGAGGGCGCATTATCGAGGAGAGCACGAACACGATGATCCAATTCGGCGGCGTTCAGGTGCGCCCCGGCGACGTTGTTATGGGCGACTCAAGCGGCGTTGTCGTCGTTCCGTGGGAGCACGTCGAGGAAGTCCTCGCGAAGGCGGAGCAGCTTTACGCGAAGGAAGAGTCGATGGTCAACGAAATCCTCGCCGGAGCCGACATAATCGAAGTCGACCACAAGTACGGCTACAACAAGATGCTCCAAAAGTAGCGCTAAGCAGGATAGAATAGGCAAAGAATAACAAGTGAAAGAGACAACATAGAAGAACAAATCCGATAAATGCCTGGTATGAAGCACTTCAGGCCGCTATACCCGCATAATTTTGTATCGAATCCTGTTTCTTGCGAGCCATAAACCTCGTTGATCTCTGTTTTGCCGTAGACGACAAGCCGCGTCAGAAGCTCTAAAGCTTCTCGCGGCGTATAGTATTCGCCGCGGCGACGGGAGCCGGCGCGCCTTGCACGCTGCCGGCTCCCGTCTGTCAGAGTTTTTCTTACTTTCTTCTGTTCTGTTTAAAATACAGCGTAGTCCACGTCTTTTGGGTCGCCTATGAACATGTGGCCGGGGGCGTGGGTTATTGCGAAGGGCGGTTTGCTTTTCATGAGCACCGCCTGCGGGGTGACACCGCAGGCCCAGAATACCGGCGTTTCGCCTTCGCGTATTTCCACCGCGTCGCCGAAGTCAGGTTTGTTTACATCTTTGATGCCGATGGCGGCGGGGTCGCCTATATGCACCGGCGCGCCGTGGACTGCCGGGAAGCGCCCTGTCGCAAGGACGGCTTTCGGTACCTGTTCATGTTTGACGGGGCGCATACTGACTACCATCGGCCCGCTGAGCCGTCCAGCGGGGCGGTTCTGGATGTTTGTGATGTACATCGGAACGTTGCGGTTCATGTCGATGTGTCTTATTGGGATTCCGGCCTCAAGCAGCGCCCCCTCAAAGCTGAATGAGCAGCCGAGAAGGAAGGCGACAAGGTCATCTTTCCAGTATTTCACAACGTCCTCCGGCTCGTCGGTAAGTTCGCCGTTTTCCCAGACGCGGTATTTCGGCATGTCGGTGCGCACATCTGAGCCTGGGGCGATTATTTTCGCTTCCCACTCTCCCGGCTCCGTTATGTCGAGTATCGGGCAGGGCTTTGGGTTGCGCTGGGCGAATACGAGAAAATCGTAGGCCCATTCTTTTGGCAGGACTATCATGTTGGCCTGCACATGGCAGCGGCAGAGGCCGGAGGTTGGGTATTTCCAGTCTCCCTCTCTTATCAGCCGGCGCATTTCCTGCGGCTGCGCGGAATGGAACGGCGCTACGTCAAATGGCAATGTCATCCAAATACGACCTCCTTCAGGCTGGTAACTTTTACTCCGGCGGCTTCGAGCGCGGAACGGACGGCTTTCGCCATTTCCACCGCTTCTGGGGTGTCGCCGTGCATACATATTGACTGTGGGCGGAAGTTTATTATCGTGCCGTCCGCGGCTTCGACTGTCCCCTCTGTCACCATGCGGACGACGCGCCTTGCGGCCGCTTCGACGTCGTGTATGACCGCTCCGGGCTGCGAACGCGGGACGAGCGATCCGTCGGGCATGTAGCCGCGGTCCGCGAAGGCTTCCGCCGCGAATGGGACGCCTGTCTCTTTCGCGGCTTTTTCAAATTCAGAGTTTGCAAGTCCCATGAGGATTATATCTTTTCCAGCGTCTTTGACGGCCCGGGCTATCGCTTTCGCGAGCGCAGGATCTTTGGCGGCCTGGTTGTACATAGCGCCGTGCGGCTTCACATGCTGGAGGCTGAGGCAGTTCGCTTCGCAGAAGGCTTTTAGCGCCCCTATCTGGTAGAGGCAGTCCGCGTATTCTTCGTCGGGGGTGCATTTCATGTTCCTACGGCCAAAGCCGACGAGGTCTGGGTAGCCAGGGTGCGCGCCGGCCGCGACTCCTTTTTTCGCGCAGTTTTCGAGCGTCTTTTTCATTACAAGCGGGTCTCCTGCATGGAAGCCGCAGGCGACGTTCGCCGATGTGACGGCTTCCATTATCGCCGGGTCGTCTCCCATTTTATAGGCGCCGAAGCTTTCTCCGATGTCGCTGTTAAGGTCTATCATGTACATCTCCGATCACTCCCTTTTCTTTATATTTATATTTCTTCACAGTTTATTTCGTAGGTTTTTCCCTCAAGCGTGAGTTTGAAGCGTCCGGACAGCGGCGCGGCGGAGCGCGATATGTATGATAGGCGCAGCTCTTTCGCGCGTCTGACGCTTTCGGCTATTTTGCGCAGCTCCCGCACTCCTTCTTCTGTCTCAGCCCTGCGGAAGCGCACTTTCATGCCGGGCATTTTCTGGACAAGCGCCTCTATTGAGAGCGGGGTGAGGACGCCCGCTTTCGTGTAGCCGCCTGTGGTCTGGCGGTCGGCGAGCATGATTATCGGCATTCCGTGCCCCGGTATCTGCACCGCGCCGAGCGGTATGCCGTCCGATACTATGTCCGCCCCTTTTTCCGTGTGTCCTACTTTCGGCCCGTCAAGGCGGCAGCCCATTCTGTCTGATTCGGCGCTGATGAGGTATTCCGATTCAAAGAGCGTTTTTTTGCCCTCTTCGGTGAAGGCGTCTTCCTGCAATCCGACGGTGAGCGCGAGCGGAGCGTCCGGCGGAAGGGCGGGGTTCAGCTCTTCCGGGAGGCGGAGGCCGTCGAGACGTTTCCAGAGCGGGGCGGGCGTTCCCACTTGCAGCAGGTCGCCGCTTTTGAGGGCGCGTCCTTCCATGCCGCCTATTTTCGCGCGCATGTAGGTGGAGCGGCTGTTCATCACCACGGGGACGTCAACGCCGCCGGCGAAGCAGAGACAGCCGCGGCAGCCCGCGCCTTTCGCCCCGCTGAATGAGATGACGTCTCCATCTCTGAGCACGACGGCGCGCCATGAGCCTATTCCCCTGCCGTTGACGGAGAATCCAAGCTCCGCGCCGGCAAAGATCGCCGCCCCTTCCCCTCTGATTTCGATTTCCGGCCCCAGCAGCGTCACTTCAAGCGCCGCCGCGTCTTCCGGGTTTCCGAGCAGCGCGTTGCCTATGCGCAGCGCGGGAAGATCCATCGCTCCGGCCACCGGCACGCCGCTGGACTGATAGCCCCAGCGTCCGAGGTCTTGCACGGAGGTGAGCATTCCGGCTTTTTTTATTATCAGTTCCATTTTATTTCGCCTCCGTTATGACCGGTACGTAAAGTCCCGCCGCCACTTCGGCTTCTATTTTTTTGTATTGATCTTCGTCTACCGGAACGAAGCGCACTTCGTAGCCGGCCTCTATCAGCGTTGGGCGCGAGGCCTCCGGCGTGAAGAGGCGCAGCGGGGTGCGTCCTATAAGCTGCCAGCCTCCCGGGCTGTCTATCGGGTAGATGCCCGTCTGTTTTCCCGCTATGCCGACGCCGCCGCCTTTTATGACTGTGCGCGGGTTGGCGAGGCGCGGGGCGGCTATGCTTTCGTCCATGCCGCCGAGGTAGGCGAAGCCCGGCATGAAGCCTATCATATAGCAGTGGCAGGAGACGGCGCTGTGGCGGCGTATGACCTCTTCTTCGGATATTCCGGCATGCCGCGCGACGTTGGCGATGTCAGGGCCGTATTCGCCTCCGTAGCAGACGGGGATCTCTATTTCCGTATTCGCCGCGCCGTCATTTTCGCCGCCGCCCCGCGGGGCGCTTTTCGCGGCGGCTATTACCTCTTCCGCGCTGACTGCCGTCGGATCGAAGTAGACGGCCAGTGAGCGGTAGGTCGGCAGACATTCCACGATGGGAATATCTTTCCTGCTCATAAGATATTTTTTCAGATTCATCACAGCGTCGTTCGCGCCGCGGTCTATCTCGTCCGCAAATTCTACGACGAGGCAGGATTCTCCCGCGTTGAGATATTTTGGTTCGTTAAGATATACCGACACAGACATCACCCCTTTGATAAAAGAGGAGCGCTGAGGCTCCTCCCTGATTTTACCCTTTGCGGCATTTTTCCGCTATGAGAAGAGTTTCATTATTCCGGTTTCCGCACAGCGCGCAAAGCGTGCTAAAATGCACAGATAAAACATAGAGAACGGAAGGGAGTGAAGCCGCGTGAAAAAATTTTACCTGTTGCTCGCAGCCGCGCTTCTTGCTCTCGCCCCCGATACGGCGAGGGCGGCGGAGCTGGCTTTCACGCGCTGGGGCGGAGACGGCGAATATTACGTCTGGCACTTCGATACAAAGAGCGGAAAAGAGAGCAGGCGCGTGAAGGGCTACGACCCTGAGATACATCCGGCCGGCGGCGTTATCGTCTATACGCGCTATGATAAGGACGGCGGGCGGCGCGTCGCTTTTTGTTCCTCTGATAAAAAGACGCAGGACGCGGCCTCCGGTTATATTGCACGTAAGATGAAGGAAAAAGGCTTTATACCCAACGATTACGGGGCGCGATGGTCGCCTGACGGGCGCTGGCTGCTTTTCAGCCGTTTTGCGGATGGCGAACGCTGGACGCCGGTGATTCTCTCTCCGATAATCTACAAAGGAGGCTCAACCCCCGAATTTTCCCCGGCGGCGCAAAACGGAGCAGATGGCGGCGACTTTTTCTCGCCCTTTTGGTCGCATGACTCAAAAGCCTTTTTTGTCTCCGATTTGAATGCCGTACATAGATTTTCCGCCGTTTACGGCCATCCGCCTAAGCTGGAAGAGAGTATCCCCTTTGAGCGGATCTTGCCATCGGAGAATATCATTATCAGCAGCGCGACGCGCTTCAGCGTCTCGGCGGACGGCTCGGCCTGGCTCTTCGCTGCGGAGGCCGGAGGCGAAGAGTGCGCTTTCTGCGCCGCCGCGGGCAATCCCGCGAATACGAAGGGTGTGCTTTTCATTTACCGTCCTGGCGGCGGCGCGGCGGCGGAGCGGGTCGATACGGGCGGACTCTGCGTCGCGGACGCGGCGTGGCTGGGCAGCGAGATCGTCTTTTCCGCCCACTCTCCTATGGAAAAAAAGTCGCGCGCGAATTCCGCGAATCTTTACGATATTTACCGGATGAAGCAGGGGGGCAAGCCGCGAAAGATAATCAATAACGGTCAGAATGTCAGCGCATCGAGAGAGGCCGCGAATTAAGCTAATATATAAGCAGCGACATCAGCGGGAGCCTCGCCTTATAAAATGGATTATCAGGCAGGGCGCCAGCATCAGCAAAAGAAATATTATCCATATAAAAGCGCTGACTCGCATACTCTTTTCCTCCGCGGCAATAAATTAAGCGGCTCACAAACTGGCCGATATCTCCGGTATGTAGTAATATATTAACTATTATAATATCTCTGTCTGGAATTTGGGAGGCCTTTTAAAATGGCAAAGCAGCAGCCCGAGGGCGTATATCTTTACATCAACGACAGCGGCGAACGCTTCATCGCGATAGTGGACGCCTTCGGCGTGGCGAATATGCTCCCGTGGATGCAGCCGGGAGAGAGCGGCAATATTATGGAAAAAAGCTGGAATCTCACGGGCGATTTCATTAAGTTGAAGGTATCGGATTAGAAAAGGGTGCGTATCTCAGTTATTAAAAGGCGCGGCCCCTTCTCGATAAGGAGCCGCGCCCTTGTCCTTCACCGGAGTGTTTTTACAGCGTATCGACCCTATCCGCCGATATTTTTCCGAACCACTCGTCTACCTCTTCCGCATCTTTTTCATAGCCCTCGCGCCCCATCAGTCCGTAGGTGTATTTCTTGCCCTGCTCCACGCCGGGCTGGTCGAAGGGGTCTATTCCCATCATCCGGCCTGTGAGCGCCGTCAGGTACTCGTAGAAAAAGGCTAGCGCGCCGACTGTTTCCGCATCGATGGCGGCCAGCTCTATCCATACGAGCGGACGCCCCGCTTTCACTATCGCCGCGGCCGTGCTCTTCGCCTCAAGATTCAGCATCGCCCCTATACCCTGACCGTCGAGATACTTCAAAGGGGCGAGCGTCCCGTGAGCTATCGGCGGCACGCAAAGCTCCCTGCCGCGGCTGCCGGCGCTTATAAGCGTGAATAGTTTATCGTCAGGCCCCTCCGTGTAGAGCTGCACCTGCGAGTGCTGGTCTATCGCGCCGAGGGCGCGCACTGGCGTCGTGCCAAGCCCTTTTTTGCCGAGGCTCTCCGCCCAAAGCTGCGCGTACCACTCCGCGAAGTAGGCCATTCTGCTTGAATAGGGCATGAGAACGGACATCGGGCGGCCCTCTTTCTCATGGAGCAGATGTATCGCGGCAAGCCTGAGCGCCGGATTTTTATCAAAGTCTTTTTCTTCCGTCAGGAATTTTCTCATCGCCGCGGCCCCGCGAAGAAGCGCCGGCGCGTCCGCTCCCAACGCCGCGGCCGTTACCAGACCGGCGGGGCAAAGCACGGAGTAGCGCCCTCCGACGGAGGGGGGCAGCTCCATAACGCGGCACTGAGAAGCGTTCGCAAAGGCGCGGAATATGCCCTTCTCCGGGTCCGTTATCACAAGTATATCCGCGTCGCTTTGACCTTTTTTAAGCAGCTCCTCCCTGAACCAGAGAAACTGGGTCATCGTCTCGGCCGTAGCCCCTGATTTGCTGACGCCGACGAGCGCAGTGCGCCCATCCTTCACCCGCTCCCATATCGAGAGGATTTTATCTGGGTCTGGATTGTCCGCGAGGAAAAATTTCGGAGCCGCTCCGCTTTCATTGTAGAATATGTCAAGCAGCGCCTGATTGAGCATCAGATTTCCAAGGGCGGAGCCGCCGATGCCGACCTGTATCACGCTGTCGTAGCCCGCGAGCCATTTCGCCGTCTCCTCGATACCGTCGGTCGGAGAATCCGGCAGCGCCATCCAGCCGTGGCCGGAGACAGCTGCCGGCGTCTCAGCAAGCCACCGCTGCGCCTCGCGCGCCTTCGCGCCGTATATATTTTTCAGCTCCGCCGCCGAAATCCCGCTTCCTCCCAATGAGGCTCCAAAAGAAAATGATATTTTATCCATCCTTAACACCGGCCTTTCATAATAGATGCGAACAAAAAATGACGGCGGGACTATTCCTGCCGTCACTATCATATAACACTTTTATCTTTTTTTCACTCATTGTCCGCCGCAATACAAATCCGGCGGCCTGCGCTCAGGGAATCAGATTATTCTCTTTCAGAACGGCTTCCAGCTCTCCGGGGTTGTAGCCGACGATAAATTTATCGCCGATGGTCGTGACTGGAACGCCCATCTGCTTTGTCTTTTTCACAAGCTCCATCGCGGCGGCGCGGTCTGCTGAAACGTCAACCGTCGTGTAGGCTACCTTGAGCTTATCGAGATATTCCTTAACCTTCGTGCACCACGGGCAGGTCTGCGTCGTATATACTCTGACTTCCATTTTATCTGACCACTCCTTAAAAGTTATTTTAAAATTGTTTCACTTATGTTATTATAACCCATAAGCGGGAATTAGTCGCCTGCGCAAAAAGCAGATTTTTTCTACAGATTACACATACATCGGCCAGTACGTACCAATTAGTTAAAATTTCTTTTTTGGTTGGTTTATTCTTTTATGCTTGAGAACATTGCAATATTCGGCAAATTGAGTTAAATTTGTACCCGGTTTGTGTATATTGAAAATGTGTGGGATAAAATGCTTTAACTTTAGAGGAGGTACATCATGTTCAAAATAGTATCCAAGCAGAAGATCGCGCCGAAAGAATTCGACTTCTGGGTCGAAGCTCCGCGCATCGCGAAGCACGCGAAGGCGGGACAGTTCGTCGTCCTCCGCGTCAACGACGGAGGGGAAAGGATCCCCCTCACAATCGCCGATTACGACTGCGAAAAGGGGCTTATCCGCCTCATCTTCCAGGTCGTAGGCAAGACGACCGCGCTCATGTCCGGCCTTGGCGTAGGAGACTGTATTCAGGACATCTCCGGCCCGCTGGGCACGCCGAGCGAGATCGAAAAGTACGGCACTGTGCTCATGGTCGGCGGCGGCGTCGGCATCGCGGCGCTCTTCCCCATCATCAAATCGCTGAAGCAGGCCGGCAACAAGGTGATAACGATTCTCGGCGGCCGCAGCTCAGAGCTGGTCATTATGAAAGAGGAATGCCGCAAATACTCAGACGAGCTGATAATCACGACCGACGACGGCTCCGAGGGTATGAAGGGCGTAGTCACGGAAGCTATGAAAATGGTCGTCGAGCGCGGCGAGAAGGTAGACCGCTGTTGGTGCATCGGCCCCTCCATAATGATGAAATTCGGCACGAAGGCGGCGAAGGAGCTGGGGCTTCCGATATGGGTCTCGCTCAATCCGCTTATGGTGGACGGCACGGGCATGTGCGGCTGCTGCCGCGTCACCGTGGACGGCAAAATATTCTTCGCCTGCGTTGACGGCCCTGAGTTTGACGGCCACAAGGTCAACTGGGATGAGTTCATGAGCCGCCTCCGCCAGTATAAAGACGAAGAAAAGATATCAATGGAAAAATATGAAGCAGAAGCAGGTGAACTGACATGGCTGTAACATTCTCAAAGTGGAAGACCCCAATTAAAGAACAGGATCCCGAAGTGCGCAAGGGCAACTTCGGCGAGGTGTGCCTCGGCTACTCCCTCGAAGAGGGGATGAAAGAGGCTGAGCGCTGCCTCCAGTGCAAGACAAAGCCCTGCGTCGCAGGCTGCCCGGTAAAAATCGACATCCCCGCCTTCATCAAATGCGTCAAGGATGGAGACATGGCCGGAGCCGCCGAAATAATGGATAAATACACAAACCTCCCCGCCGTCTGCGGACGCGTCTGCCCGCAGGAATCGCAGTGCGAGGGGCTTTGCACCGTCGGCAAGATGAAGGACTTCGAGCCTGTCGCGATAGGCAAGCTTGAGCGTCTTGTCGCCGACTGGAAGTACGCGCAGGAAAACCTCGAGGCGAAGCCATACGAAGGGGAAAAGAAGGGCAAGGTAGCAGTGGTAGGCTCCGGCCCATCAAGTCTCACGGTCGCCGGAGATCTCGCGAAGATGGGCTACGAGGTAAAAATCTTCGAGGCTCTGCACGCGGCGGGCGGCGTTCTCATATACGGCATTCCGGAATTCCGTCTCCCCAAGAAAATCGTCAAAATGGAAATCGAGGCAATGCAGAAGCTCGGCGTAGATATAGAGTGCAACGTCGTCGTAGGAAAAACGATCACCATGCAGGAGATAATGGCTGAATACGACGCATGCTACATCGCCGTCGGCGCGGGCGCGCCGCACTTCCAGGGCGTCCCCGGCACCACGCTTAACGGAGTATACTCCGCCTCGGAATATCTGACGCGGATCAACCTGATGCACGGCTACGAATTCCCGAAATTCGACACCCCCGCCAAAAAGGCAAAGAAGGTCGTCGTCATCGGCGGCGGCAACGTAGCTATGGACGCGGCGCGCTCAGCGAAGCGCCTCGGAGCGGAAGAAGTGACGATAGTATACCGCCGCTCGCTGGCGGAGCTTCCCGCGCGTATCGAAGAATACCATCACGCCGTCGAAGAGGGGATAATCTTCAACTGGCTCACCAACCCGACGGAATACGTCGATAACGGCGACGGCACGCTCAAAGGCGTGAAGTGCATAAAGATGGAGCTTGGAGAGCCTGACGCCTCCGGCAGACGCCGCCCCGTTCCGGTAGAGGGCAGCGAATTCTTCATCGAGGCGGACTGCGCCATAGAGGCCATCGGACAGGGCTCCAATAAGGTGCTCCTCTCCACCTTCCCCGAAATGAAGCTCAACAAATGGGGCTACATCGAAGCCGACGAAAAGACAGGAGCGACCTCCGTACCGGGCGTATTCGCCGGCGGAGACATCGTCACCGGAGCCGCGACAGTCATCCTCGCGATGGGCGCAGGCAAAGACGCCGCAGTCGCGATAGACAAATACATCACAGAGAAGAAGGCCGCGAAGTAAGAGCAGCCATATCCGAATACAAAAATCCCCCCGCGCCGCTCCGTCCGGCGCGGGGGATTTTTGTATTCGCTGCCCCGCAAAAGCAGACGGAAAATGACAGCCATTTTCACGATTATATAAATACAATATATTGACATTATATTTACATAAGCTATAATAGCTTCAGAAGGGAGTGAGAGAAAATGGCACAGACGCTTGTAAACATCCGTATGGACGAGACACTGAAAAAAGAGATGGAGCGGACCTGTCATGAGCTTGGTATGAACATGACCACCGCATTCACCATCTTCGCGAAAAAGATGAGCAGAGAAAAAAGAATTCCCTTTGAGGTGTCCGTAGATCCTTTTTACTCCGAAGCGAACCTGGCGCACATCAGAGAATCGCTCGCGCAGGCAAAGGCAGGATTGACTGTAACGAAAACGATGGAGGAGCTGGAGGCTATGGCTGATGCGTAAGATAATCTTTACCGCCAACGCCTGGGAAGACTATATCTACTGGCAGACAGAGGACAAAAAAACTCTGAAACGTATCAACGCGCTGCTCAAAGACATTGACCGCGGCGGCAATGAAGGTATCGGCAAGCCGGAAGCCTTAAAGAATTGCGAAGGCTGCTGGAGCCGCCGCATAGACGACGCGAACCGCCTCGTCTACCGTCTCACGGATGAAATAATGGAGATACTTCAATGCAGAGGCCATTATGACGACTGACACGGCACAGCCTCTGTTCAGCCCGCGGCAGCTCTAAGCCTCCAAGTCCGACAGCTCACATAGAGATCCCCAGCAGCCTCTGCGCCCCCCAGCCTATGAGGAAAGAGACAAAGGCGACGCCGAAGCTGATACAAATCATCTCGGCAAAGGCGGGGACAAAGGGCTCCTTGCGCACGACAGAGACGTAAAATGTAAAAAGCAAAATAACAAAGGCGGCGTTCATCAGGCAGCCGGCCAAAGCCCAAAGGGGAGAGCTGACGCAGGCATAGGGAACCAGCAGCATACAGACGGCAAACATATATGCAAGCCCGGTGTAGAGGGCGGCCTTGAGCGGATGGTGCTCCCCCGGGTCATTCTTTCTGGCAAGATATTCCGACGCCGCCATCGAAAGCGTGGCGGCGCTTCCGGTGATAAAACCGGCCATACAGATGACCCTTGAGTCTCCCAGCGCGAAGGTAAAGCCCGCCAGCGCCCCCGTCAGCTCGACAAGCGCGTCGTTGATACCGAGCACCATCGAGCTGATATAGCGGAGCCGTTCGTCGTCAATCATATCCAGCAGCGCCCCTTCGTGCTCCTGCTCCTGCGCGTAAACGGCCAGCGCCTCCGGCGTTTCGGCGGAAAGCTTCGAATAGAACTCCTGCGCCTTCTCCTCGCCGTTCTCCATCAGGTTTATGACAAAGGTCAGCCCAAAAATCAGCCCGCAAAGCCTGTAAAAAAGTATCTTCAGCATATTCGGCCTCGGCATCTCTCCGGTATAGCGGCTCCATATCTCGGCATGCTTCAGCTCCTCCGCCGAAAGCCGCGCCAGCGCAGCGCCGTTCTCGCCGGCGGCATACCTGGCCATATACCCGTATATCACATGCTCCGTAACCTCATTCAACTGCATCCTTTTGATCGTTTCAAGCGCATCCTTGTTCATCATGAAAACACCGCCATATAAATTTTTAACAGATATCCAGCCCCAGCCGTTGACTTTATCCCAAATGTCTCCCTATAATTCAGCAGCGAAAACATTAAGGAGGCAAAAGATGAATAAAGCGGCTCTATTTCTCTGCCTGGTCTATTATATAGCGATATCCTCCCTTTCTCCAGCCGCGGCGGTCACAGCCAAAGAATTTGCCGCCGCGCAGAACTGCCGAATCGACGCGGACGCTCTCGCGCTGATGGAATCGCTCGGAGAACTGACCTACCTCGACTCGGCCTTTATTCTCCGAATAGCGCCGCTTCCGCCGGAAAGGCAGCGCGCCCTCGCGCTGCGGCTTGCCTCCGACGGACACATGACAGTCGAGAAGCTCAAGCAAGTACCTCTAGCAGTCGCAGTGCCGGAAGATCCGGGAGACATTATCCCGCTGCTCTACGAGCAGCTGAAAGAGGACTACTGGCGCGGCTGGCTGAAACGCCACTCCTTCATGGCCGATGTGAAGATGAGGGAGTGGAAGGATAGCGCGAAACGCCGCTTCGTCGACCCCGATCTGGCGATACGCCTCATAGATATATTCTTCCAAAAAAGAGCCGGCAGCGGCTCTAAAGGCGGCGTGACATATTTGTATGGAAAATAACGGACATATCATTCCGACATGAAGCCGTATCAGTAAAAAATGTAAAATAATAGTAAAATGTGATTGACACAACGCCGTAAAAATGCGAGAATACCAGAAGGTTTTACAAATAAAATCACTGAGCAGGAGGAGTTTCAAATGAAGAAATTGTTAGTATTTGTGTGCGTGGCGGCCATTCTGGCCTTTGGTTCGGCGGCGATGGCCGCCAGCGGCGGGCATGTCTCTAATAGCTATAAAGAGATCGTTATCACCAGCGCGGACGTAAAAGTCACCAACGCTGAAATTGTCAGTGTTGAACCAATATCTCTGGCGAACACTCAGAGCGCCATCAGCGGCAAAACTTTTGTAACGAGCAACAGTGATTGGCGCGCCAATATTTTAACTGGGCTTACACTTAATCTTAACAACTACAGCGGAAGTGGGAATATCGTTTTGACTCTCACACCGGCCAACGTTCCAAGCGCCGCCCCAACATTTGCATGGATTCTGCCTTCCACTCCCGGCGCTACTGAATTCCAGCGCTACCCTGTAACAACGTCATCAAATGCCAGTACCGGCTATATGACAGTAACAATTTCAAACGTTGATTTTGCAGCCTATTTCTCCGTGAATAATATATTCCTCGGCACTCAAGAACATACCGGCAGCGACTCCGGCTCCAGCGGATGCAACGCAGGCGCCGCTCCTCTGATGCTTCTTCTCGGCGCGCTTCCGCTTCTTTACTTCCGTAAGAAGTAAGCCGCGTAAAAAATATCGAATAAGCCCCTTCGTATGAAGGGGCTTTATTAATATTAACAATTTCAAACGACTACAATCTGAAATAATGGATGTGACACTCTGTTGAGAAGATTAAAATTATTTGTTCTTTTTACAGCCATCGCACTTATACTGAATCTTTCATACCGGCCTTTTTGCGCCAACGCCGCAACCCCTTCCAACAGCGGTTTCACCGGATTGTGGGAGTACCCGACTGCGGAGCTGCCAGGCGACGGCGCGGGCTGGATACATTACAGCCGCTATTCGCCTTACAGGACATACGCCGCGAATCTCGGCCTCTTTCCCTGGCTGGAATTTAATCTGCGCCTGACAGAATATGAAAACGACGCGGCAAAGGTCTCGGAGGCTTTCGGCTACTACAAGGACAAGGGACTCGACCTGAAGTTGCTGCTGATAGAGCAAAACAGGCTCATCCCATCCGTCGCCGCCGGCGTGATGGATATGATGGGAACAGAGCTGAGAAAGGGCTATTTCGGCGCGGCAACCTGGAGATACGGAAAGACCGCGCTGACATTGGGCTACGCGACAGATATGTACAACGGATTCTACGGAGGTATTTCATGGGCGCCGCTTGACTGGCTGGAATTTAAGGTGGAATACAGCCCGATGGACTACGCCTCCGAGCGTGTCAGCGGCGTTCTGATACATCCGCATGAGGCGGATTCAAAGTTCAACTACGGCGTGGTCCTCAAAACCGACTTCGGACTGATGGGGAGCCTCAGCTACCAGCGTGGCGAGGAGCTGTGCTTCGGTATAAGCTACGCCTACGATCTGAACAAGCCGCTCTTCGGCGGCTCGCATCCCCCCAAAGCGGTCGAGCCGCTGACCTCCGACTGGAAGGATACGGACATAAAGAAAATAGCCGCGGAGCTGCAGGAAAAGCTTGGCAAAAAAGGCTTCGGACTGCGCAATGTCGTGGTGCTCGCCGGCGACAAAAGGGTTCATGTCGCCTTTGAGAACATCGGCTACGCCTCGCAATCGCAGGCCATGGCGCGCGCAATAATCGAAGCCTCACGAATGATACCGTGGGATACGGAAAGCTTCACCTGCGTTCTGATGGCGCGAGGTCTCCCCGTCTCGCGTCTTGAGCTGAACACGGAGCAGATGGCGCTCGTGCGCATGGACAAGATCAGAGAATTTGACATCGGACGAAAAAATTACAGCTGGGCTGACAAGACAAAGTACGGCACTCTCCCCGATTCCAAATGGGAGATAATGGCCGGACCGGGCGAAAGCATCAGAAACGGCTGGGGAGAGATACGCGCGGCGCTGGCCTTCGAGCCGCGCATCGACAAGCAGCTCGACAAGATGCCCTTCATGGCGCGCACTGACCTGGACTGGATAGCGCAGCTGCGCTCATCTCAGGGGTGGGCGGCCTACCTGAAGGTGCGCCAGCCGCTGCACAACAATGTCGAAATATGGTGGGAGCCGGAGATGAACGACACCACTCGTATATGGAAAGGCGTATTCAGCTACCTCTATAAATTTGACAAAAACCTCTGGGCTCTCGGCGAGTTCGGCTATCTGAACGAGAACTATTTCGGCGCTAACCTCTGGGGTCGCTGGTATCTGCCAAAGACGAACCTCTGGGGCGGCGGACGCCTCTCCGTCACCAAAGAGCGCGATTATGACTCTTTCGGCGGCATTGCCGACTATAAGCTGGGGGAGATGATGAACACACTTTTCCATTCACCGATGTTCGGCGACAATGATTGGGAGCTTTCATGGTGGGTAGAGGGCGGCTACCACGATTCAACCTACAACGCCGACGTAACGGCTCGTTACGGAAAGTTCGTAGACGGCGACAAAGGCTATAGGCTCGACGCGGTGAGAAACTGGGATGCCGCGAAAGTAGGCTTTTATTATACGGACACAGACCGCAAAACAACAGGCAAGAGCTTCACCGATGCCGGCATGATTCTGCATCTGCCGCTCTCCGTCTGGTACGACGGACACGCCAGCAATACATACTGGGACGAGGAATTCACGCTGCTGTCGACCTTCAGGCTTTTCGCCGGCAAGATGCCCGGCGCCTGGCAGACGCCGGAGGCACTCGTCGGCGAGCTGCAGCCGGAGCGGCTATATCAGGAGGTCGGCGCTCAGTTGGAGCGGCTTTGTATGCAGATGCGCGGAGACGACGCATGGCAATCGGAAGCTGCCCAAAGCTACGGCTTCGTAGATTACGTCAGCGGAAAATGGAGGATAGACAAGGCTGTCGGCGAGGACTGATTTCTAAACTGGATATGGAATTTTTCCTCTGATGCGTATAAAATATAGTGCGCGATATAGGCGCGCAGCTCTTACATATTTGTGGGTTGGCAATATTGATTCTGGAGGAACAAAATGTTGAAAAATCGTGGAATAGCCTTGTTGGTTCTTGTATTCTCTCTCTTCATGCTCGCGGCTCCGACTGCTTCCTTTGCCGCTGACTCCGGCTCTGTAGCGGCAGCCGCCGCCGCGCTGACCGGACAGGGGGGCGGCGCGAATAGCCCCGGCGACGCGGCTACAGCGGAAGGAACGGCGGAGGGAGGCATATTTGCCGGAGACACAGCCGCTGATACCTCCGATATGTCGGAGACGGACACCTCAGCCCTTACCGACCCGTTAGCCATCAGCGACCCGTCGGCATCGGAACCGGAAACAACCGTCGTCAACGAGAGCCTTGAAAGGGAAGATGAGCGTATCGGAACTACCTCCGCGCCTGACGCCACTACGGCAAGGTCGTCATCACTCGATCCCAGAGAGGTCAAGGGCAGCACGATGTACGACAATCTTCGCGGCAGGCTGAGACGCTTCGGCGCGGACTTCTTCGCCTCGCGCCGCACAAACACGTTAACTTACGCCCCTGTAGGGCCAAACTACGTGGTCGCGCCGGGAGACGAGGTACGTATAACATTGTGGGGCTACGACGACATCAGAGCAAATCTGATCGTAGACAGGGACGGCGTTCTGACCCTTCCGAAGGCAGGGCCGCTCAGCGCGGCCGGAATGACCTTCGCGGAGCTGGAAAAGGCGATAGAGAACGCATACGGGAGAATATTGAACGACTTCGAGATAAACGTCTCAATGGGCAGGCTGCACACCATCAACGTCTACGTGACCGGACACGCGGCGCGCCCGGGAGCTTACGCAGTCTCATCAATGGCGACTCTGATAGACGTCCTATCGCAGGCCGGCGGCCCGGCGCTCTCAGGCTCTATGCGCGCCATTGAGATAAAGCGCGCCAACAAAAAAATAGCTACGCTCGACGTCTACGAACTTCTGCTGCACGGCAGCCGTAAAGGCGACGCGCGGCTGCGTGACGGCGACGTTATCTTCATACCTACAGTCGGTGAACTCGTATCGATCGCTGGAAATGTCAAACGTCCAGCCATATACGAGCTGAAGAAAAATGAAAAACGGCTTGAGGATATCATAAAACTGGCTGGCGGCCTCACCTCAGGTGCTTACAAGGGGCGCGTGCAGATAGTTCGCGTTGAAAACAATACTATAAGGACAGCCTTTGAATCAGAGCTTACGCAGAAGAACGCCGCGTCGCAGAAGCTTCAGGACGGCGACCTCGTTAAAATATTCGCCGTCCCCGGCGGCTCAATCAACGTCCGCATAGCCGGAGCGGTCATCCAGCCCGGCGTCTACGCGATCGAGCCGGGTATGACGACGCTGGCTGACGTACTGAACCGCGCAGGAGGCCTGCTCTACACCGCCTCCAGCGAGGGCGAGCTTACACGCATCCAGGTAAGCGAACAGGGGCCTGTGACGACACGCATGATGGTCAACCTTAAAGATGTACTTGACGGTAAGGGGCGCTTCCTGCTCCAGCGCGACGACTATATATTCGTCCGCACCGTGCCGGACTGGAATCTCTATCGCAGCGCTCAGGTGACCGGACGCGTGTTATATCCCGGCAGCTACGCCATAAAACGGGGAGAGCGTCTCTCCTCGCTGCTTGAGCGCGCCGGCGGCTTTGCAGAAGATGCCTTCCCGCGCGGCGCTGTATTTATCCGCAACAGCGTGAGAACGCAGCAGCAGAGAAATATCGACGAGATGGTTTTGCGCATGGAGCGCGAAATGGCGGCTGCGGCTAACGAGGCTGTATCGACGGCGACGACGACCAGAGACGTCACTTTCGCACAGGCGGAGGTAACGCAGAAAGAGCGGCTTATGGTTGCGCTGCGCGGACTCAAGGCTACAGGACGGGTCATCATTCAGATACCGGAAGACTACAAGCTGATCAAGGGCAGCCCATTCGACGTCATCCTTGAAGAAGGCGACCGCCTCCATATCCCGTCAGAGCCCGGCACAGTACAGGTCATAGGGGCGGTTACGGCGCAGTCCACCTTTGTATTCCGCGAAGGACAGCCTATCAGCGACTACATCAGAATGGCGGGCGGCTATTCCGTCTCCGCCAACGCAAAACGCACCTATATCATGAAGCCTGACGGCTCGACCATCCGCGCCTTCGCAGGCAAACGAGCGCAGAAGATCGAAGAGGGCGACTTCATCGTCGTACCGGAAAAGCTGATGTTCCAGCCGACAATGCGCAACATGACGGATATCATCGATATCGTCTATAAACTGGTGCTCGGCGTCGCCGCTGTCGACTACATCTTTTAATTAACGGAGAGCCTATTGTAATGACAGATAACAACTACACGAATGATGAAGCATATGAGATATCGCTGCTGGATCTCTTTGTAATCCTGCTGCGGCAGCGCTGGTTTGTCGCAAAAATCGCGACGGCCTTCGCTGTAATCGCAATCGTCTACGCGCTGCTGGCGACTCCTATATACAAAAGCACGGTACTGATCATGCCGCCGGGAGGCGGCGCGAAATCCGGCGCGGCGGCGATGCTTGCCGCATCCGGTATGGGTGACCTGCTTGGCGCCTCGCTGGCGACAACATCCGACACCATCGTCGGCGTCATAAAAAGCCCAGCAGTTCTTGACAGAGTGATAGACGCGAACGGGCTGATGACTCGCGAAGCGGAGGGCTTCAGTATCATCGGACTGATAAAATCTTTCCTGCCAAAGGGCGAAAAGGAAGAGAAAATGCGTTCAAAGGTACGTGCCGCCCTTTCGGAAAATGTGCAGGCCAACGCCGACAAGCAGAGCGGCATTATCACCGTCTCTGTCAAAGACACATCGCAGGACATGGCGGTCACGCTCGCTCAATCGGTATTCGATGAGACGCTGAGCGTGATGCAGGAGGTGGCTATCACTCCTGACGCGCAGAAACGCCTCTTCCTTGAGGAACAAATTAAGAATACTGGAAAAGAGCTTTCACAGGCAGAGAATGACCTTGTCGCCTTCCAGAAGAGAACCGGCATGATGTCGACAGGCGGCGCCCCATCCGACGTTACCGCTCTGGCCGCGCTGCAGGCGCGTATGCTCGCCAAAGAGATCGAGCTGCGCGCTGCAAGGCGCTTCGCAACAAGCGAAAATCCACAGGTCAAGCGGCTGCAGGCCGAATATGACGCGATACGCAGGCAGTTTCAGGCCGACAGCGCGAAAACAGGCACTGTTCCCCTCTCCGGCGTCGGACTTAGCAAACTGCCGGAGACATCGCTTGAATACGCGGCGCTATTCCGCGAATACAAATTCAGGGAAAGGCTATACCAGCTTCTGCTGAACCAGTACGAGAGCGCTAAAATCAATGAACTCAACGACCCGCTCCTCATCCAGGCATTAGGGGCTCCGACCTACCCTGAGTTGAAGGACTCCCCTAAAAGAACAAAAATCGTCATTCTCGCGACGCTGCTTGGCATCTTTATGGGAATATTCGCCGCATTCATCAGGCACTTCTTCTCTATGTCCTCCGAAGACCCGGAGGTCGCGCCTAAGCTCGATTATATAAAAAGTGCAATCCAGTCTGACTTAAGATGGTTTTCAAGAAGAAAGAAATAAAAAAACGTAAAAGCAGATAAGAAAGGGAGCGCCTCCGCGTTCCCTTTCTTCGTAATCCATCGCCGCAAAAGAAAAGCAGCTGTGCCCGGCTCCGCTGTGATTTCTATTTTTTGCGCGGGTTCTTTGCTGCTATGCCGTTTTGTTTCTTCTGAGCCAGCCGAGGTAACCGTTGGCTGATTGGCGGATGAAGAATTCTTCGCGCTTTCTTACCGCTTCCGGCAGCAGCGCAAGCTTTTTGAGCATTGGGTCTCCCGCTTTCAGCGCGGCGGCGGCGGCTTCTCTGTCCGCCGATGCTGGCAGGGAGGATGTTATCTCAAGCCACAGCTTCATCTGCTCTTTGGCGCGCAGAAATAGCTCCTTGCCATCTTTGAGCCAGCCGGAGTGCGGGAAGCAGACCAGATCTATATCTTCCAACGCCAGCAGCTTTTCAAGCGAGGCGATCGCCGTATCGTAGAAAAATTTATGCGGCGCAGCGGGACGCATGAAAAAGTCGCCCCCATCAAGGGGGAACCAGCAGCCCGCGGCTTCTCCGGCAAAGAGCAGCCTCCGTCCATCCAACTCATATATATATGAGCTGTGATGCGGCGCGTGACCCGGCGTATCTATCACTGTCAGCCCTGGGATTGCCTCTTCAGGGCGGAGCATGTTTTCTTCCGGGACGGGGAGCGGCTCGCCGTAGAGGTCGCAAAGGCTTCCGAGCGAGCCGCGGCTGCCTTCAATCAGCTTTCGCGGATCTATAAGATGCTGGCGTCCCTTTGCAGGAACGGTCGCTTTCGTTTCGGGGTGAGCCTTCAAAAAATGCCCAGCCCCTCCTGAGTGGTCAAGATGAATGTGCGTGAAAAGCAGATAATCTATTTTTTCAACGCCATTTGAATCAAGCTGACGCAGAAGCTCCCCAACGGCGCTCGCAGGCCCTGTTTCCACAAGCAGCGTCCTGCGGCGTTTCTCGTCTCTTATCAGCCAGCCGTCAAGAAAGGATTCAAAACCTCCCCGCGGTATCGGCAGGTTTATACGATAAAGCTTAGGAATAATCTCACTGAATGCCATTGCGCAACGCTCCTTCATCTCCGGCCGTCGTTCTCCTGCGGCGGCTCGTATGTCAAAGCCCACGGCTCCGCTCCCCTTCTGACGCGAGAGGCAGAAAGGGTAAGGTCGCTCTCCCCCGCCGGCGGCTTTGGCGCTATAATAACAGGGATTATTATAATACGAAATGCCCCGCCTTACGGGGCGGAAAAAGGAGTGAGCAGGTTGGGCAAGGTTACATGGAAAGCGGGAACGATGCTGTATCCGCTGCCTCCGGTGATGGTCTCCTGCGGGAGTATGGAAAAATCGAATATCGTGACGGTGGCGTGGACCGGCATAGTCAACAGCGAGCCTCCGATGACCTATATATCCCTTCGTCCGGAGCGTCATTCTTACTCTCTGATAAAGGAGAGCGGAGAGTTCGTTATCAATCTCACTACAGAGCGGCTGGTATGGAACGCCGATTTCTGCGGCGTCAGGTCGGGGCGAGACATGCGCAAATTCTCGCTGCGGGGGCTCACCGCGGAGGCGGCGACGCAGGTCGGGGCGCCGATGATAGCCGAAAGCCCGGTCAATATCGAGTGCCGCGTCGAGAAATATATTCCACTCGGCAGCCACGAAATGTTTCTGTCAAAGATACTCGCCGTAAATGTCGAGGAAAAGCTGCTCGACGCAAAGGGAGTTCTGCACCTTGAGAGGGCCGGACTGGCGGCGACGGCGCACGGAAAGTATTACGCGCTCGGCCGGCAGATAGGGACATTCGGTTATTCGGTAAAAAAGAAGCAGGGGTGATAACGATGTTAAGATGCGCGATATGCCAGAAAGCGCTGCGCGAATGCTGCGACCTTTTCCACGAGGCTGTGGACGAAAAGGGCGACGACGTTGTGATATGCTTCGACTGCGCTGAGGAGCATAAGATCCCATTCGAGGATGAAGTCTCCGGAGATGAACAGCGCGTTGAATAATATTACTGACAGCGCTTACGCTGGTTAGAGCTGCCGACAGCCGAATGGGCAGGCTGTTGCAAACGGAGTTTATGACCGGCGGCGCACGAGATGCGGAAGGAGGCTAATCATACGATAGCCTCCTTCCGCGTGTAGAGGGGGTTTATATATGCGCCGGATGTGAGGCGCGTGAAGAGGTCGCAGTTATCAGACGCTGTAGAGCAGCTCTCCGTAGGTCGGGTAAGGCCAGTATTTCTCGCCTACAAATTTTTCTATCTCATCGGCCGCGGCGCGCAGTTCGCCCATCACGGGCAGCGCCATGTCGCGATAGTATATGGCTTTTTCAAGCTCGCTTCCTTCCGGCGAAGCCGCGATCAGCTCTTCCAGCCTGTTGAGATTCATATAGAGCGAATCTGTGAGCGTGCGCAGATGTTTGAGCATATTGATCTCCATCGCGCAGTCCAGCTCCGGGCAGGCGCTTTTGACAGCCACCGCCGTCTCGCTGAGGCGCTTCAGGTATGTGTAAGAGGCCGGAATGATGTCCTTGCGCACCATCTCCGCCATCGTCAGCGCCTCTATGCGGAGCACCTTGCAGTAATTCTCCAGGTGAACCTCGCAGCGCGAGCGCATTTCGACCTCTGTGAATACCTTATGTCTGGTAAACAGCGCGACATTCTTTTCGTCGATATAGTGCGGCAGCGCGTCGGGGGTCGTCGGATAGTTGGAAAGCCCGCGCCGCTCGGCCTCTTCCAGCCACGCGCCCTCGTATCCGTTTCCGTTGAAGATGATACGCCTGTGCTCCGAAATTGTCTTTCTGATCAGGCCGTTCAGCGCCGCTTTGAAGTCCTCGGCCCCTTCAAGCTCGTCCGCGAACTGTTCAAGCTCGTCCGCGACTATCGTGTTGAGAGCTATATTCGGCCCCGCTATGGACTGGCTGGAGCCAACCATGCGGAATTCAAATTTGTTGCCTGTAAAAGCGAATGGCGAAGTGCGGTTGCGGTCCGTCGTATCCTTGCGGAAAAGCGGCAGCATATCGACTCCTATTTCCATCTGGCTCGCGACCCTGTCTTTATAGTCGGCTCCCTTTTCTATTGATTCCAGAATATCCATCAGTTCATCGCCGAGGAATATTGAAATGACAGCCGGCGGCGCTTCGTTCGCGCCGAGACGGTGATCGTTGCCGGCCGTCGCGACTGTGGCGCGCAGCATATCCTGATATTCGTCCACGCCCTTTATCACGGCGCAGAGGAAGAGCAGGAACTGTGCGTTTTCCGAGGGAGTTTTGCCAGGGTCGAGCAGGTTGACTCCGGTATCCGTCGCCAGCGACCAGTTGACATGTTTACCGGAGCCGTTGACCTCCGCGAAGGGCTTTTCGTGAAGCAGGCAGACGAGCCCGTGACGGTCGGCCACCTTCTTCATCAGCTCCATTGTAAGCTGGTTGTGGTCGCAGCCGATATTCGTGTTGGTAAAGACGGGCGCAAGCTCATGCTGTGCGGGGGCGACCTCGTTATGCTCCGTCTTCGCGAGGATTCCGAGCTTCCACAGCTCTTCGTCAAGATCTGCCATGAACTCTCTCACGCGCGGACGTATCGCGCCGAAATAATGGTCGTCGAGCTCCTGCCCCTTGGGCGGCTTCGCGCCGAAGAGCGTGCGCCCGGTGAAGCGAAGATCCTTGCGCTTTTTGTAAAGCTCCTTGTCCACGAGGAAATATTCCTGCTCCGGCCCCACAGTCGTTACGACGCGGGCGACCTCCTTATTGCCGAAGAGCCTCAGTATACGCAGCGCCTGCGCGTTGATGACGTCCATCGAGCGCAGGAGCGGCGTCTTTTTGTCCAGCACCTCTCCGCCGTAGGAGCAGAAGACCGTAGGGACGCAGAGCGTGTTTTCCTTGATAAAGGCGTAAGATGTAGGGTCCCACGCCGTGTAGCCACGCGCCTCAAAGGTGGCGCGCAGCCCGCCGGAGGGGAAAGAGGAGGCGTCCGGCTCGCCCTTGATAAGCTCCTTGCCGGAAAATTCCATTATCACGCGGCCGTTGTCAAGCGGAGATATGAAGCTGTCGTGCTTCTCCGCGGTGATGCCGGTCATTGGCTGGAACCAGTGAGTGAAGTGCGTCGCCCCCTTCTCCACCGCCCAGTCCTTCATAGCGTTGGCGACTACGTTGGCAATGTCGCGCGCGACCGGCTTGCCCTCGCTGACAGACTTTTTCAGCGCGTTGAATGTCTCCTTGGGGAGGCGCTGCTTCATCGTAAACTCGTTGAATACCATCGTGCCGAATATATCTTCTATCTTAGCCATCATAACCACTCCTTTTAAGAGCTATATCTCCGCAACGCGGACATAATATATCTTCTTGCAGTAAATGTCAATATTTAAGCATGATATTTTGAGATTTTTTATGCTTAATTTCTTGCATATCTCGCATAAAAATAAAAATCGCACAAGACAAGCGGTTTTGATTTCTGATATAAGCACATAGTCCATAACGAGCCCCAAACACAAAAAAAGCCCCTTTCCGGCGGCGGAGGCCGGAGATGGGCCTTTAGAGACTATATTTGACTATGCTGAATATTACTTTTTAGAGAGACGTAATCAATCAGGCACAAAGGTAGTCATATCGAATACTTTTATTGTCTTTCCACCGTTTACTTTGGTGGTCACCTTGGCCGTTCCAGTTTCCGTCTTCCCCGTCTCAGTGCTGTATCTTGTAACAGAGATAGTATCTCCCTTTTGCAGGTTGTCGATTTTCTGCGTTGACCAGCTTATCGTATAGTTGTAGTTTCCGTTCTGTTTAACAAGGCTCGTTCTCTGTATCTGCCATGGATAACTGCTCATATCCAGCCCCGTTATCCTCGCTAGGTAATCCTTAAAATATTGTCCAAAATTAACACCTGTAGAATCCAGCGTCGCCTCTATATTGCCTGCCCGATTACCGGTATCAAAGTAGCTCGTTAAGTCCGTTACATGCACATTACCAGAATGTATATCAACAATATCCTCCTTATTCAGGAGGTTGCTCAGCTGAACAAACAGCGTGTCGTCCAGATTGTCGCTGTGCAGCGCGCAGGCGACCGTGACTCTCGAACTATCCCGAATATCAGGCAGTGAAGCCGCAACAACGCCTTTTGCGGGACATATGTCGCTGATTGAATAGAATACAGGCGACGAATATATCTTTATTCCCCTGTTTTGTGCTTGAAGTACCTCGTCCATCAGAGATTCAAAATTTTTTGACGCTTCCGTACTGTGCCGGACATTGTATTCCCGCTGAAGTACCTTTCTGTTGTTAAGGCAGGCCGTCTCCTCCGCCTTATCAGTCGCGCTGCCGCTGGAAATCATCATCAATCCGGCCAGTATTCCTATCACTACTATCGTTATCAGAACCTCCACGAGAGTGAAGGCATTAGTACCTGCCTGCCTGCCTGCCTGCCTGTATTCGCATATATATTTCCTCCTTCCACACCCGACACTACTATAGATTATTATATCAACAAAAACGATTGTTATCCAGATGTTATTTCTAACACGCGGCGGCGTTTCTCTTCCGCGCAAAAACAGCGCCTCTGCGTACAAGGCGCTGTTTTTTTATGTTGGTATGGGTGAAGGTACGCTCTATATTTTTCCTACAAGGCCGATGCCGGGCTGCAGCGTCTCTTTTCCAGGCGTCCATTTGGCGGGGCAGACCTTATCTCCGTATTTCGCCACAAACTGTAAAGCCTGTACCTTGCGGAATAGTTCGTCAGCGTTGCGGCCGACGTTGCCGGCGTTGACCTCGTAAGCGCAGATTTTGCCCTCGGGGTTGACGATGAAGGTTCCGCGCTCGGCAAGTCCCGCATCTTCTATCATCACTTCAAAGTCGCGCGCGAGCTGCCCGTTCGGATCCGCGAGCATCGGGAATTTTATCGCCTTGATGGTCTCCGAAGCATCCTGCCATGCCTTGTGGACAAAGTGCGTATCGCAGGATACGGAATATATTTCGCAGCCGATCTTTTTGAACTCATCGTATTTATCTGCCAGATCTTTCAGCTCCGTGGGGCAGACGAAGGTGAAGTCCGCCGGGTAGAAGAAGAATACAGACCATTTGCCGAGGATGTCGCCTTTTGATATATCCTTGAATTCATAATCGTGGTATGCCTTTGTCTTGAAATCGCTGACTTCTTTTCCTATAAGAGACATCTGAGAATCCTCCTGTTTTTTTATTTACGTTAGCTTCATCTAACTGGATAAAATTTATCATCTTTTGTCTTATTTGTCAATAACTTAAAACGATTATTTTTACGGATTATATATATTCTTTTACGGCGGCAAAATTAAGCAAATAGAGGGGGCGAAAAGGTACGCCCCCTCTATTTATCAATGTTTCAGCAGTTGGTTTTATCGCGGCGCTGCGCGTCGTTAAAAGGCTTCTTTGTAAAGTGCGAGGATATCCTCTTTCGTCGCCTTGCGCGGGTTGCCCGGCGTGCATACGTCGGCAAAGGCCGATTCTGTAAGCGCTTCGAGGTCTTCTTCTTTTACGTTGAGCGCGGAGAGCTTCTGCGGGATGTTCACGTCGAGCGCAAGCTGGCGCACCGCGTCTACCGCCGCTCTGCGGTATTCGGCCGGGGTCATGCCGTCAACTCCCTTTACTCCGAATGCGCGCGCTATTTCGCGATATTTTTCTCCGCTGTATTCCGCGTTGTATTCCATTATGTAGGGCAGCAGCAGCGCGTTCGCCACTCCGTGCGGCATGTCGTAGAAGGCGCCCAGCGGGTGGGCCATTCCGTGTACGAGTCCGAGGCCGACATTTGAATAGGCCATGCCTGTCACGTACTGGCCGAGCGACATTTTTTCGCGCGCTTCGGGGCAGCCGTCGTGAACGGCGGCGCGCAGATTTTCAGCTATGAGCTGTATGGATTTGAGGCTGAACATGTCGGCCAGCTCCCAGGCGCCGGGGGTGATGTAGCCCTCTATCGCGTGGGTCAGGGCGTCCATGCCGGTCGCCGCCGCAAGTCCCTTTGGCATGGAGCTCATCATGTCGGAGTCCACTATGGCGATTTGCGGGATGTCGTGCGGGTCTACGCAGACAAATTTACGTTTCTTCTCTTCGTCGGTGATGACGTAGTTGATTGTGGTTTCCGCCGCCGTTCCGGCTGTCGTCGGCACTGCGAAGATGGGCACTGCGGGATGTTTTGTCGGGGCGACGCCCTCAAGGGAACGAACGTCGGCAAATTCGGGGTTGTTTACGATGATGCCTGTTCCCTTGGCCGTGTCCATCGAAGAGCCGCCGCCTATCGCTATCAAGTAGTCCGCTCCGGCCGCCTTGAATGCCGCTACGCAGTCCTGTACATTTTTTATCGTCGGATTCTGCTTCAGTCCGTCGAATACCTCGTACGGGAGTCCCGCTTCTTCAAGGACGTCGAATACTTTTTTCGCCACGCCGAATTTGACGAGATCCTTGTCTGTTACTATAAGCGCCTTTTTGAATCCGCGGCGCGCGACTTCTTCGGGTATGCTTTTGATCGCTCCGGCTCCAAAGTAGGCAGTTCCATTCCATATCATGCGGTTTGCCATTTTATTTCTCTCCTTTTGCTGCGTTGTCGCGCAGCTCTCCGTATTTATCGGAGAGCACCTCTCGCGGCCTTTCGGCCTCTTCTTCCGTTTTCCACGGGAGTACGTCTCCCGGCTCTTTCAGGTAGTTCAGTATCTGCCACAGCCCCTCGCCGGTATATGAGCTGACGTGGAAGATGGGGCTGCATCCGGCCAGATCCAGCCAGTTGTGCGCCCTTTCGACATTCGCCCCTTTGTGGTCCGTCTGCGTCACTATCCCTATAACGGGACGGGTGCAGCTGGCTGTGACGCAGGGCGGGTAGAGGGAGTATTCTTCCGTCGCTGAAAGCAGCAATCCAACTACGTCAGCTTCATAGGTGTAAAGGGCGAGCGCTTTTGAAAGCGTGCTGTTTTCCGCGTACTCGCCCGGCGTGTCGATGATTATGTCGTAGTGGTTGATGTACTGCGTCTTGTGATAGGCTATCGTACCGCCCCGGAGCGCCTGTATCAGCGTCGTCTTTCCACATTCGCTGCGCCCCATCAGGATTATCTTTTTCATGTGCGCGTTATTTCACAGATCGTAAATCCCAGCTTGTTTTTCAGGTAGGTCAGGATGCTGTTGACAGCCGACTGCACATTGGATATTCTCCCCGTGAATATGCAGGTCCCGCTGAAACGGTCGATAAAGCCTATGTCTATCGACGACGTTTTTATCGCGATGTCGCCCGCTATCACGGAAATTTCAGATGGAGTCATGCTCAATATGGCAATAGCGGACTGCTTGTAGTCAAGGTCGGGGTTGAGTCCCAGCTTTTTGTAAATTATTTCGTCGGGGCTGGCTATGATATGAGCCAGCGTGACCTGTTTGCCGGGCACCATCTCCTGTACAAGGCGCAGCTTTCCGTCTTCCACTTTGCCAAAATCGCTCAGATCCATCTTTAACACTCCGTTTCTCTCAGAGTCCCAGCGCCTTTTTGATTTCCGCTATTTCGGAGCCCATTATTTTGACGTCGCCTATCACGGTTACAGGAGCGCTGACGAAGCCGTTCGTCTCCATGAAGTGCTGGGCCTCTTTGCTGGTCGGTATGCTGATTGCCTCAAAGGGGACGCCGCGCGCCTTGAGGAAGTCCATCACCATCCGGCAGTGACCGCATTCCGGCATGGTGTAGACGCGCACTCCGGCTTTTTTTTCGGCCGCCTCGGCTTCGGCTTCCTCTTTCTTTATCGCCGCAACGTCGTAGAAGCACTGCGGGCATTCCTCCGGCTCTTTTTCCGGCTTGCTCTCGTAGAAGCACTGAGCGCAGTCGGAATCTTCGCCGGCTTTTTTGTCTTCCGCGTTCGGCTCATAGAAGCACTGCGGGCATTCTTCCGGCTCTTTTTCCGCCGCTGCTCCTCCGTAGAAGCACTGCGGGCAGCCATCTTCTTCCGTTTTTGCCGCCTCTTTCGCCGGCTCAGCCGCGCCTTCTTCTTCCTTCTTTATCGCGGCGACGTCGTAGAAGCACTGCGGACATTCCTCCGGTTCTTTTTCCGGCTTGCTCTCGTAGAAGCACTGAGCGCAGTCGGAATCTTCTCCGGCTTTTTTGTCTTCCGCGTTCGGCTCATAGAAGCACTGCGGACATTCTTCTTCTTCCTTCTTCTTTTTGTCGGAAGGTATGTAGTGACACTGCGGGCAATTTTCGGCCATCAAAACGCCTCCTTTCAGTTCAGCAGCAGCTTTTCCACGAATCCGGGGTGCGGCGAGGGTATTACGCAGCTGCCGGTTATCTCGCCGCTTTCTTTCAGCTGGCTGAGGCATGAGTTCATCGCGGATTTCACGGACGAAAGCTCGCCTGTGAATACGAGGAAGCCCTTGCCTCCCAGCCCTCTTGCTATCCTTATCTCCATCAGCCTGATGTTGGAGGCTTTCGCCGCTATGTCTCCGGCCATCACCGCCGTGAGCGCCGATATCGTCTCTATCACGCCGATGGAGAGTATCTTCTCCACCTCCGAGGTTCCGGTGATCGCCGCGGGGATGGACTCGTGCACGTTGTTTATGATGTAGTCCGAAACTATGGACTCTCCCGCGGTCTGAAGGCCGCTTTCCATAGAGCTTTTTACCGCGCCGACGTTGCCGTAAACGGCTATCATATATTTTCCCGGACAGATAGGGGTGGAGATGAGCGCCTTAACGTCCGCGGCCTTGAGCATCTCGTCCGTCGCCAGCATCCCCAGCGGAATGCTTTTTACCTCCAGCAGGCCAATTGAGTTTGCCATTAAAACCGCCCCGATTTTATTTGACTATCATCATTCTGATGATGCTCACCACTATGGTAAGGGTGAATATGGTGATCGCCGGCGGGTCAATATGCGAGTCGTTGTGGCTGTTGAAGGCGTTGCCCGCGAAATCTCCCAGAAGGCTGGCGAGTATCCCGATAACCACGCCGAGAGCCGCTCCGGCAGGCCCCCACGCCGCTATTCCGGTCAGCGCGCCGAGCGCCGAGGGGAGCGTGATGTGGTGCGTCGTCGGAACCGCAAAGCCCGTCTGCGCAAATATCAGGGTGATGGCGGAGAAGCCGAAGCAGATAACGGGGAAGGAACCAAGCGCGACATCCGATACGCCGGCGCTCTTCATCTGAGCCGCTACGAAGCTGACCGCTATACCTACAACCGCTCCGAGCATGACGTTATAGCTGAAGCCGCTGCCGCCCGTGATCCAGACTCTCGGCCCCTTGCCGGTGTATTTTCCCAGCAGTCCGGTCTTTCCGAAGGTGAGGCGCGCTATGCAGCCGGATGCCGCGACTGTCATTGCTACAGCGTCGGTCATCGGGCCAAGCGGCGTCTTCATCAGAAGGGCGCAGATGATGTAACCCAATACTCCGAATATTCCTCCGACGATTATCACGTCAGCCTGACCAAGACCGTTCAGCGCGGTAACGATGTCGTTCCCTGCCTTGAGCGAACCTTTTTTACCGGCGTAGGCCGCCGCCGCGACTCCGCCGCCAAAGGCGATATGCGGCCCCATGAACGAGCCGAAGGCCAGGAAAGCAACGCCGATATCCGCTCCGCCGGCGGCGGAGATAAGCGCGCCTGCGAGCGCAAAGCACCCTGTCATGATAAAAGCAGGAAGAGCACCGAGAAGAGCGCCGAAAGCGCCGCCGCCAAAAGCCGCTACCAATGCAAACATATCCATAAAAAACTGCCTCCTCTGTATTTGTTATTCTGTTGCTTTGCTGGTAATTATTATAACATTTTCTGTTACAAAAGTAACCCTTCCGCCTATCGAAGCGTGG
Organism: Synergistaceae bacterium; assembly: GCA_030533085.1. Lineage (GTDB taxonomy): Bacteria > Synergistota > Synergistia > Synergistales > Synergistaceae > JAUNJZ01. The sequence continues at coordinate 50,726 of JAUNJZ010000008.1, forward strand.
AGGTTAGAGCCTAACTTTCCATCAGGGATTTTCGCTATCAGCTCCCCCCGCGCCACACAGTCGCCCGCCGCGACGACCGGCACGGCCGGCGCGCCGGCCCCCTGCCGCAGCGGAAGCGCGACCTTTGAGAAGCGGTATTCTCCGCTCTCCATCGGCGCCGCCCTGTCGTACTCCGCGAGGCCGAGCTGACGCAGCAGTTTGCTCACCGGATAGAGCTTGTAATCGCGAAAGCTGCCGCAGCGCTCCGGCGTATCGCGCAGATTGTTTTTTACGCCGTTCTGCGTAAGCGTCTTTTTTATTGAAGCGTTGAATTTCCACGGCTGCAATCCCATGACGCAGGCATATTCGCAAAGGCGGCAGCCTACGCAGAGGTATGCGTTCATCGGGCTTTGCTTCGCGTCGCAGACGCTTCCGTAGGCGGCGATGCGCATCATTTTGTGAGGCTCTATCCGGTGGCCGAGAAGATGTCTCGGGCAGACCTCCGTACAGAGCGAGCACTGCATACAGGCTATCGCCGCGTCGCGAATGCTTCTTTCGAGCGGTTTTTTCAGGCTTGTCAGCAGGCTGTGTCCGGACGGCAGCACAATCAGCCCTTTTGTCGTCTTTGTGACGACGCTGTCCGGCGCGACGGTCATTCCCATCATCGGGCCGCCGTTTATCACCGCATAGTCCGCGACCGTGGCTCCTCCGGCCAGCTCTATCGCCTCGCTCACAGTGATTCCGATCGGTACCTTTACGCTTTTAGGCGAACGCACCGCGCCGGTCACTGTGAGGTATTTGTCTGTTACCGGAAGCCCTTCTTCGTATGCGGCGAGGATGTTCAGCGCCGTCTCGACATTTACGACTATAACCCCTACGTTCAGGGGTATTCCGCCCTCCGGGACTATGCGGCCTGCAGCCTCATAGACTACGACCTGTTCGTCTCCCGCCGGGTAAAAGCTTCCCAGTTCGCAGAGGGAGAGCGCGGGGTGCGCGGCAAGCTCGCCTCTGAGAGCGGCGGCGGCCTCATGGTAGTGCCTCTTGAGCGCGACCACTCCGCGCGACGCCCCAGCGCTCTCGACAATGAGGTCAAGAGCGCGCAGAAGTTTTCCGGCCTCTTTCTCCATCAGCTGTCTGTCCACGCGCAGCAGCGGCTCGCATTCCGCGCCGTTGATGATTACCGTTTCGGCCTGCGCCGCGAGCTTGACATGCGTCGGAAAGCCCGCGCCGCCTGCCCCAACTATCCCCGCCTCTGAAACTGACTTTATCAGCTTATCGTTCATGGCTGCTTCATCCTCAGCGGATGTCCATGCCTCCGACCAGCACGCATCTTCTCCTGCGCGCGAAGGTCTTTGCCGAGGTCAGCCCCTCGCCGGTCGGTCCGGCTATCGTAAATGTGGTGTGTCCCATGCCGCCGACGCCTATTCCCGCGTATGACGGGCCGTTTTTAACGAAAATCGTCGTCTGTATCAGCTTTGCCATTTTCGTCAGGCTGTCCACGTTTCTTGAATGTATCATCGCGGTGTGGCGGTTGCCGTGCTCTACGCGCACTGCCATATCGATGGCTTCGTTGACATTATCCACGCGAACGATGGGCAGTATCGGCATCATCAGCTCGACCTGTACGAAAGGATGTTCCTCCTTCGTCTCCATGATTATGACGCGCGTGTCGTCCGGCGCGGCTATCCCCGCCTTTTCGAGGATATATTTCGCGCTCTTGCCGACAAATTCCGTCCTGGGCGATTTGCCGTCTTTGGTTACAAGCGCTGCCAGCCGCTCTATAGCCTCCGGCTCTTTAACCTCAAAGGCCCCCTGTTTTTTCATGTTGAATATCAGGTAATCGGCGGCGGAGTCCACGACGATGACCTCTTTCTCAGCTATGCAGGGAAGGTTGTTGTCGAATGAGCAGCCGTCAATGATGTCTTTGGCGGCCTTTTCTATGTTCGCGCTTTCGTCAACAACTACCGGCGGATTTCCCGCGCCGGCCCCTATCGCCTTTTTGCCGCTGGAGAGGACTGTTTTGACTATCGCCGGGCCGCCTGTGGCGACCAGCATACGCACCTTTGGATGCGCCATCATGATATTGGTATTTTCAATGGACGGCTCCGAGACCGTTACGATAAGATTCTCCGGCGCTCCCGCCGCCGCCAGCGCCCTGTTCAGCTCGCGCACAAGCCAGATGGAGACCTTTTTAGCGCGCGGGTGCGGGCTGAATACCACTGTGTTTCCGGCTGCGAGCATTCCAATGGAGTTGCATATTATCGTCTCAGTCGGATTTGTCGTGGGGGTGATGGCTCCGATGACGCCGAATGGAGAATATTCGACTATCGTCAGCCCGTCGTCCCCGCTCAGGGCGTCTGTGGTCAGATCCTCGATGCCGGGCGATTTCTCAGCCGCGAGACGGTTTTTGATGAGCTTGTGTTCATAGTTGCCCATGCCTGTTTCGTCAACGGTGGATTTGGACATGAAGGCAAGGTTTTCCTCGTTTGTCGCAACAGCCCGGATCGCCTCTACGAAGCGCGCCCTGTCCGCCATAGAGCGGTCAAGGTATTTGCGCTGCGCGGCGGCGGCGGCCTCTATCGCGTCGTCCATCTTTTCAAATATTCCGAGGCTGTCAAAGGCGCCGTCCGCCTCCGCGTCGATTCTGCTCATTACCTTTTTAACTATGCCCTCAAGGAGAGCGGCGTCTATATTCATTGATCGTTACCCCCAGTCCTGTAATTCAGCGCGCTCACGGCTATTTCCATATCCTCGTCAACCGTGCCGCCTGAGACGCCGATTGCGCCGACTATCTCGCCCTTATATTTATATGGGAATCCTCCTCCGAAGATGACTATTCTGTTTTGATTGGTATTCTGCACTCCGTAGAGGAATTCTCCGGGGCGGGATATTTTGCCGAGCGCGTCCGTGGACATTTTCAGCGAGGCCGCCGTGTAGGCCTTGTTGAGCGCGATGTCTATGCTGGCGAGCAGGGAGCCTTCCATTCTGTGCAGCAGCACGGGGTTGCCTCCCATATCTACCGCGGCGAAGACGATGGGGACGCCCATCTCTTTAGCCTTTTTTTCCGCCGCTTCCGCCATACGCTTCATATTTTCCAGCGTAAATGGCTCGTCGCCGCCGCTGAATTTTTTTTGCATCTCTTTTTTTACCAGCTCTTCCACTTTGAGGCGCAGCTCACGCTCAGAGGCCAGAGTTTCCTCATAGCGCGCCAGAGCGTATACAGCGTCTGAAAGACGGTTTACATAACGAAGCAGCTCGTCGCGGAAGAATACAGCCCCGGGGCGCATATTCTCGTTGCAGCGCGTGATGGCCCGCTCCGCGCGCCTGACGATGGTGCGCGCGACATGGAGCGCGGCCGAGGCGGGGTTGACTCCGGGAATGACGAAGGAGCGCTGCGGCCCTGTGGTCTCCGTGCATTTGTCCACGATTCCCTCAAGGAAGCTGATATCTGCCTCCCCTATCCTGTCCCGCAGCTTTTCCAGCCCCTTTTCGTCGCTCGCCAGCTCGGCCGCCAGCGCGAAGAGCCGTCCCTGTATCGCGCGGACGCTCTCCCTCACATAGGCTGTGGAGCTTTGCGAGTATGCCAGTCCGAGCATGGAGCCGGCTTCGTCTATCGTGCCGTAGCACTCGACGCGCCCGTCCGCCTTGCTTACGCGGCTGCCGCCGACAAGGCCGGTTGTTCCTTTATCTCCCGTCTTTGTGTATAGGTTCGCCATTGTCACTCGACCTCTACAGTGTCAACGATGCCGACGATGGCCTTGTCCACCGGCATGTTCGCGCCGAAGATGCAGCGCGCGGAGCTTCCCTCGCAGACCAGGACGAGTTCGCCGGTGCCCGCGCCTACGGAATCGACCGCGACTTCGCTTCTTCCCTCGACTTCAAGCCGCCCTGTGAGCCGCTCGACTATCAGGAATTTCATTCCGATGAGAGCCTCGTTTTTACTGGTGGATACTACCGTACCGATAACTTTTGCCAGGTACATGGCTCTACACCTCTTTTTCTATGCTGACGCCGCGCTGTGACGCCGCGTCGCGCGCCAGCTGAGTTATAAGCGCATCTTTTGAAACTGTCAGCGCCGCTCCGGCCGGAAGTGATATTATCTCTTTTCTTCCGATTACCTTTTTAGCGCAGCGAACCTTTTTCAGCGCCGCTGCGTCCGCCCCCTCTGAGGAGTGAAGGTCGGGCTGTATCAGCTTCACTGTCTTATAGGCCAGCGTGTTGCAGCCGGCTATTACCGCTCCGAAATCACGCAGCGCCTCCAGATTCGCAGTCAGCTTTGCCTTCAGCGCGGGGGTCATCCTGTAGCCTTTGGCTATGCGCTCGGCGTTTTCCGGGCAGCAGCCGTCTCTGGCTATGACGACGTTTTTTCCGCGCATCATGGAGTTTGATATTATTCTGGAGGCGGGCGTATCCGCCATGCAGGCCGCGATTTTTGCTGCTGTGTTCACCGTCATGGCAGGGACGAGCAGCGTGTAATAGGGGGCGGCGAGAAGCTCGGGGGCTATTTCCAGAGTCTCTTCCTGATAGAAGCGCTCAGGCTCGAGCGCCTTGCGCAGCGTATCGACGTCAAGCAGCTTCCGTGCGCTTTTCGAGAGAAAGAGGTCAAAGGCGAAGCCCGCCTGCCTGAGCTGCTGCAGGCTGACAAGAGACGGCACGAAGCCTATCAGCGAGCCTGTGTAGACGACCAGCGCCTTTTTCTGCACGCTGATTAACTTCTCTTCCACGCGGCGAACGATCTCGGCGACGAGAGCATCTTCTGACATTCCGGCTATTGTTTCCTCTCTCACACTATCACCCGCCTTTATGCGTTCATAGCTATTCCCAGCGGGGTCACCAGCAGCGGGGCCGCCGGTTTGACCGTGGGGATACCTATCCTTTTTTCAAAAATTCCAGCGAATTCGCTGAAACAACATGCGCCGCCGACGACATATATCGTATCGACTTCATATCCTCTGACGGCGCCGGCGACTATCGAGGCCATCTTGTCCACGACGGGCCTGATTATTGGGAATACCTCCGACTCGCGCCCTCTGTCCTTCTTGATCAGCTCGGCCTCGTCGGTCGAGATCCGCTTGAATCCGGCCAGAACCAGGGTCATGTGCGTGCCTCCAGTCGGCTCGTCGGCTGTGAATATGACCTCTCCGTCTTTCAGAATGCTGATCCCTGTCGTGCCTCCGCCTACGTCGACCACAGCCCCGTCTTTGATTCCCAGCACAGAAGCTGCGGCGGTCGGCTCGTCCACGATGCGCGTCAGTCTGAAATCGGCGGCTTCGACGACGTTGCCTATCGCCTTTGTGTTGCCGGAAGATATTCCCGGTGGAATGGCGCAGGCGGCCTTTGTCAGCCTCACGCCGAGGTTTTCTTCCAGCCGCGCCTTCATCGAGCGCACCGTCTGTATGGCTCCGACGTAGTCTACTACGATGCCGTCCCTCACGACGCGCGACGGCGTGCTGACGCCGGCGACGGGGCGGTTTTCCGCGTCCGTTACGGAGACGAGAATGTTGGCCGTTCCAAGGTCTACTCCAACCTTCAGCTCTCCCGTCCACGTATTCGCCGCCCCCTCTTCCACCAGCCGCTCAAATTCGAGCAGCGTGGCGTTGGCTGTCGTGAGGTCGGCCGCCATCAGCTTTTTTCCCTTCCGACGATTCTTACAAAGTCGCCGTTTTTCGCGCCGACGGCATTCGCCTCGTCGGTATCGATATGCATTTCAAGAGCGTATTTGTCGCTGACGCGCAGCAGCACGCCGCGGAATACGGCGGAGCGCTCCGGCGAACCGGCCTCAACATCGACAATTTCTTTGTCGCTGAAGCCGTAGAAGGCCGCCTCTCTATCCGACATGTGGATGTGTCTCAGGGCGGCGATGACGCAGCCCTCTTTTTTCACCGAGCCTTTGGGGCCGATTATCTCCACTCCCGGCGTTCCGTCGAGCTTGCCGGATTCGCGCACCGGCGGCCTCACTCCGAGAAGGAAGCCGTCGGAGAGCGATATTTCCAGCTGCGTATCAGGACGCAGCGGGCCGAGAACGCGCACCTTATCGAGCCGCCCTTTCGGCCCCTTGACGCTCACGGTTTCTTCCGCCGCATACTGTCCGGGCTGCCCCAGGTCGTTCCTGCGCGTCAGCTCGCTGCCTTCGCCGAAGAGCGCGTCCATATCGCCGCGATTCAGGTGTATGTGGCGGTTTGAAACGCCCAGCGGTATCTTCGGCCCTTTGGCAAGCTCCTCCAAAACCAGCCGCGTAACCAGCTTTATCAGCTTTCCCCTGCCAACCGCGCTCTCAGCCATGACCTTCTCTTAGAGTCCCTTCGGAAGAAGCTTCTCAACATCCGCATGAGGACGCGGAATGACGTGCTGCGATACGATCTCGCCGACCTTCTCGGCCGCGCAGGCGCCTGCGTCAACGGCGGCCTTGACCGCGCCGACGTCGCCGCGAACCATCACTGTCACGAGTCCAGAACCGATCTTTTCATATCCGATGAGCACTACGTTGGCTGATTTTGTCATAGCGTCAGCCGCCTCGATGGCTCCTACAAGTCCCTTTGTCTCTATCATTCCCAGTGCTTCGCTCATAAAAAGAACCTCCTTAATTGTTTCTTAACGCTTTTTGGGCGTTTTTTTCGCTTTGGGCTGAGGCGCGCTTTTCTCCTCAATGACTTCTGCTTTTTTCTCTTCGGTCTCCGGAGCTTCCGTCGTCGGCCTTTCTTCCGTCATCAGCGGCTCCTCAGCTGCTTCCGGCGCGTCCGCAGCCGGCCTGTCTTCCGCCGTCGGCGGCTCCTCGGCGACTTCCGGCGCTTCCTTCTTTTCAGGGGCCGCTGCGCCTACCGTATCGGCATTGCGCACCATCGCTTCAAGACAGGAGGCGGGGCGCGCTATCACGCGGGTGCTTACGACCCTGCCGACCTTGGCGGCCGCGCTTCTGGCCGCGGAAACGGCGGCTGTTACCGCGCCGACCTCTCCTTCGACCTTGACGGTCGTCATTCCGCCGCCTTTCGCAAGCTCATAGCCGGCGAGCGTCACATTCGCGGATTTGACCGCCGCGTCGGCGGCCTCTACCGCCGCCACAAGTCCGACGGTCTCTATCAGCCCTAAACTTTTCAGCTGTGCCATTGCTTCACCGCCTTATTAGTTACTGCCTTCCGCGATTTTCAGCGGAAGTTTCTTTACCAGCCGTCCGGCGTTCGTTCCGATGGTACGCAGCGGCTCTTCGCCGGAACGGACGGATATCTTAAACAGAGGACGCCCTTTGGGCAGCTTCGCGTAATGCAGGGCCACATGCTCCGAGTCTATCCCGATGCCGACCTCCATCTGCGAGGCGTGCGAGGCCTCCCATGCAAGCTCCGCCGCCGCCTTCGGCTCTTCGGCCGCTGTCGCCTCAAAGGGTATTCCCTCCTCTTCGAGGCCGTAGCCTACATGCCGAAGCAGCTCAGCCGCGCGCGCTCCGTCACGGAAGAATATCTTCACCGTGGGGCGTTCCTGCTCGACATACATCGCTTAAAGCCCTTCGCGCGCCGCCGAAAGCACAAGCCCGGTGGCGACCGCGTTTCTCGGGCCGCAGCAGCCGCGGATATTTCCGCGCCCAGCGACGACCCTGTACTGCGAGAGCGCGTCCGTAACGAGCTGAGGCGCTTCGAAGTCAAGCGCGGAGCCTCCGACAAGTACGACGAACTGTATGTCGCGCACGCTGCCGGTGGGGCTGACCTTTTCAAGGGCGCGCAGCGCGTTTGTTACGAATACCTTTTCTTTAGCCTGTCTGCGTATGAGGCGTATCTTCTCGATGGAGTGCTCTCCCTCAAGAGGCAGCATCTTGCCCTCCTTGAGAATGACGACCTTCGCGAATACATGCGGCGGCAGCGCCTCTTTGAAGAATTCCGCCGTGCCGTCCTCGTGGCGGATGTGGAAGAGGCTCTCGACTTTGGCGAGCGGATATTTTTTGATATCCTCCGCCGTCTCGAAGTTATCCAGCCCCATTTCAGACTGTATCAGCAGCGTCGTCATGTTTCCGGCGCCTGCGAGGTGGATGGAATGTATCTCCCCCTCTTTGTTGATTATCGAAGCGTCCGTAGAGCCGGCCCCCATGTCGAGTATGGCCAGCGGGCGTGAGGTCCCGGGGGTCGTCAGCGCGCCGAGTATGGCCATGTCGGCCTCTACGCCCCCTACTTTGACCGGCACGCCGATCTTTTCGGAGAATTCACGGGCTATGGCCTCCATTTGCAGGCGGTCCGCCTTCACCATCGCGGCGATGCCGACGGCATTCTCCTGCGAAAATTCGTTCGCAAGCCCGCCGCTGACCTTCTGCGGCGTAAATGTATCTACCGCGAGCAGATCCTGTATCCTGATTTCCCGCGTGTGCTGCCCGGTAAGGTTGGACATTACGAGGCGCACCTTCTCAAGCATGCCGCCGGCGTTGGTTCCCGGCTCTCCGTGAACGTCTTCAATGACCGGAATCGAACGGACTCCCTGCATTATCTTTTCCGCGCCGTCGTCCACATCGACTCTGACCGTCTTGCCGCCGCCGGTTATCTCGATGAAGCCGGCGGGTATGCGGCGCTCTTTCACGTCGCCCTCCGGCGTTTTTATCACGACGGCAGAGCGGTTTCCGATAAGCGCGCGCGCTATCGGCACGACCTGCCGCGTCTCGTCGGAGGAGAGGCCGAACAGCGTGGCGATGCCGTATGGGTTCGACAGCACCTCGACGACTCCGCCGGTGGCCGCGACCTCTACCGCCGCCGGCATTCCCATCGGGACTTTGTCTATAAGTCCGACCTCGTCTACGATGGGGATCTTCTCATCGAGGCGGTTATTTATCAGCACGCCGTCGTCGCGCTGGACGATAGCCGCGCTGACCTTTCCGCCGCGCGAACGGTAGTCGTTCAGCGCCTTCGCCGCGTTTTCAAAATCGACCGCGGCGGGGATTACCGCTATATACGGATCCCCTGTCGCCTTCTGCGAAAGGAGCTCCTCTATACCTATGGTGACGCCCTTGCCGACGCCGACGCCGCCGGGCGTCGCAGGGTTATGTCCGATCATCGTGGATTCGGTGATGATTGTTTCGGTGATCGTCTCCATCGCGACATCCCCTATGACCGGAGCCGCCTCGTTGAGGCGTACCTCGCTCAGATCCTTTACGGAAAGCCCCGCCTCTTCCAAAGCGCAGGTCAGTGAATGAAAGACACCGTTGATATTCTGGCGCGTGCCCTTGATGCCGGTCGTGGGGACTGTGGCGTCGGAGAGGAATATCGCCTTTCCGTCCACTATCTTTGCCAGAGCCGTCTCAGTTGTGGCGTTGCCTATGTCTATACCTGCGACAATTTTCATAGGGGTCTCCTTTCAGGAACGTTTCTCAGTCTTTCTTGAGGCGTCCTCTTGCCTCGTACACCGCCGCGGCCTCTCTTACCAGCCCGGCCGATATTCTGGCGTCGTATTTCGTCTCAAGCTCTTCCGCTATCGCCAGAAGCTCGGCCTTTGTCGAACGGTAGGGGCGAAGCGCGTTGTATATTTCAAGCAGTCTGTCGTCGCCGACGGCGATAAGCTCGGCGGCGCGGCGCATGTTGTTCGCGAATGCCTCGCGGCCGACGGATTCGGCGACCTGAGCCTGCATTTCAAGCGTCTCGGGAGAGATACGCATATCCTCAGAGCTGATATTGCCGGAGAGTACCTCGGCTTTTGTCATCTCTGTGAATTTTTTGCCCGAGGGGCTTTTCAGTTTATCCGCTGATTTCTCGCTGAGCGGGTAATCGGCGGCGGTCATTTTACCTGTGCCGGAGGCTTTCGCGGCGGGGGTTCCCCCCTCCTTCATGGCCTCCATGACCTTTTCGACAATCAGTTTCATCATAAGTTCCTGATCCATTATTCTGCCTCCTTACTTGAACGCTACAGCGACGCTCTGCGGCTTCTTGTTGTTATCGACGTGCTCCGTCTCCTTGATGTGGAGCAGGGCGGCGATAGCCTGATAGGCGGGGCGCGCCATCTGGTCGTTTCTTACCGGAACAGGGGTCGGCGCTTCGCCCTTCGCGTATTTCGCGGCGTTCTTGCCTATCTGGCGGTAGGTCGCAAGGTCGATAAGCGGCGCCTGCGAGAACAGCTCCAGATTGCTGAGCGGAGGAAGATTCTTCTGGTGAATTACCGTGGTGCCCTTCGACTGGATGCCGATGCCGATGCCGGAGCCGCTGTATTCGGCCGCGTCATGGGCGATGAAGGATACGTCGGAGGTGCGGTATACCTTGATTATGCGCCACTTCATTCCCTCTTCCTCGATGCCCGCCAGTATCTCGCGGAGAACCTTGTCGTGCGGGATGCCAAGGATCGTCTTTGTCTGGTATACGCCGAAGGCCGGCGCCAGACCGACGACGACTTCGTCGGAGGCCGCGCCCTTCGGGGCGGTTCCGCTCTCCGTCAGCTCAAGCTTGATGACCTCGTCCGTGATAGACGGCTTCGGGCTTTTGCCCTTTTCTTCCTGTGCCGCCATTTCGGCGATTATCTCTTCTATAAAGGAACGCAATACTTTTTCGTCAAAAGTCATCTCGTCTCACCTCTTTTATATATCTTCCGGCCTGATAGCCTGGCTGATATTTTTGATTTCATTCCAGCGCTCCTCGGAGATCTGGTAGCCGGTCATCGGGCCGTGGTAGTCGTTAGGTTCGTTGACCGCGCTCATGACGTGGAAGTTCTCGTCAAGGATCGCTGAGGTGTGGAGATAGTCGCCAGCTACGCGCTGTTTCAGCATTCCGAATACGCCGTCCGCCACATCGGGGAATCCGGCCTTTTCGAGCGCCTTAACGAAGTCGACGCCCGTCACCTTGCGCGCCATCATCTCTTCTATGGCTTTAAGATCCTCGTTGACGTTGCGGTCAGGCATATCCTTGCTTCCGTTCGCGTATGTGGCGGCTTCGACCTCTTCGTCAGTGATGGCCGGCAGCCCCAGTTCGCGGAACACGCCCTGCAAAGCGCGCGCGGCTTTGTTGCGGATACGGATGACGTCCTCTTCCTTAACGGGCTGGAGTCCGCCGTCTATCCTCATGTCGCGCTGGATGATGTTCCAGTCGTCAAAGTCCTCCGCGTCCCAGTTCGAGCCGGCGAACATGTTGTCATAGTTCGGCGTCGCGCTGTAGCCGGAGCAGATGAAGTCCGTGCCGGAGAAGAACTGCGGGACGGAACGGGCCACGCGGCGCAGGTCGGAATGGGTGAAGGTCTGGTCGTTGGAGGAGGTGCATTCGAGGTCGAGAAGCATCGCTATGAGATTCTCCGCCGCTACCGCGCGGATACCGCCCGGCACTCCGGCAGGAACTCCGATGCAGGAGACGGAGCCGTTCTGCGTTCCCTGAACGCCTGCGCCCTTCGTGATGGCAAGGCAGCGGGCTTCGAGGTAGAGCATCGATTTGCCTTCGGCGTAGCCCATCTGTACCTCTGAGCCGGTGCCGGAGGTGAAGCGCATTTTGAGTCCGCGCGAAGCGTAGCAGGAGGCGAGGAATGCCTTTGAATACGGCGTGTCGTCGCCGTCCATGAAGACAGGCTCCGTACCGTAGACGGATATCGTCTCTGCGTAGGTGGTGAAGCCGCGCATACCAAGCTGAAGCTCTGTAGCCTCCTCAAGCGCGCACTGGGTAAGCACGCCCTGACGTCCGACCTGCGCTCCGATGAGAAGCGACATGGCGTTGAATGGAGCGTATCTGGCTATACCGACAGTCGTCTCCATTTCGTCAAAGCCGCGGATACCGGCCTCGGCCGCGTCGGCAGCTATCTGTATCGGGTTGTCCTTTACGTTCGTGACATGGCACTGGTTGCTCGGCATCTTGCGGGCGCGCATCTTCGTCATAGCCATCATTATTTCAACGATGGAAAGCTTGTTGACGACGTCCACGAGCTTCGCCGGGGTCATACAAAGCGTCATATCAAGTATCTCTTTGCGGGATACGTTTATATCGACCAGCTTCCTCGCTATGTCGAGCGAGTCCATCGCCATGACGCGCTCCGCGCCGTCAAGGTTGATGGCGTGGTCGGCGATGAAGGAGTCGAGCATATCGAACTCCGCTCTGGCTTTTCCGTCAAGCTCCGTAACGACGCCGTTTTCGATTTTAATGCTCGGCTTCGGGTCGAAGGGGCTGTTCATTGCGATCAATCCGACTTCCGGCCACTCCTGGACAAATCCGTCTTTGTTTACAGGACGCGCCGCAAGGGCTTCAAAACGTTTTGATTTCATCTGTCACCATCTCCTTCTTTAGATGATGTAGGGCTGGGTCGTTGATTTGAGTTCTGTCTCCGGGTCGAGCGCGGCGAGAACCTGTTTCCCGACTTCGCGAGCCGCTACGATAGCCTGCTTCACCGCGCCGGAATCGCCGCTGAAGGTGAGGATGACTTCGTTTGAGAAGCTTGTGCCGCCGTTCGCCGGTGACGAGTATCCGACCACATCCACCGTGGCGGCCTTGACCGCGGTATCTCCGAGCAGCACGCCGATGGCGGCGGGAGCGCCGACCGTGATGCCGAACGCCTTGCCTATCGGAGCGCCGAAAGCCTTATTGAGGGCGTAGCTGGCGCGCGCCGTGTACTGGAATTCAAGATGTCCGGCCTTATTGCCGTAAACGTCGCCGAATGTGCGGTTAAGCTCTCTGAGCGCCACTTCGACGGCTCTTCTTACGTCTGAGACATCTTCCGCCCCGAAGATGATGAGCGATCCGTGACCGGCTCCGCCCTCTGTGTCGCGCGGAAGCTCTATCTTGAGAATTTCGCTGTTCGTTGCTTTGACCGCTTCGTCAGCCGCGAAGATGTGCGGGCCGGCTCCGGTACGTCCGCCGAGGATCCCTATCGAACGGAATTTCTGATCTATTCCCATCTTTTCATGCATCTGATGATCCACATTGGCGATGACGAGTCCTATTGTGTGACCGATGGCCGTGCCGACAAACTCTGTGAGGTTGCATCCGGCCTCGCAGCAGGAAGCCTCTTCCGGTTTGGCGGCCTCAACATTTCCGAGCTTTTTCGTAAGTTCGTCCATTATTTTGCTGACCAGTTCGTCTTTCATTTTCTTGTCTACCTCCATTGTCTTCTTTTAATTGATCCGGTATAACGCGCGATTATTCCTGAGAGGGAAGAATCTTTTCCACATCTGTGTGAGGACGCGGAATGACATGCTGGGATACGATCTCTCCGACCTTCTCCGCCGCGCATGCGCCCGCGTCAACCGCGGCTTTCACCGCGCCGACATCGCCTCTTACCATAACCGTGACAAGACCAGACCCGATCTTCTCGTAGCCGACCAACGAAACATTCGCGGACTTCACCATCGCGTCCGCGGCTTCGATAGCGCCCACAAGCCCCCGGGTCTCAACCATTCCTAGAGCTTCTTTCTGCATCTTTGTCCTCCTCATCTCTATCGAATTTTTGCTGCGCAACATACTGATCGCATCTATTATCAAATATCGGAAGTTTTTATGCTCTGCGGTTTTTTACGCTCATTGGGTTATTTTTTATTGATTTCAGGTAAAATTACGCGGCGTCATGTAAGGGCTTTTACATGACGCCGCGTTAACGAAAGATATAGTATAATTTTTTGACTTAATATTCAGCCGCCATTATTGAATGATATTTCAGACAGACAAAAAAGTAGCTGTTTATCGCTCGCCGCCAAATCGCTGGCGATACTCCGTCGGCGAGAGGCCGACCTTTTTTTTGAAGACCTTGCTGAAATAATTTGTCTCGTTGTATGAAAGCTCGCAGGCGATGTTGATGATTGACATGTCCGTGCTGCGCAGCAGCTCCTTCGCTATCTCCACGCGCCTGTCCGTCACGTAGACAATGAAATTCGTGCCTGTCGCCTTTTTGAATACCTTACTGAAATAGCTGGGACTCATATTGATATGCTCGGCCGTAGAATCAAGCGTTATGCCGTTCTTTATATTCTGCTCTATGTAATTAAGCGCCTTTTTGATTTCGTCTCCCGCCGACAGCGTAAACTTTTCCATCTCGACGAAGATGAAATCTATCATTTCCTCTATGGCCTCAGAGGATTCAAATCGACGTACCTGTATATTGTAGTTCTTCATAAAGCGCTCAAGACATTCTTCAAGCTTCTTTTGCAGCTCGTCATTGCCGTACCAGCGCCCTATCTCCGCCACGCTTCTGGCGAAATTTATCATGCCGTTTCTGATATTTTTCACGCTGCGGTCGGAATAGACGAGAGATATATATTCCTTCGCCATATTCTTTGACTTTTTATAATCGCACTCATGTATGGAGTCTTCCAGCTTTTTCAGATACTGCATCAGCGTCCCCTCTTCCGCCGCCGAATCCGGCTCCGGGCCGCTCCCCGTCTTCGCGCCGCGCTGAGCCATCACATTCTCCACCAGCGACAGCAGCTGTTCCCTGCGGTATGGCTTCAGCAAATAGCCGTCAGCGTTGAAGCGAGTTGCCATTCCGGCGATGCGCTCCTCATTTTTGACGGAGGTGATGATCAGCGAGAGATTCTTGTTGATATTAAAGGCGCTGTGTATCAGCAGATCCGCGTAGTCCGAGCCGGCTGAGTGATATGGGACGTTGACTATGAGGAGATCTACCCCATCTGCGCCGACGGCCTCGGCGGCATCCGCCCTTTCATCGCTGATAAATACGCTTATAGCGGAGCCAAAGCGGTTTTCCAGCAGCTCCCGCATCATGCGCCTGTCTATAGCGCCGCTGTCTACTATAAGTATCTTATACATGGCTCGCGTCCCGAAAGCATGGCTCTCTACTCAGCGACGCCGGAGCTTGAGAGCGGCAGCTTTATCTGTACGTCTACGCCAGAACCGCCGTCGTCCGCGCTCTTCTTCAGGAATATGCCGTAGCTCTCGCCGAAAAGCGCCTTGAGCCTGCGGTTGAGCACGGATAGAACGACGCGGTCGGAGTATCCGTCGCCTGCGCCATCAAAATCAAGTCCGCTGCCAAGCAGCTCGCCGTCAAAGGGTATCCCGCGGCTGGATACGGTAAGCAGGAAGGCTCCGCCGGACTCCTTTCCGCTTACATGAATACGCGCCTTTCCCTCTATGTCGCAGTTATACTTGAAAATGTTCTCCAGCACGGCGTGCATGAGCGTGAACGGGCATGGAACGGAATAATACTTTCGCGGCACGGATATTTCATATTCGAGATTGCCGTCAAGCCTCCGCTTCTGTATCGCGGCAAAGCAGCTGAAATATTTCAGCTCGTCCTCCAGCGAGACAAAACGGCTGTGGCTGTTGTTGAAAAGATAACGCATCATGTCCGAGAAGTCGCAAACGGTATTCTCCGTCTCCAGCGCGTGTTCCTGATAGGCCAGCTTGGAAATAACGTTAAGTATGTAAAATATAAAGTCAAGGCCGTAACGGTTCTGAAAATCAAAGAAGCGGCGCACTTTCAGCGCCTCTTCAAGATATATGCGCCTGTTCTTCTCCTCCGCGAGCTCCTGCTGCTTCCGCCCTAACTCCTCAGTCACAATGTTCTTGTATTCTTCGTCGATCATATATTGCAGCATCTTCTGCATCAGCAGCGCGACGGATTTTATCTTGCTGAAAGGGACTACGTTGATCTTATCGTAAGCGGCGGCCATCTCGGGATTCTCGCGCCACTCAGGCGATGGTTTGATTATATCCTCAAGCCCCGCCGCAGCCTCGTCCTCCTGAGGAACCTTGACCTGACCGCAAAGCACCGCCCCCATAAAGCTACCCTTGAGAAAGAGCGGAACGGCGAAATCAACCAGAGATGTATGACAGTAATAAAAAAAGGGCTTTCCGGTGATCGTCGCGTTGAGACCGCCGTGGGCGTCGCAGCGGAAACAGCGCTGACAGAGGTTTTCATCTGCGCGCATCATCTTGCAGAAATCGGTGAAACCGCTCATTCTCGTTATAGGGTGCCCCCTGTAATCGACGGAGACAAAAGATATGCCTGTAGCCTCGGCAAATTGATCCTGAATGCTCTGAAGGACTTCTATTTTAATGATGTTCCTGATATCTCTTATCTCGTCCATTAAGTGACCTCCTCTGTCTCATTTCCGCCGTTGAGAGGAGGCCTCCGAAAAAGGAAAAATCCTCCGCTCTCAGATAATCAGCTTGCCGCTGTACGCCGTTCTGAATATCGATCTGACCTCCTCCGCGCGGAACGTCACAGGCGCCGTGGCCATGCAGCCGTCCGCCATCGCGGCCTCGGTCATCGACTCAAGCTCGCTCTCAAATAATTTTTTGTCGATTCCCGCCTCTCGGAAAGAGGAGGGGAGATTCAACTTCCTTATCAAAGTTCTAACGGCGCGTATCGCAGCCAGCGCGCTCTGGCGCACTCCGTTGCAGTCGAGATTCAGCACCGCCGCCATCTGAGCGTAGCGCGCCGCCGCCGGGGTAAGCGCCGTATGACAACCCGCGGTGAAGCTCATGACATAGGGCAATAAAATCGCGTTCGCGCGTCCGTGCGGCAGATGCAGCTTTGCGCCGGCCGCATGAGCCAGCGAATGATTGGCCCCAAGCCCGGCGTTGCTGAAGGCGACCCCGGCCATCGTCGCCGCGTTGTGCACCGCCTGACGCGCCACGATATTTTCAGGCTCCGAACAGGCTTTAAGAAGATTCCCGAAGATCAGCTTCATCGCCTTCTCCGCCATCGCGTCTGAAAAATCGTTGGCCCCGGTCGAAAGAAAGGCCTCTATCGCGTGCGTCAGCGCGTCGATCCCGGTGTCGGCCGTGACCGACGGAGGAACGCTCACGACAAGCGACGCGTCAAGCAGCGCGAAATCAGGCAGCAGACTGTCGTCCGCCAGCGGATACTTCATCCCCCGCTCCCTGTCCGTGATGACGGCGTAACGGCTGACCTCTGAGCCGGTACCGCTCGTCGTCGGTATCACGACAAAACGAGCCTTCTTTTCAACAAAACGCCCCGATATATGCGAAATGGACTTTGCCGCGTCAATCGCAGAGCCGCCTCCAAACGCAACCACTGTATCCGCGTCAAATGCGAGCAGCTTTTTTATCCCCGCGGCGACAGTTTCCATATCAGGGTCCGGCCTCACATCGGAGAAAATCTCATACTCCGCGCCTATTTTATCAAAAAAGTCGCACACATAGGTAATTTTTCCACTTTCGTTCATAAATTTATCTGTAACAATAAACGCTCTTTTCACATCGGAGAGAACATTAGATAAAGAGGCGGCGCCCATATAGATTGTCGGGCCAAGACAAAACTTATCCATTTCGATATCCCCCTTGTTCGTAAGCTGATCAGACCGCCGGAACGGCCGCAGATACACCAGATTATATGTATAAGAGCCGCCCGTTTCCGGTCATCGATTGTCTTCTTATGACAAATATTTATCTTTTTCGCCAAAAGCTCGAACAGCGAAGTAAAAAAAAGAGCCTCCGCGCGCGGCGGAGGCTCTTATGTGATGGCGCTTCAATAGCCGGCGATTATTCCGGCGCTCCAATCTATAAGCAGTTCGGAAAGTTCACGGAAGGGAACGCCGCCCTTTCCGGATTGAAAGGACAGGGCAATTTCCAGCAGCTTCTTCTCTTCGCCGCTAAGAAGCGCCGACAGCTCGCTCATCTTTTTCACATAATATCCGTTTTCCGCGAAATACTTCGCCCGAAGAGTGAAAAAAGCCAGCTTGCAAAGTCCGGCCAGCGCCTCTTCGCTCTTTTCATAGAGATAATTATGGACGCAGCCGTGGTAAATCGCGCAGCCTCCCTCCTTCACAGCCTGACGCGCAGCCTCTTCGTCAAATAGCCCCCTTACTGCTTCCAGCGAACCGTAAAGCGGCGTCGTGTCAAAATAAAGATGAAAAAGCTCAGACGGCCGCCAGCAGGCAAGCTCACTCTCGCCGGCAATAAAGCCGCAGGCCAGCTCCCCGCGCGGCATTTCATCCAGCAGCGCGCGGTACATGTCAAGCTCCTTAACAGAAAGGCTCTTTAGGATCACAACCAGGTCGATATCGCTCTCCGGCCTCTCCTCGCCGCGTCCATAGCTGCCCTGAAGTCCGACAAAAAGAAGCGCCTCTCCATAGCTTTCGCGCAGCCTCCCCGTAATATCCGCGCACCAGCTTCCGATATCCACCGACATGCGAGCCACTCCTTTTTTATTTTTTATAATAAGATGAAAAAAGCGCAGCCTCCTTAGAAGACTGCGCAGATTTTTTATATTGGCAGTCCCAAGGGGATTCGAACCCCTGCCGTCGCCGTGAAAGGGCGATGTCCTAGACCTCTAGACGATGGGACCGTCAAAAAGTGGTGAGTCGTCCGGGACTTGAACCCGGGACACCCGGATTAAAAGTCCGGTGCTCTGCCAACTGAGCTAACGACTCGCTCACATATCACGAGGAGTTATTCTACAGCATTTCAACGATTTGTCAATATGGCTTTTAAAGTTTGTTACTAGCCCCTGAATTGCAAAAGTAAGTGCAAGCTCAGAGGAGGTATTGTGTTGCGTT
>JAUNJZ010000057.1 GCA_030533085.1 Synergistaceae bacterium
TGGTGACATTATCTCAGAACATTTATGGGGTGACATTATCACAGACTAATAACAGAATATTGCAATAATCTTGACAAATTCAGAATTACGTGATTTTTTTTGACAAAATGATATATATCTACTATACTGTCAATAGTCTCAGCTACCAAGTGTAGCAGGAGCTACGGTGGACGTCACTGAGTAGGCGTCAGCTGCTAGTGTCTAAAGACGCTACCTATGGCAGGAATCGAAAGGTTTCTGCCATTTCATTTACCTTGGCACGAACATTTTTTATGTACTGTATATCGGATTATTGGCATCATGCTGTAAATGACCGCTTTCATCACAATAGACGTTATAAAGCATCGGCACACCCCTTTTACAATTATCTGATAGCAGAATAATCATAACACGTTTTTTTACAAAACCAAAAACTAAAATAGCCTCCGCCACGCCTTCCATACTCAATCCAACGCGGCGGAGGCATATTCCCTACTCCTCCTTCAAAAACCTGTAAATATCCCGCACCTCCGCCAGCCCCTGCTGCGAGGCGTCGCGGATATACAGCTCCAGCTCCTTGATCGCAGCCGCCTTCTCGTCGGCGGTCATCTGTTTGTCCAGCGTGATTGCGCGTATCTCGCGATAGGCTGCGTAGATGCCGTTTTTGTCCGTATTCAGCTTGGCGGTATATTTGATCGCCTGCTCCGCCTCAAGCAGCCGTATCTGTGCCTTAGACAGCGATGCCGGCCCTTCCGTCTCAAGCTTCTCAACCGCTGAATTCAGCTTCGTCAGCAGACCGTGCTTCTCATCCAGCAGCTCCTTCTGAAACAGCTCCTGATCGCGCCCGCCAATCGACGCGTCGGCGAAAATTCCCCGAAAGCCCGGCATCGTCTGCCACCAGGGCTTCGAGGGGCGCGTCTCGCCGCGCATGGCGCGCACGCCGCGGTCAACGAGATTAGAGAACTCCTTGCCGGCGCCGCCGGTCATTTGCGAATAGGCGTACTCCAACATCCGGGGCGACTTAACTACATCCATCGTCTTTTCCAGTATGGGAACGCCGTTAAAGTCCGGCAAATACCTTGTCACTTTGGCGACGCCCTTCGCCATTTCCGACGTGTACGGGCCATATTGATACTCCCGTTCAAGCCGCCTCTCCCGCTGAGGGACTATCTGGCGGTCGTAAAACCTGGAATACCCGCTGCCCAGCTCGAAAGCCAGCAGCATCAAATTCGGAGCCATCTCCGGCGTCATTGCGGAAAACAGCGTACCGGTGAACCCTTCAAAGGCCGCTTCATCATTGGCGAACCACGTATCGACCATCCGCTCCGGCAGACTGCCGAAGATCACCCCCAGCTCAAAGGGCTTGGGAATCGTCACCGCCGTATCTCCGACAATGAAATTCCAGAACAGGTTCTTACGCCACGCAGGCATATTCTGGTACCTCTTCTTTCTCTCGTCATCGGAATAGTTGTAAAAATGCTGCAGCATCGACGGCAGCGTGATATACAACCCCGCGCGCAGCAGCGCCTTTTTATTCACCTTCCCATCCTTAAAGAACGTCCTGAACATCTTGTCTACGCCCTGAATAGAGGCGTTAAAGAATGCTATATACTGATTCAGCCTCCTCGCCAGCCGCCCGGCGCGCATGAAATTCATATTGTCGCGCGTCATGTAGACTGCTTCGTCCTTCGTATATTTAAGACTGCCGTCGGCGTTCTTCGCCTCGATCAGACGCTTATACTGCCCCAGGCGCGAAGCCGTCTCTGACAGCTCCGAAATATCCCCCAGCAGCTTCCACACCGTATTGTCGCCATTCAGCTTCACGGCGTCCAGCAGCAGAGTCTTCTTATCCCGCTTCAGCTCGTGGAGCAAATCGGCCATCTTGTCCGCCGAGACATTGGTCACCCCCTGCAGCCCGCCGTGCTTCACGAAATCCTTATACAACTCCTTGTTGCCGGTAATAGCCTCCGTCATGCCTATCGCCGTATCGACAAATGGGCGGAAATCCTCCCCAAGCACCGCGTAGCTCACCGTGTCTCGTGGCATATTACGGATGGCAAACGTCAGACCGTGGGTAGTCCCCGCGCGCAGCGTCTTCGCCGGGAATGTGGCCAGACTCTTTATGATATTATTCTCCGCGAACTGAGTGCCGGAAAGCGTCAGCGCCTGATAAATATCGTTATCAGCCTTGAAATGCCGTTTTTTGCCATTCTCATAGACATAAAAAACGCTCTCGGTGGGAGAATGGGCGGACAAGGGCCGAGCGTATTTGCTTTGCGCCATCAGCTTGCGGCCTTCCTCCTGCAAAGCGGCCTTTTCCTTCGCATCCTTCGCGCTCCCGGCCTTGGCGAACGCTTTTTGTGCAAGCTCCTTAAGATCGCCGGCGCTGAACTGTTCCTCAAAAACATCCTTGTACAGCCCCTCGTCGTAGCCCTTCACCAGCTCCTTGGCCAGCCGCTGACGCGCCGCCGCCGTCTCAAACTGGAACGAGTTGCGTAAAATCTGCTCAAAAGGGTCGATAACGTCGCGCTGGGAACCGCGCAGCCGCTTGATCGGCGCGCTCACATTCACAACGCCGCGGCCGGCGACAAAAGCGTCCAGCGTCTTCTCGTCGCCAAAATCACGCTGCAGCGGCACATAATTCGGATACCGCGCGTTAAGCTCGTCAAAAAGCTCGCGGCTGATGATCCCCTCCTCTGACAGCATCTCGAGCAGCGCCTTATTATACTTCACAAGCTCGGCCTGCGCGGCCACCCAATGTGGGTAATGCGCCTCGACCTTTTTCACCGCGGCGTCATAGCTGGCGAAGTCTCCCTTCGTCACTTTGATCTGTTTTTTTAGCGATTCCATCTCATTCTCAATCTTTTTGCGCTCGGCCTTGGTTATATCCTTGCGCTTCCGCTGGACGTCGAGCTCGCCGATACGCGACCGCGCAGCCTCCGACATCCTGGCGACGTCGCGCAGGTGCTTCAGCACCGCATATATCGAAAAACCGTTATGCTCGCCGTCGGGAATCATCTTGAGGATATCCTGCAAAGCCTTGACGCCCTTCTCCTCAACGCCGTACTGAATCCGGTAAAGCGCGCGAGAATAAGCCCCGTGCAGCTCATTTGTCGCCTTCATGTGGAACTTTTTGCCGAAATGTTTAAGCAGCGGGTGCAAATCGTCGCGCCAATCGGTAGAAAAATCGTCCCACCAGCCTTCATGCGGCTTCATACGCTCCCACAATGACTTCTTTTTGCTTCTTGTACTCACAACAGATTCAAGCCCTGTGCCGGAGATATCCTTCTGCCACTGCTCATTGCCCGACAACTCTCGTTGCTGTTCCGCGGCTGAAAATTGTTTCTTGGCCCTGTGGATATTTCGCGTGACCTCGCCGCTCTTCTCGTCGACGTCGGTCATCTCCGCCTTCTGCGCCTCCGACCTGGAATCTTCATCAGCGTCGGCCTTCCTGCGCACCGCCAGCCGGTAATGCTCCTGTTCCCTATCGCCTTCGTTGACAAGACGCCGGTACTGTTCTACAATTGTTTCAAGGCCAGCTCCCATATCAGAACGACTAAATGTAGCTCTGTTATGCGTAGCGTTGGATTGAGCACCAACCTCGCCAACAGCGTCTGGCCTGTTCTGTACCCATCCTGTGAGCAGCCAGCTCTTGCTCCTGCCGTTCTCATCCAGCGACAACACCGCCTCGTGCCCGTTCCACCCAAGATGCAGAGTTTTCTTTGCCTCCACATACTTCAGCACCTGCCCGTCAATAACGGTGCGGACAATGCTGCCGACCGCCTCCGCGCCGCGTTTGCCGCCGATATGGGCCAACCCCTTCTTACTGTCGCCCCACAGCAGCGTAACGTCATTGGTGCCCCCATACTGTGAAACATCGTCGCGAGCCTCAAGGATCGTCGCCTCCTCGGCTCCGGAGACAATATCCTGCATGGCCCCATATGCCCGCCGGTATCTCTCCGCCCTGGAAGGGGATTTCGCCTCACGGCCCCACACCCGCCCCTCGGCGACATCCCGGAAAACATCCTCCGAGTTCTTCCCGAAAAGCGAGGCGCGAATCGCGGAAAAGAAATCCCTGATGCGCTGGAAAATCGCCGCCGTTCGCTTCGTCAGCCTTCCGATGCGCCCTTCGAGGAACTCGCCGTACCTCTCTGCGGCATTCTCGCGGCTTCCATGCGTCTTCAGCACAGCCGCCTGCTCATCCTTCGTCAGAGAATCCCACGCGGATTCAAAAACCTCGTGACTGAACGTCCGCGCGTCGCTCATCCCGGCAGCCAGCTCAATAAAACGCTGACCGTCAATAACGCGCGTGCGCCCCGCGACAAAATCCTCCGGCCTCACCTCGCGGCCATAATCGCGGCGGACAATATCGGGATCGACCGGTATTTCCGAAGCCTGAACATCTACAATCCACGTCGTGCCGCCGGAGAACACTATCTTCATCCTGCCATTGCCAAGGTCTGCGACCTTAGCGCCCTTCACGCGCGCGGCGACCTCGCTCACCGAAAGCGGCGGCAGCCCCGCCAGTTTTTCACCCAGCGCGTAACTTCCGGGCGCGTCGTTTTGCGCCTTGACAAGATCGGCTTTTGTAAGTACATTGTGCATATACAGCTCCTGCCCTCGGACAAGCGACTTGGGAATTGGACCCAAGCCACCCCGAGCGGGGGCTTTTTTGCTTACAGCAGACAAATTCAGCTTAAACTTGTTTTGCTTCTCCCATTCTGGAATCTGCGTGTCGTCATAATACATAAGACGTCCGCGATCGATCTGATCTTGCATCCATTTGGGATAAGGAACTTTGCTATCCGGTTTCATTGTCTTGCCGTATATACTGGTGATGGTGTAATAGACACCGCCGCCTTTTTTCGTATGCGGCTCAAGTCCGAACGAAACAATCACAGGGGCATCATTTTTATCCTGCAACTGTACAACAGCTACAAGGCCGTTTGGATTCATGCTCTCCGGCGACGAATGTAACATCATCACTGGTTCCGCAAGTTTTTGCGGAAGCTGTCTTGCCATATTAGGCGATATAGACGAAATGTGTTTCCCATAAAGGGCTTTTGTCAACACATTATACGTTGTTCGCAACTCGCCTGACTGCAAGTTTTTCAAATGCCTGATGTCGGGATAAACTGCATCCGAATAATGTTCTAAATCAAGGTACTGCATTACAAGCGGAACATCCATCACGCGAACGCTCGCGTTCTTGTTAATCCTGTTTGAAGCGAGCTTTGTCAGCGTTTTCTCCCACTCCGCCGCGTCCTTATTCAGCTGTGCCTGCGCCGTTCGCCCCAGACGGGAATGAGTATTCGCCGCCGCGTCAATGGGCGGCATGGGCGCGGCAGCTGATTTGCCAAGCTGGTTGTGCCCCTCTGCCGCGCTGCTCTTGTCAGCCCCCACGGATTGTGGTACACTTCTCTTACCGGACATAGGGAGCCCGACATCGGGCATTGAGCTATGTTGGTCGGTAGGGGGACGCGGATGTCCGGACTGGCCCTTCCATAAATAAAGAACATCCTTAGCATTCTGGATGTTCTTTTTTAATTCCCTCATGGACTTTTTGCCAGTACTGCTCTTATCCAGCAACACCAGAGAAGTAACAACTCGCCCACGCTGCCCCTCTTCGACGCCTACAATGACGCCGTTCATCATATCGCCGCCGCCGGCGTCAAAAAGCGACACATAGAACATTCTGCCGTTCTGCTGCCTCAGCACGGCGAGAGGTTCGCGCAACGTCTGTTCCGCAGCGAAAAGCCCATACACGCGGGCTCGTTTCGTCTCACTCAGCGGGTTATTTTGACCGGCTACCAGATGGAGCGTATAAGAGTCGACATCCTCCGTGTTGCCCGGGGCGAAATATACCCTCTCGCCAAGCGGAGTTATTATTTCTGCCTCTCCAAGCCTCCGCACCTCTTTCTTGCTGAGGTCGAACAGCTCCTGCGCAGACATCTTATTTGTCTTGGACACAAGCTGCTGGTCAATTTTCTTAATATTGGCGTTATTACGCGTCAGTCCGGACACAAAAGCCTCCACGTCAGCCTTTGACACTGCCTGCTCCGTCGCCACCAGCCGGTAGCGCGTATCCGCTTTCGCCTTATTGAACCTCTTCGACAGCGGGATTACCTGCCCCTTATCATCGCGGGTGACTGCGTCCAGCAGCTTGCGGTTATTCTTCGTGTTCCTATATGCGTAGCCTTCGCCATTGTCATAACCGAGTTCATTGACATCATTGCCGTCCCAGAAAAGCTCCGCGGCGTCGGCCTCTATCTCCTGAATGGAATATTTGCCGTTCCCCACTCGCTCGCCGTGCTGCCTGGCGTATCCTCTGGAAAAAGACACCCAGTCCCCGTTGCGCGGAGACGCCTCTTTATTATCCTTTCCCAATACGGCGCGATAGACAGTTGCCTTACCGCCCTTCGCGAGCACGCTGCGGAACTTCCCAAGAGATTCCCTCGTAATAGGGTCGCTTGTGTCCATGTAATACTCGGGATGTGTGAAGAAATCGCCGGGAACCATGCTCTCGCCGTTTCTCATCTCTTCGAGACTTAGAGTTGTGTCCTCATCGGCGCGGCTCGGCGCGCGGTGACTCGAACGATAGCCCGACTCGGGCAAGTATCCGTTGCGCGCAGCCGCCTCGTTGACCATCTTCTGGGCGGACTCCATATCCCCTGTCTCTACGGCTGTCATATATTCGCGGTCCAGCCGCTCTGCCGCATTCGCCTCTCCGCCGCCTCCGCGTGCTCGTACAGCCTTTTCCGTACTGGCTGCCTCGTTGCTATTTTGGGCCGATTGTGGTACATTGACATTAAGATTATCGCTTTTTGCGGAATTCGCCCTCGGCGGCACAGCTCCAACGCCAACGCTGTTGTCGTCAACCACCGCACCGCTGTTGGAAGCGGCGGCAGGAGATGGGCGCCTGCTATAAAGCGATAATTCTTTTGCTTCTTTTTTCCTCGCTTTCTTCTCGCTCATAGGGATAACAGTTATAACAGTATAATATCCGTCGCCAGATTCTCTAAGCTCCAGATCCAATGGCATTATCCCTGTTCTTTCATTGCCGTGACTCACAAGCACGATGCGGCCATTTCTGACGTTCCCATCCCTGTCTGTGTCTGTGATTATTTCATCCCAGCTCTTAATGACGTCACTTATATACTCCTCAACATGGCTATATCCGGCATCCATAACGCTTCTGCCATGTTTGTGCATGATATGTCGAAGTCCGAAATTATCATCACCGACTTGCAGCCGAATAGCGGCGGACTTTACCCTTCCGCCTGTCTGAGATTCCACGACAGCATCTATTTTTCCAAAGTTTTTACTCCCGTCCGGCTTTATGACGAACTCGTCTCTATCCGCCTCTGTTATGCTTCTGCCGGATTCTGTATGATATCCCTCGGCGAGAGAGACGCCTTTGGATTCAGCAGTCGTCGCCGCGTTGTTGCCGCTCGCCCCATTTTGCCGCGCGGAATCCCTGTAATAATCATCAACCGCCTTCATCGAGTCGGCGGTCATCTCGACTGGAGCCAACAGCGCCTCGCCGTTCTCTTCGGTAGTGTACCCGTCAAGGGCAGAGTTGTCTTTGACGCTTGCCAGCAGGCGCTTTCCCGCCGCCGTTCTCTGCTTTTCACTGATACTTCTTCCGGTTGGCGCGCTGTCTGCAGCGCCGCCGGAGGCCGTCGCCTTCGCGTCAGGCAACAGGAGCCCTCCCCGCATGTTTTCATTCGCCACAGCCTCTCCCACGACTGGCTCAGGGGATATTACTGCATTGCCTTCCCTCGGCGCCTGCTTCACATCGACGTATCTCTTCACTTCCGCCATCTGACCGCGCAGATAATTGAAATAGTCGTGCTCCGTCTTTGTAATTGCCGTGAACGTCCCGTTCTCACCCGTCTGCTCATAGAGCCGGTAATCGCCTCTCCTGCCGCCCTGATAAACATGAGCGTCCGCCTTGACCGCAGCCTCTTCCACATATTCGCGCCGGCTCATCGTCCTGCCGTCATAACGAAGCTGCTTATTCAGGGCGTCGTTTACCTGCTTACGCCGCATTCCGCTCATGCCATCCGTAAAACCGTTCACGCGCTCGCGCTCGTTTTTCGCCTCGCTCGCCATCTTGTCTTGCGCAGCTTTCTTCTCTGCCGACCTTCGATCGGACTCAAAGGCTTTGAGACGAGACGGGGCTGCCGCCTCAATCTCCCTTTTTATGCCCGCAGCGTCAAAAACGTCAGCGCCTGCGACCCCGTCCTGCTCAACGTAAAACTTTCCATCCTTTACATCCGTCACCCTTTTGGTGACCACGCCGTCGGCAAAACGACCTCCGCTGCCGTCATAGCCCCAGCCTCGATCCTGCCATGTGAAGCCGACTGGATAAGCTTCCGAAGCAGGTGAGGAGGCAGCCGCGTTATCTGCCCCATCGATCGAGGACAAAACCGCCCTTGCGCCTCTCGGTACATCAGCGGGCGCTCCGGATTCCGCCCTTTCGCTGTTTTGCAGCTCAAGCTTTGTAACCGCGTCGGCGGCCGCTTCGACTCCCTGCCGCGCGGCGACGTCGGCGGCCCTGCGGCCGTACCTTCTGCCAATCTCGCCCTTCGTCATCTTTGCCATCTCAGCGGACAGCTCGGCGCGCCGGCGCGTCGGATAAGGAACCTCAACATAGCGCTGCCCGTCGGGCATAGGAGCTTGCGGCGTTTCAGGCCGCTCCATGCGGCGCCACGGCACAGCCAGCTCAGAAGTAGCGCGTTCCTTTGCTGCTATAGGAGAAGACTCCGCCGCTTTCACTTCCTTGGCTTTATACAGACGCGCGAGAATATTCACAAAGCGCTGAAAATCGCCCTCTTGATAGGCGTTTCCGGCGGCGCGCACCAGCGCGGCATAATAACGTTCGCCGTCGGAGAGCGTATTCATATCGACATTTCCATATCCATAGCGGCGGAAATCATCGACAAAACGCTCGCGTATGGAATTCAGCAGCGCCATACTCGCGTCGGGCGGCGACTGCCGTTCGACCGGCACAGCCAGCTCCGCCGTGGCTCGCTCCTTCATCTCCATTGGGGCGGATTCCGGAGCGCCTTTCAGCTTGTCGGTCTCAAACCGCTCCTTTGCCAGCGCCACCGCCTCCTCTTCGCGGCCGGAAGAATAAAGCTCAAGAATATTGCGCAGCACGGCAAAACTTTCCCTGTCCTCCGCCGAACGCCGCTCCTCCGGAATAGCGCGGATCTGCTTATAAAAGTTCCGCATCTCATTCAGAATGGCCGTATTCGGCACAACCTTGCGCGCTCCGGCTTCTTCCGATGCCTCTGGAGGCGAAACGGCCTCTGTGCCATAATCGGGTTGCGCTGTGCCCGCAGAGCCTGCTTCTGCCTCATTGACTATTTCAGCCATAAACTCATCGACATCCGAATCTGCTTTCCCCTTGACATTCACGCGACCGTTGAACGCTCTATCGGCAGCGGCGCCGCCTATTCCGAACAGAGCCCCCGTAAGCCCGCCTACAACGCCGCCTACAAGTCCTTCGCCGCGCATCGTATTTTTTATATTTTCCGCAGAAAGCACGTCGCCCCAACTGCGACCATCGCCATAACGCTGGGACGTAAGACCCTGCGCCGTCTCCTGCCCCCATTCGGAAAGAGCTCCGGAGCCGCCCTGGCTCAGAGAAGAGGCTATAATTTCGGCGGCAGCCTCGCCGAAACGTTTCGTAAAACCGGAGGCGTTAAGAACCCTCCTAAAAGCGCCTTTAGTAAATTTATTCTCGGCGACAAAGCCAAGATAGTTGGTAACAGGATCAAGAACAATATTAACGGCCAAAGTCTTGAGCGCGTTGCCCATCGCCTCGTCCTTGCTTACCCCTCTGTCCCTGTTCTTAAAATAAACGTCGGTTGCGTCGCCTGCGCCTTCAAGTAAACCTCCGCTTACGCCGGTAACAGTCTTTACCAACTTTGGAGCCACTGCCCCCACGCCAGAGGCAAATGTCCCGGCGGGGCCGCCCAGAAGCGCGCCGCCTGCCATATAACCGCCCATGGAACCGAGGCCGCCCACGACCTCGTCATAAAAATTTGTCGGTTGAGGGGTCATACTTTCATAAATATCAGAAAGCCCCTTATAATACTCCAGCGGCAGATTAACAGGCTCTGGAAGCGGCGAAACGTCTCCGTTTGCCGCGCGCTTCACAGCTCTGCTTACCCCCTCAGGCACCCCGGTTACACCGCCGCGTGACGAGTCCGGCAGATAATCGGCCAGCATCGCGGGAGTGCCGGCTATTGTGCGAACAATCGCCTGTGCCGCGTTGCCCAGAAGAAGCCCCGGCGTATTTACGGCACTGTTATATATTTGTCCCATCATGCCTGGTTCGCCGCCTCGAGTTGCTTTGGGCGCAATAGTCTCTGTATCCGACATTTCGGAAGTTACAGATAATGGCGCGGAGCTGGCCTCTCCCGGGCGCACCAGCCCCTCTTTTACGAGTACAGCATACGCTTCGTCGTGAGACATCTTCCTATTATCCGTTGTCCTGGGCGGCGAAATAAGGCCTTCTTTTTCCAACACCGCATAGGCCTCGTCATGAGACATCTTCCTGTTCCTGTTGACCATAGATATTACCTCCCTAAAAATAAAAAAAGAGACCGCGAAACCGCGATCTCCTGATGTGAAAAAAGTCTTTTGTTTCTTTACCTCTGCCCGTCATTGACGGCGCGCCGTGATATGCTACAATATGCTCGGCAACAACAGAGATTAGGCCGTATATAGAACCGCAGAAAACCCCGGAAGCGACCCGGGGTTTCTTGATGTCAGGCTGCGCCTTGACTGCTCTACGCGATGTGCTACAATACAATTAACCAAGGTGATTAGCGTCATGAACACAAATACCCCGGATGGCCAGATCCGGGGTATCTTCCTGCCGGCTAGCTGTCGCCCGAATGCCTGTATAGCCATCCTTATGGTATACAGCAGATGGCTATTATTTTCTGCGCTGTGCCAACACCCTGCGGGCCTCATCCTCGCTAAGCCCCGTAAGCTCGGCATAACGCTTAACCGCCGCTTCAAAAGTTCCGCCGCTGCTCTGCTCTGGCGCGCCGGACGGACCGCGCTGCCGACCGTCGTCCGCTTCTTGCGGAGACAGCCTTTTAGCAATCCGATCAGCAACTATCTCCTTGAGCTTCTGGAGATTCCCGCCGCCTTCCGCGCCGTAACCTCGGAAAGCAGGCCTGCCGCCGGCTCCGCTTTTGTCTCCTTCGAGAAGTGATAATATCCGTAAATCCCGCGCGAGCGGATCTTCTTCTGGCATTACGGGCTTAATTCCGGTTGCGGGGCGCCTATTGCCCCATTGGTCTCTTTCGACAAGATTTCCGTTTTCGTCAACATAACCATCAAGCAGTGTCCACATTGGGGTGTGCTCCTGGAAGATGCGATCCCTATCATTGGCCAGCATCCCGTTTCTATACCTTCGCATAGAATCCAACTCGCCCTGCTTCACACCCAGCTCGCCGGCCTCCTTCGGTGACAACCCGACGTTAAACGAAGTCGCTCCGCCATGCGTGCCGTCAGGATACAGCGTGCGGGAAATAATCTTGTCCCCGGTATTAATCTGCTCCTGCTCCGGCAACAGATACCGCTGATACTGTGCCGCGTCCGCATTGCCCCCAAGTGCGATAAACGTTCCCATCGCCCCTCCCATTCCCGGAATGACATGGGGATTTTCCCTCACATACGCGTCGTGTCTGCCAATCAAATCGTCCTGCCGCGCGTACCCCTTGTCAATCTTTGACAGCTCAAAATCTCGAACTCGCTGCGCCTCTAACGCCGATCTCTCAGCTGTCTCCGCATCAAGCCGGCTCTTATATTTATACTCCCGTGCCGCCGCATCCCGCGCCAACATATTATCGAGGAATCTGCCGCCGATCATATACAGCAGATTATTAACTGAAATTCCGCCGCTGTTCTTGTCCCTCATATCATAAACCGTCATCTATATGCCCCCAGTCAGCCTGTTCCTGCGCTGCCGTTCTGTCCAGTCCATATCGGAAAGGCCGTATTGCGTCAGCAGCTCGTCATAGAAACCGTCAGAGACTGTGCCGGACGCCGCGCCGCCCGCCTGATTTAAGGCAGACAGTTGCTGCGACAAATAGCCCGGATTACTCTCCATCTGCGTCGCCAGCTTTGGAGCAAAAGCCTTGCCGCTGGACGCCTCAGCGCCTCCCAGCGCACCCACAGCCTGCTTCGCCGCCCCTGTCCAGTCTCCGTCAATTGCTGAGGCGACCGCCCCCGCTCCCGATATCCACGGAGTAAGAGCCTGCCCGCCCGGAACCAGACTCGCCAAAATAGAAAGCGGCCCCAGCCAGCCGCCAAGACCGCCGCCGCCATTCTTATTCGTAAAATCATGCACAGCCATATCATTACCTCCCTACTTCCCGTCACTCGTAGCGACATAATCCTTATCATTAGCCAGCCACGCATTCGTGCTGTCCTTCCAGTAATTGTACGCGGGAGACAGAGGAGCCAGCGCGTTACTGTAATACTGCTCGGGAAGCGCGGCGAAAGTATTCAGCCCCTCCAGCCCGCTATTGTAATTATCGCGATAACTCCCGGCGAGATTATAGTAATTATTAAAAGCGTCATTCGCGTTCGCCATCACGCTCTCCGCCAGCCCGCGGCTCGTATCCGCGCCGCTTAAATAATTCGCCAGCATCGTATTATACACATTGCCGTAATTCCCCGCCGCCGCGTTCGCGGCAGCGTTTTCAATATCGTTAATGCCGCTCGTCGCGACCGAACTGTTAATAATCCCCTTCTTCGCCCAATCCGAAAGCTTCGTCCCCGCCGTCTTCTGCATACCGGAATACACAGACTTATTCATCTCATTAACGACGTTTTGCAGCCCCGCGTTCGTGCCGTTCGCCAGCAAATCCTTATGATCCGACAGATAATCATCCGCGTAACCGTAATACTTCTGCGACTGCTTGGCCCCCGTATCGGCGTATTGTTCAGCCAGTCCGAGCATACTATCCGACTTCCGCAGATACTCAGGCACCTCCTGCAACAGCCGCGCAGAATTCGCGTTCGCGACATTCGTAAGCGCGTCCGCCGTATCGAAAGCCCGCGTCAGATAACCGTTAGCTCCCCAGCCCGAATTGTCATAGCCGGCCGCGTAAGAGTTGCCGCCGCCAAGCTTACCGTTACTCGTCACAGCGTTACTCGACCCAGCGCCATCCGAGATGTAATTCCGCACCGGCTCACGGTCATACCTCCAGCCGCCTCCTTCATAAGAGGCCGTATAAGGCCTGCCATACTCGTCGTATCGCACCTTCTGCCCGTTATACGTCCTTATCCCGTCGCTGCCCGTACCCCAGCCGCTGCCGCCGCCGGAGCTGCCGTAACCGCCGGACGCCCCAGAATAACTCGCGATACTTGGCATAGACACCCCGCCATACCGCTGCATCAGACCGCCCATAACCCCATAAACCG
>JAUNJZ010000009.1 GCA_030533085.1 Synergistaceae bacterium
GTGCCTGTTAAGGGCCTCTGGCACCGCTTCTTTCTCGTTTTTCAGTGACGACTAATGTAAACAGAGATAAAATTGTGAAAAAGACGTTGAACTGTCAGAAAGTCCGCGTTCTGGTGGTCTGGGAATGTACCATAAAACGCATGAAAAAAGATCCTGTATTTGAGGAAAATGTTTTAAATAATGTTTTGTCGTTTATGAGATCTGATGAAATATACGGTGAAATCTGACCGTCGTTTTTTATCGGCCCGCTGTCAGTCTGCCGCTGTTTTTGCCGCGCGGAACCAGCCTTTTATGATCTCTTTTTTATTTTTCAGGAACAGCGCGAGGCAGATGAAGGCGGTAAGGCCGCAGGCGGGGTAGCCGGCCCAGCCGCCGAGCAGCTGCATCACGGAGCCTGCGAAGAAGTTGCCAACCGGCAGCGAGCCCTGCGTGAGGAAGGAGTAGACGCTCATCACGCGCCCGCGGTATTTATCAGGGGCGTATATCTGGAAGATCGAATTTCCGGCGTTGAGAAAGACGAGGTTGAAAAAGCCTATCATCGCGACGAAGATCAGCGCCAGAGTGTAATTCCACGCCAGCGCCATCAGCAGCTGCAGCGAAAGAGCGGCGGCCGCGCCGACGGCGAGCATCCACCTTCTGACCCCTTTTTTCGCCAGCGAGGCCATCGTCACGGCTCCGGCGAGCGAACCGGCTCCCGCCGCCGAGAGCAGCTCCGTATAGGCCCCCGCCCCCATTTCGAGCACGGTCTTGGCGAATACCGGTATTATGACCTCTCCGTTCATCGCGAATGTGCAGACGATCGCGAGGAATATGGCGTTGATATAGAGCGTTTCGTCGTTTTTGATATAACTCAGCCCCTCTTTCACTTCAAGCAGCACATTTCTCTTTTCCGTGACCGCCCTCTTTTCCTTTGTCCTGATGCGCGTAAGGCTGTAGATGACGGCGAGGAAGCTCAGCGCGTTGACGAAAAAGCAGGCCGCCGCTCCAAATTCCACCATCACCAGACCGGCCGCGGCGGGGCCGATGATGCGGGCGAGGTTGACTATGGAGGAGTTGAGCGAGACGGCGTTCATCACATCTTTTTTGCCGACCAGCTCCACGAAAAATGAGAGACGCGCCGGCATGTCTATAGTCGTCGTAACGCCGAGAAAGGCGCAGAGCGTCAGGAGCTGCCAGTATTGGGCGGAATTGGAGAAGGCGAGCAGAGCGAGCGCGAGCGCCTGTATCATCAGCAGCGACTGCGTGACGATGAGTATTCTGCGTTTGGGAAAGCGATCCACGACAGCGCCGGCGAAAAGCGTGAAAAAGAGCATCGGCAGAAACTGCGCCACCCCCACCAATCCGACGCGGAAGGGCGACTCCGTCATAGTGTAGACGAGCCAGACCAGAGCCGTGCGCTGCATCCAGGTCCCCATCAGCGAAACGCACTGACCGAGCCAGAATATTCTGAAATCCCTGTGTTTCAGCGAGGCAAATACCGTCTCAAACAGGGAGAGGCCCTTTTCCGTCAGAGACATGAAAATCCCCCATCTACCCTTTGATTTGAAGCGCGCGCCTGCGCGCGACGCTCTCAATTATAGAGCATTTTCCGGCGCGCTGCGGCGAAAAATGCCGGATTTTGCCGCTCCGTATAGGCGAATGTCGCGGAGAGGCTTTCGCGGTCATAAAAAAGCCCCGCCGAAGCGGGGCCTTAGCGCTGTTTTCTGCTTCTTTACTTCTGCGGATAGAAGCCGCTCGGGGCTTCGCTGAGGTTTATCATTATGTTCTTCATCTGCGTGTAGTGTTCGAGAATCACCTTGTGCGTCTCGCGTCCGATGCCGCTGGCCTTGTAGCCGCCGAAGGGAGCGCCGGCCGGTATCGAGTTGTAGGTGTTGACCCACATGCGCCCCGTTTCGATGCCGCGGCATACGCGGATAGCGCGGTTGAGGTCGCGCGTCCAGACAGCGCCGCCGAGGCCGTATTCATTGTCGTTGGCCATAGCGACGACCTCTTCTTCTGTTTTGAATTTGATGACGCAGGCGACGGGGCCGAATATTTCATCCTGCGCCACATTCATGTCGTTCGTAACATTGGTGAGCAGCGTCGGGGCGTAGAAGCTGCCTTCCGCAAATTCACCTTCCGTGAGCGGATGGCCGCCGCATGCCAGCGTGGCCCCCTCCGCTATTCCGGCGTCTACGCACTGCTGTATCTTTTTGACCTGGTTTTTGTCTATCTGGCAGCCCATCTGGGTCGTCATTTCCCACGGCATGCCGACCTTTATTTTGTTGAAGGCCTCGACGGCGTCTTTGACGAATCTGTCATAGATATCCTCATGGACGAATACGCGCGAGCCGGCGCAGCATACCTGCCCCTGGTTGAAGAGTATGCCGAGCTGCAGCCCGTCCATGGCCATATCCCATTTGCAGTCCGGGAAGTAGATATTCGCGGATTTGCCGCCCAGCTCCAGCGTCGATGGGATCAGCCGCGCCGCCGCCGCCTTCGCGACGTCTCCGCCGACGTCGGTGGAGCCGGTGAAGGCCAGCTTGCGGAAGCCGCTGTGCTCGAGCATGTACTGCCCCGCCTTGGAGCCCTTGCCGGTAACGACGTTGAATACGCCTGGGGGCAGTATCTCGCCGATAAGGCGCGCCAGCTCCAGCACGGAGAGCGGCGTGAGGCTCGACGGCTTGAATACGGTGCAGCATCCGGCGGCGAGCACCGGCGCGAGCTTCCACGCCCCCATCAGGAAGGGGAAGTTCCACGGCACTATCTGTCCGACGACGCCTATAGGCTCGCGGAGGACGATGGACATTGTGTTGGCGTCAAGCATCGCGGCGCTTCCCTCCTCGGTGCGCACAGCGCCCGCGAAGTAACGGAAGTGGTCTGATGAGAAGGGGACGTCTATCGCCATCGTTTCGCGTATCGGTTTGCCGTTGTCCAGCGACTCCACCATTGCCAGATGCTCTTTGTTCGCGTCGATCACGTCGGCGATTTTCAGCAGCAGGTCGGCGCGTACCGCCGGGTCGATATTTTTCCAGGATTTCCATGCCTCCCACGCCGCGTTGACGGCGAGGTCTACGTCTTCTCTCGTGGCTTCCGCGCACTCGGCAAGCTCTTCCCCGTTGGCGGGGCAGTATGTCTTGAAATACTTGCCGTCGCCGGAGGGCAGCCATCTTCCGTTGATGTAAAGGCCGTACTGCGAAAGAAGTTCCGGTTTTTTGAACTGCATAAAAATTACCTCCTTTTGTTGTTGCTCCCATTAAATAACAATCCGAGAATGATCACCAGCGCGATTTGCATTATTATCTGAATATTTATTCTACGCCTTTTTACATATTTTATTTGGGTATTATTACCCATTTATTATGAACTAAAGTGAGAAAAAGAGGCTAAAAAAAGACAGAAAATTTCCCCGTCCGTAAGGGCGGGGAAGGGGTGGAACGCGGATGGGTCTCTCAAGCTGAGAGGGAAAGAAGGTTGCGGTAAGTTGGATATGGTAAGTTTTCAGCGGAGAGGAAAATCTCTGCCGAGTCCGCAATCGCGCGTATTTCGCGCATCAGCGGCACGGCCTTTTTGACTATCTCCTCCGCATGTTCGCGTGTCGAGAGCCGCGCCATTTTGTCGCGCAGCTCGGTGAGCTCTTCGCTCTTCTCCAGCAGATCGAGCTTGGCTGAGGCCAGCTTCAGCAGGAGCTTCTTCCATCGGTCGAGGCCGGGCAGCGACAGCCCTTCAATGGCCGCGGACGACTCTTTTTCCAAAAGTATCTGCTTCGATATGGCGGGCAGAATCCCCTCCCATATCATATCGCGCAGCACGGACATCTCTATTTCCAGACTTTTGACAAAATGTTCCAGCCTGATGGTATGAAAGGCCGCCATCTCCTTTTTCGAGAAGACGCCAAGCTCTTCCAGCATCTTTATCGTTGACGGCTCCATGAAGAGGTCTATCCCCTCCGGGATGGTGCGCGCCTTTACGAGGCCGCGGCGCTCCGCCTCCTCCTGCCAGTTGAGGCTGTAGGAGTCGCCCTCGAAGCGGATGTTTCTGTTCAGCTCCGAGACCTTGCGTATTGTTTTTATTGCGGCTTCGACGGGGTCTTCGCCGTTGTCGATGCGCTGCTCAAAGAGGTCGATGAAGCGCTCCATTCCGGCGGCCCATACTGACAGCAGCGCCATTACTGGGACGGCCATCGCCTGAGAGGCGCCCGGCGCGCGGAACTCGAACTTGTTGCCGGTGAAGGCCAGAGCGCTCGTTCTGTTGCGGTCGCTGTCGAAGGCCACGATATCCGGCAGCTTGGGAAGCCCCAGGTCGAGCGTCCCCTTAGTCACCTTCACGCTTTCGTCGTCAACGCCGTCGTCGATGGCGCGCAGCATACCGGCCACCGCGTCTCCGAGATATACGCTGATTATATTGGGCGGGGCCTCGTGGCCGCCGAGGCGGTACATGTTGCCCGGCGTGGATATCGAGGCTTGAAGCAGACCGAAATGGTCTGCCGCGCCGAGGATGAAGGACGAAAGGAATGAAAGGAATATGACATTCTTCCTGTGATTCGTCGAGGGCTTCAGCAGGTTGCGTCCCTCGCTGTCCTCCAGCGAAAAATTGATGTGCTTGCCGCTGCCGTTCATTCCGTTGAAGGGCTTTTCGTGGAAGAGCAGGCGCAGCTCGTGCTGGCGTGCCATCTTGCGCATTGTCTCCATAATGAGCTGATTCTGGTCGCAGGCGAGGTTGGCTTCGGTGAACTGCGGCGCGAACTCAAACTGACAGCGGGCGTTTTCGTTGTGCCGCGTAGCCAGGTCTACGCCGAGGCGCGCGAGGTCGCGCTGCACATCCTCCATATAGGAGAGGACGCGCGTCGGGATCGCGCCGAAGTAGTGGTCTTCCATCTTCTGGTCGCGCGGCGGCGGCGAGCCGACGAGGGTGCGGCCGCAGAAACGGATATCCGGGCGCTTCTGCGCGCGCGGACGGTCAAGCAGGAAAAATTCCTGTTCGCCGCCGACGGTGGCGTGAACGTAGCGGACCCCCCTGTTGCCGAAGAGCTTGAGCATCTTCATCGCGCGCGTCTCAACGGCCTGCATCGCGCGCAGCAGATAGGTTTTCATGTCGAGAGGTGAGCCGTCGTAGGCTATAAAGATCGAGGGGATACAGAGGGTGCCCCCCTTCTTCGATTTTATGATAAAGGCGGGGCTTGTCGGATCCCATGCCGAATAGCCGCGCGCCTCAAAGGTGCTGCGCGTTCCGCCGGATGGGAAGGAAGAGGCGTCCGGCTCGCTCTGCATCAGATCTTTGCCGCGGAAGGAGTTCAGCGGATTGCCGTTTTCGTCGGCCATCAGAAAGGCTGTATGCTTCTCCGCCGTCAGCTCAGTCAGCGGATGAAACCAGTGCGCCCAATGGTCGGCGCCCTTGCTCACAGCCCAGTCTTTCATTGCCAGAGCCACTGTGTCGGCGATGCCGGAGTCCAGCTTCTGACGTCCCTCTATCGCCCCCGCGAGGTTTTCAAAAACGTCGCGCGGCAGACGCTGTTTCATCTCTTTCTGGTCAAATACGAGCGACCCGTAAATATCCTTCATTTTAGGATACTCTCTCAATTCTGCCATGTAAGATCCTCCCTGATGGAGCCATGTTGTTTCTGTGTATCTTTATACAACCTTTTAAGCGCAAAATCAAGCCCTATTTTGTGCTTAGCAAAAGATAAACAATGCAAAACACGGAAGATTTTTTATTATTGGCTTTAATGGAACGACTTTTTCCAAATATTTCCATAGGGAAATTTTGCGTCTATAATATGAGAATTGTTTATGATGGAGGGAAACATCTTCCGATGATTGAGATAAAAGGGCTAAAGGTAAATTTCGGCGAGCAGGAGGTGCTGCGCGGGATAGACTGGTTCATCACGCCGAGAAGCCGCATCGGGCTTGTCGGCGACAACGGCGCGGGCAAGACGACGCTGCTGCGCGTGCTGGCGGGCGAGGCCGATTGCGACGGACTCATCGCCATGCCGAAAGGGCACCGCGTCGGCTATCTGCCGCAGGACCTTGTCGAAGTAAAGGATATGCCGCTGCTCGATTACCTTCGCGAGCGCGCCGGGCTGACGGAGCTGTCGGCGGAGCTGGCCGGCTGCGAGCAGAGGATGTCCGCCGCAGGCGAGAGCGACGCGGAGCTGCGGAGGCTTCTGGCGGAGCACGACCGCTTGCAGCGTCTCTTTGAGGCGAAGGGCGGTTTCAGCTTCGACGTGGAGGCGAAGCAGGTGTTGAAGGGGCTGGGCTTTGCGCCGGAGCGAGACGCAGAACGCCGCACATCGGAATTTTCCGGCGGCTGGAAGATGCGCATAGCGCTCGCCGCGCTGCTGCTGTCGCATTCCGATATACTGCTGCTCGACGAGCCGACGAACCATCTGGATACGGAGAGCATGGAGTGGCTGGAGGCGTGGCTGCGCGATTATCGCGGGACGATAATCGCCGTCTCGCACGACCGCCGCTTTCTTGACAAGATGGTCACATCCGTGGCGGAGCTGGCGAACGGCGAAATACATCTCTATTCCTGCGGCTACGGGAAATTCCTCACGGAGCGCGAGGAACGCCGCGCGCGGCTGGAGGCGGAGTGGGAGCAGCAGAAGGAGAAGATAGACGAGATACAGCGCTTCGTCGAACGCTTCCGCTACAAGGCGACGAAGGCGAAGCAGGTGCAGAGCCGGATAAAGCAGCTTGAAAAGATGGAGATAACGGAGCTTGAGGGGCCGTCGAAAAGCGTCAGCTTCCGCTTTCCCGAAAGCCCGCGCAGCGGCCGCGAGGTGATAAAGGCAGAGGGGCTGGAAAAGCGCTACGGCGACCATACCGTATTCAGGGACGTCAGCTTCGTGATAGAGCGCGGGGAGCGCGTCGCGCTGGTCGGAGCCAACGGCGCAGGAAAATCCACGCTGATGCGGCTGCTCGACAGGATAGAGGAGCCGACGGCGGGAAGGGCCTCCCTCGGCCTCAATGTAAAAAAGGCCTACTTCTCGCAGGAGAGCGCGCGGAATCTGGACTACAGCCATACGATCTGGCAGGAGGTCAACAACTGCGGCTCCAAACTTCTTGAGGGGGAAAAGCGCAATCTGCTGGGGGCATTCCTCTTCTCCGGCGACGAGATACACAAGCCGGTCTCCGTCCTCTCCGGCGGCGAAAAGTCGCGTCTCGGGCTGCTGAAGATGCTGCTCTCGGAATCAAATCTGCTGATACTGGACGAGCCGACGAACCATCTTGATTACGGGACGAAGGAGCTTTTTCAGAAGGCGCTGCTGCAATATGGCGGGACAGTGCTCATCGTCTCGCACGACCGCGCCTTCCTCGACGATCTGGTAGGGCGCGTGCTGGAGATACGCGACGGCGCGATATACGACTACCCTGGAAATTATTCCTGGTTTATCGAAAAGAGAAGCGAGCGAGAGCTTCTCGCGCGGACGGCAAAGGCCGGCGCAGCGCGAAAGCCGGCCGGCGAGGCCGCCGCGGAAAAGGAGACGCCCCGCCCCGACGTCAGGACAAAGGAGCAGAAACGGGCCGAGGCGGAGGAGCGCAACCGGCTCTACCGCGCGAAAAAAAGCTTTGTCGAGCGCCTTGAAAGCTGCGAAAGGGAGATAGCGGAGGGCGAAGGGCGCAAAGAGGAGATAAACGGCCTTCTCTGCTCTCAGGAGGTGCTGGCCGACTCTTCCCGCATCCAAAGGCTGATGATAGAGCTTAAAGAAAGGGAAGAAAAATTAAAAGAGCTTTATCAGGAATGGGAAGAGCTGAGCGTTAAAATAGAAGAGATAAAATAGCCGGCGCGGCCAGCGAAAAAAGGAGCGCATAAGCATGATATACGATTCTGTGGATAATTTTATAAAGGAGCTGCCTAAGCTGCTGCCCCGCTGCGCGGAGCTGGCGGGATTTCTCGCGGCGGCGCGCGAAAAGAGCTTTGAAGAGCTGAAAGAAATGGACTTCTCCCCGCTCGACGCGCGCTTCGGCGAATATATCACCCGTCCGCGCGAGGCCGTTCCCTTCGAGGCGCACCGGAAATACTGGGATTTGCAGCTCGTCCTTGAGGGCGAAGAGCTTATAGGCTGCGCCCCGCTGGAAATGCTGCGCGAAAGGACGCCCTACGACGAAGAAGAGGATATCGCCTTCTACGACGGCGGCGGCCAATATTTTAAGCTGACGCGCGGCATGTCGGTATTGCTCGCGCCGTGGGACGGCCACGCCCCCGGCGTCACGGCGGAGGCTCCCTCGGCGGTGAAGAAGATAGTCGTCAAACTGCCGTGGTAGAGGCGTCGGACGAAGGGCGGGAGGGCGGAAGGTAAAATGGATCTGAAAAAATGCAAAATACTGCTTGACGCGATAGATTACAGAAACCTCTCGAAGGTAGCCAGGGATTACGGCTACACCCCCTCCGGCATCTGGCGCATGATAAATTCCATAGAGGGAGAGCTTGGCTTTCCCCTTTTCGTCAGCGGCGGCAGCGGCGTCGTCCCCACAGACAACTGCCTGCGGCTGGCTCCCTCCCTGCGCGAGCTGCTGAAATGCAACGAGCGGCTTGCCCAGACGATGTGCGATATAAAG
The DNA here is from genome assembly GCA_030533085.1 of Synergistaceae bacterium. Classification (GTDB taxonomy): domain Bacteria; phylum Synergistota; class Synergistia; order Synergistales; family Synergistaceae; genus JAUNJZ01. Next base: position 8,541 of record JAUNJZ010000009.1, read on the forward strand.
GGCATGAAAAGCGGCAACATCACCATAGGCAGCTATCCCAGCGTCTCCATCCGCTGGCTGCCGCATGTGATAAAGGCCTTTCAGGCCGACTATCCCGGCGTCACGATCAACATACGCGAGGGCATCAGGCAGGAGCTTCAAGGCTGGCTCGACGAGATGAGCGTGGAGCTCTGCTTCTATACATGGCGTCCCGGCATGAAATGCCACTGGATACCGCTGAAGGAGGACCCCATCGTCGCGGTGCTGCCGCCGGGGCATCCGCTCGCCGGCGCCGTCTCCTATCCGCTTGCACGCTGCCGCGACGAACGCTTCATCATGCCCGCGCTCGGTCGCGACGAGGACATATACGCCGTCTTTGAGGAGGAGGGCATATCTCCCAGAATCGTCCTCTCTACCATTGAAAATTTCGCGGCTATATCAATGATAGAATGCGGCCTCGGCATGAGCATAATGAACGAGCTGATAACGAAGGGATATGTCAACAAGGCGGCGATACTGCCGCTTGACCCTCCGCGGAGCATAAAATTCGGCATAGCCATCCCCTCGCTGCAAAAGGCCTCGCCAGCCGCGCTGGAATTCGCCAGATATGCCCGCCGCATGATAGCGGAGATGTAAACGCCGCGCCGCTGTGAGAAAAATTCACAGCGCCTTTTATTTTTTGTCGCTTTATTAAACGGAAGAATGCCGATATCATTTAAGCTGAACTAACGGAAAACAGAGGGGGAGGCAGATAACGATGATAGAAAAACTGCTGCTGCTTACGCTCTTTGACTCGCTCTATCCATGCTGGACGGAAGAGATGCTTGTCAAAGAAGGGGTGGATATTCCGGCCGTCGCTTCGCTTGTGGAAGAGGGGCTGGTCGTTCTCGAAGACGGCGTTTACTCGCTCAGCGAGAGCGGACGCAAGGAGTTCGGGCGCATCGCGCTTGAAAATTTTATAGAAGAAAAGCCGGGGCGCGCGCCGCGCGACAGGGCGCGTTCGGCGAAAAGCGGCGCGCTGCTCAAGCTTCTTGACGGCGCTCATCAGCAGCGCTGGGGGATAAAGCAATACTATACCTCGCCGGAGCTGGCGATATTTCCGGCCGTCCTCAGCGACGGCGAGCTCTTCCGCGTCGAGGGAGACAGCCTGACATGGCCCTACATGGAAAGCGAGGCGTACCGGCGCATGACGGAGCGCTTCATCCCCTCCGGGCTGCGCGGCCGCAATCAGAGAATGGCCGCGGAGGCGGAGGCCGGGGCGGGCTGGCTTGAGGAAAACCGCCAGCTCACAGGCTGTTTTATCCCGGATATACTCTACGTCTGCCGCTACGATTATCTGCAATACGAGGACTTCAAAGGACATCCCAACGACCCGATGAGGCTGGTAAACACCGACCGCTTCGTCTTCGTACATGACAGCAGCTCCGAGGCGGAGGAGCTGCGCGATATCAGCGCCTTCAGAAGATGGATAACGCTCCAGCGTCTGGTGCTGCTTCCCGACTTCTTTGACATAGACACGCAGGAACAGGACAGCATCTGCCAGCTCCTTTTCGTCTCAGAGCGCGAGGAGGAGGCCGCCGCGAGGGCGGCGCGGCTTTCGCGCTTCGGCGCGGCGCTCACTGCCGGAGCGGAGCCATTTGAAATATGGACGATGTCGGTCGAGGCGCTTGCCGCCGTCACAGAAAAACGCGAGCTGATATGGGAGCTTCTTCCCGACATTGCTCACCCCGTTCGCCGCATGGCGGCGAGCGCGGGCTGACGGTAGAAAGGTTCTGCGGTGCGGAACATGGCTCTTTCAAAAGAAAAACTGCATGGAACACTTTGCGTGCTCGCGGCGGGCGTCTGCTGGGGAACGACCGGGACGATACAGGCCTACGCGCCGCCGGAGGCGTCGTCGCTCACCATCGGCGCGGCTCGCGTGCTCTTCGCCGGAATAATTCTGCTCGCGTACAGGCTGGCTAAAAAGGGGCCGGCCTTCCTCGGCGGAAGCTGGAGCAAAGCGGGGGTATTCTGGGCTGCCTTCGGCCTGGCCGCCTATCAGCTCACATTCTTTTCCGCCGTGCGCCTTACCGGCGTCGCTGTGGGAACGATGGTCGCCATCGGAGCGGCTCCGCCCGTCGCCGGCGCATTCGGCTATCTCTTCTTCAGGGAAAAGCTCTCCTGGCGCTGGCTTATCTCCACGCTGCTCGCCGTCGGCGGCTGCACGCTGCTGATACTGGGCGGCAACAAAGGAAGCCTCAACGTTAGCCTCTTCGGCGTGCTGCTGGCATTCTGCGCCGCCGTCTCCTACGCTCTCGAAGGGCTTGGGCTGCGGCTTATCAAAGGCAAAGGGCCATACGACGTGATAGCCGTCGTCAGCTTCGTCAGCGGCCTGATGGCGCTGCCCTGGATGGGGTGGGAGATATGCTGGATGCTCACGCCGCGCGGCGCGCTCTGCATGGCGCTGCTGACCGTATTCAGCACCATTCTGCCCTATACCCTCTTCACCCTCGGCATAGCGAAAATATCGCTCGGCGCGGCCTATACGATGGGACTCAGCGAACCGCTCACGGCGTGGTTCCTTTCCGCCGTGCTGCTTGGCGAAAGCCTCTCCCTTATCGGCCTGACCGGCGTGGCGATGCTTTTCGCCGGAATATTGCTGCTGGCCTTCAGCAAAAACGCGTAGAGATCCGCCGGTTATATGCGCCCTTCGCTCTTCAGCGGCCGGCGCATATGACCGGCAAAAGCGCCGCCTGTGATATGCTGCCGAAAACCTTACTTAAACAGAGGAAAAAATGAAAGATATAGCTGATTACGAAACATTTACAAAGATTGAAGCTATACACAAAGGCTGGTCAAGTGATAAAAAATATTATGTAGAAACGGCAGACGGCAAAAAACTTCTGCTGCGCATTTCTGATATTTCCGAATATGAAGATAAAAAACGTGAGTTTGATATTATAGGCCGTATGTCCGCTGTTGGGATAAATATGTATCATCAGGTTGATTTTGGAATATGCAATGACAAAAAGAGCGTCTATCAGCTTTTGACTTGGGTCGAGGGCGAAGAGGCGAAAGAATTATTGCCGTCCCTTTCTCAAAAAGAACAGTATGATTTTGGCTGGGAAGCGGGACAGATGATGCTTAAAATGCAAAGGGCAGAAAGCTATCCGCCGTCGTCGGAATGGGCAAAGATTTACGGAAAAAGGGTAGAAAAATATATAGAAGCATACAAAGCTTGTGGTGAAACATCAGCATGTGTTGATTTGCTCCTTTCTTTTCTGGAAAAGCGCCCTTCTTCTTTGGACAACCGCCCTATGTGTCTTTTACACGCCGACTTTCAGTCTGATAATATGATAATTTCTCCGAAGAAAGAGTTATATGCCATAGATTTTCAAGGAAGCGGTCCGGTTGACCCATATTATGCGCTGGGAGCCGTAATGGTAACGGCGGAGGTCAGTCCGCAGTTTTCAACAGGACAGCTTCACAGCTATTTTGGCGGTTCTGTACCGGATGATTTTTGGGAGCTTAATGCTTATTATATGGCTGCTGAAAGTATCAACGCATTTACTGTCGCAGCAGCGTTAGGGCAAGAAGAGAGAGACTGTTCAAATGAAATGATGAAAGCTATGCTTGATTGGTTCGATAATTTCAATAATCTCATTCCCTCCTGGTATGCGGATGCGAATGCGGCGGCGGAGACAAATTCTAATTGAATAGATTTGATGAACAATGGCAAATCATTCAGCATCACAGGCGCGGCCCTCCGCCTATAATTTTTATCAGACTGTTTTCAGCGCTGTATTACAACATAGCCTATCAAAAAACGGCTTAAAATCGCAGGTATATCGCGAAACGACATGCAATTTTTTTGAAAAATTTCCGCCTGCCGCGCCTTCAGCTTTGAGAAAAACGCTTTTTTAACTTTTATACTTGACTTATTGACGGTTGACGTTATTATATTTTTTGCGTTTAGAGTGCCCGTGGACGGACTATTCAGAAAAATTTATTGTAATAATAAATTTGAGAAGAAGCTATCCGCGTTTTTACTCGCAAGGAGGTCAATATGCGGAAAATAATGAAAAAGCGGCGTCTCCATCTGTCGCAAATCGCAGTGATGACCCTGCTTCTGCTCTCGATAATATTGCATCCCGACGTATGTATGAGCAGCACGGGGCCGTCGCCGAAAACACATAGCACCCTCTCTGACGGCACGGTAATAACAACTGTGAGCGAAGTCGCTCTGACAGAGAATGTGTCAGCGGTTAGCAGCAAAACCGCGGTGATTTACAGCAGTGAAGCTGAAAAAACTCAGGAAAAAGAAGCGCCCCCCAGGTATGACAGCTCCGTCTACAACGCCCTCAGGCATCAGGGGCTGACGGAGGATCATATCTCGATATGGCGGCAGGAGCATCCGCTCAGCACGCTGAACAGGCTGGAAACGCTGCCCTCCGCGAAGCAGCGCGAAGTGGCGAATGCGGCGGCTTTCATCAGAAAGGTCAACTCCGGAATTTCTCACAAGACGGCATGGCGGGAGGCCTGCGCGCTGATATTCTACAGCGTGAAGTATAAGGTTCCGTCCGACCTCGTCATAGGCATCGCCAAGGCGGAAAGCCGCTTCAACCCATCAGCGCAGAGCAAGGCCGGCGCTCTGGGCGTGATGCAGGTGATGTGGAAGGTTCATAACGGAATGCTCCGCGCAAAGGGCATAGCCCCGACGCGCGACCACATGTTCGACCCGGAGCGCGGCGTGGAGGCGGGAGTGCTGATCCTCTCGCGCTATATCGCGGCCTACGGGACTGTGCAGAAGGCGCTCAACCGCTATTACGGCGGCATATCCAAAAGCTATCTTAAAAAGGTGAACAACAACGTGGCAATGCTCCAGAAGCACGCTACAAAGACCGGCTACTGACAAAGACAAAAAACAAATCGCTCTGACGCATCGGAGGGGAGAGATCCTCTCCGAATTTTTTATCCGCCCTTACTCTTTGGCGCTCAGGTACTTTTTCTCAAATTCCGCGACGGGGAGCGGCCTGTCGAATAAGAAGCCCTGCACCGCGTCGCAGCGGAAATTTTTCAGTATCGCAAGCTGCTCCTCCGTCTCGACCCCCTCCGCGATAACGGGAAGTCCGAGGCTGGCGCACAGCCCCATCATCATTTCGCAGATGATGTCCGCCGTTCTGTCCTCGCCGCCGAGCTGCGCTATCATACTGCGGTCGAATTTTATCTCCGCGAATTTCAGCGCGCTGAGCAGCGAGACGCAGGAATATTCCGAACAGAAATCGTCAAGGGAAAGCTCGAAGCCGCGCTCCATCAAAAGCCTCCCGATGGAGACGAAGGTATCTTTTTCCATGCGGCCGGCGGACTCCGTAATCTCGATGTATATGTACTTGCGCGGAATGCCGTATTTCTCCACGACCTCGTCGACGCTCTCCGATATGCCGCTCTCCAGCAGCGTTGCGCGCGAGAAATTCAGCGCTATCACCGGCGGCTCTATTCCAGCCGCGAGCCATTTCGCAATCAGTCCGCAGACTGTCTCAAGAACGAAGAAATCTATATAACGGATCAGCCCCTCCTTTTCAATCAGAGGGATGAATTTTCCCGGCGGGATGATGCCGTATTCCTGGCTGGAATAGCGGATAAGCGCCTCCGCTCCGTGAAGAGAGCCGTCCGAGAGGTTGATCTTCGGCTGAATATAGATGAGGAAATTTCCGGCGGCTATATTCGCCTTCAGATTCTCCAGAATCTGTTTGCTGTTGTATCTGGAATCCTCGTCCTTTGAGGCGTAATAGAGCTTTTTCTTTTCGACCATGTGCCGCTTGGCGGTATTGACCATCGCGCCGATCATAATATCCTCTTCCGCCCAGGTATGCCCTGTCGTGATGCCGCAGAGCGTCTTTTCGCTTATCTCCCTCTCCGCCTCCTCCACCCTTTTAATGAAGGGCTGGAAGGAGATATTCTCGCAGACGACGATGAACTCGTCTCCCTCAAAGCGGAAAAGCATATCCTTGGAAAAATGCTTTTGCAGAATCGTCGCCGCCAGCTTTACCACGCCGTCGCCGTTTTCAACGCCGAAGTCGCGGTTCTGCCGGTCGAGGGAATTGAGATTGCCGACGGCTACGCCGACGCGGCGCAGCTTTTCCTCTTCGAGTCCGCTTCTGTAATGGTTATAGCTGTTGCGGTTCCGCAGCCCCGTCAGCGCGTCGTGATATATCGCGTATTCCTGCCGGGAGCGCAGCCGGTACTGGTCTATCTGGTTGGAGACGAGCAGCGCCAGCGTCTTGAGCATGGAGAAGTTTCCCATATTCAGAGTTGGGTTGTCTACGCCGACACAGCCGCGCATCTTCCCTTCGCTCTCATAGGGGACGCAATAAATGGCGTGAACTCCGCGCTTCTTCTGACGCTCGTACTCCGCCGGGTCGCCCTCCCGCAGCATCTCGATATCCTTTATGATCATAGGCGTTCTCTCCGAGTGGCATTTCTGCCGGAGAGGGGAAAGATTCACGTCGGTGACGCGGTCGCTCTCGGCGGGAACCCCGTCGCGCAGCCATTCGTATGTCCGGCGCAGCGTTGTGGAGGAAGGCTCCAGCTCAAGCACATAGGCGCGGTCGGCAAAATAAAAGCTGCCGATTACCTCCAGAATTTTATCGACGCTCTTTTCCACGCCGTCGGGGCCGCTCTGGTTTGCCAGCGCGTCGATGCACTCCAGCAGAGTGTTTTCCGTGTGTATCTTTGAAGTGACGAGCTGCCGCAGCTGCTCCCCGCTCTCAGCGACGGAGATAGTCTGCAAACGGCAGTCGCGGCCGTTCCAGCGGATAAGGCGGTCGCGCAGGACGACATGTTTGCCGAGAAGATTGTTGTCATGCTCCCAGACATGGTATCTGTTTTCCGACAGGCACTCCGGCCGGCAGAAAGCGCAGGGGGAATCGTAGCCGTGAAGCGTCTTATAACAGCTCTCTCCGCCGATATCAGCGTCGGGGGCGATACCGAAAAGCCGGCGGCAGACATTGTTCATATAAACCAGCCGGTGGCTCGTGAGCTCGCTGACATAGACGCCTTCGGGGTAGTCATCCAGCAGCCATAACGCCTCCGCTTTAAAGATATCGACTGAATTCACCGGGTACACACCTCCGAAGAGACTTCCTCATTTTTGGGAACAAATGTTTACCGCGAAGATTTTACACGACAGTACGTAACTTTGTCCAGACATAAAAAATATACATTGTTCCATATTGGACGGCAGAATATATTATTGATAGCTATCTGAAGCTCTAAGCCACTTCTATCATGACCTCAGCCGTTTTCTGCCAAAAGCGTCTTCTCCTTTTTTTATTTTTATGATACAAAAGTCATTATTTTTATAACAATTATTGCGACCGGCACAATGTTGACACAATACGCCGGCCGCATCATTTCTATATTAAGAGTATTATACTTTTTACAGAGTAGGCTTAATTAAAATGTCTACTACTTTTGCCCATCCATTTTCAACTGTCGAGTTGAATTCCCCACAGCTGTAGACAGCGCCTATAATCTTCGCAGAAGAGAACTCATCGAGTGGGTTTCTCCCATCGTAGCGCAAGGTAAGCGCAGCATCTCCTTTCAAGCATACACGACCTTTGTAGTCAGGGCTTGTGTCTCTACTCATCACACGTTTCAGATATATTCCTGGTCCGTCGCAATTTGGTACAACCTGTAATTGTAAGTGTGGATGCATTTGTACATCAGGCTCGGTGAAGTCTTTTAGATCTCTTCTATCTAGCTCAAGGTGTACGAATTCAATACCATTTTTTGTTGCAGTAGCAACAACCTTATCGACACCTTCAACCAAGTTCATTTCCGCATACACTTTTGGATATCCCCAAAGTTCTCTCCCTGCCCAAATTGCAAAATCTTCGCTTTCATATTCGAACATAGTATAGGCTCCGTAAATGTCTTTATACTTTACGGGGATACAGAAACTGCAATCATAGAAACCCATGAACCCGTCAGCATTCATAAAATCCGATATGCTGATATTGAACACGTTGGAAACGTACTCAAAGGGTGTTGGTTCTAAGTATTTTTTGATTAAATCCGGGTCCGTTTCCGCCCAAACAGCCAAGCTCCTCATATTGGTGCATTTATACGGTACGAAAGGGGAGCGGAATAACGATGCCTGTATAGGATTATTATAGCCATCTTGTACCTTATATGGTCTTTCAATCATAGGTTGAACCTCCTTTTATCTTTACTTAAACTCGTCTGGCCAAACAAGCGTATCTATCACGTGAGCCCAGCCATTGTACTCTGGAGTTGCTCTGTATTCCCCACAAGAATATGTACCACAAAGTACCTTAGCAGAAGAGAATTCATCCAATGGATTTGAGCCATCAAACCTCAATGTCAAGGCAGCGTTTCCAGTGATATTTATCCGGCCTCTATAGTCAGGCGATGTATCACGTTTCAAAACCCTTTTAATAAGCACGCCGCCAGGAGCTTCTCCACGGGGAATAACCTGGAGCAGTAAGTGTGGATACATTACGGCTTTAGGGGCCTGCAGTTCCTGCCCATGCTTGCGATCTACTTCAATATATACAAATTCGCGTCCGCGTTTTGAAACGCTTGCCGTAACTTTATCAATACCCTCTGTGAATTGCATGTCAGCCAAAACTTTAGGATAGCCCCAAGCCTCACGGCCTAGGGCGACATAGTAGTCACCACTTTCATACTCAAACATTGTGTAGCTACCATAAATGTTTTTGTACTTTACCGGAATTGTGAAAGAACAGTCATAGAATCCAGCAAAGCAGTTGGTAGCATTCATATAGTCTGACACACTGATGTTAAAGACATTGGAAACATATTCAAAAGGTGTCGGCTCCAGATATTTTTTTATCAGTGCATCATCAACTTCTGCCCAAACAGATACGCTACGCATATTTGAACATGCATAAGGAACTAAAGGGTCAGTAAACAATGGTGCCTGAATTGGGTTATTACAACCGTTCTGTACTTCGTATGGCCTTTTCATTACTTTTCCTCCTCTTATACTAGTTTTCTTGCTACATAAAAATACCTGCAATGTCAAGCATGTTATTTTATTACTGAAAATCACATATTACATAGCAAGTATTTCTGTCCGAATAAACTGACCGTTTAAATACATGTGTGCCCACCATCAACAATAACATCAGACCCAGTTGTAAAGCTACTGGCATCACTTGCCAAGTATATAAGAGCGCTTTGCAACTCCTCCGGATTACCCAGACGCCCCAGCGCAGTACGTTGAGTCCATATTTCGAAGAATTCATTTCCTTTACAGTCATGGTCGAGCATTTCCGTATGCATGCTACCAGGACTTATGGAATTCACCCTGATGTTATATGGTCCCCACTCCCTAGCTACTGCCCTTGTAAAATTTAGCACGGCACTTTTGGCTGCACAGTAAGAACAGCTAGGTGAGTAGGCGGCGACATGGCCGTTCATTGACGAGATCGTAATGATAGATCCTTTTTTACGGGGGATCATAAGCCTTGCAGCGCCTCTAGCTGTTAAGAACACGCCTTCAACATCGACTGCGAATGTTTTCTTCCAATCTGCTAGAGGCATCTCATGGGCTATGCCAGGGATGAAAACTCCGGCGTTGGCAACGCATATATCTAAAAAACGGAAAGCATTCTCAACCTCTTTGAACATTGTATCAACAGAAGCTTCATTTGTAACATCCACATACATTGGTAAAGTCTCTACCTTGCAATTAGCAGAAATCTCTTCAGCCACTATTTTTGCATTTTTAAGTCTAATATCTGCTACACAAACATTTGCACCAGCTTCTGCTAAAGCGTGACAGAATATCCTTCCTAACCCTTGCCCTCCGCCAGTAACAAGTGCAGTCTTACCTTGTAGGTTTAATCTCTCAATGATGCCCATTTATTGACCCCTCTGCAAGCTCTTATTTTTTAGCATCTAACTTTGAATATGAATCCCACACAATCGTGTTTCCGCCATCAACGACCAATTCATGTCCATTGACATAGTCGGCGTCAGAAGATACGAGAAAGGCAACTGCATTGGCAATGTCTCTTGCCTCTCCAAGGCGGCCAGAGGGTGTGTCAGCAATATAGGCAGCTTCTCTTTCTTCTTGCCTGTTGAAGCGTTGCATAGAAGTGCGGGTCCAGCCAGGTGCTACCGCATTCACATTGATCCCGTAAGGGCCATAGTCTACAGCCATCTCTCTGGTTAATCCCGCCACGGCTGCCTTTGCTGCACAATATGCAGGTTGCCCACCGCAGCCTCGAAAAGCTGCAATTGACGAAGTGTTAACTATTTTCCCGCCAGTCCCTTGAGCAAGCATGATGCGACCTGCCTCTTGGCAACAATACCATGTTCCAACAAAGGTCACATTCATTACTGCTTCAAACTCTGTGTCTGTTCTTTCATGCACCTTTGCGGAGCCTCGCGCATTTCCAGCGATGTTACAAACTATGTCAAGATGACCGTACTTATCCAGTGCAACTTTGAATGCATTCTGAACCTGAGCTTTATTTGAAACATCACATTGAACAAATATGGCATCTCCACATTTTGCGTTGATTAAATCCACAGTTGTTTTGTCAGCATCAGACTCATAACCTCCCCTGTTTGCAATCTTTGATAAATCACAAGCCACAACCCTTGCTCCATCGGAAGCTAACCTCAATGCCACGGCTCTTCCAATACCAGAACTTGCGCCAGTTACAAGTGCAACTTTACCTTTTAAATCTGCCACAGTAATAGACCTCCCTTTCGTAAATTTAAGTTTTCTTACGCTATTTAGCTAATTGCTAGTCGTCTCTGTGTTTCCCTTATACTCCACAGCATCATATTTTCCGGAAAGCATCATGGTAATTGCAATGATAAGCAGAACCATCAAAACATAGAATGGCAAGCCGCAAGCGGCGCTCATGCTTTCAAGTGCTTTTGTTCCAGCATTTCCTAGAACAAAGAGGCATATTAGTGTCAGGGCGCAAATAACAACGGCCCAGAAGAAACGAAGGTATATGTCTGCCCCCTTCTCATTTTCATCAACAGTCTTTGAAGTAAGAGAAGCAATGGAGAATGTCATGTTATCTGTCATGGTGGTGAATGAAATCAACAGTGTGAACAACAACGTTATTCCTCCAAGACTACCAAGAGGGAATCGTTCGAGCAAGTGATAGACGGACATTGGCACGCCAACCTTGTTTAGCAAATCCATCATTTTTGCCCCCTCGAAAGCATCCAGCCAAATCGCGTTTCCACCCAGCGCCACAAACATTACCACAACCCACAGTGTTGGCGGAATGAGACTTAAAAGCAACATCTGGCGATATGTACGTCCTCTGGAAATCGTAACGAAGAACATGGATGTAACTGGGGTGTATACACAGGCCCAAACAAAAAACAGCGCAGACCAGTTCGTTGACCAGCCCTTATCAATGTTGAAAGGGTCAACATTTGTCATCATAGGGATAAAATTAGTAAACATGTCTCCCACTGCTTCCACATATAATCCTATTAAAAACTTAGTGGGTCCTGCAATGAAAAGGAAAAGAAACAATGCTATATAAAAATAGCCATTTAAGTCTGCTAATACTGTTATGCCTTTTTTAATACCCCGAATGGAAGAGCATGTAAATACTGCAGAGATGAGCACAACAATCCAGAAATATACCATATTATTGGGTTTAATTCCAAATACATATTCAACTCCTCCGGCCATTTGCATTGCACCAAAACCAAAGGACGTTACTATACCGCCAATTAAGGAGACAACGCAAACAATATCCACAACGCGCCCTGGCCACTTAAAAGTATATGCCTTTAGCAAAGGGTAAAGAGCAGAGCTTGGCTTGAATGGAAGACCTCTGTCAAAACACATATACCCGATTCCAACACTCCAAAGTGCAATACAGGCGAAAAATACATATGCCCAGTGAGTTGTGGCAAACCCAATAGCTGCAGAAGCTGCGGCAGGGGAAAGCGCGGCATTGCCAAATAATGCTGGAGGATAATAGTAATGATATAGAGGCTCTGCTACTCCCCAAAACAGTATGCCTGAGCCGATAGAACCAGTTATTATCACCGCAAGATAAGAATATATACCAACTACAGGTTTTTTGTACTTATCTCCTCCAACAATCCTGCTGGCAAAAGGCGTACATGCAAAAGCGTAAGTTGCAATTATAATTGCGCCAGAGACAGGCAAGTAAAACCATGTAAACTGGCCTAAACAGAAACTTACAACAACTTTTGAACAATCAATAAATAGCTGCTCAAAAAATATCCCTACAAAAACCACAACTCCAAGAATTGACACTATTGGATAAAATGTCTTAGTATCAACTCCATTCAAAAAATTAGCTTTCTGCATCACAGTCACCTCTTCATAATATTTTTAATTATTTGTTGCCATTTGAACTTGCCAATACTGAAAAGTTTTTTGCGAAACATTTTTCAGATCAATTTTTTATCACCTCCTAAAACAGCTCTGGATTTTGCGTAAATACCCTTATAGCATTTATAATTAAGTAAATTACAACTACAAGAGGGGGGAAGTTACGCATGGAAAATTTACGCTACAAGGCATTTGTCCGTTCCGTAGAGACAGGAAGCTTTACTAAAGCAGCAAGTAATATGAGCTATACACCAGCCGGGGTCTTTCGACTTGTTAATGCTTTCGAAGATGAAATTGGCATTCAACTGTTTATCAGGGACAACACGGGTGTGCGTTTAACAAAAGAGGGAAGTTTGATATACCAGCAAGTCAAAAAAGTGCAATTTCAAGAAAATAATCTGCTTACATTGATTAACGATATTAAAGGAATAACAACAGGTGAGATAACAATAGGAGCTTATTCAAGTATCGCAGTCTGTTGGTTGCCTAGTATTATCAAACGTTTCAATGATCGTTTCCCTTCTGTTATACTTCACATCTGGGAAAGTGCAAATTATGAAGAACTTTATGGTTGGCTTGAAAGTAATATTATCGATATATGTTTTTTTAGTCGCGGAGAACTTGACCAATTTTTTGACTGGATTCCACTGAGTGACGATCCTTTGTTAGCAATTCTGCCACAGTCTCATCCGTATGCACAAAGCGCATCGTTTCCCATTGAACGTTTTAAGGAAGAAAAGCTAATAGTGCAAAGCAATGGGAATGATGATTTGGTTATTAACATCTTGCAAAGACATGATGTCTTACCACAGATTACCCACACAACCCTGAGTAGCCTTGCCGCCCTAAGCCTTGTAGAAAAGGGACTTGGCGTATGTCTGATGAATAAGCTCTTTATTCAAAAACAGTCTTTTAATGTGCAGGCAATTCCATTGCTCCCTCCTCAGTTTATAACCATGGGCATAGCAGTAACAAATTTAGAAACAGCTTCACCTTCGGTAAGAAAATTTATACAGGTTGCTCGTGAAACACTACATGCGGAAAAAGTGGAGGGAATTTGATGTAAAAAATTAACGTAAATATCTATGTTTTTCGATTATTGTGAAACAAGATGTTTTTGCGTGCCTCCTTTCCTGCTTGGATATAGTTTCAGCATGCCCCTATTCACTGACATATTGCAGACAAATATTCTTCCATTCATATCAAGAAATTATTTCAAGAACATATTGTACGCTAACAACCGCATTGAAACACAAACAACCTAAGAAATTAAATCAAATATTTAATTTTCATAGTACGTGTCAATATAATTAATTTTGCATATACTATTATTGTTTACACAAATACATATTGTATAAACAACAACTATTTTCTTTTACAATTTTAGAATACATGCATATGAATATTCTGTAAATTGATATCTTGATAAGGTTGCTTTTACAAAATATTAAAATGATGGCTACTCTCGCCTTTGATACATTCCAGCATAAAAAATTTCCTAAAGCCGTGCTGTTAAGACATTATGGGGTCTTTAGTCTTTTCGTGAAAGAGAGTTTCTTTTTATGCAATTTCGGTTTCCTGTTATTACTGGTTTGATAGCCTGTCCTGAAGTCGAATCTTCCGCCGCCTTCTGGGAAAAATCAAAAGGCGCGCTTCGGGTGATATAATGAATCCGCTGTCATTTTGTCGGGGGAATGGAGTGTCGTCATGGAGGATAATAAGGAAACGAACGCGCGCGGATTTTTCAACGGCGTGAAGAAGAGTCTGCCCATCGTTATCGGCATCGTGCCCAGCGGAGTGGCCTTCGGGATACTGGCTAAGACCGCGGGGCTGACGCTGTGGGAGAGCCTTTTCATGTCGGCGGTCGTATTTGCCGGCGCAAGCCAGTTCGCGGCGCTTAATCTGATGATGATAGGGGCCTCCGCCGCCGATATAATAATTACCACCGCGCTGCTCAACGCCCGCCATATCATGATGGCCTCCTCGCTTTCGCGCCGTCTCGCTCCCGGCCTCGGCACTCCGGCGAAGATCCCCCTCTTCCTCACCCTGACCGACGAGAGCTTCAGCATCGCGTCGCTGCAAAGAGAGAGGCTGATTGCAGGCAGCTTTATATACGGACTTCAATTCCCGCTCTATCTTAGCTGGAGCGCGACGACGCTCTGCGGCTATCTGGGGACTTCCGTAATGCCGCAAACGGTGCGGGACAGCATGGGCATCGCCATCTACGCGCTCTTTATAGCGCTCATCATCCCGGCGACGCGCAAAAGCCGCGCCGCACTCACCGTTACGCTGGCGGCAATGGCGCTCTCCGCCCTCTTTAAGTTCACGCCGGGCCTATCGCAGATAAACCGCGGCGTCGCGATAATAATATCGGCCGGCGGCTCGGCTCTGCTCGGCGCGCTGCTCTATCCGACCGCAGAAAAGGAGGGCGAATGATGCCTGAGATAATTTACATATCCATCCTGATGATGCTCGTTACCGCGCCTTCGCGGCTGCTGCCCCCCTTCCTGCTTGCGGGGCGCAGGCTGCCGCCGCTTCTGGTCTCCGTGCTGAATTATATTCCCTTCGCGGTGATCGGTTCGATGATTTTTCCTGACAGCTTCAGCGCGACCGGCAGCTTTTACAGCTCCGCCGCCGGTACGATAGCGGCCTTTGTCATGGGCTGGTACAACGGAAATATTCTTGTCGTCCTCGCCTCCTCGATAGCCGCCGCATTCATCGCCGCACAGCTCGGCTTCTAGCGCGCGCCCGCCTGCTGCTCAAAAATATATAAAACACGTGCATATGCACATTGACAAGCGTGCATATGCACAATTATAATATTCTCAGTAAGAACGGCTGGGAGTGATGACGATGGCCGGAACGACAAAATGCCGCAGGGTATGCTGCGCTCCGTCGGCTTTGCGCTTCATGCCGGAAGAGGCCGCGGAGATAGTGGAGCTTTCGCTTGAAGAGCTGGAGAGCCTGCGCCTCTGCGACCTCGAAGGACTGGAGCAGGAGACGGCGGCACGCTCCATGGAGGTATCGCGCGGCACGCTGCAGCGCATTCTGTATTCCGCGCGCGGCAAGGTGGCTGAGGCGCTCTGCGCCGGCAAAGGCATACATATCAGCGGCGGCAACTACGAGCTGGCGGAAAAATGGTGCGGAGGGCGGGCAAAATGCCGCCGCTGCCGTTTCACCGGCAGCCCGGGCGGAGATATTGGCGGAGATGTGATCACAGAAAAGGAAAGGACGGAAGAAAAGATGAAAGATGGAATCATCGCGGTAACTGAGGAAAATGGGGAGATTTTTCAGCACTTCGGACATACGCGCTACTTCGCGCTCTATGAAATTAAGGATGGCGCCGTAGCCTCGCGCCGCATAATCGACGCGGCCGGCAGCGGACACTCGGCGCTCGGCGGTTTCCTGCGCGCGAACGGCGTGAATCTGCTGATATGCGGAGGCATCGGCGGCGGCGCGAAGAATGTCCTCGCGGAGGCCGGCATAGAGCTTATATCAGGCGTAAGCGGAGCCATCGACGACGCTGTGAAAAACTTCCTTGCAGGCGAGCTGAAAGACGACCCGGCGGCGGAGTGCGACCACCATCATCACGAGGAGCTTTCCGGCAGCTGCCACGGCTGCGGAGAGGGCAATGCGCACAGCTGCCACTAAGCGGCAGTCGATTAAATAATATCTGTATATAGATATTGCAATCGCGGCTGCTTAAAGCGGCGGAGAGCCGTATCTTTACACAATATCGACCTTTTAAGCCGAGGGGCTGAAAGGGCCGGCGCGCCTCTATGTGCCTTTGCCTGTCAGTCCCCCGGCTGTTTTTTATTGACCATTCACGAATGATCGTTTATTATTCCCTCATGAGACAGAGAGATGAGAACAAAAGAGAGGCAATATTTGAGGCGACTGTCGGGCTGTTGAACGAAGTCGGCTACGACGGCGTCTCCATGTCAAAGATAGCGGCGGCGGCCGGCGTGTCGCCTTCGACGATTTATGTCTATTTTGACAACAAGGACGATATGCTGAAAAAGGTCTACCTCGACGTTAAAAAGAAGCTGTTCTGCGCGATGACTCGCGGGCTGACGGCTGACATGCCGGTGCGGAGCGCGGTGTCGCTTATCTGCCATAATCTTCTGGATTTCATGCGGGGAAACGAAGGCTATCTCCTATTCCTTGAACAGTCGGCCGGTTCGCCGCGTATTGACGCGCTGTGGCAGGACGAAGTAAAGAGCCTTTTCGAGCCGATATTCGCCCTCTTTGAGCGTGGAGCGGCGGAGGGCGTGCTGAAAAAGGCGCCGCCGCTGCTGCTTTGCAGCTTCTGCTTTCATCCGGTCGCGCAGATATATAAACAGCAGTGCCGCTCGCGCTTTGCTGTCAGCGGGCTTGATTATGAGCTTGTCTTTCGTATGTGCTGGGACGCGGTTAGGGCGTAGTTTTCTTTGTCTGTTTATAAACGAATGTTCGGTTAATAAAGAAAAGGGAGGAATGGAAATGGAACAAGAGAGAGGAGCGGCGGAGCGCGGGCGGGTCATCTTTGAGCGGGCGCGCATCGGAAAGCTGGAAGTGAAGAACCGCCTGATCCGCGCGGCCACCGGCGACGTTCACGCGGTCGGCGGCCATTATACGGAGCGGGACTTTGAAAATTATGAACGGCTGGCGGCCGGCGGGGTCGGCACGATTATCTCCGGTTTCGCCTATGCGGCGGATTACCCTCTGTCGCCGGAAAGCGGGATGCTCGGTATCTACGATGATTCTTTTATCTCGGAGTATCGGAGGCTGACGGAAATGACGCGCCGTTACGATACGAAGCTTCTGTTGCAGCTCGTACATTGCGGCTCGTATACTTACGCCGGCGATGATGTCAGGGTGATTGCGCCGAGCGCGGTCGCGAATCTGGTCAGCGGACGGCTACCGGAGGCGATGTCGCGGGAGGATATTGGCCGCGTTCAATGCGCCTTTGCCGAGGCCGCCGAGCGCGCGTGGCTCGCCGGTTTTGACGGCGTGGAGCTGCACGCGGGGCACGGCTTTCTGTTGAGCGAGTTTCTGACCCCATATTATAACCGCCGTGACGACGAGTATGGCGGCAGCGACGAAAACAGGGCGCGAATGCTTTTCGAGTGCTGCCGCCGCATAAGGGAAAGTACAGGGGCGGATTTTCCTGTCTTTGTAAAGCTCAACTGTCAGGACGGCTTTGATGGCGGGATAACTCCCGAAGGCTTCCTCGCCGCCTGCCGCGGGTTGAAGCAAAGCGGCGCGAGCGCCGTTGAGGTAAGCGGAGCGTGGTATACGATGAAGCGGCGGCGTCCATATTTTCTGGCCGAGACGGAGCTGGCGGCGGAGGCAAGCGGCCTGCCGGCGATTCTTGTCGGCGGCGTGCGCGGCGCGGAAGAGATCGAGGGTATTCTTAACAGCTCTAAAGTCGAATATTTTGCCATGAGCCGCCCATTCATCGCAGAGCCGGAGCTGCCGAAACGCTGGCTGGCGGGAGACCGCCGCCGCTCCCGCTGCCTCTCCTGCAATGCCTGCTCAAAGCCTGAGAGCGAGCTGCAATGTGTTTTGAATAAAAAGAAATAAGGAGCTTTTTCGCGGCGGCGGCCCTGACATTTCTTGCCGCCGTCGTGATGTGCAGACTTTCACCCAGTCTTCGAGGCTTGACCGCCATGCAAAGAAAAGGGCTTAGACAAAATCATCTAAGCCCTTGATATCACTGGAGCCGGCGAGGGGATTCGAACCTCCGACCTGCTGATTACAAGTCAGCTGCACAATACAGCAATACACTCCATTTGTATGCATAAATTTCTCATTTATATACCTACAGGGCAGAAATACAAGGAAAAAATGGATAATAACGAGAACTTGCGCGTAAGCCAGCCTATGTGTTATCTTAATCATAGCTTAATCAATAACTTAATCTCAGGAGGGCAAAAGGAATGGCATTAACTCAAGTGATAATCAATAAAATAAAACCAACGCAAAAAATAGAAATGCACTGGGATGACGGCTCAGGAGGGGTATCAAATCTTGCTATAAAAATTCGTCCAACTGGTAAACGCTCATGGCACTTGTATTATAAAAATCCAACGGATGGCAAGGAAAGACAAGATAAAATCGCACCGGGAACCATACCGCTACAGCGCGCGCGTGAAATCGCGGTTTTATGGAATGGAGAAATAGCCAGAGGCAAAGATCCGCGCAATGTAATGAAGCCTCAGCAAGCGGCGCCCCCTGCAGCCGTAATAAAAGATCCAACACTAGGCGAAATCCGCGCTGCATATGAAGCCTGGCTTTTGCCTGACGACGGCGGCGAACCTCCGCTGAAAAGCGGCAAGACGACCTTACGCACAATAGATAGCTTCAAGGCATATTACCAGATACCTCTTTCTCAGTTCACTGTCGCTGAAATCAGAGATTGGATAGCGAACTGCCGAGCCAGAAATAACAAAGGAATATCTATCAATCGGCGTATCGCGACTCTTCAAGCAATGCTGAGTTGGGCAAAAAGGGAAGGATTGATATCCCAGGACTATAGATTTCCCCGAATCGCCAAGCAAGCAACGACCGACAGCGACGTTAAGATAAGATACCTGCATGATGATGAGCGTAAGCGCCTATATGCCGCTTTGAAAGAACGCGAGCAGAAGCAAGGCAAGGATTACCTTAAAATCGCCGTAATCATTGCAAATTATTCCGGCATTCGCAGGGGCGCGCTGCTGGGGCTGCGCTGGGGAGATATTAAAACACTGCTCGACGGCAGCCAATCTATACACTTATCGCCAAGGGCGGCAAAATCGAAAAAAAGCTATGATTTGCCGCTTTCCAACACTGTGATAAAAGCTCTTGAAGAATGGCGCGTATACAGTGAACAGACATGGGGGGCAATTAAACCGGATGATTATATAATTCGCTATGGAAAAGCCGGCACGCCGATAACAGACTTAAAACACGCTTGGCATTCTATTTTAAAAGAGGCAAATATACAGAATTTCCGCTGGCACGATTTGAGACACGACTTTGCCAGCCAGCTTGTTATGAAGGGGAGCGATCTCTATATGGTACAGCGCTTATTGACCCACGAATCGATTCAAATGACACAGCGATATGCTCACTTAGCACCAAAAGAGCAGCAAGCCGCCGTGAATAAATTAAACGACCTCCTGCCCAACCAATAAGTCAGAGCCGCAGTTCAGGCTGATAGGAAAGTCCGCGAGCCAACCTGGCATCGGAGTAGCACGGTGTATGATGAATAAGCTCGGCACGCTTAACCAAGAGAATCCCATTGTGCCGATCTGGATAACATGGCAGAGAAGTTTCAAATGAGAATCGTAAGCGGTTCTCTCTGCTCCGCACATCTCCCAGCCATGTGTCTGTGAGCTGACGCATGTGATTGACGAGGAGGAAATGCAATCCCGGACGCTTTTTCAGGCGGTTTTATCCCGGTATTATACCGGAAATTTATGGGTGTTATTAGTCCCGATATATACCAATAGCGCGGCTCATATATTTCGATAAAAACTTATGTCCCCGACCATGAGAATATTGAAGGAAGAAAAGACTGTTGCATGCTCTTATTTAACAAACTCCCTGCCGGCCTTCTTCGGTACGGCAATAATGGTAAATACCTTTGCTATAGAGGCCAGATTTTATTATCAAAATCATCTTTATTTTTCCCCGCTATTACCCATATGGCTTTAGCGGTTTTTCTTGTAATATCTATTTCGCCGTTACGGGCTTTCATGATTATGTCAACAATTCGCAGACAATGGATATCATCTATTCCGGTGTTCAATCTTGAATCAATGATTTGCTGCAAATTATTCTCATCTGTAGCGAATATAGTAATCCCCGTTGCTTTGGCGTACGCCAGCGAGCAAACTTCGCCTTTGTTCTTATTCGGCCTGCCTGGATCGAGCGTCACCGCGGCCAGCATGTTATAAGAGAGGTTATATACGACAAGATCATTATTACTGAGTTCCCTTTCGTCGACGATCTTCACAGTACCGTCTTCCACAAGTTTTTTCAGCTGTTTCACGGCGCTAGGCGGCATTTTTACCTCGTTGTATGCGCATGTGTGCATATATATATCATCGGCTGCAAGGGGCAATACGTTTAAAAGAAACTTGTATTTATCGCTGCCGCCAAGTTTAATGCACAGATCCGCATCGATTATGATCCTACTCAAGCTCTCGCCCCTCCATAATAATATCGAGTTCCTCTTCGGAGGGCGGATCGTATATGGCCGGCGACGAAGCGCCGATATCCTCCGGCTTGAGGTCATTGACGCGCAGCAGATATTCAAGCTTTTCATAAGTTATGAGTCCCGCTTCATAAGCGTTGGCCGCCAATTCAACCATATTGTCAATGGCGATACGTTCATCCGCTTCAGGCGTCGGTATGGAGTAAATCTTTCTGTATTTCGCTATGTTTTCGTCTGTTTCAGCAAGGAAACACCCTCTGGCTTTTTTGTCAATCACGCCGCTTTCATGCAGGCGTTTTACCATGGTGCGGTACGGAACGGTGAACAGGGCAGCCATAACTAAAATATCCTTAATTGTAATCCTGGCTGGGTCGATATCATAAAATCTCATCTCCTGCGACAGCATATCAGCATCGACAAGAAATTCGGCGGCAAAACGATTTGCTTTCAGCTCATTACGATTTTCGCCGGCTTCAGCCAGAACAGCTTCCGTAACAGCATCGTCAGAGCTGTCATACCAGATATGATACAGCTCATGCGCCGCAGCGAATATCTGACAATCAATGGGTATGGAGGTATTTATCGCCACAAACGGCTTTTCACTTGCCGCTCCGCCGCTGGAGCCGCGCATATGAGTAAAGCCCCACGGAGCCTTTTTGCCTAACGGGTAATAGATAACTCTGGCGTACATGCTTAGGATGTGAAAAAGCTGTACGCCGATAACGTCATATGTTTTTTTACATTCGCCAAGCTTCGACCGCGCTTTTGTTTTGATCTCCTCAATTTCACAGGCAGTCAGCTCCGGAAGCGCATTCTCTCTATCCATTCACAAGCTCCTCCAACAAATGAATTTCGTCGATAGCCGAGCGAATAAGATCGACCTTCTGCCTCGTTTCAATATCTGAAATCTTCCCCATGAAACTCAGATCGCGGTCATTGGCCGAATTTACATCATCGCTCATAAGCAGAAGCGAGTCTGTCGTGACTCCAAGGATAGAGGCAATTCGCGCCAACTCGTTCACATTGATCGCCTTATATCCCTTGATTATTTTATTCATCACCTGCTTGGATATCGAAAGGGCGTTCGCCAGCTCCTGCTGACTCATTCCTTTTAACTGTAAGCGTTCCTGAATATTAGCTCCAACCTGAGCAAAATCCGTCGCGTACATAACATTCCCTCCCCTCTTTCTGTCTTCGTATTGTAGCGCATATAAGAATAGTGAGTCAACATATCATGGACTATCATCTTAAATCAGCATTATTATTTATTGACTGACAATCAATATCTGAAAACGCGGCAGCGTTGCCTTACGCTCCCTTTTCCTGTCAGACGGGCGGCGGAAAAGCGGGGCTTATTTTTAGTCGCCCCGCTTAACCTGCGTTATTTGGTTCGCTATATAAAAATTCTCACAATGATAACCTATCTTGTATATTTCCTGCCGATCTGCCAGGGCGAGCTCACAGAGAAGCTTTTCTCCCAGAGAGGTCAGTTCGCTCCATCCTCTGACGTGCGTTATGATTTCCTGCGCGGCTTTCTGCGCGGAGTTGTCAAGCGTTATCTTCCCTTCTGTCCCCAGCGCGCGCGCCCGGCGGGCCAAACCGGACAGGAATGTCTCCAGAAGACGCGGCCTGCAGGCGCTCGCGTCTTCACTGGAAAAGCAAAGCAGCGCACAGTCGCGTCCTATAATAGCTCTCAACAGCTGTTCATCTTCAAATGTCAGCCCTGATGCTTTTCCGCCGCTCTTTTCCGGATTGAAGCCCAGGCAGGCGCGTTTCTGCTCTTTTTCCGTCTCATAAATAACGAATACCGGTATAGATGAGCAGTTCACAGCGCGTCCCTCCAGGTCCGCCCAAACGCCATCGCACAAAAGCTGAGAGAGCCGCGCAGCGCTGCCCTCGCTGAGTCCAGTTCCGGAAAGGCCTTTAAAGATCAGGACTCTGCTTTGGCCGTTTATTATCCGCGCAGCCAGTCTGTTGCTATATCCCACAGCGCTTTCCAGTCCGCAGGTTAATATTTCCCTGTCAGTATAGCCCATCAGCGCGGCAGTTTGTCTCGCTATCCACTCAAGCAAACTTGCGTCTTCTCCGGCAAGGGTTACGGCTATGAGAGGGCCTCTGTGTCGTGCGGTTCTGGTAACGGCTCTCATGATAGCCTCTTTGTATTCCGAGATTGCCGGCCAGGAGGATAAGAGGTCATTCAGCTTATCCGGCAAGTCACGGTAGCGTTGCCTGCCCGCTGCCGTCAACGCCGCCGCGCCTTGACTGTTTCCAAAGCGTACTGCAAGCGCTTTGTTTACCGCTTCCGCGCCGAGTTCGCTGCTTTGTCCGAGCGAACGCAGCCAGCCTGCGCTGAAGTCCAGCAAGGATATCGCCCGATCCGGGTCGTTGCGTTCAGGCAGGTATTTCCTGCCAGCGTTGACGAGCTTTTCCGCAGCCTCCTCCGACAGCGCTATTCCTGGATATCTGGCCTCGCAGACGTTTCTCAGAATCTGGAGGACCCTGTCTTTACTCGGCGCCGCGATACGCACCGCCTCAAAACGTCGTGAGAGGGCGGCGTCACCTTCAACGTACTTTCTGTACTCATCAACTGTCGTCGCTGTGATCACCTGGATATCGCCGCGGGTCAGGAACGGTTTGGCAATGTTGCCAACAGAATCCGCTCCGTTTGAACAGAGGCGATGCCCCTCGTCTATGAAGAGTATAAGTTCGCTGCGCGCCGCCTCTTCAAAGAGGTTTTTGAGCAGAACGCCTGCGTCGTAGGGGCCGCGGCAGTCTTTCAACAGCCCGTCGAGCGATATTTCCACGATGCGTCTGCCTCGTAATCCAGGATACCCGCCGCGGACAAGTTCGCGGCCGAAGGCTTCAACAAGCGCGGTTTTGCCTACTCCGGCTCCTCCTGTCAAAATCGCGTTGTTGTGCGCGTGGCTGGCGAGAATGCCGGCCAGCCTGTCCATCAGAGTTCGCTCTATCAGGTATTCGTCTTTTCCATATGACGGGAGAGTCAGTTCTCTTCCGAATTTTCCAGCCAGAGGCGGGAGCACCGCACCAGTGTTCCTGTTTGTGTATGTCTGCATTTTTATTTTCCTCCTCTGTAACTATTTTTACTTATAGTCTGATTCCGGTTTTTCGTTTTTGATGCTGTCGTTCAATCTCGCCGCTGACCTTAGGAAGCGTCCTTCCATACCTTTGCCTGGCCGCCGTCGGCAATTACTTCTATATCGCTTTGGGGGCTGTTCATCTCCGTCCGCGCGGGAGGAAGAGCGTACCAGAGCGGCGCTCTTTTTTTCTTTATTGCTGAAAACGGTCTTTTGACGCATTTTTTCTCGGAGACCGGCGGTTCCCCGCGCGTCAGGTATTCCAGCCCGCCTCGCCGGTCGTCGCGCACGAGTATACCGCCGAACAGCTGGCTCAACTCGTAATATCGGTTTTGCACGCTGCCGCGACTCGCGAAGAGCCCCTCAAGGGCAACGTCTGGCGTAATATGCCAGAATGTCAGTTCCGTTTTGCCTTCTATCGCTGCCACCGCGTCCTCTTTGCTAACGGCGGAGTCCCTCGCCACATACTCTAAATCTGTGCAAGCAAGCAGCGCATTCAAAACACCTGGGAAGAGTCCCTGTATGCGTTCAAAGGGATGTAGGATATTCCAGTATCCCGGATCTGAAGCCAACACGTTGACTTTCGCTCCAAGCCCTGCCGCCGCCGCAGCCGCGCCAAGCAGCAGCAACGATGCGCTTCCGCGGTCGGCGTCTCCGTTCCCGGAGTTTCCGACACAGAGTATCCTTTTTTCTGTATAGCCGGTGATAAATTCTTCCAGGTCAAAGTTACCGCTGCGATCAGCAATATCCGCGCCGTTTCTTTCCAGTACACGCAGCGCGGCCAGGAATGCAGAGGCATTGGATTCATAGGATTGCAATATACAACGCTGCGTATTGCTGCTACTACTTACGCTGGAACCACGCGCCAGAGTACCTTCAAAGAGACGTCTGTGCCAGAAAGCTCCGTCATCTTCCATTGCCTGTTGCAGCCTATGCTCATACCCCAGGAGTAAGCCGCTCGAATCCCCCTCAGCGGCAGAACCCATGGCCATGGTCAACTCTGTTGTTTGCCGCGCGAAAGACAGCAGACAGTTGTGTCCCTTGCTTGAGACGCGGTAATCCTCGCGCGCCATTAGGGCCGCATAGTAGATGTGCTGAGCCGCCAATCTTTTTGACGAAGTCGTCCAGAACTGATCATTGCTGCCCTTGTCCGCCTTAGTCACACAAAATATCTCCGCAAGCCGTGAAATAAGCGATGGGATATCCCGTCCGAATTCATCATGTTTGAAAACCGGGGCCAGACAGTCAGGAGCGACGCTTTCTGTGCTGCGCCAGTCCACAAGATACAACTGGTCGCCGAATTCTTCATAGATGTCGCCGTCCTTGTCAAAAACTATGAATAGGTCCTCACCTCCGCCGTGCAAAGCGTCAAAAACAAGCGCGCGCAGCGTCCGGCGCTGTTCCTGGCTGTCGCCAAACATACAGCTGTTTTTATTCAAAAGGTCGTTTACTGTTATTCTGCGAAATTCTTCCATTACTGTTCACCTGCCAAAAGGTAATATTCATCCAGTACCGACAGGACATCAAAGCAAGAGGTTCCGTCCGGTATAAAAGTTTTTCAACTCGGAACCACACGGCGGGATGACCAGTCATCCAGCCTGTTCCGGTCGTTTTATTTTTATCTGTCGTTGATTAGATCAGCCGATGCGCCCAGGAAGAGGAATCAGAGAAACTGAGAAAGCCCAGCCATGAGCGTCACGGAGATACAAATATGCCTTCCTGACCAGTTACATCCCGGCATTCGATTGTCCCTACACATCATAGCTGTCTTCCCCCTTTTGACTTTTGTTATTCAGCCATAGATATTTTAATACTACTTCCGGCGATATTGCCTTCACAGCTCCTTGAAGTTCGATATCACCCAATGATTGCATTATACAACGCGGTTGAAGAAGAAAACAATAGCTAGTGAAGGGTAATTTGTATTTTATGTCGTTTTCCGTTATATATTTATGATTCCCAAGAACGCGGCGCAGGCGATAGTATTGCCGCCAAAGGCGTGAACGCCGATGGTGAAAGGCTTCTAGTTCCGTCATGAAGCCATAAACATTTTATTGTCTATAAAAACAGTTTTGTTCGCATGTACCCGCAGAAGCCAGGGGCAGCCAGCTTCTGTTACATATGCAAACTTTCAGCGACTTATAATTAATAGACAGCCTGCTCACGTGAAAAAATGACATATCAAGAGGGAGTGCATAAAGATGAAAGAGAGTAAGTGCAAGATCTTCCTTTTATCGGGTTTTCTTGGCAGCGGCAAGACGACGTTGCTTAAACATCTTCTTAAGGCCCATCCCGAGGAAGAACGGGCAGTCGTGCTCATGAATGAGTTCGGCAAGTCCGGTGTCGATAGCGACGTAGTGCGTAGGAACGACTTGGGGATCATCAAGATAAGCAGTGGGGCAATCTTTTGCGCCTGTGCGAATGGAGATTTTTTGCGTGGCCTTTACACGATTCCCAAAGATTACAAACCGACAATTCTGCTGGTTGAGGCAAGCGGCGTAGCTGACGCCACTGATATGAAAAATGCCGCCCTTTTCAATTGATAAGCATCGTCAGTTGTGCAGAAACGCCGGGCTTCTGCGTCCTGCTAATACCGGCAGGATCTTGATGAGAGATTCTTTACACGTGAGTTTGTCTCCGTATTTGCCGGCGACGTTCGTCACGGCTTCGACCATGTACTGGCAGGGGGCGCAGCCCTCAGAGTCTAGAATTACGATCTTCACAAAGACGCGCCCCTTGTTCGATTTCAGTGATTTTGCTCTTTTCGTCTCCCTCGCCGCACTGGCTCAGCGCCTCTTCAAGCGACATGAAGCCGGCGGACGCCTCGGGTTCTTTGCCTTCCTGCACATAATCGCCGATTGCCTCAAGGTTGTATAGTGGAGTGTCAAACGGCAGGCCGCATCCGTGCAAGAGAATGCAGCCTCTTCACCGTCTCAAATTTCAACGCTGCTCTTACCTGCTCTTTGCCGTTTACTGAAGAATCATCCTCTTATTTGTTTTTCGGCACGTGACTCTAATGTGTGTATCCCATGCTTTCGCGGTCCGCATCGGTGATGGAATCATCAAGCTCCTTCAGCTCCCTTATTTCGGCAAGACGAATCTGCTTGCGGTAGATATTCAGGTAATCCGCCCGCATTGCCCTCATGAAAGCGATGAACATCAGCGGAATAAGGAAGAACATCGGCAGCGCCGCAATGCCCTGTATATTCTGGATAGCCTTGGCACCGCCGACTACGAAAATCGTAGCGAAGCCCCCCATTACGATGGCCCATACCACGCGAACAATGGCCGGCGGGTCAATCTCGCCGCGGCAGGAGAGAACGCTGATACAGTAATCGCCAGAGTCGCACGAGGTCAGGATAAATGTGACGCAGAGTATCAGCGCAATCACAGAAAATGCGATCGTCAGCGGCATATTCTGGAACAGAACAAAGAGGCATGTTGACCACTGTCCGTTGATTGCCTTCATCAATCCGCCGCCGCTCCCCAAGTCCATGACGATAGCCGAGGTGCCGATGACCGTATTCCAGACCAGCGCGAAAAGGGCGGGCAGGAATATAGCGCCGAATACGAATTCCCTGATCGTTCGTCCGCGCGAGACCTTGGCGATGAAGATACCTACGAATGGAGTCCAGGCCATGAAGAAAGCCAGCAGCATGACCGGCCAGTCCCGTGCGAAATCCCAGCCAAGCGCGGCCTGCGTCTCACCGGTGGCGTCCATGAAGAAGGACATTGGGATGAAATAGATAAGGACGTCTCCAAATCCCTGGATGATGCCCTTCAATATCTTTACCGTCGGTCCAAAGACGACGACCATAGCCATCAGCAGATAGCAGAGCCGGAGGTTCCAGTCGCTCATCAGCGCCATGCCTTTACTGACGCCGCTGTTGCAGGAGAGACAGAGGATAACGCTGCATATCGCCAGGATAATCAGCCTGAGAGCCATATTATGTTCTATGTCAAAGACCTGGTGGAGGCCAGAGCCAATCATCGCGCAAGCGATGGCATAGGAAGCGCAGATGCCGACCAGCGTCAGGATAATTACGTAAACGTCGATAAGTTTGCCGTACCATACCTCGGTCTTCAGCGTACCGTCAGCGTTTTTCGTGCCAAAGAGGCTGACCAGCGGCGTACTGAAAAGTCCCCCCACATTTCTGTTATAGGCGAAATAGGCGATAATCAGACCGACGATCGCATAGCCGGCCCACGGGTGCAGCGCATGATACCATGTAGCGTATGTCATACCGACCCTCCAGGCGTCACTGCTCTGCGGAGCGAGGGCAAATGGAGGCGCGTAATAATGATCGAGCGTGACATAGATGCCGTAATATGTCAGCCCCACGCCGAGGCCAGACGCGAACATCATTGCCACCCAGGTCATAAGTTTATACTGCGGCGCGTCGTTATAATTTTTGCAAAGGCGAACCTTGCCGTACTTGCTTAAGGCCAGTGCGAGCAGAGCCACAACGAAGAAATTATATCCCGCCATGAACAGCCAGCCGAAGGCGCCGTTCATAGCGTTGAATATAGCGCCGGTAACTTCCGTGAAATGGCTGCTGGCCATTCCATTCCAGGTAACAAGAGCAATACTTATGATAATACTTGAGAAAAATATCGTTTTGTCTACTTTGTCAAACATTTTCATTGTAAAACTATCCTCCGTTTCATATTATTTTTAAGTGTAGCGCTTTATTAAGATTGCTGCGTATTCAACAAAGCGCCTCCTTGTCCGATTTCCAGTTCAGCTCAACGTCAGGATATGCGCTCTATGTTAAGCCAGGGCTGGCATTCCCTGGGCAGGTGGCAGCCGTTGAATTGAGCTGCCAGACATTTCTTGCCTGCGCAGTTGGAACATGGTACGGTGTTGAAGGCAAGATGTTCGCTCGTTCCTTCTTTGCCGACAAAGAACATCGAGCATTGCGTTTTGAGTGGATACATAACGCCGGAGTTGTGGAGAGAAAATACCGGACGGCGCTCAGAGTCTGTCCTCGTCCATGGTTCCACAAGCAGAGCCAGGCGCGGATCGATCTCAACATCTGAGCCGTTGTCATGGCACAGCTCAGGAATGTATTCTCCTATCAGTACAAAGGCCTCGTCCCCGCAGAATGCTTCCGACGTCAGGAAGCGCCGTATTTCATTGCGTATCATGGCAAGCAGGAGCGTGCCGGCGATATCCAGGAACATGGCCTGCATGGCGCTTTTCTTTATAACATTGAAGGCTTTTTCCTCTAATTCTCCGCCGATCGTCCACACAGCGGCGTATCCGCAAAGACAGCTTTCCCTGAGCTTTTGCCTTAGCGCGCCGTTCTGGAAATGAACCGCAAAGTCCTTCTCAAGCTCCTCCCTTTTCCAGCTGATAATGCCAGCCTGAGGGCGCGGCAGATGCTGCCATCTGTTGTTCCAATCCTCGGTAAATTGTTCGAAGGCTTTCTTCATCGCCGGTTTTTTCGCGTAATAGCTCTGCCACATACGGCGCACATCAAAATTCTCAAGAGGCAGACGACACTCTCTGATATCGTTCCTGCTTATAGCGGTATGATCGTCGGCGAGAAACAGAGACAGATCCATATTCGTCACATCCTAAGCGTCAAAATTCAGATAGTGGACGAATTTTTGCTGGAAGTCGTCGGCCGCGGCAAGGTTGATTGATTGGCAGTTCGCTTCGATATACGAGAATGCGCGGTCAGCTTCCGGGTCAAAGGCGCTGCGGCAGACTCCGAGTCCGGCGCAGTTGCCCACCGGCAGAACCCTTTCAAGCGGGACGCGCGGCAATATACCCATCCTCATGGCGTTGCTCCGGTCGATGTAATTGCCGAAAGCGCCGCCAAGATATATCCTGTCCAGCTCCGCAGTCGTTATACCGGCCTGCTCCGTCAGTTTCTTTATACCTACGGCGATGGCGCTTTTAGCCAGCTGTACCTCGCGCACATCCTTTTGTGTCAGCACCAGGTCGGAGGCAGCGCCGTACTCCCCGGCGAAACAGTATACAAACTCGCTGAAATTTCTTTTTCCTTTGCGCAGACGGCGCGCGAGATCCGCATTCTCCACATTTTCCGAAGCGGCGAATCTTCCGGCGGGGAGGATCACTCCGTTGTTCAGAAGTACGGCTATCATGTCGATAATGCCTGATCCGCACAGGCCGATTGGCGGCGAGTCTTCGATAGCCGCAAGATGCAGTCCGTTGCTGTCGGCCCAGACCTTCTCAACAGCCCCTTCCATCGCACGAACGCCGGTGCTTACCTGCGCCCCTTCGAGGGCCGGACCGGCAGCCGCCGAACAGGCGTAGAGGCTTCCTCCGCGACAGACGACCATCTCGGAATTCGTACCGATATCAATGAAAAGAGAGGCCCCATCGTTATTGACGATATCTGTGTGATAAAGTCCGGCTGTAATATCCCCTCCTACAAAAGCGGAGATATTGGGTGTCAGGCTGACAGTCGCCTCCGCGGGTAAATCCAGCTTCAGCGATGCCGCCGTTCTGTCCGCCGCCCGCAGAAATGTGGGCTTGAACGGGCTGCGCCCGATCGGCCCGGGGTCTTCTCCTAACAGGAGATGTTCCATGGTGGTGTTGCCAGCCGCGTACATAGCGCCGATATCCGCCGTATTTACGCCGCTCTTTTCCGTTATCCCGCGGATTAGCCCGTTTAGTGTGCCGATAATTTCATCCTGCAGGAGTTCCCGATTACGCCGGTCTGTGTCAGCTGAGAAAATACGTGAAATCACGTCTGCTCCGAATTTGACCTGGGAGTTGCCGGCAGAGGCTGTGGCGACGATATGTCCGTCCTTGGGATGCAGCAGATAAACGACGACGGTCGTCGTGCCGATATCCGCGGCAAGGCGGTATTTTCCGTCCGCAGCGGGACGCAGCCCTCCGCCATTTCTGGCCTCGCCCGCCGCTAAAATGTGCCCATCCTTTTGCCTGTTGTCGCGAAAAGAGACAATCATACCAGGAAGCGCCGGCGCTGCACAGGAGAGGCGCCAACCCGCAGCCAGCTCTTCCGTGCCGATAGCGGCGCGTTCCGCCTCCGTAGGTTCCGCCGCCGGAGAAACCAGCACCAGGCATTTTCCGCATTTTCCGCGCCCTCCGCATGGGTGGTCCATTGGCACGCCTCCCCTTGCCAGCACGTCGGAAATCGTCTCGCCGGGACGCGGCGTAAGGGAGTTGGCGCTGAAATCAAAGCGAATCGCGCGAGAATCATCAGCCATTGAACTTACCTCCTTGAAGTATCTTTTTCATCAAAGACGGTGAATGAGAGCTGTGTCCAAAGATGCAGCTTCCTGACGCCTCCGCTGATAACGGCCTCTTCGTCCATTCGTTCACACTCAACAGTCGGAAGCTTTGCGCCGGCCTTCTTTGCCCTGTCCACTATCCATGGTTTCATAAAGGCCCGCGTCTCAGCCACAGCGGTCTCCAGGTCATCATAGTCGGTTATTCCGAGCGGATGATGCACGCGGTATATTCCGTCATTATGCGGCGTGATACGCACCGCGTAATGCAGAGAGAAGGAGCCGACAGCGGCGCCGATCGCTCCCGCTACATCCGCGTCGACCGGCTGAATGGCCTCCGTATTAAGCGACTTTCCGACATCCTTAATGAAAGCCCAGGTCGGCGCTCCGACGCCGACCAGATCAGCGCATAGCGACAGCGCTATCTGAGGGCCGCTTTCAAAACGCGCGTCAAGCGCCATGTCGATTATCTGCCGCAGCTCGCCGCATCCTCTTGTGTCGTTGTTAAAGGTCATACTTTTATAAAAGACGTTGGAGCTTATGCTGTGTTCCGCTAATCGGCAGACTCTCTCCGCCAGCAGCTCAGGGCTGGCTTTATCATTATCATATGACAACAGGATGGCCCCAAGTCTCGACGCCTCTCCGTTCCACTTGTCCAGGCGTCCCAGGATATGAAGCGCGTCTGTTGGCGTAAAGGAGGCGAAAACCACGACGCCGCGCGACTCCATCTGTTCGATCTCATTGCGGCAGAGATTCACAGTCCTCTCGCTCTCCAGCAGCTTTTCAAGGGGCTGAGGGCCGCCGGCCAGCTTCTCCGTCACTCGCTTTTCAAAGGAGCTCTCCGGACGCCCCCTGCCAGGCAGAATGATTAACGGCTCGCAGCTCATGCCGCATTCCACCATTACCTTTAAGGCTTCCACGATCCCGGGGTATTCGACAGCTGTCGAGCAGAGAGGACGGACGCGGCGCGGCCCAAGCGAAAGTTTTCTTTCTCTGTCATAATGAACGCGGCTGTCCCCGCCCAGACCGAATGTATAGATATCGATGGCTTTGACGAGTGTCTTGTGGTTTCCAACCGTCGCGCCTTCCTGCAGCAGTATCGGCTTGCCGTTTTTCGCTAGGTGGATGATATCCGTTGTGGTGCCGCCGATATCGACTACCCAGCTGTCTCTTTCCACTTTTGCGGAGGAGGCTAAAAAACATGCCCCGCATGCGCTGCCGGCAGGGCCGGAAAGAATCATCTCCACTGGGTGCGACTTCGCCCATTCCGCTCCGACCAGGGAACCGTCGCCGCGGACGACTGTGACCGGCGCATCCATGCCGCAGTCATGACATACCTGTTCAACAGAAGCCAGCAGATCCATAACGATGGGTATCAGCCCCGCGTTAAGCACCGTGGTCGTCGCCCTCTTGATGGCGTCGAGCTCAGAGGCGAGTTCGTGCCCGCAGGTCACATGAATATGCGGCAGCTTCTCCTGCGCCGCGCGCATGGCCCTCAGCTCGTGAGCCGTATTGCGTACGGAGAAATAGCCTGATATCGCGATGCCTTCGACATTCGGCCCAAAGGCTTCAAGAGCCTTTTCCAGCGCTTCCATATCCAGAGGCTCCAGCTCGTTGCCGGCAGGGTCGTGCCCCCCCGCGACGCAAGCTACCATATTCGTGCCGAAGAGCTTGTTTCTGACAGCTCTTTCTACGATATCTTCATCGTAGCCTATAAGAATAAGACCGACCGGCCTCAGCTTATCCTCTACAATGGCATTTGTGGCCAGCGTCGTGGCCAGATTGACAGAGCGAACCTGACGGACGTCAACCTGTCCTAAAATAAGATTGATTCCCCTGCGTATAGTTGAAATAAGATCGTTATGTTCTGTAGGAGTCTTGACTTTCGCACGCAAACGCATATCATCGCCGCTGATGAACACCAGGTCGGTGAATGTCCCGCCGGCGTCGATACCGAGGATCCCTGTTGCAGGCTTATCATTTTCTTGATTATCATACGACATAGTCTTTTGTCCCGTTCAGGTTTTCAGCGCGGGAGGAGGCAAGGATATGGCGGCCAGATTAAACAGAAGCGGAAAAATAAGGTTAGACGCTATTTTTCCGCTTGGGCTTTCGGCTGAATACCGCTATAAATCCTGCGCCGCCCCCGCTGATTTTATTAAGCCTATATAAGCCTAGGCGCGCCCCATAAGCTTATCAGCTTCGACGACCGCCGCCGAAGCGTCTTCAGAGAAACCGTCGGCTCCCACCTTCATAGCCCAGTCGCGGGAGACGGGCGCGCCGCCGAGCAACACCTTTATCTGGTCGCGAATGCCGGCCTCTTTGGCCATTTCGATAAACTGGGACTGCGCGGTCATGGTGGTCAGCAGAAGAGCTGAGAGTCCTACGAGGTCGGGCTTATGCTTCTTGACAAGCTCGATCATTTTCGTGTTGGGAACATCCTTTCCGGCATCTATGACCTCATACCCGCAGGCCTTCATGACCATTGCGACGAGAGACTTGCCTATATCGTGTACGTCGCCTTCGACTGTGGCGAGAAGCACTGTGCCGCGTTTTTCGAGCTTGTCCTCTCCCTTGAGCGAATCTTCCAGCCTCACCATCACGCCAAGCGTGATGTCGGCCGCTATCAGAAGCTCCGGCAGGAATATTTCCTCTTCGGCGAACAGCTCGCCAAGCTCCTGCAGCGCGGCCGCAAGTCCTTTGTTAAGGATGTCAATCGGGTCTATGCCGTTTTCAATAGCCTTGTCCACGTATTCATTTACTGTCTCTTCATCCTGATCCATCAGTGCCGAACGCAGCTTCTCGAGTATATCTTCTTTATTCATAACTCTTCCTCCTGTCAAAAATCAAATATCTGGTTTTTCCGGGGGACGCCCCCATTATATCACGCTGTCGGATGCGGCGTTCCAGTGAAGTCGCTCCGAAAATTTCTTATGCCTTGCCGCTGTAATCCGCTTCGATAATTTCCTGAATCCTCTGTTTGCACTCTTCGGAAAGCTGAGGTCCTACATAGCTCTGCATAAGCTTGTGATAGTGTTTCTTCGCGCGCTTGCGCATAAGCTTCTTCTCCGGGTCTTTATCAATGGCGAGGAAGCCGCGGTCGAGAATAGAGGGAATAAACTGCTCGCTCTTGTAATGCTCATAGGTATGCTTGTTGTTGAGGAAGTCTCCGCCGGGGCCGACTTCGCGGATGACATTGATATCCAGCGTGTCTTCGTTTACGCGAATGCCTTCTACGGCGCGCTTTATCCAGCCGGCGATTTCATTGTCAACGACATAGGACTCGAGGCTGATTGCGTTTTCGTCCGCGAACTGTCCCATGCCGCACATCATGTTGATTCCACCAAGGGCGCAGAGAAGGGCGTTCCCCATTTTTTCAAGCCCGTACTGGACATCTATTGCTTTGGTGTCGCTGAGCATACAGCCGCCGCCGGTGGGAAGTCCGTAGTATTTGCCAAGCTGGCTGAGAGCCAGACGCTGTAGGGAGAACTCCGGTCCGCCGTGAGCGCAGGCGGCGAACTTCATGTCGATGATACGCGCCCAGCTGCAATAAACGAGCGGGACCTCCGGGTTGACTGCTTTGGCGAGGATGAAGGCTCCGAGTATTTCAGCGTTGGCAAGAGCTACATTGGTCGCCAGCGTGGCCGGGCCGGTGCCGCAGGACATGGGGCCTGATTCGATGAAAGCGCCTATACCGCGTTTACCGCCTTCGATGAGACCGAAGCAGACGTCGTCGCGGAGATGGAGAGGGCTGGTCAGGGTTATCTGAAGTGCCGCGAAGGGCTTGCGGACAAAATTTTCCTGTCCGCCGGAGACCTCGAATATCATATCGCAGCATTTGATCGTGTTTTCCTTTGAATAAACCTCAAAGAAGAAAGGCTTGCTGCTGTAAAGAAGCTGCGCCTTACATTCGTAAAGGTCGGCCGTCATCGGAGGAAGCTCGGCCGGCGTTCCGTGAGGAAGAAGGAAATCCAGGTTTGGAAGAACGTCGCAGAGCTTTGTCGTGTCGTTGATATCCTGCTCTGAGACGACGCGGAAAGTATCCGTGTCAATGTCGTACGCATAGCTGGCTACGCCGACGGAACCGAAGTTGACCTTGTCTCCTCCGAAGACGACAGGCTTTCCCGTTTCACGGTTGTAAAGATAGACTGTCGGACTGCATAGAGACAGCATCTTGTTTACAACATGGTCAGGGATGTAAATCATAGCAGCCTTCTTGCCGTGTTCATCCGTAAAGCGCTCCACTTTGCAGCCGATATTCTCGTAGATGTCGAAAGCCTCTTCATAGTGGCAGAGAGTTCCCACTTCCCACAGCAACGCCCGCGACGCTCCGTCGATTCGCCTGATCTCGTCCTCTGACAGTACTTGAATCGTGTTAATCTTCATTTGTTACCACTCCCTTATAATATGTGATGCGTAATATGTAAAAAACTTTCTGATATCTCTTTTATTCGCGGCAGCCTATATAAGTCCGTGCTCTTTGTTGAAATCGCTGCATACGCTGAACATTGCCTCGACATTCTCCAGAGGGGCGATCGCCGGGATATCGCATCCGGAAGAGAAGACGAAGTTCGGGAATTTTGCCGTAGCTTCCAGCAGCTTTTTTCCCTCGGCGTATATTTCCTCGGGAGTTCTCGTCGTGATAACCGCCGGGTTGATATTGCCAAAAATCAGTACGTCGGCAGGAAGTCCGGCCAGAATTTCAGGCATATTAGCCACATTTCCAAAATGCAGTCCCTTGGCGCCCGTTTCATACATCTGATCGTATGTCTTACTGACATAGCCGCAGTTATGCAAGATGACATAGAATGAGCTGTCCTGTACCGCTTCAACCAGCTTTTTCGTATAGATGGTGGAAAAACGTCTGAACTGCTTAGGGGCGAGCAGACCTGCCGTCGGCTCGGCTATCAGCACGCCGTTAGCGCCGGCTTCTTTGTAGCTCTTCGCGCGTTCGATAAGAAAATCAGTGGCTTTTTCGAGCAGCACCTCCAACAGCTTCGGCTCTTTGACTGTGAGCAGCAGCGATTTTTGTACATCCAGGAAGTTTGCCGTTAAGGAGAAGGGGCCTAATTGCCCGCCAAAGATAGGACGGTCCGTGATCAGCTCCTGAGACTTTTTTACCGCCTCCAGAAAAACATCAAGGCGCGCGGCGTGGGCGTCCGGCACCGCGAGCTTCTCCGCCTCTTCCATATTAGATACTATCGGCCCGGCAAGCGTTGGCGCTTCCGTATCCTTGAACTTTACCTCGGCCCCGAAAGCCTCCGCGTCCGCGGTAAGATCCATTCCTGTCATCGCGCCGATCATTGTCGGGAATCTTTCGACTGTGGCAGCCATGATCTCCGCCATCTTCGCGCCGTCATGCACCGTCTCAATAACTCCCATTCCCTTGAGACAAAGGCATGGGAAGTAAAGGATGGGGAGAAAACGGCGATCTTTCGCCGCGATAATTTCTTCTGACCACGAATCCATATTAAATAACATTGATATCCCTCCTGATATTTTCTAAAAAATCCGGCGTTGTCCGCAATTTATTTTGGCATGACAACAACAGTTACCACGAAGCGCGCTGCCCTCCTTAGCATTTTATATTTGGTGTATTAATATCGTACACAATAAATATCCTCTAGAGCTTATTATAGAGTAAATTCTATTAAAGTCAAGCATAAAAATAATTTACTTTGTCATTTAAATTGTCTGTATATTTGAATATTTTATGTTTTTGCCCTTGGGGCTGCTTGAAAAAAACTTATATTTAGAGATCGCAAATGTTAAAACGATTATTTGACCGTATGACGATAAAAGAATAAAAAACTCGCCGCGTTTGTTGCGCGGCGAGCCTGTGCTTTGTGTAGTTTGCGTATATTGAAATGATGTCTTGTGTAGTGTGTCTGTTTTTGAAATGCCGAGCCGACTAGCCTTCCATGTGCGGGTAACGATAATCTTCGACGGGATCGAGAGTTTCTTTGATCGTGAAGAGAGAGACCCAGCGCATAAGATTCAGGATGCCGACCTTGTCGTTTGTGCCGGATTTTCTCACGCCGCCGAAGGGAGCCTGCATGATGGGAGCGCCTATCGTCCAGCCGTTGACATAGAGGTTGCCGGCCGCATGGGCGAGGCCTCTTCTGATTTTAGCGATGGCGGCTCTGTCCTGGCCGTAGATACCGCCGGTGAGGCCGTAAGGCGACGTCTCGTCGGCAATCTTTATCGCTTCGTCAAGTTTGTCGTCATCGTAAACATAGATGGAGAGCACGGGGCCAAATATCTCTTCTTCCATGGTTTTGAATTTCGGGTTTGTCGTCACGATGAGCGTGGGTTCAATGAAGTAGCCCACAGAATCGTCGCTGCCGCCGCCGACGATGACTTCCGCTTCCGGCGATTCCTTGGCGTATTTGATGTATTCGTTTATCTTGTCGAAGGCCGCCTTATCGGTGATAGCGCCCATGAAGTTTGTGAAGTCCTCGATGGGCCCCATTTTGATGCTCTTCACTTCGTCCACCATCATCTGCTTCAGTTCAGGCCATATGCTCGCGGGAATGTACGCTCTGGACGCGCAGGAGCACTTCTGTCCCTGATGCTCAAAGGCGCTGCGGATGGCGTTGGCGACGAAGGCTTTTTTATTGACCGAGTTATGGACGAACATGAAATCTTTGCCGCCCGTCTCGCCGACTATGCGCGGATAACCCTTGTAGTTATGAATGTTATTTCCGACCTCTTTCCACATCGTCTGGAGCGTGTCTGTGGAGCCGGTGAAGTTGATTCCGGCCATCATCGGATGCGTAAGGACGGGGCTCATCTCACGGCCGCTGCAGGGGATAAAGTTGATGACTCCGGCGGGAAGTCCGGCTTCCATCAGGACCTTGAGGATGATGTAGTTTGAATAGACCGCCGTTGAGGAGGGCTTCCAGACTACAGTGTTGCCGACCATTGTCGGCAGTGTGGCAAGCAGCGCCACGCAGGCGGCGAAATTGAAGGGACTGATAGCGAGGACGAAGCCCTCAAGCGGCAGATACTCGACCTGGTTCCAGGTGCCGGAGGGCGACGGCGGCTGGGTCTCATACATTCTCTTTGTGAGATAGGTCATGTATTTGAAGATATCGACGCTTTCAGCGGAGGCGTCGCCGTCTGCCTGCTGTATGGTCTTGCTCTGCTCCAGCATTGTAGCTGCATCGATGAGAGCGCGGTATTTGCCGCCTATCAGCTCCGCGGCGCGGAGGAAGATGGCAGACCTTTCATTCCAGTCCATGTTCTCCCATTCAGCTTTGGCAGCAAGAGCCGCGTCGATCGCCATCATCATCTCTTTTTTGCTGGCTACATGGTAGTCGCAAAGGACATGCTTGTGGTCGTGCGGAATGTACATCTGCCTGACCTTGTCAGTCTTTATTTCCTTGCCTCCGATGACAAGGGGGATCTCCATACGCTGCGCTCTGAGTTCAGCGAGCTTTTCTTCCAGCTGCTTCCGTTCGGGGCTTCCGGGACGGCATTCCCATAAGGGTTCGTTTACCGGACGCGGATAGTCGAAAAATGCGTTCATTCATGACACCTCTTTCATATTATTTTTAGAACCTGGTCGATTTGCAAATCTATCCTTGATCCTTGATTGATTGCATTATAAGATATAAAATAGTATAAGTAAAATGCAAGTAAAATATATACATTATTCTATTTTAGAATGTGAGTGATCGCAAATTGTTGACGAAATATGAAGCGCTTTTAACGATAATAGACAGCGGAGGGCTTTCAAGCGCGGCGGCAAAGCTGGGCTATTCCCAGCCCGGTATCAGCCATATGCTTGCGTCGCTTGAGGAAACATTGGGGCTGAGCCTGCTGATACGCGCGAAAAACGGCGTCAGCCTGACATCGGACGGCATTCGGCTCTTACCCTATATTCGCGATATTTGCAATAGACAGCGGGAGCTTATGCGTATTGTGGACGACATGCACGGCGTGCAGACGGGACTTGTCAGGATCGGCGCTTTCCCCAGCGTCGCCATTAACTGGCTGCCAAATATCATCAAGCATTTTCACCGGGATCATCCCAGGGTCGATTTTGAAATATTATACGGCGATTACTCGACCATTGAGAACTGGATACGGAGCGGACGTATTGACTGCGGCTTTCTCCGCTATCCTCCCAAGGACGGGCTTGACGGCGTGATGCTCGGAGAAGATCAGATGGTGGCAGTTCTGCCGGAGGGGCACAGTCTGGCTTCATACGAGGAGGTTCCTGTGGAACTGCTCGCGGAGGAGCGTTTCATACTTCTCAGGGAGGGATTGGAGAATGAATTCACCGAAATATTTGAGGAGCTGAACATCACTCCTAAGGTATGTTTTTCGGCGTGGGACTGCCAGATGATTGCCGCAATGGTCGAAAACGGGCTGGGTGTGAGCATTCTGCCTGAACTGACAGTTAGGAAAACACCGCATAATATAATACGCCGGCGGCTTAGCAGGCAATACTTCCGCAAGCTTGGGATAGTTTTCCGCAACCTGGCGCATGCCTCGGTATTGATGAAGACACTTCTGGATTATATGAGCTATAAAGAGGCGTGAGGCG
The DNA here is from genome assembly GCA_030533085.1 of Synergistaceae bacterium. Taxonomy (GTDB): domain Bacteria; phylum Synergistota; class Synergistia; order Synergistales; family Synergistaceae; genus JAUNJZ01. The sequence continues at coordinate 47,957 of JAUNJZ010000009.1, forward strand.
CAGCATGGCGGCGCGGCATTTTTCACGCCGCCAGTTCCGCGTTTTTCGTTTGTGAGGAGCTTTTCTGCCGCTCTATCGTTCCCGCGCGGCCATCATGCTTTGCATAAATTCCCACAAAAGGTCGGAATAGTCGTTTGTGGAAAAAGCTCCGCGGCTCATAAACCAGCGCTCGTCGATGCCGTTGGAAAAAAGCGACAGAATGGACAAAAGCTCTTCGTCGCTCTTGTCCGTGCGTATCTCGCCGCTTTCCTGCCCCTCTTTTATCAGCTTTTTGCAGATGCGGGCAAAGGGCCTGTCCGGATCGAGCATATATTTGTAGGCAGCCGCTCCCGTCTCCTCACGCAAAAGATAGGCCATCGCGATGCGAAGAAATTCTTCGCCGCCAACCTGCGTAAGAGTCAGCGAGAAAAGCACAAAATCATGCAGCCGCTTTAACGGGGAGACAGACGCGTCCGCCGGGGTCGCCAGCGCGTCCTTTTCGTAGTCCTCGTAATAGGCGTGCGCAAATGTATTCAGAAAGAGAATCAAAAGCTCTTCTTTGCACTTGAAATAATAATAAAAGGTTCCGACCGACGTTCTTGAAGCGTTGACAATATCCTCTATGGATACTTTATGGTAGCCATACTTGCGGAACAGGTAGATTGCGCAGTCAAAAATCATTTTCTTGTTCTTCTCAGATTTTTGCTGGCGCTTATTAAGCTTAATTTCCATCGAATAACCCCTTAATCTATAAGAGAAATGAGCCGGATTGTCAGGCGCGCAACTCTGCGCGGCGGCGAAGAAGCCCATAGCCACATATTGTTACATTATACACTAATGATTATCAGAGCAAATCAACGCATAAATGATTTTTAAAAAACTTTAGTAACGGGCGGATCTCCTCGCGTTCTGTTCTCAGGAACAGGCGGCACGGATATTATAGGGGAGCGGCCTGTATTTGTGCTGATACAGGCCGCTCAGAGTGTGGTGTGAGGTGATTGGGGTTTATAGGATACATGCCGGCAGGGCAGAGCCGGAGTATCATCTTTGCTTCGGCGGAGGCCGCGCCGCAGCGGCGGCAGACGGCTCAACCGCGAAACTACAGTCTCATGCCAAGCTTTTCCGTCGCTTCAAGCCATTCGGGAGCTTTGGCCGTTATCTCGCCGGCATGATGAACGCCGGGGATACATATCTCTCCGAGCATATTCCATTTAAGGTACTTTATCGCAAGCCTGAAAGAATATTTCAGTCCGGTAAACGCTTCCATATCCTTATCTCCGGCCGCGGACAGCAATATTACGTCTTTCCCGGCGAGGCGGCTCTTCGAGTCCTGGTGATAAAAGGCGAGGAGCCTGTCCCAGACGGCTTTTATCTGCCAAGACCATGAATAGAAGTATAGTGGAGAGGCAAAGGCCACAACGTCCGCCGCTTCGATATCCTTATAGACAAGATCCATATCGTCTGCCAGGATACACGGCTTCCCCGCGCTCCAGCATTTTCCGCATCCGATACAGCCCTTCAGATTCAATGCGGAAAGGCGCGCTTTACGAACTTCACATCCCGCCGCCAGAGCGCCTCGCTCAAGAGCAAGGGCAAGCTCCTCGGAGTTGCCTCCGTTACGCGGGCTGCCAAGCAGGATAGTCAATATTCTTCCGGTTTTCATGCGATAATACCTCCCTGTTTCGTCATTCAGTCATTTTCATTTCGGCTATATGTTTGTAGAGACGCCAGCGCGCTTTAAGCTCCGCCTCTTCTTCGGCCAGCAGCCTGGCCGCTTCTTCCGGTTTGGCGGCGGCTAGGCTTTTGTATCTCGTCTCGCCGTAGACGTAATCCGCAAGCGGCAGGGTGGGGTCTTTGCTGTCGATTATCAGCGGGTTTTTCCCGGTCTTCGCCAGATCTGGATTGTACCTCATCAACATCCAGTGACCGGAGGCGACCGCCTTTTTCTGCTCGTCAAGCCCCTTTGCCATATCTATTCCGTGGGCTATGCAGTGAGAATACGCAATGATCAGCGAAGGCCCGTCGTAAGCCTCGGCCTCTCGGAATACCCTGATGGTATGCGCGTCATCTGCTCCAATGGCGACCTTTCCGACATAGACGCTGCCGTAGCTCATCGCCATCATAGCAAGATCCTTTTTACCCATTGATTTGCCGCCGTAGGCGAATTTAGCGACCGCTCCGCGGGGCGTTGATTTGGACATCTGTCCGCCTGTATTGGAATATACCTCTGTATCGAGGACGAGAATGTTGATGTTTCTGCCTGAGGCGATCACATGATCCAATCCGCCGTAGCCGATATCATAAGCCCAGCCGTCGCCGCCGATACTCCAGACGCTTTTTCTGACAAGGCAGTCGGCTACCGTTTCCAACGATCTCGCCTTTGCGCCGCCGATTTGCGCGAGTTTTTCTTTCAGAAGATCTACTTTTGCCCTAAGAGCGGTAATCTCCGCGTCGCTGCTCTGGGGCGCGTCCAGTATTGACGATACCAGCTCGCCGCCAAGCTCTCCTGCCATTTCCTTAAGAAGTTCTCCGGCATATGCGGCGTGCTTGTCTATAGTCAGCCGGAAGCCAAGGCCAAACTCCGCCGCGTCCTCAAAGAGGGAGTTGCTCCACGCCGGCCCTCGTCCATCCTCATTGACCGCCCACGGCGTGGTCGGCAGATTTCCGCCATAGATCGAACTGCATCCGGTGGCGTTGGCAATGATCGCCCTGTCTCCGAAGAGAGAAGAGAGCAGTTTTAAATAGGGCGTCTCGCCGCAGCCCGCGCAGGCTCCTGAAAATTCAAAGAGCGGGCGAAGAAGCTGCACATCTTTCACGCTGCCCAGATTAAGCTCACTGCGCTCGACATCGGGCACTTTCAGGAAAAAGTCCCAGTTGTCATGCTCCGCCGTACGCAGCGGCATCTGAGGTTTCATTACAAGCGGACGGGAAGCGCCTTCTTTCGCTTTGACAGGGCAGTGCTGGACGCAGAGGCCGCAGCCTGTGCAGTCTTCCGCGGCTATCTGGAGTGTAAATTTCCGCCCTTCAAAATTCTTCCACTTCGCGCCGGCGCTTTTGAAAGTCCGCGGCGCGTCTATCAGCAGCTCCGCGTCGTAGACCTTGGAGCGTATTGCCGCGTGAGGGCAGACGAGCGAGCACTTGCCGCACTGTATGCAGAGCTCCGGATCCCAAACGGGAATATCGATGGCGATATTTCTCTTTTCATACTGTGTCGTAGCGGACGGGAATGTGCCGTCAGCAGGAAGCGCCGACACGGGGAGGCCGTCGCCTTCCAGTACCATCATAGGGGCAAGGACATTTTTGACAAACTCAGGCGCGTAGTCCGCCACCGGCGGTATGATGTCAAAGCTGCTCGATGCCTTATCAGGCACTGAAACCTCATAAAGATTCGCCAATGTAGCGTCAACGGCGGAGATGTTCTTGTCCACGATCGCCTGCCCTTTTTTGGCATAGCTTTTGACTATGGACTCTTTGATGGCTTTGATGGCCTGCTCTTTTTCAAGTACGCCGCTGATGGCGAAGAAACAGGTCTGCATTATAGTGTTGGTGCGTGAGCCCATGCCTGTCTCTTTCGCGATTTTGACGGCGTCTATAACGTAGAATCTGAGTTTTTTGTCAATGATATGCTTCTGCGCCGTGAGCGGAAGCTTATCCCAGATATCCTCAGGGCCAAAGGGGCTGTTTAAGAGGAAGGTTCCTCCATCCGCGGCGTTTTTCAGGACGTCAAGTTTTTCAAGGAAGCTGTATACGTGACAGGCGAGGAAATTTGCCTTGTTGATAAGGTAGCTCGCGTAGATCGGATCCGGGCCGAAGCGCAGATGGCTGACGGTGACGCCGCCGGATTTCTTTGAGTCATAGCTGTAATAGCCCTGAGCGTAGAGCTCTGTTTCTCCGCCGATAATCTTGATGGAATTTTTGTTTGCCCCCACTGTGCCGTCTGAGCCGAGGCCATAGAAGAGGCAGCGAACCGTTTTGGGGTTCTCTGTATCGAAGGACGAGTCGTAGTCAAGGCTCGATCCGTTGATGTCATCCAATATGCCGATCGTGAAATTGTCCTTCGGAGACGCGCTTTTCAACTCGTCAAAGACGCCCTTCACCATTGCCGGGGTGAAATCTTTCGACGAAAGACCGTAGCGTCCGCCGACGATAGTTATATTCTTGCCTGCGAGCGCGACACGCACATCTGCGCAAAGCGGTTCGCAGATGGCAGTTGGATCTTTGCAGCGGTCAAGGACGGCTATGCTTTTGACGCTCTTCGGCAGCGCCGAGATGAAGCGCTTCACATCGAATGGGCGGAAGAGGCGAACGACAAGCAGGCCGACCTTCTCGCCGGCGGACAAGAGCTTGTCAATAGCTTCGCGCGCCACCGCCGCGCCTGAACCCATGATGACGATTACTCTCTCCGCGTCGGCGGCGCCGTAGTAGTCAAAGAGGTGATAGGAGCGTCCGATCTGCTTCGCGAAGCGATCCATCGCGCTCTGCGTGATATCCGGGACGGCGTTGTAATAGGCGGAGCAGCTCTCGCGCGACTGGAAGTAGACGTCGGGATTCTGCGCTGTGCCGCGAATGAGAGGAGCGTCGGGAGAAAGTCTTCTGCAGCGGTGGCGCAGCACTGCTTCGTCGTCGATCAGAGCTCTGATGTCATCGTAAGATATTTCTTCGACCTTCATTTCCTCATGGCTTGTGCGGAAGCCGTCAAAGAAATGGAGCACCGGCACACGGCTGTCGAGCGTTGACATTTGAGAGATAAGCGCCATATCCATCGTCTCTTGTACCGTTGACGAACAGAGCATCGCCCAACCTGTATCGCGGACGGACATAACGTCGGAGTGATCTCCGAAGATGGAGAGCGCGTGGGTGGCAAGGCTCCTCGCCGTAACATGCATGACGGTGCTGGTAAGCTCTCCGGCTATCTTATACATGTTTGGTATCATCAGCAGAAGCCCCTGAGAAGCGGTAAAGGTCGTGCCCAACGCGCCGGCCTGAAGCGCTCCGTGGTACGCGCCGGATGCGCCGGCTTCGCTCTGCATTTCCTGAACAAGCGGGACAGTCCCCCAAATATTTGGACGTTCTTCCGCGCTCCATTGATCAGACCATTCCCCCATCGGCGACGAAGGCGTTATCGGGTAGATAGAGACGACTTCGCTTACCGCATAGGCGACATGCGCGGCGGCTTCATTACCGTCGAGCGTTACCATTTTTCTTTTTTGCATAAAGCCTCATTCCTTTCAGTCTAATTGTTTCAGGGCCGCGTCAAGCTGCCCGAGTCCCTTTTCTATATTGCTCAGCGAATTTGAATAGGCGAAACGGACGTTATTCGGCGATGCAAAAGCTTCTCCCGGAACTACCGCTATATGCGCCGCCTCAAGCATGAACTCCGCCGTGCCGGCGGAATCCGCCAGTTTTTTCCCCTTATAGCTCTTTTCAAACAACGCTGAGATGTTGGGCATCACATAAAATGCTCCTTTGGGAGTTTTGCAGGAGAATCCCATCTCGTTGAGACGCCGCGAGAGGTATTTTCGACGTTCGTCAAACTGAACAAGCATTGTTTTCAGCGAATCCTGCGGCCCATTCAGGGCTTCTATGCAGGCCCATTGCACCGGTGTGGAAGCGTTTGAGGTCGAGTGCCCCTGAAAGCCGTTTATCTTGCCGATGATATCCGCAGGTCCGGCGACATAGCCTGCGCGCCATCCGGTCATCGCGTACGCTTTGGAAAAACCGTTTACAATGAATGAGAGCGCCTTCACTTCCTCCGATATTGAGGCGATGCAGAAATGTTTTTCTCCGTCGTAGATAAGTTTTTCATATACCTCGTCCGAAATAATGTAAAAACGGCAGGTAAGTGCAAGTTCAGCGAGCTGGCGCAGCGACGCCTCGTCATAAACGGCGCCGCTTGGGTTGTTGGGCGTATTGATAATTATCGCCTTCGTTTTGTCAGTAACGGCGGCTGCTATCGCGTCGATATCCAGCGAGAAACCGTCTTCTTCCTTGCAGGAAACCAGGACCGGCACGCCGCCGCAGAGCTTGACCATATCGACATAGCTCACCCAGCAGGGGGTCGGTATGATTACCTCGTCTCCCGGATTTACCGTCATGAAAAGCGTATTGAAGATAGGCTGCTTGGCTCCGGTACCGAAAGATATTTCCGAAACTCCGTAACGGACGTTGTTGTCGCGTTCAAGCTTATCGCAGATGGCACGGCGCAGCTCAACGATCCCAGGCGCCGGGGTGTACCTCGTCTTCCCGTCGTCCAGCGCCTTTTTACAGGCGTTCCTGATATTTACCGGCGTATCGAAATCCGGTTCGCCAATGTTGAATTTAATTACCTCGATTCCTGCGTGGGTCATCTCCGAGACCTTCGCCGTAAGCTGGAGTGTGGCCGAAGGCTGCATATTCGCCGCTCTTTCGCTGATTCCTAACATTTTTTATCACCCTTTCTGAGTTTATTTTTCCTAAAAAATTTATCCGCCGGCAAACATGTGGATTACATGTATTACGCTTTTATCAGCTACTTGTGTTGATTCCAAATCGCTGACCGCTATCGGCTCTTCGTTTATCCAGACCGCAATCATGTATTTGTCGTAGTTCATAGACAGCAGAACGTCCTCCGCCGTCATTCCCTCCCTCCACTCAACATTTCTCTGGTTTACGGTTATCATCGTATCCCTCCCTTATCCCCTGACCTTCCCGTCGCGACAGCGGTAAGTTTCCAGCCATTTGCATCTGTCGCAAAGGACGCCGTAATTCGAGCATACGCGGCCGTAATAATCATATTCGCCGCTGAACACAAAGCAATCTTCCCTTTTCGCACTGTCTTTCTCGTCTGACGCCATTGGTAGACCTCCTTCAGCTACATCTCTTCGTATTTAGAGTATTCGGGAGCAGAGGGCCAGTATCCCTCTTCCTTTAGATAAGGGCGTACTGTGCGAACCAGCTCAGGCATATCCATTCCCATCTCAATAAGCTTTTCCAGCCTGACGATGCCGTCGGGCGTCCAGCCGCGGCGTGTATAAGCAGCGTCAGCCAGCTTTTCATATTCGCTCATCCTGTACTCGCGAAGCATCGCGATTTTCTCATCAACGCTCTTCGACGCTGGGTCTATGCCGTAAACTTCTTCTATCTGCCTGTCGTAATAGCGATCGGCGCGCGATAGATATTCTTCCCTCGTGACCGGCCCCACGGAGCGATAGGGCGGCATGTCGTCCTTCCGCCGGCCGCTTCCCATTCGGAGGATGAAGCAGCGCTGGAAGTTATAGACGCGCTCGCTCTGTTCAAGCAGCGTTTTCTCCGTAAGTTTGACTCCGGTGACTCCCTCGACAATCTCGGTGTAGTTCTTTATATGTTCGGGAACCGTATTGGCGCGCTTTTGGCGGAAATTATCCATCGGTTCAACGTCATTCCATGGCAGTTTGCAGAGGCCGTGCAGCCCAAACCAGGTGCGAATCATCGGAAAATACCAGAGCGCCTCAGCCTTATCCTCAAAGGTTGGAATCTGCCTGTTTACCATATCCATGAAGATGAGCCACGCCTCGTCGTGCTGCGGCCCCTTGACCGCCATCGCAAAGCCGGCCTGTTGGGCAAGAGATTCCTTGGAGACATATTCCGCGTATTCCAGTCCCTTAACCTCCATGCCGATATCATTCATAAAATCTATCTGTTCCTGATTCATCTTCACCCATGGACGCCCGTTGTCATACGGACAGGCGGGGTCATCGCAGTAATAGGGCTTGCCGACCGGCCACGCCTGGATCTCCGAGCGCGTAATCGTCGGGATGCCGTCAATCTTCTCCCAGCATGCGGGATGAGCGACATAAGGGTCTGGATTGTTGGCGCCCGGGCGATATAGCGGCGTTCCCTCAAGTTCGGCGAGGACCTTTTCGTCGTCATAGCCGATATCATTCAGGTAGCTGCATTTATTTATCTCAGGGGTAAACACCGCGGTGGGAACGGTTTTTTCGTGCGGCGTCTCTATACTGCTCCATTTTTTACCTTTAAGCATATATTCATATTCGGGGGCGACTTTGCCAAAACGCTCTGCAAAGACGCGCTTCATCTCCCTCACCCCCATACCGACAATCATTCCGAACCCATCGCCTCGGGCCATCTGGTGCATAAGCTCAAGCAGAGCGGGGCCGTTGCCCCATCTCATATCAAGCCCTTCCGTATCATCGAAGTTGTAGAAGCCGCGATTGAAGCATTCAAGGGCGAAGGCCGTCATCGTTCCCATGGAGATTGTATCGAGGCCGTAGGTGTCGCAATAAAAATTGGCCTCCAGCAGCCAGTGCGGGTCAAAGACCGCTACATTCGAGCCAAGGGCGGCCTCCGTTTCATATTCGGGGCCGTCTACGCAGACCTCGCCGCCCGCATAGGGGCCGCTGCGCGGCACAAACCTGCTGGCAGCCTTGGCGCAGCTCATTGAACAGCCATACCAGCAGCCGTCCGGAACCTTCTGCATAAGATAGACGTCGCGGTAGATGACGGAGCTTATCTTATCCATCTCGGGGTGGCAGCCATACTGAAAGTTCATTGTCGGCAGAAGGTCGTATCTGTTCATAACGTCGGTAACGTGGCCTGTTCCGGTGTCGCGCATCGTCGATTGTATCGCGTCGTTGTATGTCATCTCGCGGTGGACGCGAAGCCCAGCTTCATTCAGCAGCCGCTTGCAGTAGGGATTGTTGAGATCTCCGTGCGTTCCGCGATAGCGAATGACGACCGCCTTGATGTTTTTATGTCTGAACACCCGACCGATGCCGCCGCGTCCGGCCTGTTTGAGACGCGCGCAATTCCTGCGCTTATCCCAGAAGCTGAAGTTAAGTATCCCGATATTGGAATTTCTTGCGGCGCTTCCGGCCGCAATGACGGAGATATTGATTTTGTCGTCGTCATCCAAAGCGTACATCTCCGCCATTTCTTCGGACAGGACAGCGGCGTCTACGGAGTCTTCCGGCGCCGCTTCAATCGTAATTATGTTTTCATTTCCATCTATAAAAATGATGATCTCCTCGTCGCTGATTCCCTGAAGCTCAAGCGCGTCAAAACCGGCAAACTTCAGATAAGGGCCAAAGAATCCGCCGACATTGCTGTCTATCGGCAGCCCTGTGATGGGAGATATCGTGCAGACCAGCGATTTGCCCGCGCCCGGATACTGAGTAATTCCGGCTAACGGCCCCGGCGAGATTACAATGTCGTTCTCGGCGTCGCTCCATTTGGTTTTTTCCGTGACGGCATTCCAGAGATGCCAGAGACAGAAGCCCTTGCCGCCGGTGAACTTTTCCTTCATAAAATCCGTCACCGGCTTTTCGGTAAAGCGGCGTCCGCCGACGTCTATATGAAGCGAACGGTTATTATATCCCCAGTGAATATCGGTATGCTCATATTTATATTCTGCCAACAGCCTACGGGAGGCCTTTATCTTTTCTATTCTGTCATTTGTCATATTGCGTACCTCCCGTTCTTTATTCTTCAACGATCTCAAGCGCACCGACCGGACATGCCTTTACGCATAGTCCGCAGGCTACGCATTTAAATACGTAACGTTCGTCATTGTGGTAATGCATACAGTCTTTCAGGCACTCGGCTACGCACATAAGGCAGCCGACGCACTTTTTCTTATCTATCGTATAAACGCCGTTGGGCAATTTTCTTATCGCCATCGGGGCGCACATCACAGTGCAGTCTCCGCACTGGTCGCAGATATCCACACGGCGGCTGCCGTCCAGTCTCTGCGATACCCTGATCGCGCTCTTCATTTTGTCCTCTGTTTTGAAAAAGGCCATAGAACATGTTTTTTCACAATTTCCGCAGCCGATACACAATTCCGCATGAGCAACTATTTTCTTCATCTGAAAGATCCCCCCAAAAGATCCTTTTGTTGTTTAGATAAAAGTGAAGCCCTTTTCTCCCAATATTCACCGCCGAGGCGGCAGTCGGTTCTTTTCCGCCCCTGTCAAATCGTTTCTTGCTTAACGTTTTCCCTCCTCCATAGGCAGCTATCGTACCTGTCACATTCATGGCAGAGAGAGCCCACATTATGGCCGGCGTAGTGCGCCCCGATCCCAATCAGCATGGAGCTGGATATGTGAGGGACAAGCATGGAAGCTCCGTTGATGGAAAGCCCCAGCATATCTCCGCGTCCCAAGCGGTAAAGGTCGCGCTGACCGCGCACCTCCCAGCCCTTTACAGAACCGGGCTGCATAGATGGCCCAGCTCCCCAGCTTTTGGAATGCGCGTAATCGCCAACCTGTTTTCTCACCGCGTCTGAAAGCTCCGAAAGCGCCGTCACGCCGAAAAGGTCAAGGTAGTAGGCTGTCATTCCGTCGCCGCTGTCGCTGTATCTGTGAATGGCGTCGGCGATGGCCTTTCCGGCGGTGGAGATAGCTATAACGATTTCCTGTGCCGGCGTCAGGATACCGGCACGCGGGCCGATATATATTTTTTCTTCTGTATCGCCAACGGCAATAACAAGGTGCTCTCCGTCAACGTCAACCTTTGGGTAGAATTCAAGCGCGGCGCGCAGTTCAATAAGTGACAGCCCCTCGCCGTATGCCGCACGGGCCGCGCGCAGCATCGCAGCCGTCGGCTCTCTCCTGCGTTTTGCCTTAACATCGCGGAGCATATCTTCACAACTGAAATCTATCTTCCGGAGTTCTATCGTTTGCATTTGTTTCGCCGCTCCTTCTCAGAATTTCCTTCGATACAGCCCCGGACGCCTGAAGCAAAGCCCGGCCGGAATTTTCTTAAAGGCTGAACCCCGCGTCGGCCGCGAGGTCTCAGCCGTCAGAATTTATACAACAATCAATCACGCAGCCGCTAAAGCGCCATCGGCTCCAACAGCAGGTCGCCGCTCTTGAAGCGCTCGACTCTGAACTTATTGATATCAATAGTGTCGCTTTCGCCGCATATTTTTCTGGCAACCATAACGGCGGTGCGCGGCGCAATCATGAAACCATGGCCAGAGAAGCCGCATATCGTCAAAAGTCCCTCGGCATTCTTTGAAAAGCTGATGATCGGCGTATGATCCGGACTCATATCAAAGTGCCCCGCCCAGTGGCGAAGTACGCGCAGGCTGCGCAGCGCGGGCAGTGTGGTCGTAATCGTATGACAGTTCGACTCCAGATAATCCCAGTTTGCATCAGAGGCGGTCGTGGGGACCGCTTCTATCTCGCCCATGATGAAGGAACCGTGAAGCGTCTGCTGGCAGAAAAAGCGGCGCTGCCACGACATGACCATCGGCATCGCGCCGTTGTCATAGCCCATGGGCGCGACCGGCTCGGTGATGACGGCCTGATGGCGTTCCGGAACGATCGGTATTTCATCGCCGACTTGAGCGGATAGAGCCGCTGCCCATTGATTAGCGCAGTTTATGACCAACGGCGCGTTGAAATCCCCGTTTGTGGTACGGACGCCCTTTATCCGGCCGCCCTCAGCCGCCAGCTCCGTTACCGTCGCGTAGGTCATTACTTCGACACCGAGGCGCTTTGCCCCCTGCATGTAGGCCAGCGTACAGTGGAACGGATCCGCGCTGCCATCTTCATGGCAATAAACGGCGCCGACAAGCCCATCTGTGTTGATATGCGGGACAATCTTGAAGATATCCTTCTCCAGATCCACAGTATACGATTTGATCCCTATCTTATGCTGGACGGGAATGTTAGCCTGGAACTGCCGCCATTCGGCGTCGTTGCATGCGATGAGAAGATAGCCCGTCTGATTCAGCCCGCAGCTGTGGTTGTAGCCCGTGTACTCTTCCAGATGCTCGAAGATGTTCGTGCTCTCATAGGCGAGCGTCGCGTTAAGCTCCGAGCCCCACTGCTGGCGGATACCTGCGCCGCACTTCCCGGTATTGCCGGAAGTCGCATATTTGCGTTCGATAATAAGTATATTTTTCATTCCGCGGGTCGCCAGTTCGAAGGCGACAGAGCAGCCTACGATACCACCGCCGATAATTATCGCATCATAATTTTTTCCCATAGCTTACGCATCTCCTCCATGCTCTTCGACATAGGCGTCAGCAAGCATTCCCATGCTGATTGGTTTTACCGGCGGACGGAATGTCGGCATAAGCACCTCTTCCATTGGAATGCCGTAAATCTTTGAAAGCTCCTGCGCGATCAGCAGGCGGCAGGTTCTGCCCTGACACGGCCCCATCCCCGCTCTGGTGGCGCGCTTTATCTCGTCGATCGTCCGGTATCCCTGGCTGATGACCTCCAACAGCTTTTCTCTCGTTATATCTTCGCAGCGGCAAACAACTGTCTGGTCAGACATTATTTATACCCCCCGACTTTGATATTGCGCACTTCCATTGCCAACTCCTGCGGAACCTTGAGCGCTATGGCGTGCGTCATATTCGTCCCGCCTCCTGAAATCACCTGCGTGACTTCAAACCAGCCAAGCTCTTTTCCTTCCCTGTCCAGGCCGCAGGCAAGCTGCCCCTTTTCCGGAAGAGGTATATACTCAAACGGAATCTTCACAATCGCGAATTCCTTACTGCAGCTCTTATCCACCACAAAGATGGCAAGCCCAGGGCAGCGCAGGATGCAGATCCCGCAGCCGTTGCATTTTGCGTCGTCCAGCGAGGGAACATTATTGATATCGCAGCCGATATCTATCGCGCCGCGCGGACATGCCTTGACGCATGGGTTGCAGGGAATCTTCTGGAAACATTCAATGACTGATACAGGACCTTTAGCCATCCGCTCTTCGCTGGGAAATACCTTCTCAAGATCTTCTTTTGTCGGTACGCCGTCATTAATAAGCATTATTTAACACTCCCCATCTCTGCCACTTTCTGCTGTCCCAGGCGAATCTTTTCGCCCATGGGGCCGGAACGGAGCGCCGTCAGCTCTGCTCTTGCCTCTTCCTGCTTTGCGGCTGCCGTCCCCTCCCCGTAACCAAGACTCCCGGCGGCGCTGAAGCCTGCGAGACGCCCTTCAACCATAGCCGCCGAGGCCTCTTCTATGCCGCCGACATCGCCGGCGCAGTACAGACCGGGGACGCTCGTCTCCAGATTGCTGTCGACGTAAGGAACGTGCCCGCTCAGCTCTCTGACAAAGGCCATTTTGCAGCCCGCCTGCCAGCAAAGCTCTGAGAGCGGCGTAAGGCCTACCGCGAGACAGATAACGTCGCATTTGACATCTTCTTCCGTTCCGGCTATCGGCTGCCAGTTGGCGTCTATTTTGGCGATCTTAGCGCCTTCAAGCTTATCGGTTCCGTAGGCCTCGAGTATCGTATAGCATGTTTTAATGGGAATTCCAGCGCGGCGTATTTTGCTCGCGTGAACCAGATACCCGCCGATCCTCGGCGTAGCCTCAATAACAGCTGCGACTTCAACGTCAGCCTGTTTCAGCTGATAACTTACGATCAGACCGATATTGCCGGCTCCGACCATCAGCACCCGCTCCGCCGGTTTGATGCCGCCGACATTCATCAGCGTCTGCACCGCGCCCGCGCCGTAAATTCCGGGCAGGTCATTCCCGGGGAAGGTGAGGAACTTTTCCGCCGCGCCGGTGGCGATTATGGTGCGCTGCGGCTTTATCTTGCAGTGCCTGCCGTCATGTTCGCAAGTTATAACGCCGTCCGGATATATGCCAAGTACTGTCGTATCGGTCCAAATCTCGATATTTGGGTCGCTGTTCGCGCTGTCGAGAAGCATCTTTCCGATATGGAAGCCGCGCGTGCCTGCGTGCTGCTTTTCACTGCCAAAGAATTTATGAGTCTGCTTTACCAGCTGACCTCCAGGAAGCTCGTCACGCTCGCAAAGAAGCACCTTCGCCCCAAGAGAGCTGGCGGAAAGCGCCGCGCTCAGGCCGGCCGGGCCGGCCCCTATAATGAGGATCTCAATTTCCTTAATCATACCGCACAACCCCTCTTCCGTGCTGTTCTTCGACCTTCATGCCCTCCCTGCACTTGATGACACAGACGCGCATATTCGCCTGTCCGTCCACCGTCATAAAACAGCTTGAACAGTTGCCTATCGCGCAGAAAAGCCCCCTTGGACGGTGCAGCTCAGGAGATGTTCCCAGCTTGCGTATCCCCGCCGCGTGCAGCGCGTCTACAATAGTCTCGTTCGTGTATCCCTCTATCTCCTTACCGTTGTAGAAAAAAGTCACCTTTTCCCCACGCTCGAAATTCAATATCGGATGATTTTCGATTCGCACAGTCTCTGCCTTCTTTCTTATGCATTAAATTTTTATACAATGCAAAAAGCTACTGAAATACGCTGATTACGCTGCTGTCAAGGTCTACCTCTACCGTGTCTCCCGTCTTTATAATCCTGGTAACGTCCTGATCCGGCTTGTCGAGAAGCGGAACTTCCCCCATGATACAGCCGACCACCGTGACCTGTTCTATCTTAAGATTCAGCATACAGAGAGGCCCGTTTCCATTGCAGACCGTATCATAAATGAGATAAGAACCGCCGGTCGACCCCTTGCCAGTAGGAAAAACAAGCACGACATCTTTGATGCACTGACCGAGAAGCGGATGACCTTTTTCCGTGATATTTCCGGTTTTGACGTCAACGCCTCCGAGGAAACAGATAGGTTCAGTTGTCACAAGCGCTTTGCCCTTGATTTTTCCGCCATTTTTGCTGCCGATTACAACATGTGACTTAATGCTGATCATTTTCAAAAACCCCTTTCAGAGCGGCATTCACGCACTGTTCCGTCGTTCCGTAATAGGTGGGGATATTCCACTGGCCTGGGGCGTAGTGCGCCAACTTCGCGGAGTTCGTCGCCATTGCCGTCATGCCTGTCCTCCTCATGGGCTCCGCCATTTCGCCAAGCACCGTGCATGTATCCACAACGAGCTTCGCGCCGGCCGCCTCTATAATCTGCGCGTAACCGCTTCTTTCCGCCAGATGCTTGATCGGCTGCGATGTGAGCACCCAGAAGTGCGCTTTGACCTTCTTATCCTTCAACAGCTCCGCAATTCTGATTATTTCCCTTAAAGAGGAATGCGGGCAGCCAAGCGCGACGAGCGAGACAGGCTGTCCGCTGTGCTTGTTAAGCTGGCGGTTTGCCTCGTCCATCTCTTTTTTTGTAAACTCATAGACTTCAACAGCCTTATTCCCGCCCATAGCCGCTTCGAGCGTCGGTGCTTCGGGGGTCAGCCCTACGACATGGAAAAGCGCCACAGAACCGGATGAGGCAAGCGCCGCGCTGAGCATCTTCAGCTGGTCGAGATCCGTATCGGCGGGAATGCCGGTGAATACGGGTACGCCGCTCTCAACACGCTTTCCGACCCAGTATCCAAGCGAGCCGAAATCGGATACATCGGAAAGTTCGCACCTTACATTGATGATAAAGTTTCCCTTACGGTTCTCATCAAGATGATAACCGTAAGCAGGCACACGGCCGGTAATCGCCGCCGCCAGCGCGGCGGGGCCGCCTTCGCGGTTCGTGCGAGCGCCGAGAACTGAATTCACAAAGGCAATTGCCGAAGACTCGCCCCAGGCGAGGTGCTCGCCCTTCTTGGGAACGTGCCCGATAAAATAAGGCGTGCATGTATGGCAGGCAATAGCCCCCATCTTCTCATAGGCGCAGGTAAGACGCTGCTGCTTTTTGACCGCCTCTTCACTGAAGCCAACCTCTTCCGGCCTGTCCATGTCAACCGCGCCGGTGTTGAGAGTGGTAAAGGCGGCGAACTTTTCACAATGATTGCCCATCTCCTCAATGAATTTGAGCGCTCCGTCGCCGGCGACAACTATCGAAGCGCCGGGCATGTGGGCGCTCTTGACCGGAATCATACATTCCGCGCCGTAAATCTCTCCCAGCTGTACCTGAATTTCCATCGCTTTTTGTACGCTTGGGCCGCGTTCTCCATTCAACATCAGCTGTTCTTCTTCAGTTAAACGCACATTGACTCCTCCTAATTTTCTATGCGGCAAAGCCGCCCTTAATCCAGTATTTCAAAGCCCAGCCGTTCGATTTCCCTGTTTACCATCGTGAGAAGCGGACTCTCCTCTTCCCATCGCCCTTCCTCGATCAGCCGTCCCATCAGCGTCTCCTTTTCTAGAACCGCTGCCAGTTTCGCGCTTATGTCAAGGGCATCATCCTGCCGTATCACAGCAATACCGTCGGCATCCCCGGCAATGATGTCTCCAGGATGAACCACCTGACCGCCGCAGGCTATATCAAAATTGATCTCCCCCACAGGATTTTTATACGGCCCTCTCGGAGTCGCGCCAATCGCGTAAACTGGGAAGTCGTGCTCCTGCAAAAAATCAAGGTCGCGAACGCAGCCGTCAACAACAAAACCAGCTACGCCGCGAGACATCGCGTACCTGTACATCACGTCGCCGCATACGCTGTGATTCGTATCGCCACAGGCGTTGACAACTATCACATCTCCAGGCTGAGCGAGAGACAGGGCCTTATGAAAGATAAAATTATCAGCCATCGAAGACTTCACCGTCAGCGCGGGGCCCAGCAGCTTCTTCGCGCGCCCCATAGGCGAAAGCCGCGCGTCCGTGGCAAAGAGACGCGACGTAACATCGGCGATGTTCGCGGCCGGAACATCCTTAAAAAGATCTATTATCGAACGATCCGGTCTAGTAAAGGATCTCTTGATCCGCATCCCTGGATTTGACATAGCCTGCCTCGCTCCTTACTGTTCCACGTGCGTCTGAAGGCTATGGTAGTGAACCGACGCGCGGGCCTCTTTCAGCCCCTTGCCGCTCTTCACGGCATCTTCTATCAGCGCCTCTTTCTTCGCTATCTCAAGAGACACCTCCAGCACCTTCTCCGCAGCTTCGAGCGGAATGGCGATAACCCCAGTATCGTCACCGAGAATGATGTCGCCGGGCTTAATCTGAATGCCTGACACTGCGACAGGCACGTTCACCTGATCGACCTGCACGCGATCCTTGCCGGTTACCATATATGTGCCCTTGGTGAAAATCGGGTACTGCAAACGGTATATTGTCGGGAGATCGCGGCAAACGCCGTCTATGACCGTTCCAGCGATGCCGCGGGCTGAAGCGCTTATCGACATCAGATCGCCCCAGACGGTACAGTAATCTCTGCCGGCGTTGTCAATGACAACGACCTCTCCCGGTTTCACGTCGTCAAGAAAATCGCCTACCGTCCCCTTCACCGTGCCGCAGGGGACATAATGAACGGTAAAAGCCTGTCCGCAGAAGGAGGTACCCTTCACAACCGGCTTGATGCCATAAAGGCCGCAGGGAATACCAAGCCTGTCCGCCGCGTCAGAGACGCAGCATGTATCCATCTTTTTAAATTCGTCGATTATCTGTTTGATATCCATAATCTTCACTCCTTATTTGAGCATCTTTTCGTAATTGAATTCGCTGTCCACCTCGATGGCGGACTTGCCTGATTTCATCATTGCCACCATGGCCTCTTCCTTGTCAAAAAGCTGTTCGGCCTTTGCCAGCACTTCCTCCACCTTCTCCTGAGGCACGATGACCACGCCGCTGCGGTCTCCAAAAGCGATATCTCCCGGGCGCACCTGCACGCCGCCGAACTGCACCATGCAGTTAGTAGCCTCTTCCATAATCCGGCCGCGCGCCGTCGCAACGACTGTGCCGCGCGCATAGACGCTGAATTCCGCGTCGATGCAGTCATCCAGATCTCTCATCGCCCCGTCAATAACAACGCCCGATACCCCCTTGAGCTTTGCGCCGTTCGCCAAAATGCCGCCCCAGCAGGAAGTATCAACACGCCCTCCGTTGTCAATGAGAATAACGTCGCCAGCGTTGGCGGCCTCGATCGCCTTGATGCCAAGATGATGTTTGCCCTTTGTCAGCCCTGCCGCCGTAAGCTTCACAGTCACCACCGGCCCAATCACCTTGCCCATCGTATGCCACATCGGACGAATGCCGTATGTCGCTCCGCGAAGCCCCAGCGCATCCAACGCATCAGCCAGATTCGTGGACGACAGCTTCTCAAAACGCGCCCTGTACCTTTCATTAAACTCTGACATTTTTCAACCCCTTTTCTTTTTATGTATTTATTTTATATACAATAATACAAGCTACGATTCTATAACTGCGCCTGCCATAACGCACTCACCTCCAATGCGGCGCATCCCTGAAAGAAAAAACTCAACGATAAAATTATTGTATTATCATTGTATTCAACCTGAATATATTCTACAACAGCTCCATATAATGTCAAGTGTTAAATTTAAAAATGTTGTTAGTCTGTGATAATGTCACCCCATAAATGTTCTGAGATAATGTCACCAT
>JAUNJZ010000076.1 GCA_030533085.1 Synergistaceae bacterium
ACGGTGGTGTGAGAGGTCGGCTGCTCAACTAATGGGTAGCCTCCTACTCGATTTCACTTCCCATCCCTCAGCGCGTCAAGATAATCAGCATACCACTGCATCATCTCAACACGCTTCTCCATATAATCGGCGTCGTTGTAACTCTCGCGCACACTGTTGCTGTCAATATGTGAAAGCTGTATCTCTATCACCTGTGAGCTGAATCCGTTATTGTGGAGAAGCGTAGAGGCCATGCCGCGAAAACCGTGTCCCACCATCTCCTCGCGCAGATACCCTCTATCCCGTAAAGCCTTATTCTCCGCGTTATCCGAAATATGCCGGCTGCCGTCCATTGACGTTTGAGCCGGAAACAAAAAACGCCCGTGACCGGTAGACATAAAAAGAACGCGCAGCAACTCGACAACCTGCCTCGCCAAAGGCACGACATGGAGCCGCCGCATCTTCATCTTCTCCGCTGGGATACACCAAACCGCCCTGTCAAGATCAAACTCCGCCCACTCCGCCTCACGGATCTCCTTTGGCCGCACGAAAGTATAGGCGTGCAGCATCAGCAGCGCCCTCATCACCGGAGACTGCCCCTTATCGCGAATATCCCGCATCAACTGTCCGACCTTCTGCGGGTCTGTAATACGAGGGTAATGCTTTGTCGACCTTGAGTGCAAAGCTCCGCGCAGCGCATACGTAGGATCGACCTGAGCGTTATCCGTCGCGATCGCGTACCGAAACACCTGCCCAGCAATTTGCCTCAGCCTGTGCGCCGTTTCATAATGCCCCTTAGCTTCAACCTTCCTGATCACCGCCAGAATATCAGAAGACTTGACCTCATCGATCTGCATCTTCCCGCACTCCTTCAAAAGAGGTTGAATACGCACCCTGGTGTTATAAATATACTTCTCAGTGAACTGCGGCTCGACCTGATTCTGCATCCACTCGTCAAAAACTTCCTGCAAAGTTAAGACCTTTTTCTTAGGTTTCGATATGCTTTCGCCCCTTAAAATCAGAAGACGCAGCTCGTCGCGCTTTGCCCGCGCGTCCTTTAAAGAAACGAGAGGATAACCGCCAATAGACTTCCTATGACTCTGCCCGTTCTCACGAAATCGAAAGCGCCAGAAAGTTCTTCCCGACGTCATAACGTCAAGAATCAAACCATTCTCAATAGGTATTTCTCCACGCTTACCCGAAGCCAATATTCGTGAAATTTCCTTTCTGAGTTCTTTATCCGTTATCACCGTTCCCCCTCCTCCTGTGTCTCAAAAGCTGATTTCCATATTATCTTGCATCATGAGACACGCATGAGACACAAATTACTTTTAATTATTATACATTACTCCGCAGCATTTACAAAAGCAAAACAGCAAAAAATCCCTGTCTATTACAGGGATTTTCGACTTACTTTCTAGTGCTTTTATCTGCTCGGATTCGTCTACTTGGTGCCGGAGGGGGGACTCGAACCCCCATGCCTGTGAAGGCGGCGGATTTTGAGTCCGCTGCGTCTGCCATTCCGCCACTCCGGCAACACTTGGTAATTTTATAACAGGACGCCTCCGTCCGCAACAGGGAAAATTTTCGCGAAGCGCGGGAGGCGGCTTTGCGTATATATGCCGACCGCTCCAAATTGAGAAAGCGCCGCGATTGTGGTAAGATTTTAATAGAGAAATATACAGAAACGCAAAAAATAATATGCGAGGTGCGATGAAGATGAATTGTTACCAAATCATGGCCGTTAGAATACTTAACAGAGACAAAAGCGCCGTCGAGGTACAGCGGGTACTGACGGAATACGGCTGCTCCATCATGACCAGGCTTGGTCTTCACGACCAGTCCGACCCGGGGACATGCTCCCCCTCCGGCCTCCTCGTCCTCCAGCTCTGCTGCGACGGCGCGGCCTCGCTGGAGCTGGAAAGGAAGCTCTGCGCGATCAACGGCGTAAAAGCAAGACTTGTAGACCTCTCCGACTAAACTGCGTCGGAGCCGTCATCCGAACAGAAAGGGGCGCTCGGCGGAGACGCCGCGCCCCTTTTTCTAGTGCGCCCGGCATGTGCAACAACCAGGTGGTGAAAGTCCACTACGCGCTCGGTAGCAGGAAGCGTTAGCCG
>JAUNJZ010000010.1 GCA_030533085.1 Synergistaceae bacterium
ACCGAGCGCGTAGTGGACTTTCACCACCTGGTTGTTGACCATGCCGGGCGCACGAAACAGACAAGCCCCCTTGAAAAAGGGGGCTTGTTGCTTGTTATTCTTCCCGCAGCATCCTTAAATCTTCGTAGTCTATCGGCATGTTTGTCTGTAAATGCTTTTTATTGACCTGGTTTCCTTTAAGCCCAGCCATTTCATAGATGTAATCGCGAGGTCTTTGTATCCGGTCTTCGGGCAGTTCTATAAAAGGTACGTTGACAAGGGGAAGGGCGTTTCCGTAGTTTATCATCGTATCGTAAGAGACGCTTTCCTCCTGTTCCTGCGCTATCTTTGTCAAATCCGGAGGCAAGAAGCCGAATTTATAAAGCTCGTCCGTCTTACCCGCTGATTTTGGGAGCCGCTCTTTGTTATAGACGTCCATGTTGCGGCCTTCGAGATTTTCTACGGGAGACAGAGAATCGGGCATTTTAAAGCAGAAGCTGTCGGTTTGCCCTATGAACCCCTTTCTGTGGACGTAATCTGATTTAAGCAGCTCTATGGGAACATGCGTTCTGAAGGTTGACTGCCAGATCAGCAGGTTGTTGGAGCGGATATTGTTGACGGCGCTGTCAAAGACCATATACTGCTTTTCTTCCCATTCGTCGAGAGCCAGAGCGTAGATCACGGAGTCCGGATAGAGCGCGGCAGTGTAAAGCAGCCAGTAAAGGTATTCTTCGTTATGTCCGGCGACTGAGAAGGGCAGACATTCGGCCGTTCCTCCCATGTAGGGGGTATAAGACTCTCCGGGGGCGAAAGCTCCGGCAGACATGGGAGAGTAAGCGGTCAGGATGATGTTCGCTATCTCACGAAGCTCTTCTTGCTTAAATCTTAATATCAGATTGCCCAGCTCGCATATTTCTTCCTTCAGAGACTTTGCGGCCAGTTTTTTAAAATCATCTTTTGTAAATTCCTTGTCCTGTCCTGAGATGAGCATGTTGGTAAGATTGACCAGCTCTTTACCGTAGTAGCCGGTCAGTCGTTTGTAGCCTTTTACATTGCCTTGTTCTTTGTTGCGCAGCGCGACGCGCCCTTTGAGATGTTCAGTCCATTTTACAAGGGCGATGCGGGCGCAGAGCTCGCATATCCGGCGAACGGCTGAGTCGATGATCCATTCCTTCATATTTGCCGGCTTGGGAACGTTGCGCAGCAGCAGAGAGGCCGCTTCTTTGCTGAAAACGTCGAGAGTTATGCAGCGGGGAGAAAAGAGTATCTCCTGCAAGAAGTCTACTTCGGTGACGTGAGGGAAGAATTCGGTGAGGCCGTCCAACTCGTTATTTTCGATGCTTTCTTTGAGTTCGTCGGTCAGCTCGCCTTTGCTCTTTACGCTATAGAATATCTTCTTCATGTCGAGCGGAGAGCGCAGCAGGGAAGCGCCGTTGGGGAAGAGTACGACGTCAAAGCGGCCGCGCTTTCTGTAAAAAGAGCCTTTTTCCATAATATCATGTTCGATAAGTTTAAACGAGAGATCGGGACGTCTCTGTTTGTTCCATTTAATGGAGTTATAGAAGACTTCGATGCGGTAAATATCGGGGATGTCCGCTATCAGCTCGGCAGTCTCCCTTACCTTTTCCATCCAGTAATAACAGACCTCATCCTGGGGTCCTACGTATCCTGTTGACCTCATGATTGAATACACCTCTCCTTATTTAAAAATTTGTCTGAAGGAAGGGAAACCCTTGGAACATTATTATACACGAAAGGCTTAAGAAAGCAAAAGCACAAAAAAAGAACCGAAGCGGAAGCTTCGGCTCTCTGGTTGTTACTTACGAAGTGTATAAAGCTCATTGAAGAATTGTATATCCGGCATTTACCATCGCGTCAATAAGCGCTTGTTTGGTCTGATAAAAGCTATCTTGTCTGCCAGGTTCTACGCAGGAACTCTTTCTCCGTATATATGTAACTCCATCAACTACTACTACCCATCCCTGAGCGATGCGCCCTCTGTTTGTACTGGGATCATTCCACCAATTTGAATCTCCGTATCCGTTGGCATATGTAACTGTATATAGAACGTTTCCTTTGGAATCCGTGACGGGATAATCCCACCAATACATCTTCGACACAGTTTTTGAATTGTGCATAAGAGGTTTAATAGTATTTAAGTAGTAATCTTGATCCATCAGCATCCCTTCTTTTCCTTTGTAAAAGTTTGTATAAAGATCTGATTTCCACTTACTGATCAGTTTGGTAGTCGCGTCGTCGTTTGTATATGGGTTAGGATTCGCAGCAAGGAATTGCAGCCACAAGGTCTCAAATCTATAGCGCGCGGTGGGGTCAACGTTTTTGTCTATATGCTCTGTGCATAAAATCCACTTCTGCTCTTTGCCGTCTACCAGATACCAAAACAAACCGATGCTTCCGCCGCTCTGGCACATCCCGTCGATGACCGCGTTATTGTTATTGGGCGAAATGCTGTAAGTCACTCTGTGCCCGATATCGCAGTTGTCTATCGCCTTTTCCAGATCTACGGAGGTGATGTTGAAGACGCCGCTTGACGCGCGTTCAACATTAAGGGCTGACATAAGCGTGCGGCGGTTCGCCTGACAGACGATCTCCTCTGATTTTTCAAGCGGAGCCGCTGTCGAAAATACAAGCATCCCGGCAAGGATACCGACAATCAAAACGGCAATCAGTATCTCAACGAGGGTGAAGCCCCTGTTTTTGCCTTTGGTGTGAGAGGCAGAGAAAGAACAAATTGAAATGAACTCAGTCCTGGCCATTATATATAAAACCTCCTCGATGTTTGAAACGCTATTCTCCAGCTCATTAATTTCAATTAATAACTACTTCGATTATAACCGCAAATATAATCAAAAGCAAATATAAAAATGAAAGAGCGGGGGAGTGCTGACCCCACTCTTTCGTTCCGATTGGCGTCTTTTGTCCCGCCGTTTACGCCAAAAACAAATCCAGCCCCTGAAACAGGAGAGGCTGGATTTTGTTTTGTGCGGGCCTTGTGCGGGCCCGCGAGCGATAAGGAGGGGTTATGCCCTGAACCCCGGAGGGGCCTTAAAGCCCCCCAATCTTAGTGTCTTAGAAATTTACGATGGTGCGGAATCTTACGATATGGTCTTTCTCGTCGGTGAGCTTGAACGAGCGGAACATATTGCCGTAGTCGATGTTGTCGTAGGCGAGCTGGAAGCCGATTGCCGGCGTGTACTGCCAGTTAAGTCCGACCGTCCAGTTTTTGACCTTATCCGCTCCGTCCAGATCGTAATCGGCCTGCGCGTAACGAAGGAAACTGCCCCAGGCGTCATTCCATTTCTGATCGGCTCTGACGAGCAGCATCTTCGTATCGGCGATGCCGGCCTTATAGATGGAGCTGTCGTAACCGTTGGACCAGTTATAGGCGTTGTCGGCCGTGCCGAAGAAGTTCTTGTCAAGCTGGCCGTACTCGAACCAGAAGGAGCTGAAGCCGAGCGCTTCCTGTTTCACGTCGGCGATTATCTTCCAGGCGTCCTGATGGTCTGTATCGCGGTCGGTATCCTGGTAGTAGTAGACGCCTTTAAGGGAGGCGGCGGGGATGACGTTCCATCCGAACCAGGCGCCGTAGGTGTTGGCGTCTCCGCCTATACGGTCATTGTCGTCTTTGATCCACGAACCCATGAGTCCGGCTCTGAACTTCTCGCTGAAATTGCCGTCGAGCTTAAGGGCGTAAAAGGCTACGTCTTCGCTGTCGTAATCGGCGTCGGGATAACGCTCGGATTCGATGTTTCTTGCGATGACCGCTTCGACGCCTGCTTTATCGCCGAGAGCCGCGCCGGCTCTGAAGCCGTCCGCTACGAAGCTGTTGAACCAGCCGTCGTTCTCGCCGGGATGATAGAGACCGGAGTCGCCTTCCCAGTCGATATTGAAGCGTCCTATCTGGAGCCAGCTGTCGTTTCCGAGCTGGCCGCGCCAGAAGAGGCGGTCGAACTTAAGCTTGTTCGCTTCGACTCCGTTCTTGTCGTGATCCAGCGCCATGCGGATGAAGACGTACTCGTTTCCGCTGTCGTTAAGGAACTTCTGGAGGTTGAGCCTTGCTTCGCCGAACTCGAACCAGTTCTTCGTTATCCCTCTTTCAGCGTCGCGAACTCTGGTATTGTCGTTATTTCCCCAGTTCGCGTCGAAGTTGAAGGAGCCGGAGAAGCGCCAGCCGCCTACGCGGTCCTCAAGAGTGGTAAGACGCAGATTCTGTTCGGAGACCTTAACGCCGAGCGCTTCGAGCTCTTCGTGGAACTCCATGACGAGGCGTTTAAGGGCTCGCATATCTGTTTCGTTAGCCTTTTTAGCGTCGAGGTTGGCGACGGCGCGGGCTACTACCGAGGCTATTTCGTAGCGTGTGGCGTGCTGCTTTCCGCGCATATTCCCGTCGGGATAGCCGGAGATGAGGCCGCGGGCTGAAAGCTGGGCTACCGCGTCGTAAGCCCAGTGACCTTCAGGAACGTCGGCGAAGGGCGAACTGTAGGCGAACGCCGGAAGGGCGGCGGCCGTAATGAACAGTCCGGTCAGTATTACAAACAGCTTCTGTTTTAGACTTTTTCGCATTGAATATGACCCTCTTTTGTTTGATCGTCTTTAAAGCCTGAATTTTGCGTTTTTTAGGCCTTTCAAAGCCTGTTTTTGCCTTTTTCAGGCCTTTGGTCCATCCGAAAGCGCGGCCGCTTTTGTTCTTTCATTCCCTTGAGTAAAAGCGCAAAACCTTATCATGTTCTGTGAAGTTTCCTGGTTTCCTTGCCAGCTGGTAAGGCTGCCTCTTGCTGTCGGGAGGTCAAGTTCATGACCGGCCCTGTTTTCGGTCCTCTGTCGCGTGAGATTGGGTATTAGCGGCGCTGATAGAAAGTGGCCACCCCCTCTTGTTTCAACGTGCGTTCGTTTATACGCTCTGATCATTCTAGCCGTAAATTTACCCGCCTCCAAAAGCGCGAGAAAACCGGTCATAATGCGGCTTTGTAAGCTGTTAGGACTTTACTCCCTGAGTTTACTGCCGGCATATTTGACTATTTTTAGATAACCGCTTGTTTTCTACTTTTGTTCTTTTATATAATGCTGGTAAGCGGTAGAAGCGTCAGGGCCGCGGCAGGCTGTTGAGAACTGTCAGTGATTTCGCTGTTAGTTCTCAGTGGAGCAAAGGAGGATATACAAATAAAGAACGCAAAATTTCTTCTAATAATCAATCTTCTTTTGCTTTCTCAGAAAGCAGAAGCGTTTTGTCCTCTTTGTGTTTTCGGCGCTGGAGCCGGGCTCTTTGAGGCCGCGGTTCGCGCCCGTATTGCCGGAGTCGGCATGTGGACCGGAGGATTGGCGCTTGCGCTGCTTTATCTGCGCGCGAAGGGCGAGTACAGAATGACTAAAGCGGCGGCCGCTTTCTTCTTTTGTTCACCCTTTCTCTTTGCGGCTCCGCTTGCGGCAGAGCTTTACAGATCAGGCTGGCAGCCGGCGGCTCTAATAGACGCCCTTGTTCCTTCGGCGACAGGACTTGCGGCCGGCTTTGCGGTCAGCTTCGCTTCGGCGGTACTGGCCTGCGTTATCTCGCGGCTGCTGCCCTTTAAGATACCCTTCCTGCGTCTTACCGTCGTGTTGTCGGCTCTTTATTACACCGACTGCTGCTTCTTTTAAGAGGCTTTTAAATTCACATTACAAAGGACTGGATTGATCATGACAAAAGAAGAAAACGCGGCCGTTTTCGCCAAGAGCTCCAGCGGCGACATAAACTCGCTTGAAGACCGTATCTGGGGATGCGTGAATCTGGTATCGCTTGAAGAGCACTGTTATTCCTCCTGGATGAGGACGAACGACGAAAGCTGGCTTATTCAGATGGAGAAGTACCGGAGCGCAAGACAGGAGGTCATGAGCGACATTCTGGGGGAGGGAGTCAGGTCGAACAAGGCCGAGCTGTGGTGCATGTTCAAGCACAACTGCGCCGCGGCCATGCGTTACTGGGAGAGCGGGAATCGCTTCCTGAAGGACGAAGCGGATAGGGCTATGCGCTATTTCGATTATTCGAGGCTCTGCGTTGAGTGTCTGCTTGCCATAACCGCCATCTGCCGCGGAGAAGCTAAAGCCGAGGAACAAAACAGGCCGCCGCTTTCTGATGAAGCCTTTTGGAACGACCGGAAGCCTGAATGGAATAGTCCCAAAACCGAGGAACAACAGACGTCTCAGGAGGTTCAGGAGGCGGAAGAACAGGTAGAACCGGCCGGCAACGACGCCCAGAAAGCTCAGGAAGTCCCTGAAGCCTCTGAAGCCCCTGCGGCACCGGCACTGCCGGCGGGGCCGGACCGTCCGGCGGGGCAGGACCGTCCTGCGGCGCCGGGAGAAGAGACTGATAAGAGGAATTGGCTGACGGAGGCGGCGGCAAAGCTTAAAGAGACGCTCCGCTGCTGTTTTTAACAAATAGGAGGACAAATGTCATGAGTTACGATTTTTCATTGGTAGACCGCAGCGGCAGTACGGTCATCCTGCGCAGGCCGCATTACGAGCAGGGTGGGACCTACGCTGTAAACGGAACGCGCGAGGCGTGGTTCAATATAACCTTCAATTACGCTCCTATCTTTTGCAAGGTCTTTGACGCCAATCTTGGCATTAAGGTGTTGCAGGGAAAAACGGCCGCGCTTTCTATTCCTGTGCTGGAGCGGGCCCTGGATAAACTGGACCCGACGGACAACGACGGCCCAGGCGAAAAAGAGCTGGAAGAAGAACTCAAGAAGATAATCGGCAGTCTGGAAGAGGCTGTCGGAACAGCAAAGGAGCGAAGGACTAAAAAACTGCCTGAGTCGCCGCGCGAGCTTGAGTTGCTGCTGGACAACCTCTTTACAAAGGTAAAACAAATCGACGAAAACAAAGCCGGCGGAGAAGCCCGGTTTATAAAAATGATGCTGGGAATATACGAAAACAACGCAAGGACTCTTGCCAGACGCTATTTCAGCGTAGACCCCGTCACGCGAAAAACCGTATCTAACTACTGGGACTGCAACGAATATAACGCCTATAAGGCAATCAATTCACTTCTGAATCTGGCAAAGGCCGCTCCGCCGGACAGCGTCTGGCAAATCGATTATTAATGACATTAAAAACAGACCCCGGAACGATTATACCCCACAGGAAGTATCCCGTGGGAAAACCCTTAACAGATATTAACGACACTTTTCACAGCTAAGCAGGGGCTCTTCGCCTAACTGCGCAAGCCCCTGTTTTATTCCTTTGAAACTTCTTGTGAACTTAGTTAGCCCCTAAACGCCACAAACAATAAAAACAATCATTCATCAGCTTTAACGAGGTACTATCATGA
This sequence comes from Synergistaceae bacterium, assembly GCA_030533085.1. Lineage (GTDB taxonomy): Bacteria > Synergistota > Synergistia > Synergistales > Synergistaceae > JAUNJZ01. The sequence continues at coordinate 7,307 of JAUNJZ010000010.1, forward strand.
AATTCATATACGAAAGAGACGCCGCGGAAAAACGGGGCGTCTGTAAGCGCATAGCAGAGGCGGTCTCTGCCGGCGGTACGCTCGGCGTCCCTGCGGAGAAGGCTGCTTATGAGCGAAGTTATGAGCGAAGTTGTGAGCGAAGTATCAGGTACTTAAATCCCCCAAACTGCCCACAGCGAACTATAAAGCCATTAAAGCCGTTTTTGAAATGGGCCGGAGGCAAGGGGCAGCTTCTTGCCGAGCTTCAGAAATACTATCCCTTCAAAGACGGGAAAATCACAAGATACGCCGAGCCCTTCGTAGGAGGAGGCGCGGTGCTCTTTGATATTCTCAGTAGGTACGATTTAAAAGCCGTATACATCAGCGATATTAACGCCGAGCTCATCAACAGCTATCGCGTCATCAGGGACGATATTGACGAGCTGATTCCGCTGCTTGCCGCTATGCAGAACGAATTTGTCCCGATGGATACGGAGCGCCGCAAAGCCTATTATCTGGCAAGGCGCGACCGCTTCAACGAATTGAAAGCTGGCGGCGGCGCAGGTACCAATACGGAAAAAGCGGCGCTTATGATTTTCCTCAACAAGACTTGTTTCAACGGTCTCTACCGAGTGAACAAAAAGGGACTCTTCAATGTTCCGATGGGTTCCTACAAGACTCCGCTTATCTGCGATGAAGCAAACCTTCGCGCCGTATCGGAGACATTACGGAATGTGACCGTCGTCTGCGGCGACTACAGACTGTCGGCCGGCTTCATTGACGAAGAGACCTTCGTATACTTAGACCCCTCCGTACCGTCCAATTACAGCCACCGCAAGCTTTACCGCGTATACGGAAAATCTGTTTAATGATAAGGAACAGCTTGAGCTTGCGCGATTTGTTGAAAGTATGCACCGAAAAGGAGCCAAGATCGTAGTAAGCAACTCAGATCCTAAAAACTCCAACGCAGAAGATGACTTCTTCGATAACATCTATTCGGCGCACAAGATCAAAAGAGTCGAAGCGACTCGTATGATCAACCGCGACGGCAAGGCAAGAGGTAAAATTAAGGAATTACTCATATCGAATTTCTGAGGCTGCTGGGTAAAGAAAAGACCGGAAAGAGAAAAACCCCCTTCCGGTCTATTTGCGCTTTGAGGCTTAATGCTCGCGCTCCCACGCCAACACAAAATCGAAGATTCGCCGCGCTGTGGCAACAGAAACTTTAGACAGATCTCCTTTGTGGAGATACGTGGAAACATTCCCAGGCACCAAATCAAGCTCCTTGGCAATTCTGTGACAGGTGACCTCCGGATGTTTTTCCAGGAAAGAGCATACATAAGCGCGGAGCTTGCTTTTAAGCTCAGTATCCCTTGTCTTTTTATTTACGGCAGCCCTGTAGCTGACATATACCTTTGTGTACTCGTAGGGGATAGCCGCCGGCTGTCCCTCCGCCATCCTCATAAAGGCCTCATGATCTCCCTCAGCGGTCTCATACAGCCGCTGGTATTCGGCATACAGCTTCTCGTTTACTGGCTTTGTATGTTTTAACAGAAGCTCCATCCGGTCGTAAACAAAGGCATAGCAAAAGAGCGGTTCGCGCAGCCGAGGGTTTCTCCCTGCCGCCTCCTGAGCTAAAAGGCTTATCCTCATTGAATCGCCATGCGACAGAAAACGAACGTATCCCTTAATGTAGTGTTTGAAACTCAGCATTCTCACCCCACCCTTTAAGAGCTCTAAAGCTCCGCTTCTGTCTGCTCCCTGCCGGATTCCCTGAACTCAGCACGGTATTGCTCGTAAAGATAGCGGAAGAGCGACGCGTCGCGTGAGTTCAGAGCGCAGAGCTCTCTATAGCCTTTGTTAACTCTTTTTTAAACAGCGTCTTATCCGACATTGTCTGCTTCACCCTATTGTATTTTAGCAAAACTCAGACTAAAAGGGCAGCAAGGAGACGGCCGGAGGCTACCGCGCCGTATGGAAGCAGCGATACCGCAAAGAGCCTGACGAAGTCGTCCGTGAGAGCCTCCATCCAGCGGCGTATACGACGCATTTTCGCGTCCGCCTTGATTATCGGCTGAGTTAGCTTTCCCGTAATCTGCCATGTGTCAAGTATCCGCTCCATACCGCTTACAGTCTTGTCAACAAGATTCATGGTGATCACGGACGGCTCCGTTTCCTTGTTTTTTTCAAGCACTACCTTCACAGTCGCCCTATTATTGTTTTCATCTATCACTTTAGCCAGCTTCCCCAGATATGCTTCCCTGTTCTTTTCATCCAGCAGCTCAAGCAGCATCCCGTTAATGCTTTTGTCCCGCTTGCGGTCTACAAAGAAATAGGCGAACCTCAAAAGCTCGTCGCAAAGAATGAGCATAAACAAGACAAAAGCCAGCTTCGCGACCGTGCTCCAAATCTCCTGATTGCTCAAAGAAGGAGCCCTCAATAAATGCAATACCCAACTGAAATAGATCAGAGCCCTTACTAAGAAGGATTTGCTGTCTAACACCAGCAGCTTGAAGCGCTCTTTCTTCCTTTCGTCTATCGTCATTACTTTAACCTCACCAATTTACTTGTTCGTTTTCTTGTTCTCTAATTTGATTATTATAACCTAACATATCAAACCTACTATAGTTGGAGACAGCTAAATTTACATATAAGATCTCTCTAAGAGCTCAATGTGGGGCTGGACACGACCGTGCGGCGGCACTAAATTCTATTAAAGGCTGGGGCATCAGCTTCTAAGGGAGTTCCTGTAAGACGTTCTGATGCGGAGCAATTTGTATCAGAGCGCAAGGAACGATGATCTTAGTTTCTCCCGGTTTTTTTAACCGTGGGGAGTATGTCATCATCATTAACTAAAACAACAGGCCGGAGAAAGCCCGGCCTCACTTTAGAACTCCTGCGCTTCTTTATACAGCTTTCTCGACCGTCTCGTCCATTCTTCTTCAGTGATGAAGCGGTCTATAAATTTGTCTTTATTCAGCCAGTCGAAGGGGATGAGGCCGTCCGCTTCCTTAAAGCTGCGTCCCTTGAAATAAGAACCGTCCTTTAAATCTTTCCATTTGTCTTTTCTGAACCACATGTACCTGTATTCCCCTGATTCAAAAGCGGCTTCGCTTTTCTCTAAAAAGTCAGAGCTTATTGCTAAAAAGGGATTCTGCTTTCCCTCCTTCGTCATCCAGTAAAAACGAGGGTCAAGCACCGTTAGCGTTCCCCAATCCTCAGTCGAACGCTCCAAACGCCCCATCGCCTGAATAAGATTGAAAAGCATCAGGTTCATCCTGTGTTCGCTTTCGCTCCTTATCTTTCCCGTCTTTTCAAGCAGCTCAAGCCTCCGCTTCTCAGAAGCTCCGTTGTTGTCATAAGGAAGCTTGTCCATTATTACCCAGGTCAGCTTTTCCCTTACCGCGTCAAAGCCCTCCCTGAAAGAATTGGAGGCGACCAGTACCGGCGACTGGCTGTTTAAGTAATTCCCGACAAGCTTGACCCTCGGCATCTCTCCCTGTACGAAGAGCTCCCTGCCGGGCATCGGATCAAGCAGCGGACGCAGCGTCGCCGCTACCGACTTCATCCGCTCTATCGAAGTGCAAAGTATCAGCACCCCGCCGTTATTATGCTTCACATATCCAGGCACGTACTTACGGCAGAAGTTGTTCAGATTGGTTATCCTGTCCTCGCTCATCTGCTTCTCACTGGGACCGCAGCCGGGCAGCTTCAGCTCTTCATTAGCCTTCGGGACCCAAAGCTGAACATGCCTGTGCTCAAAGGGAGAGGGCACTTCGACCACCGGCGTATTCTCAGGCAAACCGGCTTCCGCCGTAAACACCGACGGCAAGGAATCGATAAGCAAGGTGCCGCTTATAAAGCCCGAATACTCAGCCTCCGGTATATATTTCTCAATATCGGAAGAAAGCGAGTTTTCTTCCGAATACTTTAAAATAGCCAACCCTTCCGAATCCACCGTTATATACGAAGGCGGTTCCGCTATTTCTTTCTTCTTTATTTGTTCTTTGACATTCTCTTTGATACGTTCCAGCAGCGCTCCGGTCTCGGCGAACTTATCGTAAAGGCGCTTGTTTGCCGGCAGCGCGTCGCGCACTACCTCTTCCGGTAAAGCGGAAAGCTCTTTGCTTAAAAATTCAGAATCGCTTTTGAGCGTTTCACAAAGCGAAGCCGCTTCCTCGATCTTCCAACACTTTCCCTCAGTTACCTCCTGAAGCAGTTCAAGCATCTTTTCCCAATTCTTAAATATAAGGCTCTTTCTCGGAAAAAGCTCCTTTACAGCCTTTTTATACGCGGCTCCCGGGAACAAAGGCGCGGTCAGCGTTTTGTATACCTCGGCCGTCTCAAGCCGGAATTCGCTTTCCTCGGCTGTAAAGTAACCCATCAAGTGATGAGCCTCGTCAAAGAAGTAGTTGTTTGCCGATAAAAGCGCTGCCTTTTTGCCTGAAGCCTTCTCGTCTTTTGACTCAGAAAGCTCGCTTTCTATTTCATTTACTATCTCATTTGCTATCTCATCTGAATCAGTAACTTCGCTTTCCGGCTCTTTTTCAAGCTCGGCTCTCTTTAACGCCTGAAGCTTGCTGGTTACAACGCTGTGGTTGCTGATGATCAGAGCCGATTTCTGAAAACAGCTGGCGTAATAGGGACAGGGGCGCTCCTCCGAATGACGGGCGAATGCGCAGAACTCCGAATCGCAGTTCTCCTCCGAAGCGTTTATAAAGGGCAGAAGATCTCCTTCTCCCTCATCCGACAGCTCGGCAGCCCTGTCTATATCAAGGCTTATTCTTTTGCTTCCGGCTCCCGCTATGACGTCAAGCTTTGCCGTTGAAAAGACCAGCGTGCGGTTCTCGCGCAGCGAGTGGATGATAAGATCGCGGCCGCCGGAAGTCCACTGGCGGAACTTCTTCAACTGATTGGGGCAGATGAAATTGGCTCTGCCCTTGACCGTATGGCAGTTCCAGTCGTCAAAGCTTCCCGGAGGAAGCCCGACGTCGGCCAACAGCTTCTTAAATGCCGGAATATCCTTCGTGATAAGCTGGTTCTGTAGTATCTTCGTCTGAGTTGAGATGACGGTGCGCTTGCGGTACAGCCACCACGACACAAAGGCCAGTATCAGCAGAACATAGGTCTTGCCGGTGCCGACCGGGGCCTGTCCTATTTGGTATCCGCAGCCCTTTAACTCAGCTCCTGTTTCAATACCCATAGCGGCGTCAAGCTCTATTCTTTGACGTCTGGCGTAATGCCGCTCCATCTCTTCGGCCATGGATGCAAGCAGTGTGCGCTGGCCGGGCCTGCGCTCTATCTTTAGCTTGTCGTAAAGCCAAAGACAGTTCTCAAGAAATCCGCCTTTATATAGTTTGCTGCCTTTTGGCTTTTTAGGTCTTTGCGCTTTTGCCGCCATTTGTCTGTTTGTCCCTTTGCGTCGATTTCCGTTTCGCTCTATTTGCTACTATAATTATACAAAAGAACGTGAGGTGAAAACAAGCAGAATCGTTACAGCAGAGAGCTTTCGTTATAGTTCTTGTTGATAGGCCGGTTCTTCCTGCTCTGAGGCAATACGTGCCTAGCTGAGATGCCGCGCAATGTACTCTTCAGCCGATAGGTTCGTCTCGGCACGTCGGCCTCTTAAGGATTTTTGAAACGAGGCCTCCAGTAGCTCGACCCGTAACTCAGGCCAATTATTTAATCCCTCCAGCGGCAACCTGCCGTTATTGTCAGGGAGATTATAATCGCAGTCGGCATCAATAAACGCTTTAGCACAGTCTAGTCTTCCCCAACTGCAAGCCATACGAAACGGGGTGCGACCATCTTTGCCTTTTATATTTACATTTGCTCCCAAACTTACCAACAGTGCGCAGCCCTTCGGATCGTTGGAAGCTACCCTGCTATGCAGCAGCGTCCAGCCTTCTTCTGCACCAAAATCAAGGGAAAATCCGGACTCGACCGCCTTACTGATTATCAAAGCGATCTCAGGGTCGTTTCTTAAAAAAGCAGCTATGATACTGTTGTATATTACCTTTTGTTCTTGATCGTCCCGCATATTGTTTACTTTGGGTACTGCATCCAATTTTTATGTTACCGCATCCTATCTATAAAAAAGCCCCGTGGAAGATATTCTCCACGGGGCCGGTCGGCGCGAAAACCAACCTCAAATCACTAGCCGTTAAAGCTCCATGCCGCAGCTTTCGACTTCCTGTTCCTGTCTGTTGTTGATGTGGTTTTCTATTTGTTTGATCAGATCCAGCTTGCTTTGATATCTTTTATTGTCCGGGTTTTCAGCCAATTTCTTTGAGGCGGCGGCTTTAACAATATCCAACACCGTAACGGTGTTCGTATATTGATACGGAGTGATATTCGGGTTCGCCCCCGCGTCCAACAGCAGCTTGGCTTTTTCTGTATCTTCCTCACGGCAGGCTTTGTAAAAGGCTGTGCGTCCCCATCTGTCCCGATGGTTGACGTTGGCTCCCAGCTCTATCAAAGTAGACAGGGAATCGGTGGTATTTGGGCGTATTGCTTCAAGCAGCAGCGTCCGGCCGTTTTTGTCGGCGTAATCGACAGGGAAGCCTTTATCAACGGCCTTTCGGATCATACCGGGGCCGGCGTGCGACTTAAACTTATTCTCGGGCAGTAGGTATGAGTCAACGACAATAGCCTCTATGAGCTCTTCATATAACAAATCCAGCTTCTTCTTCTTATCTGCGGTCATGTCCTTTCTCCTCCTGGGCGACTTTGCCTGGTTTGATTTTCCAGACTCGCTTAATTGTTCCGTTATCTTCTCCCTCTCCTCGCCATTGCCTATACGGGGAGATTTTGCGCTTAAATCTCAGGACCAAAATCCTTAGTTTGCTGTTTATCGTTCTTTATGTTTAATAGTTTCCAATCTCCTTCTGAAATAACGCCCTGTTGAAACTGTTTTTCGAGAACGTCTTTTGGAAGCTCCAGACGTGTTATGAACAGCTCCAGCTCCGCGCGGGCCTCTTTACCGTATTTCGCTTCCAGTATTTCGAGCGGGCCTTTACCGTCGTCGGCCGTAATGTTTAAGTCCGCTCCGGAGGCGATTAAGATCTTCGCGCAGTCTATGCAGCCGTTCATACAGGCTTGAAATACCGGAGTCTGGTCGTCTCTATCCCGCTTGTTTATGTCGGCGCCAAGTTTCAGTAAAACGTCACATGTCTTATCGTCTCCGGAATAAGCCGCCTGATGCAACAGCGTTTGACCCCAGAATTCACGGCTGTCAGTGAAATCCACCGGAAAACCGGCTTTAATTGCTTTCCGGACAATCTTATGTGCGTCCGGATCATGATCGTCTTCAATGAATTCCTGAAGCTTCTTATAAACAACTATCGCAAGCTCTTCTTCATCTGCCGACATGCCTTCTTCCTCGTTCATCGCGGTTAAAAGCTCTTTTACATCTTCTTTATCAAGAGGTTCCGTCATTGCGTCCCACTGCCGGTCCTCTTCTTCATCCTCTTTTAGTTTGTTTATATTTTCATTTTCGATGAGTGTACGAGCTCGGTCAGTCATTAAGCTCAGCAGCGTTAATTCTAAAATCGCTTCGCAGCACTTCTCTTTTCCAAACAGCAACGCGTGGTATGTCAGCGTGTGACCGTCCTTATCCTTATGGTCTAAAGGAAAGCCGGCAGCTGCCGCTTCTTTTATCTGAGAAACGGCTTCTTTCTCACTCTCTCCGACAATAGCCTGACGCAGCTGTTCAAAAGTAACGTCAACAGGGAGCTTTGGAGATTCCTGCTTGCTTTTATCTTTAAGATTCGCGAAAAAGCTTGTCCCCCGCGCAGCTTGCGGCTGCTCTTTATCAGCTTTTAACCTGTTGAATAATCTTCCCTTCTGTTGTTTGCGCAGCTTAGCCGCGCGAGACGTTTTTCTTTCCAATTTTTTCATTCCCTTTTCCTTTGTTTACTGCATCCAATCTAATTATTCTTCTATCCCTTCGCCCTGGATACCGCATCCGATTTTATATTACCTCACACTTTTTGCCCTTATTCTTCTTTATTCTTCATTCTTTTCGCCCTGGTTGCCGCATCCAATTTATTATCCATAGTTACCTCATCCAATTTATTACAGCTCCTGCTGATAGGCCGGCTCATCTTCTGCTGAAACGCCGCGGAGCTGGCTATAGCGTTCTTTGATGTACTCCATTAGTTCATCGCGCACAGCTTTACCTTTTCTTAGTTCTAAAAGGTCCATGGGGTTAGGCAGTTCGGTACTGTTATCCGGGGTAGTCCATCCGGCGCCGGCATCTATCAAAATCTTCGCGCAGTCAATATGACCCTGAGAGCAAGCTCTGCTAAACGAGTTGTGTCCCCATTTATCACGGAGGTTAATATCAGCACCCAATTCTATAAGCGTCCGGCAGCATTCGGGTTTATTCCAATTTGCGGCGCCGTGCAGCAGCGTAAGGCCGTATTTATCTGCGTAATCAATAGGGAAGCCGTCAGCGATAGCCGCTTTTATTCGATTTACAGCTTCTGTTCCCGTTTCGCGATAAATAGTAGTTATCAGCACATTGAACATTTCTTGCTGTTCTTCTTTGTCCAGCATTATCTCTCACTCTTTTTGACATTATTCCTCTTTCTTTTCCCTATGTTTACTGCATCCAATTTGAATTATCTCTCATTCTCTTTCCCTCGGTTACTTCCCTCATTCTCTTTCTTTCGGTTACCGCATCTAATTTGAATGTTTATTCTTCTCCCCTTTCCCTTTACTTCTTCTTCTTCTATCTCTTCGCCATGGTTTCATTCTTCATTCTTTTCGTCTTGGTTACTTCATCCGATTTATTAAAGCTCCTGCTGGTAGTCTAGCTCTTCCTCTTTTGAAGATTGAGATGCCGGGCGATGTACGCTTCCAGTTCCGCTTTTTCGGTTGTCCAACCACGAAATCCCAGATCCTTCAACGGCAGCTTGCCATCGTTGCTTGGGATATCCCATCTTGCGCCGGCGTCTATTAAGAGCTTCGCGCAATCGATATTTACTCGCCAACAGGCGTTTAAAAAAGGAGTCCATCCACAATTATCCTTAAGATTGGGGTCAGCGCCTAGTTCAATAAGCGCCCGACAGCACTCTGGCCTGTTATGCCCGGCCGCCTGATGCAGCAGTGTCCAGCCGTCTTTATCTATGTAATTTACTGGGAACCCTGCTTCCACCGCTTCACGTATCAGCTTCGCCGCCTTCTTGTCGTTTCTTCCGTTGAGTATTCCTTTTCCACAGAGAGTAAACGCAAGCCTATAATACATAGTTTTTAATTCTCCTATGTTTCTCTCTTCCTTCGACATGGTTACCTCATCCAATTTATATTGCCTTGATTGCTTCATCAGATTCACATTCCCTATATCTCAGGGGCGTCGTTTAATTCTTCCTGCGCGGAAGCTTTCTGCGCAATATTGAGATGTTCGGCAATATACGCCTCCAACTCATCTCTTATACCTTTCCCATGCCTTTCCTCTAATATATCCAGCGGCAGTTCGCCGATTTCGTCAGGGATGTTAGGATCGCCCCCGGCGTCGATTACTAGCTTGGCACAGGGTATACCACTTAATGAGGAGTCGCAGGCATCGTAAAAGGGAGTCTTTCCCCGGTTATCCTCAACATTGACGTCTGCTCCAGCGTCAGTCAGGAGTTTGACGTTCTCAAAACACGCGTGGCTACAGGCTTGATGAATAGGGGCTCTCCCCCACCTATTCCGCGCGTTCACGTCGGCTCCGAGTTCGACAAATACCCGGCAGCACTCCGGTTTATCAAACTCCGCTGCCCAATTCAACAGCGTGTTCCCGTCTCTATCCAAGTGATCTATCGGAAAACCTGCGGCAACAGCTTCTCTTATCAGCTGATTGATCTGATCACAATGACTTTCACCCTTCATCATGATGTTGTGTGCGAGCTTGCCGTGTATCATTTTAAAGTCTTTCTTGGTCATTTTAAGACTTCTGTTTGTAAGCCAATCTGTGGACTTCTTGAATATACCGGGTTTGACAGACTTGACCTGCGTTATGTATTCTTCTACCTGAGCGCGGATTTCTTCTCCACCCCGTTGTTGTTCCAGTACATCCAACGGCGAAATACCGTTTTTGTCTGGAGCGTCAGGGTCGGCTCCTGCGTCAATCAGAGCTTTGACGCAGTCAAAACCTTCTTTACCGCTCATTCTGTTTAATCTGAAACAGGCGTTAAACATCGCGGTCTTGTTCATTCTGTCCTTGTAATTGACGTCGGCTCCCAGCTCAATGAGTGCCTGGCAGCACTCAGGGCTGTTATAGCAGACCGCCAGGTGAAGCATTGGCCAGCCTGTAACGCCTTCAGCATGATCGACAGGAAAACCGTTAGCTACCGCTTCGCGTATCATGTCAACGGCGTTAGGATCCTTTGAAGCTATTGCTTTTGCAAGCTTCATGTATATTCTTTGATTTTTCGTTTTGTTCATTTTATAATTCCTCCTTACGCAGATAATTTCGTTTAGCCGTCCGGTATTAATATATCTGTTAGTTTAGATAACGCCCAAAAGCCTAAAAAGAAGCTCTGTTATTGGGAAAGACCCCGCCTGATATCAGGCGGGGATATACTGTCTCTTGTAATCTTGCGATTTTAAAGCTATTAGATTTCAGGTCCGAATTCCTCTTCGTCCTGTTCCACGTCTTCTACCGCGATTTCACGGTTCTCTACGATTTCTCGGTTCTCTACATTTGCTTCTTTGACCTGTTCTATCCGCTCTTCCTTGACCTCTTCACGGTGCTCTTCGACTATCTCATCAGAGATGTCTATCCCGCGCTGAATATTCAGGTCGGTCACAACGCCGCTTGCGCTTACCGCGGCTGAACTGACAGAGACGCCTCCGTCCTTCGTCATTCGCGCGGACTCAAAGCGGCAGTCCTTCCCATCGCTTACCGTGCAGGAGGCCTCATAGAAGTCTGATTCGGGGTCCGCCGTTACCGTCGCGTACAGAACGAAGGGAACCTTTCGTTCTTCCGGAATAGGCTTATCGACCTCGATTTCAACGTCGTTCTTCTCCAGAGAGGTCTTCAGATTCTCATAGAAATTCTCAAAGACCGGCTTAAGCTCTTTAGGAGCGCTCTTTATGTACTCGTCAATGTGCTTATCCAGATCCTGTTTGTGGATCAGCGTTATCGACGGATTCATAAAGTTCTCTTTTATATTCTTCGTCTCTTCGTCAAGTATCTTGTCAAAGCGTATCCTATCGACTCCCAGCTCTTCTTTCTTAATATGGAAGTCCTTCTCCAGCCAGTCGTTTATCGATACCGTGTGATTCACAGGGTCCGCCTTATTAAGACAATACTCGTAAATAGAATTAAGCTCCTGAAGCATCGCCTTTCTGATAGGCTCCCGCAGGTCCGCGGCAATTATCCTGTCGTTTGCTTTTACCAGCGCGTTTTTGATCCTTCTTATGTCGATGCTGCCGTCGCTTACGGTATCCAGAAAGATTGACCTGCTGCGGGCTATATCGACGTTCAGCAGCTCTCTTTCAAGTCCTTTATACGCCTCTTTATCCGTATTGACCAAAGCCCACAGGCTGCGTCTTGAGGCGTCGAACTCTGAGGGAGAGAAGAGGCCGGCCAGCACGTCTTTGAAGCGCGTTTTGTCTTCCGGCAGAATATGAGCCTCGGCCGATTTGCGGATATCGTCAACCGCCTTTTCGTCGAGGAAGTAGTCGCCGCCCCTTACTTCATCCTCATGAGCTCTGACGCAGAGGATGAAATCTGAGCTGTGAATTTTCCCGTCTTTAATTCCCGGCAGCTGTTTGTTCAGCTCGTCTTTATCGCTCTTGAAAGCTTCAAGATAAGCGGCGGTTCCGGGGAAATAGATGTTGATACCGCTTTGGAAGACGTTGTCTCCGTATTTATCCATTATGTCTCTGCGGGCCAGCAGCTCATTCGGATAAGGGCCGCTTTTTTTATGTGAACGCGAAGTAAGCTTTTTATTAAATCCAGGCATCTTTGATATTCGCTCTGTGTAAAAAGCACAGCGGCTTTTACAGAGCTCCTCCTTTAGTGATTAGTTTCATTTGTAGTTGCTTTTAGTATATTCGTTCTTTTCCGTACCTTTGGGTTTTTTACCGCAATTGTCAGTTGGAGCTCCCTAAATTCACAAATAAATTTTGAGCGTAGAAGACGAAAACGGGGAAGCTTTAGCGCCTCTGAAAGCATTATACAGCCCGCCCGAGGATGAAAACAAGAAGAAAGCGCGGCTAATTTTTGAGAAAGCAATCGATTGGAGGAATCCCATATGCCGAGACTGAAAACCGGATGGGTAAAGAAACAGGATATAAAACCGTCAGTCGCTCCCGGCGACTATAAAGAAACGACAGACAAACACGAAGTCACCGTCACAGGGGGTCCCTGCGCCGCCGGACGGTCCGGTGCCACAAGCCGCGCCGATGCGGGAAGCGACGCCGATACAAAGCCCAAGGCTCGTTCCAGGAACCGCTATTACAAGGAAACCGAAGCTGAGAAGGCCGAAAGGAAGAGGCTGAAGGCCCGAAAGAAATTCACCCCCGGCTTCATAAACAAAGAAGGGGATATTCAGATGAGGCACAGACGGCGCCAGTATGAGAACAAGCTCGACAGGCAGTCCGCCGGGAATGAAGATATAGCCGACAAGCTGCTTATCAAGCTGACTCAGGAAACTGAAGCTCCGTTGAAAACCGAAATGGACCCAAAAGAGCTCTGTGAAATACTGGGGCTGAAGTTCGTCACGAAAGACGATATGGTGCTGCGCCTCTTCAGGTCGCCTCTTTCCGTCCCTGTCGGCAGCTGCTTTCATATCGTTGACTCCTACCTTGACGACCCCGTAGAGCTCATTCAGATACTCAACAAGACCACCTTGATGTTCGTCTTTAAGACCCTTTCTACGGGAATGGTCACCACCTACATACCGACCGCTTTGCGTGAGGCGCGGAAGATTGAGTATCTCCCGAAAAAACCGGCTCCTGTCAGCAGCGGCAGGAAAAGGCGGATACAGGAAGCGCGAAAGGGGCTGGCGTAACGGCTATGGCACAGTTTAGAAAACGCCTTGAAGAAGAAGCTATAAGAGTGCCTCATCCGGAGTACGACGACGAGCTTGAAGAGGATGAAGAGGATCTTGAAGAGGAAGATGACGAAGACGGTTGGAACGTCAACAACCGTAAGTATATTCCGCTGCCCCAGGAGCTGCTGATCCAGCTTGGGGGAAAGGGCTGCATCCGCAAGTATTATGAACAGACGGTTGACAAGATATACGAAGCCATGTGCGCCCATAAGGTCTATTACGACAAGCAGATGGCCCGCTGCGGTTATCCGATAAAAGACATCATCCCGACCAAAGAGCAGATCCGCAATCACATCTTCGACTGGGACTCCTTCCTTTTCGGATGGTTCGCCTTTGAGATAAAGAACAGGGAAGGGGACGCGCGGCTTTGGTGTCCTGAAGATTCCCTGCCTCTGATGAACACCTTTATAGAGGACGTATCTTCTGGCAAGCAGCCGCGAATCCTGCGGGGGATATAAGAGATTTTGAAGCACAGAGACCATATTTCACTGGGGCTTCTGGTATTCTCAGGGGTAACGCTGGGAACGGCATTCACAAAATTAGCCGCGTTTTTCATAATAATCTTCCCCGCTTTCTTATCTCTTGACTATCTGCCCAGACTGGCCGTATTCCTGGCCGGCGTCTCTTTTCCGGACACCGACCAGCTCATATGGCCTAAAAAGGCGATGGGACACAGGATGCTGACCCCCTTTCACGTCTTAAGCACCCCTATCATACTGACTGTAGCCTGCGCCCTGCTGTATTGGCTGTTACCGCAGCCCGCGCGGAATCTAATAAATGAGCCTTTAGGCTTATTTTCCGCCTTTACCTTCGGCTGGTTCGTCCATCTGTTGGGAGACGTAATACAGGGCGGCGTCAGGTTGGGCTTCGGAAGTAAAAAGCGCTTCGGCATTACCTCTTTCAACTGGAAGGTCTACACTGAAAGTCTTATCGGGACGCTTCTGTCGCTTGCTTTAAAGGGCTGCGGACTTGCCGCTTACGCTCTTACCTTTACTCTGGCCATGGACGCCGGAATGATAGCGGGAACCACTAACGCCATTGCCGCTTCCGCGCTGGTGCTCCAGGCTATAGGCTGCGGAAACGCGGTTACCTTCCTGGGCTTTCTTGCGGTCTACAGCCTCCTGTACTGCGGCTTTTTAAAATCAATACTATAAGAGGAGTTCAAACTCAATGTCAGAAAACACAGTTACCGTAAATCCCGAAAAGCTGAAAAACATACCGCTGCGGATAAGCCCAGCGAACTTTCTGCCAAGCGTCTTGCTTTTAGCCGTCGTCTTCTGTATCTTCCAGAGAGTAACGGAAACGATAGTGAAATCCGCGGAGCCTTATATGCCCTGGGAGCTGATCACCGGTACCGAGGCGCTACTGTATACCATATGGGTTTTTATAATTCTGTTTAAGATCTTCTCGGTAATCGATACCTTGTTTTCTCAAAGACTTTTAGTGCAGGGAGATCTGTTGATATACCGGAAAGGGCTGCTTCGCAGAAGCGAGGTGACGATAAACAGGAACTGGATAGAGCTGGTGGAAAGACGGCAGGGAATATGGCAACGGCTGATAGGAGCCTGTGACTTGACGATATGTACGCTTCAGGTAAGCTTCACGATAAACGCGGTCCCATATGACCTTGATATCAAACCTTAAGAAAACAAGACCTCCGGAAATTCCGGGGGTCTTTTAATTTATCTAATTTAATTAGGCAGCAGGCCGTCAATTTTCGACAGAGCCTTTTTTAAGTTTTCCGGCGACAGGTGGGCGTATCGCTGCGTCATCCGTATTGTTTCATGCGTCATAAGACGCTGTACAGTGTAGAGCTCAACTCCCGCCATAACAAGCTGGCTGGCAAAATCGTGCCGGAGGTCGTGCCAGCGGAAATTCTCGATTTTCGCCTCTTTTAAGAGGCGTTTCCAGTCTCTCATAATTGACGTATATGCTACCGGAGTTCCCTGTTTCCCGCGGCGTATTACGTGATCTTCCGGCTTTATCGGCCCCCATGTTTGTTCACTGTATTCGCGCCATACTTCAAGAGCTTTTTTCGCAACGACGGATAGCGGCAGGTCATAGCTTTTTTTGCTTTTTGCCAGACGCGGCGATATATGTATGGTTTGACCTCCGTCGGGCTGCGACGTAATATCGCCCCAGCACAGCCCTAGTAAAGCGCCGCACCGGATACCGGTGTGGTTTGCTATGGTCACGGCAGTTTTCAGGTAATCTTTGCCTTGTTTCTGTTCACGCGCTTCCAAAGCTGCGTACAGCCGTTTACGCTCTTCAGGCGATAAGTAGCGGGTTTTGACGTCGCTGTCGGTCGTTGCTTGCTTGGCGATTCGGGGGAATTGATAGTCTTCTTCTATTAACCCCTCGCGCTTCGCCCAATTTATCATGGCTATTAGTCTTGACATATATTCGTTAATAGAGGCTCCTTTAAGGCCCTTTTGTCTATATGTTTCGATGCAGTCCGTTATCATCTTTTTATCGATATCGTTAAAACGTAACGGGAAAAGCGCGGAGAAGCGCGAAATGCTATGTAATATATGTTTATGGCTTCGGTTTGGAGCCAGACCGTATGCCGGCTGCAAGTACTCAGCGTATTTATCGCGGATTTCTCGCAGCGTTGGATTTTTGATTTCGATTTCCGGCTCAGCCTTTGGTTTTACGAGCTTTTTAATATCCTTTTCTTCACCGATGGCTTTTTGAGCAAGTAGTTTCATTGCGGTTTCACGCGCCGCTTTGAGCGTTGTCGCTCCATCCGCTATCTTTATTTGCTTTGTTTTGTTATCAACCGGGGATGTATAGCTAATATACCATGTTCGCCGCCCCGAAGGGCGGATCATCAGATATAGACACGGTATGCCTCCCGCGCCTTTATCCCAGTATCTTATGATCTTATCCGCCGGCTGTAATTTGTTGATTTTCGATTGTGTCAGCGCTTCTGCTGCCATTTCATACGCCTCCTTATTTCGACTAAAATAACTAACAAACGACTAACAGATATATTATCTTATATCACATGGTTTTGTCTATACAATTTGACCAATAGATGGTTTTTACTGTGATATCAAGGGGGCGATTTCGCATTGGTCAAATTTTCCTGACCAATACTGGCTCTGCTATATTTATAGCACAAAATCGCCGTTTTGGCACAAAAAAAGAGCGGCGGGAGGGCGTTTTTCTTTCGCTCTCCCAGCCGTTTTTATCGCCTTTTTCAATATTTCCGGCAGCTCGCGGCTTGTCTCTTTTCGCGCCGCTCTAATACAGCTCTTTAGTCGCTATGATGTCCGCTCCTGTTCCGCAGACGTTTTTTATCATTACGTCCCCGATATGGACCGGCAGTTCCGCCTTGCTCTCGCGGATGGCTTTCAGGCAGTCGGCTATCTTTGACTTGTCTATCGCCTTTGAAGTTTTCACGGAGAGCGGCATTTTACTGCCCGTCGCCTCCATCAGCGAGGTTACCATGCGCGTTGGGCGCGTCAGCTCTTCCTCCGCGTATTTTTTGCCGATGGCGCAGCTCTCTCCCGTTATGGAAATTATCTTTTCATCCGCCAGCTCCGCCGTTATCTGGCAGCCCATCGGGCAGCCTATGCAGGTCAGTTCTTTTTTCATGGCCTACACCTCCACGCTCACGGTTATTTCGCTCAGGCCGGGACGCCCTTCCAGCAGCGCGGCGTCGAGCTTCATGGAGACCATTTCGCCTGGGGCCAGTATGCGGTGTCTGCGCGTCAGCAGCTTTTCTTCTCCCGCTGAGACTGTGACGGAGGCATTTTTATAGACGCCGCGCGGCCTGAACATCAGCGTTACGGAGCCGCGCGCTCCGCTCGTGACATATTGCGGCACTACCCCCATAACTCCGTTTCCTTCGCGAATGCGTATCCTTTCGGCCGCTTCCGGCAGTTCTCCCTTTACGTGGAGCCAGGCGTTTTTTCCCGCCGCCTCTGCCTCCTGCGAGACGAAGTCAACAAGGTCGTGGACATGCAGCGCGTTGCCGCAGGAGAATATCCCATCGACGGAGGTGCGCAGCGCCTCGTCCACAACGGCGCCGTTCGTCGCCGGAGCAATTTCCACTCCCGCCATCTGGGAAAGTTCGTTTTCCGGTATCAGCCCGACGGAGAGCAGCAGAGTGTCGCATTCGTAATACTTTTCCGTTCCGGGAATCGGCTTTAACTTTTCGTCCACCTCCGCGACGGTGACTCCCTCTATGCGGTCGCGCCCCGCGATATCGATTATCGTGTGGCTGAGCAGCAGCGGTATGCCGTAATCGTCAAGGCACTGGACGATGTTTCTTTTCAGTCCGGCGGAGAATGGCATCAGCTCTACGCAGGCTTCGACCTTCGCCCCCATGAAGGTCATTCGGCGCGCCATTATAAGGCCGATGTCGCCTGAGCCGAGTATCATCACCTTTTTGCCGGGCATTATCCCCTCCATGTTTACAAAACGCTGCGCCGTCCCCGCCGTGTATATTCCGGAGCATCTCCAGCCGGGGATGGCGAGCGAGCCGCGCGGGCGCTCGCGGCAGCCCATAGCCAATATTATCGCGTCGGCCTCTATCTCTTCCAGTCCGGCGGAGCGGCTGACGCAGGTGATTTTTCTGTCCTTCGTGACGTCGATCACCATCGTCCCGCAGCGGCTCTCTATGCCGTATTCTATGGCCTTGTCGATGTAGCGCTGCGCGTACTCCGGCCCCGTCAGCTCTTCTTTGAAGGTGTGGAGGCCGAAGCCGTTGTGTATGCACTGTTTGAGTATGCCTCCGAGGCAGTCCTCGCGTTCGAGAATGAGTATGTCGCGGCAGCCTGCCTCGCAGGCCGATACGGCGGCGGCGAGACCGGCCGGCCCTCCGCCGACGACGGCTATCTGTACCTTACGCATCCTCCGCGCTCCCCCTTTCAAAGAGATAGTGAGAGAGAAGCTTTGAGCCGCGGCCAGCCTTTGTCGCCTCCAGCGGGTCGAGCCCAAGCTCTTCGCATAGTATCTCGATTGTTCTCGGCGTGCAGAAGCCGGCCTGACAACGTCCCATGCCGGCCCTTACGCGCAGCTTGATTCCGTCCATTGTCCGCGCCCCTACCGGGCGGCGTATGGCCTGTCTTATCTCTGCCTCTGTAACTGTTTCGCAGCGGCAAACGACCTTTGAATAGTCGGGGTTGGCCGCTATGGCGCGCGCGCGTTCATCAGCGCTCATTTCACGGAATACCGGTATTGCGCGGCGCGTTGGAATGAATTTTTCGTTCGGCGCGGCTTTCAGCCGTTCCGCCGTCAGCTCCGCCAGATAGCGCGCTATTGCGGGAGCGGAGGTGAGGCCGGGAGACTCCACGCCTCCGGCGTTGAAGAAAAGCTCCGCGTCCGGCGCTTCGCCGAGGATGAAGTCGTCCCTGTCGCTGTGGGCGCGAATGCCTGAGAATGTCGTGATAAAGGAGCGCGTCGGGATCTCCTCCCATGTCATTGAAGCCTCGCGGAGGATTTTGTCAAGGCCGGCGCGGGTCGTCCGCGAATCCTCTTTTTCATCGATATCCTCTGCCGTGGGGCCGATGAGCAGCGTACCGTCCACCGTAGGGGCTACCAGTATCCCCTTTCCCATCTTTGTCGGAAGCTGGAATATCGCGGCGTTGAAGTATCCGGCATATTTTTTGTCCACGATGTAATATTCGCCGCTGCGCGGGGAGATATGGAATTTATCTTCCGATACCATATTGTTTATTTCATCTGAATGTATACCGGCGCAGTTGATGACGGCGCGCGCGCTGAAGCTCTTTTCGCCGCAGCTGACGCGCCAGAGGCCGCCGCTCTTTTCTATCGAGGATACTTCCATATTTCTGACGAAGCGGACTCCGTTGCGCGCGGCGTTTTCGGCGTAGGCTATCGTGAGACCGTAGGGGCAGACGATGCCTCCCGTCCCCACAAGCAGAGCCTTCGTCGCCTTTGGCGAAATGTGCGGCTCTCTGCGCCGTATCTCCTCCGCGCCGATTATCGAAAGCTTTTGGACGCCGTTCTTCCGGCCGCGTTCAAGAAGCTCCGTGAGCCTGCCGTCGTCCGCTTCGTCAAAGGAGACGACGAGCGAGCTGTTTCTTCTGTAACGGACCTCAAGCTCTTCGCATATATCGTCGAACATCGCGTTTCCGGCCACGTTGTATTTCGCCTTCAGCGTCCCCGGCTTCGCGTCGTAACCGCCGTGGATTATCGCCGTGTTCGCGCGGCTCTGTCCGGCGCATATATCCGACGATTTTTCAAGCAGGATAATATTCAGGTCGAAGCGCGAAAGCTCGCGCGCGACTGCGCAGCCCACGACGCCGCCGCCTGTGATCAGGACGTCATATATCATACATTCAACACCAATCCTTTCGTGCCCCTCCTTCGGCGTGAAAAAGGCCCGCCCGTGGGGCGGGCCTTTGGCCTTGCTCTCTCTGTCGTTAATCTTTCGCCCAGCCGAAGGAGCATTTGACGGCCTTTTTCCAGCCGTCGATGAGCTTCTCTGCCTTGTCGGGGCACATCTCGGGCTTAAATTCGTTGTCGATGGCCCAGTTGCTCAGAACGTCGTCTTTTGTCTTCCAGTAGCCTACCGCCAGACCGGCAAGGTAGGCCGCTCCCATAGCGGTGGTCTCCACGCACATCGGGCGGCGCACAGGAGCCTGTATCACATCCGACTGGAACTGCATAAGGAAGTTGTTCTTGCAGGCACCGCCGTCAACCTTGAGTGCCGCGAGGCTGATCCCGCTGTCCTCTTCCATGGCCTTGAGCACGTCGTAGGTCTGGTAGGCGAGCGATTCAAGTGTGGCGCGGATAAGATGCGACTTGTTCGCGCCGCGCGTCAGTCCGACGATCGTGCCGCGCGCGTACTGATCCCAGTAGGGAGCGCCGAGGCCGACGAATGCGGGGACTACGTAGACTCCGTTTGTGTCGTCGACCTTTCTCGCGTAGTATTCGGAATCAGGCGACGAGTCGACGATCTTCAGCTCGTCGCGCAGCCACTGGATAGCCGCGCCGGCGACGAAGATGGAGCCTTCGAGCGCGTAGGAGACCTTGCCCTCTTCAAGTCCCCAGGCGATAGTCGTTACAAGTCCGTTCTTGGAGTATTTGATTTCGTCGCCTATATTCATCAGCATGAAGCAGCCGGTGCCGTAGGTGTTTTTCGCCTCTCCCGGCGTGAAGCAGGCCTGTCCGAAAAGCGCCGCCTGCTGGTCGCCCGCCGCTCCGGCGATTTTCACCGGCGCGCCGAAAAGGGCCTCGTCCGTCTCTCCGTAGACCGCGCTCGACGGCTTGACCTCCGGGAGCATACACTTGGGGATATTCAGCTCGGCGAGGATCTCATCGTCCCATTTGAGCTCTTTTATGTTATAGAGCAGAGTGCGGGAGGCGTTTGAATAATCCGTTACGTGGATCTTGCCGCCTGACAGCTTCCAGATAAGCCACGTGTCTATCGTTCCGAACAGCAGCTCCCCTTTTTCCGCGCGCTCGCGCGCGCCGGGAACGTTCTCAAGTATCCAGCGGAGCTTCGTGCCGGAGAAATAGGCGTCGAGGACGAGGCCGGTCTTCTCTCTGAACTTCTCAGCCAGCCCCTTTGCCTTGAGGCTGTCGCAGTACTCGGACGTTCTGCGGCACTGCCAGACAATAGCGTGATAGACCGGTTCGCCGGTATTCTTGTCCCAGACGACCGTCGTCTCTCGCTGGTTCGTGATGCCGATAGCCGCGATATCCGTCGATTTCGCGCCTATCTTTGCCATCGCCTCAATGGCGACTCCTAGCTGCGTGGCCCAGATTTCGTTCGCGTCGTGCTCTACCCAGCTTGGCTGAGGATAGTACTGAGTGAATTCTTTCTGCGCCACGCTGCAAATTTCGCCCTTTTCGTTGAAGAGTATGCAGCGGTTGCTGGTTGTACCGGCGTCCAGCGCCATAATGTACTTGGCCATGTCTGTGTTGCTCCTTTCTGCTTACATTAGATTTTATTATGTTGACATTACTGATATTCTACAAATTTACATCCTTCGCGTCAATGGAAAATTTTGTTTATAGGCAATAATCTATTGCCAAAAAAAGCAAAAAAGCTCTGGACGAAAAAAAATTTTTCCGCCTCTTCCGCGCGCGGCGGAAAGCGGACGCGCGATTTCGGGCTATTGACATCGTGGGAAAAAACTCCATACTGGACGGCGGCGTCGATTTTAATTTTCGCTTCGCCAACAGGATATAATAAGGAGATGTTTGCAGTGGCAGAAAAATTATGCGGAGTTTTCGCCCCCGTTCCCACACCTTTTAACAGTGACGGCTCTCTGGACGAGAGCGGCTGGAGAAAAAATCTCCGGCTGTGGAGCGCCTCCCCGCTGGACGGCATCGTCATCGCCGGCTCTAACGGCGAGCTTCCCTTTCTTTCTCTCGACGAGCGGGCGCGGCTGACGGAAATAGCGAGGGAAGAGGCCGGCGGACGGCTTCACATTATGACGGGGGCGCATTTTCCCTCCACGGCGGATACGAAGGCGGCGGCGCGGCGGCTTGCCGAAGCCGGCGCGGACAGCCTTCTGCTGCTGCCGCCTCATTACTACAAGGGAAAAGATGAGATGCTCGCCGCTTATTTCACTGATGTCGCCGACAGCTCGCCGCTGCCGGTATTCCTCTACAACATGCCGGCCAACACCGGCGTCGATATCAGCGTCGGCGTGATATGCGCGGCGGCGCGCCACGAGAATGTGCGCGGAATCAAAGACACCTCCGGCGATATGACGAAGCTCGGCTACACCGCGCTCCGCACGCCGGAGCGTTTTTCAGTCTTCGGCGGCACAGGCAACTGGTTCCTCGCCGCGCTCTCAATGGGAGCCTGCGGCGGAACGATGGCCGTCTCCATCCTTTTCCCACGCTCATGCCGTATGCTCTACGAGGCATTCATGGGCGGACGCATGGAAGAGGCGGTCGCGCTGCAAAAAAGACTGTTGCCCGTCAGCGACGCGATAACGCGGCGCTTTGGCATTCCTGGGCTGAAAGCGGCGCTCGAAGCCCGCGGAATGACAGGCGGCCCCTGCCGCCGTCCGCTGCTGCCGATATCCGAGGCGGACAAGGCTGAGCTGCTGGGCATAATAAACGCCTCCGGCCTCGACGAATACGAGCAGTGGAGGAGCCGCTGAGCTTTTTTTGATCGCGCAGACGGCAATACTGCGCCGGCATAAAGAAAAAGCTTGCCAGACCCACGCGCTCTCTGCTATTATATCCCTGCCCATTACACGGACAGGCGCGAAGCGTCAGCCTGAGTTATGGGAAGTCGGGCGTTACAGGCCCAGAATGGAGTGATCTATATGATCGAGAAGGATAAGAAACAGGCAATCATCGAAGAGTACAAGACGCACGAAGCGGACACCGGCTCTACGGAAGTTCAGGTGGCGATCCTCACGGCGCGCATCCGCGAGCTGACGGAGCACATGAAGAGCCACAAAAAGGACTTTCACAGCCGCCGCGGTCTTCTGATTATGGTCGGAAAGCGCCGCAAGCTTCTTCAGTATCTGAAAGACAGGGACTTCGGACGCTACCAGTCGCTCATTCAGCGCCTCGGCCTCCGTCACTAATCAAAAACACGGAAATATCAAATATTTATCCGGCGAAAGGTATAACCTTTCGCCATTTTTTATTTTTTGTGCTATCCTTTTCTATGTGAAGATATAAGCTAGGAGGAAAAGAATGAAAAAGACGTATGAATTGGACTTCTATGGCAAAAAGATGTCATTTGAGGTCGGCCGCCTCGCGAAACAGGCGAACGCGGCGGTGCTCGCGAGACATGGCGACACGGCGCTGCTCGTTACTGCGGTGCTTGCGGAAAAGGCGCGCGAAGGACTTGATTTCTTCCCGCTGCTCGTAGATTTTGAAGAGCGCTATTATTCGGCCGGAAAGGTTCCCGGAGGCTTCATCAAGCGCGAGGGACGCCCTTCTGAGTCCGCCATCCTGAGCGGACGCATGATAGACCGCTCTATACGCTCGCTCTTCCCTGAATGGATGAGAAACGACGTTCACGTTGTAGCCACCGTCATGTCGGTGGATCAGAAAAATCCCGCTAACATCCTTGGAATTAACGGCGCTTCGCTCGCCCTCGCCATATCGGACATTCCGTGGGACGGCCCTATAGCGGCTGTGCGTATAGGCTGCATCAACGGCGAGCTGGTGGTGAATCCCGACGAATCGGATCTGCCGGAAAGCACTCTCGACCTGGTCGTCGCCGGACATAAGGGCGGCATAACGATGGTCGAAGCGGGGGCCAAAGAGGTTTCCGAAGAGCTGCTTGTAGACGCGATGGAGCTTGCCAACGAGGCCATTCGCAAAATCGTCTGCTTCATAGAGGACGTCGTCGCTGAAATAGGCAAGCCGAAGGCTCAGCTTCCGGCTCCGGCTGTGATAGAGGAAATAGACGGCTGGATGCGCGACAACCTTACCGACGAAATATACCAGGCTGTGCAGATAAATCAGAAACAGGAGCGCGGCGCGGCCATAGCGGCGGCGCAGCAGAAGGCGGAGGACTTCTTCGCCGAAAGCCGCCCTGACTCCGCGAAATATATCGCCTCAGTAATGGACGAAATGGTAAAGAAAGCCGTGCGCAGGCTGCTGCTCGTTGACAGAAAGCGCGCGGACGGGCGCGCGATGAATCAGCTTCGTCCGATAACATGCGAGGTAGACATCCTGCCCATGACCCACGGCTCGGCGCTTTTCACGCGCGGCGAAACGCAGTCTCTCGGCGTAACCACACTCGGCATGATGGGTTCTGACGATCAGGTTATGGACGGCCTCAAGCTGGATGAGCCGTCGAAGAGATTCATCCTGCATTACAACTTCCCCCCGTACTCGGTCGGCGAAGTGCGCCCGATGCGCGGTCCCGGACGGCGCGAGATAGGGCACGGAGCGCTGGCGGAACGCGCGCTGCGCGCCACCTTCCCTGACGACGAATCCTTCCCCTACGTGGTGCGTCAGGTCTCCGACATACTTGAATCAAACGGCTCCAGCTCGATGGCCTCAGTTTGCAGCGGCAGCCTTTCAATGATGGCGGCCGGCGTGCCGGTCAAAAAGGCCGTGGCCGGTATCGCGATGGGGCTGATAGCCGACGGCGGACAGGTCTGCATACTCACGGATATTCAGGGACTTGAGGATCATTACGGCGACATGGACTTCAAAGTCGCCGGCACGCGCGACGGAGTTACCGCGCTGCAAATGGACAACAAGGCCGGCGGCATCACCCGCGAGATACTGACAGAGGCGCTTTCGCAGGCCAGAGAGGGGCGCTTCCAGATACTCGACGTCATGGACGCGGCGATAGCGGCCCCGCGCGCGGAGCTTGCCCCCACCGCCCCCAAGATCGTCTCATTCAACATCGACCCGGAAAAGATACGCGACGTTATCGGCTCCGGCGGAAAGACGATTCGCGGCATAGTGCAGCAGACAGGCGCGAAAATCGACGTTGAGGACAGCGGCCGCGTCAGCGTGGCGGCTGTCAGCGACGACGCGGCTCAGATGGCCGTCAGAATAATCCGCGACCTTGTCCGCGAGGTTGAGGCCGGAGAGATCTTCGTCGGCACAGTTACAAGAATGCTCTCCTTCGGCGTATTCATCGAAGTGCTGCCAGGCAAGGAAGGCATGCTCCATGTGAGCGAAGTCAGCGGCTACCGCGTTCCGACGCTTGAAGATGCCTTCGACATCGGCGACAAAGTGCTGGTGACTGTGAAAGAGATAGACGACATGCACCGCGTCAACCTCAGCCGCAAGCGCCTGCTTGACAGGTTTGACGAGCTGGCGCTGAACCCCGACTTCGCGGAGCAGATCCCGGTTGAGAGAGCGCGTGAGGAAAAATACTCGCAGTTCCCCAAGGGCGGCGGCGAACGCAGCGGCGTAGGACGTGAACGCGACGGCGGAGAACGCCGCGACAGAGGCGACCGCGGGCACGACCGTCCGCGCGGCGGAGACGCGGAGGGAGACAGACAGCACCGTCCGGCGCGCCGCTTCGAGAGAGAGCGCAAAAACTGAAAATATGGATAAAATAACAGTAAAAGTCAGGGCGGAGGAGGGCGTCACCCTCCCTGCCTACGCCACGCCGGGGTCGTCGGGGATGGATATACGCGCCCGCGAGGCGGCGGTTATCAAGGCCGGCAAACGCGGCTGCGTCGGGACTGGGCTGTACCTTGAAATGCCGGAGGGCTGCGAGGCGCAGATACGTCCGCGCAGCGGCCTCGCCCTCAAAAACGGCGTGACGGTGCTTAACAGCCCCGGCACGATAGATTCCGATTACCGCGGCGAGATCCGCATCATCCTGGCGAATTTCGGCGAGGAAGATTTCAGGATAGAGCCTGGCGACCGCATCGCGCAGATGGTATTCGCGACGGTGACGCAGGTCGCTCTTGAAGCGGCGGAAGAGCTTGGCGAGACGCGGCGTGCCGGCGGGGGCTTCGGAAGCACCGGAAAGAAATAACTTCCATCGCCGTCCGCGAAGAAATTCATAAATAAAAAAACTCCCGCGCCGCAGGGGCTTCACCCTGAAAGCGCGGGGATTTTTTTATCGCTGGGGCCTCCCGGCGCTTGACTTGAAGCCGACTCTAACCTTTATCCTGTGTGGACGTAATATTTTATAATCATAATGAATGGGGAGCTGTTGTTTTGAAATACAGAGAACTTGGACGCACCGGCCTTATGGTCGGAGAGATCGGACTTGGCTGCGAGGGCTTTGTCGATCACGACGGAGCGCTTATCGACGAACTGCTTGACTGCGCTCAGGAGGCCGGCGTCAACTGCCTCGACCTCTACTCTCCGCAGCCTGACATACGCAGCATGCTGGGGCGGTCGCTGCGCGGGCGGCGCGATAAATTCATCTTGCAGGCGCAGCTCTGCACGGCATGGAAAAACGGGCAGTATGAGCGTACCCGCGACATCGAAGAGGTGAGAGCCTCCTTTGAAGACCTGCTGGCGCGCCTTGAATGCAAAAGCGTCGAAATCGGAATGATACATTATGTCGACTCCTCGGAGGACTGGCGCAGCGTAGCCGGCGGAGAGCTGATGGAATACGCGCGCGCCCTGAAAGCGGACGGAAAAATCTCCGCCGTCGGCATGAGCAGTCACAATCCGACAGTTTCGCTCGAGGCGGTCAAAAGCGGAATGATTGACGTGCTGATGTTCAGCGTCAACCCATGCTACGACCTGCAGCCCGGCGACGAGGACTGCGAAAAGCTGTGGAGCGAAGAGAGCTACAGCGGACTGCTGGTGAATATGGACGCGGAGCGCAGAGAGCTTTATGAATATTGTCAGGCGAATGGCGTCGCCATCACCGTAATGAAGGCATTCGGCGGCGGCGACCTGCTTGACGCGGCTCGCTCTCCCGCAGGAGCTGCGCTGACTCCGTGGCAGTGCCTGCACTATGCCCTTACGCGCCCCGCCGTGGCGACCGTATTATCCGGCGCTCATACCGTGGAAGAGCTGAAGATCTCCCTTGCATACGAAAGCGCCTCCGACGAAGAGCGGGACTACGCGAAAGCTCTCTCCTCATTTCCCGGGATAAGCTGGAAAGGGCACTGCATGTACTGCGGCCACTGCGCCCCCTGCCCTGTCGGTATCGACGTAGCGGCGGTGACGAAATTCCTCAACCTTGCGAAGGCGCGGGAGGGAGTGCCGGAGACGGTGCGCGAACACTACGCGCTGCTGCCGCGCTCGGCCTCCGACTGCACCGGATGCGGCGGCTGCGAGAGCCGCTGCCCCTTTGAAGTTCCGGTGAGGGAAAACATGAGAGCCGCGAAGGAGCTCTTTGGAAGCTGACCCCGCTGCCGTCTGTCAAATCGCCGAAAAAAATTATAAAAAAATTTCCGCCGCGCGATTTTCGCGCGGTTTTTGTTGTACTTTTGTTGTACCTCTGATGTTATCATGTAAGATAACGGCGGAGTCGGAGATTGCCGTAAGGTGTGTGAGCGTATGAGGAAAATCGACAAAAAAATATACATTGCGGCCTTGCGCGCCGCCGCCGGAAATAATGGGGGCGCGGCGCTGTGAGAAGCTCCCTGCGCTCCTCGCCGGATATAAGAAGCTTTCGCCTCAGCGATGATCCGAGACGGATATATTACGCCGGCTGGGATAAGGAAGGCCGCGGCCTCAGGCGTGAACTGAGCGAAATGACCGACAGGGGAAGCCGCGGCAAAATAATCGGCTGCCAGCTCGCGGCCGCCGCCCTTGCCGCCCTCATACTCTCCATTATGCTGCTGACCGGCGAAAACTCATGGATATACGGGGAAAACGCCCATACGAAAACCTACGTCACGGGGGAATACCGCGCGGACGGCGGGGAGTGGCTTCCGCTGAAAAAGGGAGAAATTCCGAATCTCAGCGACAGCCGCAGGATAGAAATCCGCGGGCATTTTTCGCACGATATCGAAAAAAATCTCTGCATCGCGCTGCGGATACAATACCTTGACGTCAAAATAGCGCTGAACGGCAGAGAAATATTCTCATTCGGAGAGAAAGGCTCCCGTCACCGCCTCTCAGGAAGCGGGGGAGACGTCTGGACGACATTCCTATCCCCCGGCGTCACAAGCGCCGACTGCGTTGAGATGGAGCTATACAACGTCTACGGCAACCGCTACCTGCCGAGCGCGGAAAAGCTGCTTGGCAACATATATTTTGGCACGGAAGGCTCGCTCTACCGCCAGCTCTTCGCGGCGCGCGGCCTCTCCGCCGTGCTCGCCCTCTTCATATTCATCATCGGACTGCTTGAGCTATTCGCCGTCCTGCTCTTCGTCATGATCGGCTACAGGAACATCTATTCGCTGCTCTACAACGCCGGCTATACGCTGTTCGCGGCGGTCTGGTTCTTCATACAGAACGATTTCAGCTTCCTGCTCCCGACCCCGGCCTTCACAGCCTACATGGAAATATTGAGCATGTACATGGTAACGGCCTTCTTCGCCCTCTACGTCGCGGAATATATGAGCGGCACGCGCCGCGCCCTCACGCGGCTGACAGCCTCGGCTGCCTTCCTCGCAGTAACCGCGCTCAGCCTGCTGCAAATCACGGGCCGCTTCGAGGCCTATCAGACGCTGAACCTCTCGACAGCCGCCTGTCTTCTGGGAATAATCTCCTCCTTCTTCTCACTTGTCGTCGAGGCTGTGAAGACAAAAAAGAGAGCGCCTAGAATGGCCGTCTATCCGACGCTGCTGATTACAGCCGGCGTCCTTTGCGACGCCTGCGTCTACGCAGTTATCCCCGGCGGCTACGCGATATTCACTCAGGTTGGCTCGATACTCGCCGCCGCTATCCTTGGAGGGCTCATCATCTTTGAATATAAAAACAAACTCGACGCCGCCGCGCGCGTGGAACGCGTGGAAAACGAGCTGACGCAGAGCCGCGTCGCGATAATGATAAGCCAGATACAGCCGCACTTCCTCTTCAACGCGCTGGCGACGATAAAGGCCCTCTGCGACGTGGAGCCGGAGGCGGCGCAGGAGGCCATAGCCCACTTTTCAAAATACCTGCGCGCCAACATGGACTCGCTCACGACAAAAGAGCTGATCCCCTTTGAACAGGAGCTGGTCCATGTGGAAAACTACCTCTATATAGAAAAAATACGCTTTCAGGAAAAGATCAACTTCGTATATGACATAAAAACCGCGGACTTCTACCTGCCAGCCCTCTCGGTGCAGCCGCTCGTCGAGAACGCCGTGCGCTACGGCGTAGCCTCGGCCAAGGGCGTCGGAACAGTCGCCGTCGAGACGGACGAGGACGAAAAGGGCTATACTGTCCGCGTGAAAGACAACGGCGTCGGCTTCGACTTTATGAAAAGCCCGCGCGACGACAGAAGCCATGTCGGAATCGAAAACGTCAGAAGCCGCATCGAAATAATGTGCGGCGGCACGCTGACGATAGAAAGCGGCGCGGACGAAGGCACGACAATAACATTATTCATACCCAAGGCGGTGGCCTCTGATGAAAGTAATAGCGGTTGACGACGAAAGACTTTTGCTTAACGACCTCTTGCGCCAGCTGGAGAAAATAGCCTCCGTTGAAAGCGCAGTCGGCTTCGGCAATCCGCGCGGCGCGCTGGAATGGCTGAAGGAAAATCGCGCCGACGTCGCCTTCCTCGATATAAATATGGGGGAAATGAGCGGGCTCGAGCTGGCGAAACGGATGAAAGAACTCATCCCCTCCATCGCGGTGATATTCCTGACAGGCTACTCGGAATACGCGCTGGACGCTTTCAGCCTGCACGCCTCCGGCTATCTCATGAAGCCTGTGACAAAGAAAGATATCGAAGAAGAGCTGGAAAACCTGCGCCCGCTGAAACGGAGCGCCCCCGCGCGGCTGTTCGTCAGCACCTTTGGAAACTTCGAGCTGATCTTCGACGGCGCACCCGTAAAATTCGAGCGCTCAAAGGCAAAAGAGCTCTTCGCCTGCCTGATAGACCGCAGAGGGGCGGCGCTGACAATGGAAGAAATCTCCGCCCGCCTCTGGGAAGAAGAGGACTACAGCCCCTCAAAACTCAGACAGATACACACCTTCATCGCCAGCATGATGCGGACGCTGGAGGCTGTCGGCCTCGGCGACGCGGTGATCAAGCAATATAACGCCGTCGCGGTGAATCCTAGAAAAATAGAATGCGACTACTTCCGCTTCATGGAGCGCGATCCCGAGGCGATAGCCTCCTTTAGCGGCGAATACATGAGCAACTACAGCTGGGCGGAATTTACGGCCGGCACGCTCTGCCGAATGAAAGACGGACTTTAAAGAGCCGCCCTGAAAAGAGGCGGCGCGGGGGTTGCTGAAAAAGTCTTGAATCCGAAGCTAGACAAATCCGTATAGACAAGAGCGTCGACCTTCGGCTTGCGTTGGCTCGCAGGGACAACAGAAAGACTGGCGGAGGCAATACCATCTCATATAACGGACATTTATATGCCCCAGCCGGTGAATACAGCGGCTCGCTGCGTCCCGGATGCGCGGTTGAGGTAAGAGATACGCTTGATGGAGATATCTACGTTGTGTATAAGGGGGAAGCGATACTCATGAGTGAAGTACAAAAACAGCCCAAGGCTGCCCGCATGAAAACGGAAAAGAAAAAGGCGGGCAATGCGACGCCTCACAAGCCCGCCCCCAACCACCCATGGCGTGGGCGGTTCACAGATAAACCTGATGAAGACAATGCCACAGATGAAAGGAGTATGTGACATTTTCTCTGGCTATTGACAACACTTTTTACAATTTCAGACGCGCTAAAATTCCCCGCACTCCGTCATTGTCCGGCGTGACTATCAGACGGTTTTCTCCGTCTTCGCTGTGTTTCAGCGTCAGCAGCGAGCGATAGTCCGGCACTGATTTTTCCTTCGGTTCATCGTGGGCTATGAATACTCCTATTCCGGCGACTTCAGCGTCGAACTGTTTTGCCATCAGCAGCATACCGGAGGCGGTGCTGCCGCCGCGCATAAAGTCGTCCACTATGAGTACGCGGCAGCCGCGTTTCATCTGGCGTGTGCCTATGTACATTGTTTTTACGTCGCCGCTGGCGGTGGGGTAGTGTACTCCGACGGCGGCTCCGTCGCTCGGGCGGTTGCGGAAGCGGCAGACGGCAAGGGGGACGCCCAGCGCGTACGCGGCGAACATGGCAATGGGAATCCCCTTGACTTCAGAGGTCATTACAACGTCCGGCGTCGAATCGGTGAAGAGGGAGGCCATGCAGTAGCCCAGCGAGAGGGCGATTTCGGGGTTGAATATAAGGTCGCTGTAGTATATCAGCCCACCCGGAAGATTTCTCTCCGGATCGCTCAATTTTTCTGCTATATCGGTCAGCAGGGAGCGGCGGTATTCGGGCGTGCAGAGCGGCACGAAGCGCGCGCCTCCGCTGCGCCCTCTGTCTACCTGCATCTGTCCGAAGCCTTCGGCCTCCATAGCGGAATTTATGACTTCGACATCGTCGCTGATGACGGTCTTTGAGACGTTAAATTTTCCTGCAAGATCTGTCAGGGAGATCGGTTTTGATGGACAGAGCATGAATTTTGCAGCTAATCTGACCAGTCTTTCCGTTCTTTGACCTCTCATTATGATCACTCCAAATCATATGTTTTTAATACCCACTGTTCCCTGTTGAATCGTTCCGCGGCCAGACGGCGTTTTTTTTCATCGTCGTATAGTCCGAAGAAAGCGCTGCCGCTGCCGCACAGCCCCCAGCCCAGCGAGCCTGTTTCGGCGGCTATCCCCTGCGCCGTCGTATATTCAGCGTGTTCGTCGGCCAGTACGCTGAAAAAATCGTTAGGCAGAAGCCCGGCTCTTTCTTTACGCGACAATTTTCCAAGATATCTCTCCCTCTCGGCCTCGATATCTTTTATATCTGCATCCCGCTCTGCGCCAAAAGATGCGCCGCGCCTTTCGTCCAGCTTCGCGTATGCCTCTTTTGTATTCGACCTCCATCTGGGAAATACCAGAAGCCAGCCGAGATCAAGATCCGCTTTGAGCGGCGTCATTATTTCGCCTATTCCGCGCGCCGTCGCCATAATATTATCCGAAGCCAGGAAGGCCACGTCCGCCCCCAGCTTTGCCGTATCTTCCTCCGGCAGCTCCGCGCCGTAAAAGTCGCGAAGCCATCTGATCATCGCGCCCGCGTTGCCGCTTCCCGCGCCTATGCCGCTTCCGGTCGGGAAAAATTTTTCAAGCGTTATCTCAAGCGGCGGGATATTTTTATTATATTTTCTTGCGGTGGAAAGAACTTTAGTTATCAGGTTCTCACCTTTTATCTCCATTCCCGCCACGTTAAGATGATCACTTATAATTTCAACGCATTTTGGCTCAATTGTCAACACCTCTATCGCTGTTTTTTGCCAGAAGACTGAGTAAATTTCGTGATAGCCATTCTCTTTTTTTGACAAAACCCTAAGAAGCAGATTTATTTTTATCGGAGAAGAAATAATGGAACGCATTGCCGCCACCCTCTCTGCGTAATTGAAAAGCCCCGGCTTTTGAGCCGGGGCTTTCTTCTGTCATTGGCTGTTAGAAGAGACTTTCACCGCTCGATTCAAGCTGCAGTTCTACCTCTTTTGTCAACAGGTCGGTGTAGCTGAATGAGATCGTGCTCTGCTGAGACTCAATGTATACCGTGAAGAGGCTGGGGTAGGTCTCTTTTATTATTCCCGAACGCTCTTCAATCTTGCGTCTTCCGTTTGCCGCGCGATATGAGATTCTGGACCCTTTGTGGAGAGACACTATCTCACGAATCGATTCTATAGTAATTGGCACATGCAACACCTCCACAATGTCATTGAGTAATTGTACATCAAAACAGGTAAAAATGCAATACATTATGGCGAATTTGCGCTGGCCTTGAACTGCCGTTGCAGGATCTATCTTTTTATTAAGATTCTTTTTTCTCCGACGCGCCGGGTTATGCCTTTGCTGTCAAAGTATTCCAGAAGCGGCAGAGTGTATTTTCTGCTGCTTTCGGTCGCGTCGCGCAGGGCGGCGAGCGTTATTTCTCCCGCTATGCCTTCCAGCTTTTCTCTGAAAGCCGCTTCTGTCTCCGGCAC
The DNA here is from genome assembly GCA_030533085.1 of Synergistaceae bacterium. Classification (GTDB taxonomy): domain Bacteria; phylum Synergistota; class Synergistia; order Synergistales; family Synergistaceae; genus JAUNJZ01. Next base: position 39,816 of record JAUNJZ010000010.1, read on the forward strand.
CAGCAGGAAGCCGCCTGTCACTATGCTCAGCTCTTTTCTCTCTTTCAGATATGAGATTATGCGCCTCATCTGCTCCGGCGAGTAGGCGAGCGCGGCCTGCGCCTCTTCCAGCGTGGGCATTGCGAAGCCCTTTTTCAGCGCGTATTTTTTCAGCGCTTCTACCTCCGAAGCGAACAGCCCCGCGTCAAAGGGCTGGAAGTCGTTCAGTGACGCGCGCTCCTCCCGGAATTTCAGCGCGCCGCGCCTTTCGAGCAGGGCCAGCAGCTCGCGCGCAAATTTTGTATCCGGCAGCTCCAATATTTTCGCGCATTCTTCAGCCGCCATCCCCTTTCTTTCGGGATGTTCCTTGTGGAAGGCTTCCAGCGCCTTTGTCAGCTTTGACGATATGCTTTCCAGCTTTTCAGCTGAGATCAGCGCCGCGTCTCCGTATCGGACGATTCCAATTTCTCCGCGCGCCTCAAAGGACGATAGGGCGCGCATCAGCTCGGCGGCCGTCGTTTCGTTCATTCGCGCCGCCTTTGCCGCGCTTATTATTCCCCGGCAGTTTATCAGCGCCAGCAGCCGTTCTTTGAGCGGCGGAGAGGCGGCGAGGCTTTCTATGAATTTTATCAGCGCGGCTTTTTCCTCTTTATTTTTGGGCCTTTCTCCCGCAGGCATCAGTATTTTGCCTCCGGCTACCGTAACGAGAGGGCTGTATGTGCGGAGGATGAAGCAGCTGTCTATCGACGTTACGACCGCTTCTTCCGTTATGAGCTGGGCGACTGTTTTTTCTCCGGGGGCTATTTGCTCCTTGTCCAGCAGAGAAAGACGTGTTACGACATCTGTCGTCCCAACGTGAAGGCGCAGCCGCTGCCAGTGTTTGAGAGGCTCGGCTCCGGCCAGCAGTTCGATTTGCACGTCAAGGCATTTTGACGGGGTGAAGCGGTTTTTTGCCGTCACGACATCTCCGCGTTTCACGTCGTCGAGGGATATTCCGGCCAGATTTGCCGCCACTCTCTGTCCTGCGGTGGCTTTTTCTACCGGCGCTCCATGTACCTGTAACGAGCGGATCTTTGAAAGCGCCCCGCCGGGGAGCACCTCTATCTCTTCCCCTTCCGACACTTCGCCGTTTATCGCGGTGCCTGTTACGACTGTGCCGAAGCCCGATATGTGAAAGGCTCTGTCAACGGGGAGGAAGAAGGCTCCTTTGCGGCTTCGCGCCTCCGTGCTCTCGGTCATTTGCTGCAATGCCTTTTTCAGTTCCTCTATTCCGGCGCCTGTGACGGCGGAGACGGGAAGGAGCGGCTTGTCCGCGAGGAATGTGCCTGCCAGCAGAGTTCGCGCGTCCTCTATTGCCATTTCCAGCATTTCTTCGTCGACCAGATCTATCTTATTGATGACGGTAAGCCCGTTTTTTATTCCCAGCAGCGACAGTATTGCCAGATGTTCCCGCGTTTGCGGCATTACGCCGTCGTCGGCGGCGATCACGAGCATGACGGCGTCGACTCCGGCTGCCCCCGCTACCATCTGTCTGATGAATTTTTCATGTCCCGGCACGTCCACTATGCTCACGGTCTGCCCTGATGGCAGCGTGAAGGGGGCGAAGCCCAGCTCTATCGTCATGCCGCGCCGCTTTTCCTCGGCGAGACGGTCGCAGTCAACGTCTGTGAGCCGCTTTACCAGAGATGTTTTGCCGTGGTCGATATGTCCGGCCGTGCCTATAACGAATGGGTATTCCTGATTTGCCATTTCAGTGCGCCTTTTCCGCCGGCATGTAGAGTATTTCGTCCAGAGCGGCGATTATACGCTTTTCATCGCCGGGGCGGAGCGTGCGCATGTGGAAGAGCAGCCTGTCTTCCGCCGCGCCGGCAATAACTGGGCTGGCGGCGCTGCGCAGCCGCTCCGCCAGCTTTCCGGCGCTGCCCATTTCCGGCAGACGCAAAGCGACGGCGAAGCCGGGAAGCTCCGACTGCGGGAAGGAGCCGCCTCCGACTGTGTCTTTCACCGGTACGGCTTCTATTGAAAAGCGCCGTATCCTTGTCTTTTTGAAAAAATTTTTGAGGCCGCGGCTGAATCTCATAGCGGCGGCGCGCAGCTCGTCTTCTTTTTTGAATATCATTTCAACTGTGGGCACGGCGCTGTAGTCGCCGCGCAGATATAGGCGCAGCGTCGCCTCGAAGGCGGCGAGCGTCATCTTGTCCACGCGCAGCGCTCGCAGAAGCTGGTGCGATTTGAGGCGGGCAATAAGCTCTTTTTTGCCGACAATGGCTCCTATCTGCGGCCCGCCCAAGAGCTTGTCGCCGGAAAAGGTAACTATGTCGCAGCCGGCGCGCAGCGACTCCGCGACGGTGGGGTCGTTCTCGCTCGACAGTCCGGCGGCGGAGGCGTCTATCAGCATACCGCTGCCCAGATCCTCCATCAATATGAGGCCGCGCGCGTGAGCCAGCTCCGCCAGCTCCTCGCGCGGCACGGCTGAATGAAAGCCTGTTATGCGGTAATTTGAAGGATGTATTTTCAGCAGCATGGCGCATTCTTCGCCTATAGCCTTTTCATAGTCGCCGAGATGCGTCCGGTTCGTCGTTCCGATTTCAACCATCTTTGTCCCGGAGAGGGCCATAATATCCGGAATGCGGAAGGAGCCGCCTATCTCTACCAGCTCGCCGCGCGATACTATCGATTCTTTATCCTTTGCCAGCGCGGAGAGCGCCAGTATCACCGCCGCGGCATTATTGTTCACGACAAGCGCCGCCTCCGCTCCGGTGAGGCGGCAGAGCAGCCATTCCACATGGTCGTTTCTGTTGCCGCGCTTTCCTTCGTCAAGAGAATATTCAAGCGTGTTGTAAGCGCCGGCTACTGCGCAGACCTCTTTTACCGCCTCATCAGCGAGCAGCGAACGTCCTAGGTTGGTATGTATGACGACGCCGGTCGCGTTTACAACCCTGCGCAGCCCCGGGGCGGCCTTTCTTTGCAGCAGCGCCCGCGCCTCCGCTTCTATCGTTTCCGCGTCGAAGGCGGTGTCCGCGTCTTTTATAATTTTTGCGCGCAGCGCGGCAAGCATCTCCGACAACAGAAATTTTACCGTTTCGCGCCCAAGCTTTTCCTCATATTCGGCTACCCATGGCAGCGCAAGCAGCCTGTCCATCGAGGGGATTTTTCTCATTACCGTCTGAATCTTCGCGTCCAAGGGAAATCCTCCCTGCATCGTATTTGTCTTAACTGTATAATTGTATATGAAAAATGAAAGAAAGCTATATTATTTCTGACCAAATCAGATTGGCGACTCTCATTCCCTTTTTCGTCAGCCGTATGCCTTTCTCGTCCGCCGTATATAGTTCGTCAGGAAATTTTCGCAGCGCGGCCAGAAGGGAAGCCCACTCATTTTCGCCGTAACGCTCCGCGAAATCCACCCTGTCGAGCCCCTCCGTCATTCTCAGCCCCAACACGGCGGCTTCGCGGGCGGCTCTTTCACGCGGCAGTCGTTCGTTTTCCGCTATGGGCAGTTCTTTTTTATATATAGACTCGGCGTAAGCTTTTAGAGAGCCGAAATTTTTATAACGCAGCCCGTTCAGATAGCCCGCCGCTCCCGGCCCAAGCCCCAGATATTCGCCCTCTTTCCAGTAATTGATATTGTGGCGGCTTTCGCGCCACTCTTTTGCAAAGTTCGCGACCTCGTACTGCGCGTAGCCGCGGCGCGGCAGATACCACTGCGCCCATCTGTACGGGGGGTAGCCGTCTGCCAGCGTCTCTGGGGGGAGCGCGGCCCAGGGGGTTCCCTCTTCAAGCGACAGCTGATAAAGCGAAATATGGTTCAGTCCGCAGCGCACAGCCTCATGCAGCGTCCGCCCCCAGTTTTTGAAGCTCTGACGCGGCAGGCCGAAGATGAAATCTCCGCTTACGGAGAAGCCGGCGGCCAGAGCCGCCGATATCGCGCAGAGGGCCTCTCTTGCGCTGTGCAGCCGCCCCATCTGTTCAAGCTCCGCGTCGTCAAAGCTTTGCACGCCGATGCTGACGCGATTCACGCGCCAGTCGCGCCACGCAAGCAGATGATCCGCGCGCAGCGAGTTCGGATTTGCCTCGACGGTGACTTCGGCCTCCGCCTCGAAATCGAAATTGCGCTCTATAAGAGAGATCAGCGCCTCCCAGAGCGCGGCAGGAAGCACGGTCGGAGTGCCGCCGCCGAAGTAACAGGTCGATAATTTCAGCCGCCCGACTTCGGCGGCGCGAAGCGACAGCTCGCCTTCCAGCATTGCCAGCCACAGTTCGAAATCGCCGCTTTGCGGCACGGCGCTCTCAAAGGCGCAGTAATTGCATTTGCGCTCGCAGAATGGAATATGTATGTAAAGCGAACGGCAGCTCATGACAGCGCCCCTTTTTCGCGCCTGCGGCTTTTCTGCCGAAAGAGCCCCTCTATTTGTCCTCTGATTTTGTCACGTCCATGAAGGCGAGGAATGCCTCCTGCGGTATGGAGACGCGGCCGACCTGCTTCATCCTCTTTTTGCCCTCTTTCTGCTTTTCCAGCAGCTTGCGCTTACGCGTAACGTCGCCGCCGTAGCATTTGGCGAGAACGTCCTTGCGCACAGCCTTGATGTTCATGCGGACGATGACCTTTCTGCCGACGGCAGCCTGCACTGGAACTTCAAAGAGCTGGCGCGGTATCAGCTCCTTGAGCTTGCCGACCACGGCGTGCCCGCGGTGATAGGCCTGATCGGCGTGGCAGATGAACGAGAAGGCGTCCACAGGCTCCTCCTGCATCAGAATATCGACCTTGACGAGCTTCGCGGCGCGGAAACCGGTGTGGTCGTAATCCAGAGAGGCGTAGCCGCGCGTGCAGGATTTCAGCCTGTCGTGGAAGTCGAGGATAAATTCCGCGAGCGGCATGTCGTAGCTGAGCCGCACGCGCTCCGGCGTGATGTAATCCATGCTGACATAGCTTCCGCGTTTGTCCTGACAGAGCTGCATCGCCGCGCCGACGAACTGCTCCGGCATAAATATCGAAAGCTTTATATACGGCTCGCGTATCTCTTCAATGCGCCCCTGATCGGGGAAGTCCGACGGGCGGTGCGCCTCGATGACGCTGCCGTCCGTAAGCGCGACCTGATAGACGACATTCGGCGCGGTGGCCACAAGGTCTACTCCAAATTCGCGGTTCAGCCTTTCCTTCGCTATCTCCATATGCAGCAGCCCGAGGAAGCCGCAGCGGAAGCCGAATCCCAGCGCGGCGGAGTTTTCCGGCTCAAAGCTGATTGCCGAGTCGTTTATCTGTAATTTCTCCAGCGCCTCGCGCAGCTGGTTTATATCCTCACGTTCGACCGGATAGAAGCCGCAGAATACGACCGGCTTCACCTTCTTATACCCGGCAAGCGGGGCGGCGGCGGGGCGGGCGGCGTCCGTGACGGTGTCGCCGACGTGAGCCTCGTCTATCGTTTTTATGCTTGCGCAGATAAAGCCGACCTCTCCGGGGCCAAGGCGCTCTACCTTCACCATCTCCGGCTTGAATATGCCTACCTCATCCAGCTGATAATTCTGCCCCGTAGCCATGAAACGCACGTTTTTGCCCGCTTCGAGAAGGCCGTTCACCACGCGCACATAGCAGATAACGCCCTTGTAATTGTCATATACGGAGTCGAAAATCAGCGCCTGAAGCGGAGCGTCGGCGTCTCCGCCGGGGGGCGGCACGTCGCGCACGATACGTTCCAGCAGCTCAGGCACGCCCTCTCCGGTCTTGGCCGAAATAGAGACAGCGTCATCCGCGTTAATGCCGATGATATCCTCAAGCTCGCGCTTCACCTGCTCCGGGTGCGCGGAGGGGAGATCTATCTTATTCAGCACCGGCACCAGTTCAAGATCCAGGTCTGCCGCCAGATAGCTGTTCGCCACAGTCTGCGCCTCAACGCCCTGAGAGGCGTCGACGACCAGCACCGCCCCTTCGCAGGCAGCGAGCGAGCGTGAGACCTCGTAGGAAAAATCAACGTGACCCGGCGTGTCGATGAGATTCAATATATAATCCCTGCCGTCCTGCGCGCGATACTCCATGCGCACGGGCACGGACTTTATCGTAATGCCGCGTTCGCGCTCAAGGTCGAGCATATCCAGAAGCTGCGCCTTCATATTGCGTTTATCTATCGTCCCCGTCCCCTCGAGCAGCCGGTCGGCCAGAGTTGACTTGCCGTGGTCAACGTGGGCGATAATGCTGAAATTCCTTATATTCTCAAGTTTCATTGCCGTTAATCCACTCCCTCAGATTCACCGTGTATTTTAGCTGATAACATGAGCGGAGGGCAATGTATAATTTTCGCCTCCGAGATGATAAAATAAAAAGAGGCGCACTTGCGGCGGCGAAAAATTTAACGAAAGCATGGACGCGATGGCGGAAAAAAAACGATTTATCCACAACACTGATATAGGGCAGAATTTTCTTATCGACGGCTCGGTCGTCGATTTCATGATAAAAAGGGCGGCTGTCGGAAAGGGCGACGTCGTCCTTGAAATAGGCCCGGGCGACGGCATATTGACGAGAGGGCTGCTCAGCGCCCCGCTTGAAGCGCTCTATACCGTGGAGCTTGACGAACGTCTGCGCGAGGGAATAGAGCGCATAGCGGCGAGAGACGGGCGCTGCTCCATATTCTGGGGCGACGCGGTGCGGTTTGACTACCTCTCGAAGCTGCCGCGCAGGCCGACGAAGATAATAGCGAATCTTCCCTATCATATCACCACGCCGCTGCTGTGGACCTTTCTGGAAAAGCTCGTTCCGGCGGGCGTGGCCTACATGCTGCTGATGGTGCAGCTCGAATCCGCCGAACGGATAGTATCCCCCGCCGGACACAGGGAGCGCTCGCCGCTCGGAGTAACGGTGGAGGCGATGGGGGAGGCTGAGATCGTGCGACGGATACCCCCCTCGGCCTTTCACCCCCAGCCGCGCGTCAACTCCGCGCTCGTTGAGATAAAAATTGAAAAAAACAGAGATCTTGCCAATAACAGGACATGGCGCGGATTGCTGAAACGCTCCTTCGCCCAGCGCAGAAAAACGCTTTCCAACAACTGGTCGGCAGGCTGCGGCATAGAGCGTGCGCGGGCGCTCGAAATACTGGAAAAGCACGGATTGAGCGCCACTGCTCGCGCCGAAGAGCTTGCAGTCGATAAATGGTTTGAGCTGGCAAAAGTCCCCGACTTCTATCTTAAAGAAAAAAAGGCGGAAAAAAACGATGTCATGGAAGCTTAACGAAATAATCGTGAGCCGCACAGAGGCGCTGCCGATCGAGTGGAACGAAATGTCGCCCTCCGGGCGGGTCTTTGTGGAAATAGGCTTCGGCAACGGAGAATTTCTTGAATATCTGGCCCGCGCCAACCCGGAAACGCTTATCGTGGGCGTAGAGGTTTCGCAGTGGTGCGTCACGAAAGGAGCGCGCCGCCTGCTGGCCGCCGGTCTTTCCAACGCGCGGCTGATGCACGGAGACGCGCGCTTCCTGCTGCGTCATTGCTTCGCGCCGGAAAGCGTGGAGCGCGTCTACATGAACTTCCCATGCCCGTGGCCCAAGACGAGACACGCCGCGCGCCGCGTAACAGTGCCGGCATTTTCCGATCTGATGAACTACCTGATAGCGCCGAACGGCAGCTTTGAGCTGGCGACAGACGTGGACTGGTACGCAGAGGAGACGGCGGAAGTCTTCGCCTCAAACAGCGCCTTCCGCTCCGACCCGGCCGCGCTGAACCCGGAAAGGCCGTACGTGACGAAATACGAGAGAAAATGGAAGGCGATGGGAAAGGATACCTGGAGCCTGACAATACATAAGGATAAAAAGCTTGACGAGGTAACGGAAAGAGAGGAAGATTGGCCGATGGAGGGCGAAGCTAAGACACAAAAGAGCGTGAAAGAGGTCATAGACTCACTGAAGGGGCGTGAAGGCGCCGGAGTGGGAGGCAAAGGACACTGGGTATTCCGCGACGCCTTCATATCGGAAGAGGGCGTCGGGCTGATGCTCGTAATAACGGCCGACGACGGCTTTGAACAGCACTTCTACCTCAAAGCGATTCCAAACCCGCGCGGCGTGACGATAAAAGTCGATTCCGTGGGCCATCCTTACAGAACCCCGGCAATGAGAGCGGCGCTGCTCAGCGCGCTGGCCGCCGCCAACGATTGATAAGCTGATTCTTTGATATCCGGATAATAAAAAAACAGCGGAGGGGGCTTTCCTCCGCTGTTTTTTATCCGCGCCGCCTCTTTATCAGCTTCCTGCCGCCGTACCACAGCGCCACTGTCCACGGCAGAAAAGCCACCACATTCAGCGTAGCCTGAAGTCCGACCGCGTCCGCGATGATACCGACCGGCGTTACGAAAAGATTGGCGATCCCCCACGATACGCCGTTTGACAGCGAACTCACCATACTGCGCGAATCGGGGCAGCGCCTCTGCGCCATAGCCGTTGTGACCGGCGTGCTGGCCTGCAAAAAGGCGAAGCCAGCCATCAGCGAAAGCAGACAGAAAAAGCTCGAATCATGAAGGCCGACGATAAGAAAAAAAGGAGCGATAGCAAGCGCCCAGAGAAGCACCTTCTCGTCGCCTATCATATCCGCGAGCTTCCCTCCCGCGATGCCGGCCAGCGTCGCCGAAAGCGTAACGGCGAAAAGCGTCATCCCCCCCGCCGCGATGCTGCTGCCGCGAGTGATAAGGAGCATCGGCAGGAATATCTTGATCGACTGAAAAACTGCGTCCCGAACGCTGGTTATTGAAACAATCCAGCCGACCTTTGAGACCAGATAGCGCAGATTCTCAAAAAAATGAGGGCGGGGAGAAGATTCCATATCCCGCACCTTCTCCTCCGCGCTCGCCCCCATCTGACGCCAGATATAAAGACAAAGGAGCGCGACAGCGGGGATGATCGCGGCCGGGAAGCCGGGCTTGCCAAGAATCGAAATCATAAAGACGACATAAATCGGCCCGATGGCGCTGCCGAAAGTGCCGCTGGCCTGAAAAAGGGAAAGATAAAAGGCAAGCGCGCCTCCGCCCGCCGCCGCGCCGCATCTGCCCGTCCCCTGCGGATGGAAAAGCGCTGTCCCAGCGCTCATCATACCCACGAATATAAAGGCTGCGCCGTAACTCGGCGAAAGCGGCAGCAGCGCCGCGCCGGAGACAGACAGCAGCGGCCCCCACACCGCAAGCCACGGACGCTTGAGCTTGTCCGCGACATAACCGGAGACTGGCTGGCCGAAAAGATTTGTAATGCCGAAAAGGGCGTTAAGAAAGCCGGCCTGACTCAACGTCAGCGATATAGACTGCGCCAGCATCGGTATCACAGTCGGCAGCGCGGTCGAATGCATATCATTCAGGCCATGCAGAAAAATTACACCAAGCAGCGTGCGTTTATTTTTCCCGGAAACAGCGCGTTTATCGTTACGGACAGATGACGAATCCATAAAAAAAACCTCCAAAATCCTTATATACATCAAAGCTATCCGCTATTATACTCTTTGTGTGAGGCGGCGGGGGGAATAAATCATGAAAGAAATGAGACCGACGACCGGCAAAGTCATGCTGGCGCTATTCAACATATTGGGAAATATCCGCGGCAGAAGCTTCCTGGACCTCTTCTCAGGCAGCGGACAGATAGCGCTGACCGCCGCGAAAAAAGGCGCCGCCCCCGTAGTATGCGTTGAATCCGAGCGCGCACGCCACGCCGCTATTGTGAAAAAAGCGCCTGCCGATGTAAAATGTCTCTGCGCCGACGTTCGCCGCGCCGTCGCCCGCATGGCGAAAAAGGGAGAATGCTTTGATATAATATTCGCCGACCCGCCATACAATCTTGGATGGGGCGAGGAACTTCCGCGGCTGCTCGCCGGTAACGAAAACATATCGGCCCCAGGCGGCGTTATAATCTTTGAACATTCGGAAGAGGAAGAGCCGGCCGCGATGGATGAGACGAAATGGAAGCGCGAAGACAGAAAATACGGCGGCACAGTGCTCAGCTTCTACAGCAGGAGGAACGAAAATGATTAGAGCGATATATCCGGGTTCATTCGACCCGATAACAAACGGACATATATATATATCGGAACGGGCGGCGGCGCTCTTCGACGAGCTGATCGTCGCCGTACTCGTGAACCCCGAAAAACGCTCCACCTTCAGCGAGGAAGAGCGGCAGATAATGGCGCGCGAGGCGCTCGTCCACCTGCCGAACGTCAAAGTGAAATACTTCAACGGCCTGCTGGTCGACTTCATGCGCCAGCAGCAGAGCCGCATCATCATACGCGGCCTGCGCGCCCTCTCAGACTTTGAATACGAATTTCAGCTCGCGCAGATGAACCGCCAGCTCGCCCCGGAAATAGAAACCTTCTTCATCGTCACCGACGCGAAATACTCCTACCTCTCAAGCCGCGCGATAAAAGACGCCTTCCAATTCGGCGGCGCGGTGCGCGACATGGTCCCCCCCGGAGTCTACCGCCGCCTGCGCGAAAGAATACCGCCGAGGAATCTGTAATGGTTATAAGACGAGCCGAACAAGCACAGTGCCGGCAAAAACGTGAAAAGCGTTATCCTTTTGAAAAGCTGCGCATACCGGCACGATGGTCATAGAGGATCTGTTATTTGCACGCTCACGGAACGACGGTAGAATAAAGATAATAGAAACAGCCAAAACAGCTATAGGCCGTGGGTTGGTTTGTGCGTCACGGACGTTACTTTGCCGAGGACTTTAAACTCGCCGGCTAAGAGCTCTTCCAGAGAAATGTGTATCTTTGTGCCGTCGGTCGAAACCAGCTCGATGGAGCCATCATCGTTCTGGATGATCTTTTTTAAAGCCAGCTGCCTTTTGTAATAAACCAATGCAACGTCAAAGTCCAGCAGCTTTGCCTCTGGATTAACGATAATGCGGCTGTTTGCGGTGATGCCGTGAGCCGGTATGATGCCATCCGTTACCGTCAGGGCGAATGGGGCGTTATTTATGGAAAAATAACTACCTACATCCGCTTTAGGTACGCAGATAAGCCTCTCTGTAGCTTCACTGCGTGGCGTAGTGGAACACATTTCCAACAGTAAGCGCAGGGAAAAGTGTTGAATGATCACGTAGTCGACCTGATCTAAAGATTTTTCACGGCCGACAGGCACGCTTTCATGCAAATTCAGACATTCTTCTGGAAGTTCCACACCGGCTGTCTCGCCCAGTAAATAGCTCACAGTTGTATTGAACTTTTTTGCGATATCCAACAGCAGCGCATTGGATGGAACTTTCTTGCCGCGCTCTATTTCGCTTAAGTAAGCCTGCGTAATATTAAGGATTTCTGCTATTTCACTTTGTGTTCGGCTACCGCGGAGCGCACGTATTCGATCAGAGAGTATCTTATAATTCTTTTTCATTGTCATACTATAATCTAGAAAATATAGCCCACATAGTGTATATATAGCTAAAAATAGCTACAAGAGTTGACATAAAATTTCTGTTAGCTATAATAAATATCTGATGTTGCTTTGGGTAAATTTATATACTGAAGGGAGTAAGCAATAATGAGAAATGTTGTCCGAGGTCATGATAGTTTGTCTGTTGTTAAGGTATGGATATGTCTGTTGGCGGCAGTGGCGCTGTGTCTTGTATCTTCTGCTTCTTACGCGAGCATTATAAACAGTAACGGCACCAGAAGGTACGTTATCAATGGCGACCATACGTGGGGGTTGTGGAATATTCAGGATGAAGCTATTTCTTCTCTGACTGTAAATGATGGTTCAAGCCTAAGGTTATTTTTGGGCGAAGCTGAACCGGGGATATATTGTATCGGCAATATCTACGGGGACGGTAATCTTGAAATATCGGGCGGCGGGCGGTTATGTGGTGATTATGGCATAGTGGGGCAAGAAGCAAGACTGGTGTCCTATAATGTTTACGGACTTAAAAGCATTAATAGCATAACTCTTACGGCTTCAGGCATTCTGCCTGGACTCTTTATTTTCCAAGCTTTTCCATATGATAATACCAATTCATATAGGTCTGTTTCGTTGGACAGGCAGATACTCGTCGTTGATAATGTAAGGCAGTCTGCGCAGTCTGACATGGAGTCTACCTTCTGTGCGACTGGAGGATATATGAATAAGGATATCTCTATTAACGGTGGCGTGTCCATGTCGCTTAACAGCAGCGATTTTGCATCCGCCTCCTTAGGCGGTTTTTCAAATGGTTCTTTAAATATAGTTGGCGACAGCGAAATATCAGTAGTCAGTTCCACTGTCAAAAATTATTCCGTGAGCAAACAGGTTGGTGGTGTTGGCGCAGTGATTGCAGGCGGAGCTAGTGTCAGTATGTACGATTCCGTTGCGGCATCAACCCAAACAGAGATCCTCGGTGATTCTAAATTTGTTCTTAAAGGACAGAGCCGCATAATAGCTAAGGATGTTACGGTCGCCTCAGAGGGGACATTGGAGGGCTACTTAGGCGTAAATGCAGCTGGACCTGCGATTGGCACGTCAAAGCTGTGGAAAGCGGTATCAGAGGTGGACAGCTCTTATATTGAAATATCGGGGATATCATTTACGGGTACTGGAAAACATTATCTGTCTGTCTGCGGCGGAGGTTCTGCCATAACGTATGGCGGTGGTGAAGGAATAAACCTCGTGCAGTCTCCCGGCAGCGCAGAAAATAAAATACGGGGAGCCTCGGAGATAGTCATAATTGGAGACGCCGCTTTTTCCGGCTTGCGCCGCGGCTATGTTTATTGCGGAGGAACAGTTTGTGGAGAACGTGCCTCAAGCACTGTTGGCAGCGCGCTGCTTATATTTAAAGATATAGACGCGCGGAATATTCAAGAGTCATTCTCAGGAGTGCTATCAGGGCAGGGGTGGAGAACTGAATATCCCACAGGAGATCCTCTCGCTCCTGTGACTACCGATTACACGGATTCCGTTCTCGGCGACAGCGTGCTTATGCTCGACAACGTGAAGGCTGACATCTCTTCCAGTGACGTTAATGTAAAATATTTCGACGAGATCATTCTAAAAAATAACAGTTCCGTAAAGATGACTACATTTGACAGCGACCTCAAAAAAGTGACGGTCTCCGGCAGCTGGAGTTCAGCCAGCGGTTCAGTCGATGCCTTGACTTTCAAGGAAGAAGTGAAAAACAGGGATATGATAGTTGTAACTGTCGAAGCTGACGCTGTTGCCTCAGGCGTAACGAAAGCAGCCTGGTCTGACGACGGTATGAGGTTGATTGTATATACGGCAGGCTCTCAACCGCCAACGCCATCAGATGGTGGCTCTGGCGGCGGATGCAGCGCTGGGTGCGGAGTGCTGGCTGTATTTGCGTTTATGGGAATTCCTGCCGTAATCACAGCCATAAAAAAATTTAAGCGCTTTGTGTAATCTGAATAACTGCTGTTATCGGCGGCGGATGGTTCTCCGCCGCCGATAATTTACATTACGAAGCAACGCCCGATTATCCAAAGTGTCATCTCCTTCAGACAATGATTATCCGCCTTTTGTGTTCTTCGCCGGGGCGGCCGTTTGGTATCAGCTCTTCCCATAATTCGCAGGCCAACGCCTCGAAGCGCGCCGTTTCCGCGGCGTAACGCGACAGCCGCGCCGCTTTGCCGTAGGTCGTCACGATTGGCAGGGCTGCACGCTCTCTCATTTCGTGGAGCAGCTTGCGCCCTTTTTCGTTCATTCCGAGGACGCGGATGTACGGCGGGCCGAGGCGCTGTGCGGCGCGGTTTGTCCAGTGGTCCAGCCCCAGCAGGATATGTATCGCGGCGCGTCTGATACGCCCGGCGGGGTAGCGTTTCGATGTGCAGGCAGCGAGCCATTCGCTGAAGCTTTTTGAGCTTATGGCCGCCTCTTTCATTTTAAATTCTATTCCTTCACTGATTTCGGCGATGCCGCCCAATTCACGTGGCGAGGCGCGCAGCAATGAGGCGCGCAGAATTTTCCACAGAGCGTCGTCGTTGGCGCAGATGCGTCCCTCGTCGATTTTTTTTCTTAATATTGCAGCCGCGGGGGCCGGCATTTTGTCCAGCGCTGCTTCCATGTTTCCGCTTTTTATCGCCTTTCTGATTGCGGCGGCGCTTGGTATTTCGCTCAGCTCCGCGCTGTTGTAGGCCGAGCCTGTTCTCAGCAGCGGCATAGGCGTTATCGCGTATTTTTTTTGCTTTATGCGCGCCATGTATGATAAGGCGAGTATGTTATTGCTGCCCGCAAATATGGCCGCGCTGCCCTGTATGGCCTCTTCCGCCGCGCGCGCGCGCGCCTCGACGAATGAGAGGCCTGAGTTCAGATTTTTTTTCAATGACTGCTTGAAAGCTTCCGGCTCTTCTAGTAGAATATTAATGATGTTGTCCGAGAGGCAATGAGGGTTTTCTGCGCCAAAAGAAAGGTGTGTGACGCTTTGCGTGGCGGCGAGTATGTCTACAGCGCCGTTTGCGAAAACGCCCGCATTGTGCGCTGAAAATGTGACGGGCAGCTCGAGCGCCAGATCGACGCCGCAGGAGAGGGCCATTTCGGCTCTCGTCCATTTATCGGCAAGCGCCGCTTCTCCGCGCTGGACGAAATTTGACGAGAGTACGACGACTACGGCTTCGGCGCGGCAGAGTTCGCGGGCTTTTTCGATGTGGTAGATGTGCCCTTTATGAAGAGGGTTGTATTCGGCAATAATCCCGGCTGCGGGATATAGCATAGAGATTCCACCGTCCTTTCCTGTATTAGGATACCATAAAGAGGCGGTATGATCAGATTAAGGGAGGCAATTCAGTTCTAATGAAAATTCTCGTTCTCAACTGCGGCAGTTCCTCATTGAAGTATCAGCTTATCGATACGGACGGCGAAAAGGTTCTCGCAAAGGGGCTTGTGGAGCGTATCGGCATTGAAGGGTCGCGCATCAAGCACACAAAGACCGGTCAGGATTCCGTGACGCGCGAGGTTCCGTTCCCCGACCATTCCGCGGCTATCAAATATGTCCTCGGTATCCTCGTAGATCCGGAGCAGGGCGTGCTGAAGAGCCTTGACGAGCTTTCGGCGACGGGACATCGCATAGTCCACGGCGGAGAGAAGTTTACGAAGTCCGTTCTGGTGACGCCTGAGGTGGTCAAGGGGATCGAAGAGGTCATTCCTCTCGCGCCGCTGCACAACCCTGCGAATCTTCAGGGGCTGAAAGCCGTTATGGACGCTCTTCCCGACAAGCCGAACGTGGTGGTTTTCGACACGGCTTTCCATCAGACGATGCCCCCGAAGGCCTTCATCTATGGCATTCCTTACAAGTATTATGAGGAAAACCGCGTGCGCCGTTACGGCTTCCACGGCACGAGCCACGGCTATGTGGCGAACAGGGCGGCGGAAATCCTCGGCAAGGATATCAAGGATTTGAAGATAATCACCTGCCATCTCGGAAACGGCAGCTCTATCACAGCGGTGGACGGCGGCAAATCGGTGAATACAAGCTTCGGCTACGGCACGGCGGAAGGCATCCTTATGGGAACGCGCAGCGGAAATCTTGACCCCTCCGTGATGATATTCCTGATGGAGCAGCTCGGCGACGCGCAGAAGGTCAGCGACCTTGTCCACAAGCAGTCCGGACTTCTCGGCGTTTCCGGCGTTTCAAGCGACCTGCGCGACGTTGAAGAGGCCGCCAATAACGGCAACGAGCGCGCGAAGCTCGCTCAGGATATTCTCATTGCCGGAGTCAAGAAGTACATCGGCTCTTTCGCCGCAGAGATGGGCGGGGTGGACGTCGTCGTATTCACGGCCGGAATAGGCGAGAACGGTATCGGTTTCCGCCAGAAGGTCTGTGAAGATATGGAGTTCATGGGGATCAAGATAGACCCAGAAAAGAACAACGTGCGCGGCAAAGAGGTAATTTTCAGCACGCCAGATTCAAAGGTCACTGTGATGGTAGTCCCGACTGATGAAGAGATGGTCATCGCGCGCGACACGAAGAGATGCGTTGAGGAAGCAAAGAAATAAATATGGAAAGCTATCTGATCTCGGCTCCCGAAAACTGGAAATGCAGGCTGGTCTTATCCGCCGTGCCTAAAGACGGCGCGCCTTATACGGATAAATTCACCGTGCCTGTCGACCGGCCTGTGAGTTACTGGGATCAGATATATACGCTGCTCTCCGACCCGGAGGTTTATGTCGAGGCTTTTCGCTCAGAGGGGCGCATAGTCGCCGCCATATCGCTGCGCGCCAGGGTCAGCGCACCCTGCGCGCGCTGCCTTGACAGCGCGGCCTGCGATATAGAGAGCGAGCTGCGCTACATATTTTCTCTTCGCCGCGACGAGGGCAAGCGGGATGAAAACGCTTCGGTGCAGGATGGGGAAGAGGATATAATCCTACTTGATTCGTGGGAGGACGAGATCGACCTTGCCCAGCTCGTCTGGGAGACGCTGATAACGGCTCTTCCTGCGGCGATCCTCTGTTCCCCGGATTGCAAAGGGCTTTGTCCGCAGTGCGGCGCGAATCTCAATAACGGCCCGTGCGGCTGCAAAGGGGAAAAGGGCGACCCGCGTCTTGAAATTTTGAAAGATTTTATTAAAGACGAAGAAAAATAGTACTGCAAAAAAAACGGATTTAGTGATAAAATTGACCGGTTGGAAAAAAGTTCCGGCGAAGATTTAAGGGGGGAAATAAATAATGGCAACTCCAAAGAGGCGAGTATCCCACTCCCGCACACACAACCGCAAGGCGCACTGGCTTGGTTCGCTTGAAGGCCCCAGCCTCACATCCTGCAAGCATTGCGGAGAAACGATCGAGACCTACCGCGCCTGCCCGGCGTGCGGCTATTATAGAGGCCGTCAGGTCATCAAAATTGCAGAAGAAAAGACGACGGACTAGTTCATTCTGACAGTTTGAAAGATGGGACGAGAGCTATGGCTTTTGTCCCATTTTCCATTTTGCAGGGCGCGCCGGATATTCCCGTATCAATGATGCGTTGAGCCGCGCTTATGTGCGTCTGTGAGAATTAAACGATCGCTATCGGTTCCTCTGCTTTCTTCCGATAATCTTCCCTGCCAGAGAATAAATCAAAAAAAATCATAATAGAATTCCGCTTAAAGCCCTTGACAACAGAGGGTTCATATAATATCTTGTCTGGTGTTATGACCTGCTCTTAAATATTGTTTGTTTAAGGAGAGAGAGATGCGTTCGGAAGGCAGAAAGCAGAGGCATGTAAAGCTCGTCAGGCTGATAGAATCAAACCCGATGATGACGGACGAGGAGATATCGTCGAAGCTCAGCGTCAGCCTCAGCACGGTTCGCCTTGACCGCGGGCTGCTTGGTATTCCGGAGCTGCGCGAGCGTATGAGGGCTATGGCGGAGCAGGCAGCCAGCCGTCTGAAATCTCTGCGCGACGACGAAGTCGTAGGCGAGCTTCTTGGACTGGAGCCAAATTTATGGGCGCTCTCGATGCTCTCAACGACGCCGGAAATGGCCTTTCGTCAGACGGACATGGTCGGGGATTACCATATATACACGCAGGCGGCCTCGCTTGCCATCGCCACCATTGAGGCGGAGATGGTCGTCGTCGCGACGGCCCGTCTTAAATATTGCCAGCCGGCGCATATCGGAGAAAAGATAGTCGCAAGATCTAAAGTCGGTACCCATAAGGGCAACAAGTATGTCGTAAGCGTCCATTCCCAGATCGGCGAGAGGGAAATATTTGTCGGGCGTTTCGTCGTTGCCGCGATTGAAGCTTACAATAAAGAAAAATTGGGGGACGAAATATGCTGATAGCACTGGATGCCATGGGGGGCGACCATGCGCCCGAAGAGCCGTGCAAGGGGGCGGTGATCGCATGCAGGGAAAAACCTCATCTCTCGATTGCGCTTGTAGGCGACAGCGAAAAGATAAAACCGATCATTGAAAAGGCCGAAAGGAATGTGCGCGCCCGTCTCAGCATAGTACATACCGACGAAGTGATAACGGGGAGCGATTCACCCTCGCTCTCGATCAGGAGGAAGAAGGGCTCCAGCCTTGTCGTCGGCTTTGAGATGGTACGCTCGCGCGAGGCTGACGGCATCGTATCATCGGGAAACACCGGAGCGATAGCCGCCGGAGCCGTGCTTCTGCTGGGGCGCATTCCAGGGATAGACCGTCCGGGGCTGGGCGCGGTGCTGCCGGTGCTGGGGCGCTCCACGCTGCTGATGGACGTTGGGGGCACTGTGCGCTGCAAGCCTATAAATCTGCTGCAATTCGCGCAGATGGGTTCGATATATATGAAGCTCTTCCAGCATGTTGAAAATCCCTCCGTGCGCCTTTTGAGCAACGGCGAGGAGACGACAAAGGGAGACGACGTGATATCGGCGGCGCGCGAGCTGATAAAGGCCAGCAGCCTCAATTTTCAGGGCTACGCCGAGGGCAAGGACATACCGAACGGGATAGCCGACGTGGTGGTATGCGACGGCTTCACGGGCAACGTAGTTATAAAATTCGGAGAGGGGCTCGGCGAGCTGCTGAGAAGCCAGTTCAAGGAGGAATATATACATCACACTCTTCCCAAGATAGGGCTTTTTTTCATGTGGCCCGCTATGAAGCGCGTGATGGGCCGCTTTGACTGGGAAAAATACGGCGGTTCTCCCGTGCTGGGAGTAAACGGCAGCGTGGTGAAGGTGCATGGGCGTTCGACGGCAAACGCGATAGCCCACGCGATAACAGGAGCCGCGACATTTATAGAACACAACGGCGTTGACAGGATAAAAGAAGAGATAACAAGAGGCGTTGCAAATGACAATGATTAACGGATATCCCGTGAAAATTGCGGGAACCGGGAAGTATATTCCTGAAAAAATAATGACGAATTTCGATTTTGAAAAATTTCTCGACACCAGCAACGAATGGATCGAGAGCCGTACCGGCATAAAAAAGCGTCACATCGCCTCCAAAGAGGAAAGGTGCAGCGACCTGGCTTTCAAGGCCGGAGCGGCCGCCCTTGAGGATGCCGGAATAAGCGCCGGAGAGCTTGACCTTATCGTTGTGGCCACTGATACGCCCGACACATACTGCCCATGCACGGCGGCGAAGGTACAGGGAATGCTTGGCGCGGAGAAGGCAGGAGCCTACGATGTGATAGCCGGCTGCACCGGCAGCCTCACTGCGATGCTCACGGCCATCGGCGGCATATCCAGCGGCGTATGGAACAATGTGCTGGTTATCGGCTCCGAGGATTTTGCCGAGGTGCTTGACTGGAACGACCGCAGCACCTGCATACTCTTCGGCGACGGCGCGGGGGCCTGCGTGCTTTCGCGTTCGGATGATGAAAATGTGCGTTTCATATCAGGCGAGCTGCTGGCGGACGGAAAAAAATACGATCTTATAACGATAGACAAAGAAGATGGGCGCGACTCTCCCGTGCTGCGCATGAAGGGGTCGGAGGTATTCCGTTTTGTAAATACCCATCTTCCCGCGTTTCTCAAAGACTTCTGCGACAAATCAGGCATAATCCCGGCCGACGTGGATTTCTGGGTGCTTCATCAGGCCAACACTAGGATCATCGACGGCCTTTTCAAGCGTCTGGGGGCGTCGAGCGAACGCACGCTTACCAATCTTGAGAACTACGGCAACACCTCCGCCGCATCTTTAATGATAACCCTTGACGAAACGATGAAGGCTGGGCGCATAAAGAGCGGAGACAAGGTTGTATTCACCGCGTTCGGCGCTGGAATGACGCTCGGCGCGCTGCTCTACGCCGCATAGGGAGTAAATGACGATGTTTGAAAACAATCCCGTAACCAAACTTTTGAAAATCAAGTATCCTATCATACAGGGCGGAATGGCATGGGTGGCAGACGCCGAGCTGGCGGCGGCCGTAAGCAACGGCGGCGGGCTTGGGGTCATCGCGGCGGCCAGTATGCCGCCGGAAGCGCTTGAAAAAGAGCTGTTGAAGATAAAGAGGCTGACAGACAAGCCATTCGGCCTCAATATAATGCTCATGTCTCCGACAGCCGGAGACGCTCTCGACTTGGCGGCAAAATACCGCGTTCCCGTTGTCACGACCGGAGCGGGACTGCCCGGTAAAGTTCTGGAACGGCTCAAGCCTCTCGGAACTACGGTAATGCCCGTGGTCGCCTCCGTCTCACACGCGGAGCGCATAGCGAAGCAGGGGGCCGACGCCGTGATAGCGGAAGGCACAGAGGCCGGCGGGCATATTGGCGAGATAACCACGATGAACCTCGTCCCCCAGATAGCCGACGCTGTCAGTATCCCGGTCATAGCGGCCGGCGGCATCGCGGACGGCAGAGGGGCGGCGGCGGCTTTCGCGCTGGGGGCCAAGGGGGTTCAGGTAGGGACGCGCTTCGTCTGCGCCGACGAGTGCACTGTCCACATAAACTATAAAGAGAAGATAATCAGCTCGAACGACCGCGCCACGGTCGTTACGGGACGTTCGCTCGGTCATCCGGTGCGCGCGCTGAAAAATAAATTCACAAAACAATTTGAAAGGCTGGAAAGCAGCGGAGCGCCGGCAGCCGAACTTGAGGCGCTTGGCTCCGGCAAGCTGCGCCTCGCCGTGGTCGAGGGAGACACAGAGATGGGTTCTCTTATGGCCGGGCAGTCCGCCGGGCTGGTAAATGCCGTCGAGCCGGCGGCCGTCATTATTGAGAGCATTATCTCTCAGATGAATAACATACTTTCAGAAATGGCGAGGTTATAATTGATGAAATATGCCATCATCTTCCCCGGACAGGGCGCTCAGCGTCCAGGAATGGGAAAGGACGTCTGCGAGCGCTATATTTCGGCGAAGAGGATATTCGACGAGGCCGACGAGGCTCTCGGCTTTTCGCTGAGCGACATAATCTTCAACGGAACACCGGAGAAACTGGCGCTAACGGAGATCACGCAGCCGGCGATACTTACCGTCAGCATAGCCATATTCAGGGCGCTTGAACAGGAGCTCGGAACGGCGGTCGAGCCGGCATGCATGGCGGGACACAGCCTTGGGGAATATACCGCTCTGGTGGCCTCGGGGGCTCTCTCGCTCGCGGACGGCGTGCGTCTCGTACACAAACGCGGCCGGCTGATGCAGGACGCGGTGCCTCTTGGGATGGGATCTATGGCCGCTATAATCGGTATGGAACTGCCCGATGTAAGCGCCATCTGCGCCGAGGCGGCATGCGGCGAGGTTTGTCAGGCGGCGAATGTCAATTCACCGACGCAGATAGTGATATCGGGGCACGCAGGCGCGGTGATGCGCGCCGTGCAGCTGATCGAGCAGAAATACACCGCCAAGGTGGTTCCGCTGCGCGTAAGCGCCCCCTTCCACTGCGACCTGATGCGCCCCGTCGGCGACCAGCTCAGAAACGCTTTCAGGGCGCTTGAGTGGCATGAGCCGAAGTTTCCGATAATCGCCAATGCGACCGCGCGCGAAGTGCAGAAGATTCCGGCCGTGCGCGATGCTCTGTACACGCAGACATTCTCGCCGGTGATGTGGTCGCAGTCCGTCCTTGAAATGGAAAAGCGCGGCATGGAAGGCTATATCGAACTTGGCCCGGGAAGCGTCCTTTCCGGCCTCGTGCGTAAAATATGCAAGGGCAAACGCCCCTGCGCCGTATCCAATTCTGAGGAATTGACAGCGGCGGCGGATTATTTGAGAGGTGCGAAAAATGACTGATAAAAAAGTTGCGCTTGTGACGGGAGCGGGACGCGGCATAGGGCGCGCCGTCGCGCTGGAGCTTGCGCGCCGCGGCTGCGCCGTAGCGGTCAACTACAGCCGTTCCGAAGGCCCCGCGATGGAAGCGGCGGAGCAGATAGCGGCGATGGGCGGCGAAGCCTTTGCCGTCAAGGCCAATGTCGCCGACGGGGCGGAGGTAAAGGAGATGTTCAAGGCCGTAACCGAAAAGCTCGGAGCCGTGAACATTCTCGTCTGCAACGCCGGAATCACGAAGGACAACCTGCTCATGCGCATGAAAGAAAGCGAATGGGACGAGGTGATCGAAACAGACCTCAGCTCGCTCTTTTACTGCGCGAAAGAGGCGGTGCGGCCAATGCTCAAGGGGCGCTGGGGACGGATAATAGCGATAAGCTCTGTCAACGCCCTGCGCGGAGGAGCGGGGCAGTGCAACTACGCCGCCGCGAAAGCCGGCATGATAGGCTTTGTCAAGAGCCTTGCCCGCGAAATAGCGGCGAAAGGGATCACAGTAAACGCGATAGCGCCTGGCTTCATAGAGACGGACATGACGGCCGTACTTTCGGAAGAGCTGAAGGCGAAATTCATAGAGTCGATACCGGCCGGGCGCGCGGGAAGTCCGCAGGATGTGGCCGATTTAGCAGCTTTCCTCGCCTCCGATCAGGCGTCATATTTGCAGGGGCAGGTCATAGCAGTTGACGGCGGCATAACTATGTAGTAAAAAGGTTATAAAGTCTTGAGAGACTTTTGACATAAAGGGAAAACGACGGAATAAATCTGTAAAGGAGAGAAACAAAAATGAAAATCGAAGAAGTGCAGGGCAAGCTGAAGGAAATCGTAATGGACCGCCTCAACGCGGAAGAAGATCAGATCAAGCCGGAGGCCTCTTTCGTAGAGGATCTCGGAGCCGACTCGCTTGACATCGTCGAGCTGATCATGGGTATCGAAGAAGAATTTGACATCGAAATCCCCGACGAAGACGCCGAAAAGCTGACCACAGTCGGCGAAGCTATGGAATATGTAAAGGCGAAGCTCGGAGCCGAAGAATAGCGAAGTGCAAAGATTGGGGGACTGCTCCGGTGGTCCCCCTTTTACAGGGAGGGTGCCTATGAGGCCAGAGAATAAGAGAAGAGTGGTAATCACAGGTTGCGGCGCCGTTACCCCGATAGGGATCGGAAAAGAGGAATTCTGGAAAGCGCTTGAGCGCGGAGAAAACGGCGCTGATTTCATCACGCTTTTTGACACGGAAAAACATGCCACCAAAATCGCGGCGGAGGTAAAAAATTTTAATCCTGAAAACTGGCTGGATAAAAAAGAGGTGCGCCGCACAGACCGCGTGCTTCATTTCGTGACGGCCGCAGCCGACCTTGCCGTGAAGGATTCGGGACTTGACATTGAAAAACTCGACAGGAATATGTTCGGCGTCTATGTGGGAAGCGGGGAGGGCGGAATCAGTACGATAGAAGACAACTTCCGCGCCCTCTACGAAAAGGGCTCCAACAGAGTCAGCCCCTTCATGGTGCCGATGATGATTACAAATATGCCGGCCGCCTATACCGCGATACGTTTCGGCGCGAAGGGGCCGAACATGGCCGTGGTTACGGCCTGCGCCAGCTCCATAAACAGCATGGGAGAGGCCTGCAACTGCATTATTCGCGGAGACGCCGACGTTATACTGACAGGCGGCGCGGAGGCTGCGGTAACGCCGCTTGCCACGGCCGGCTTTGCCGCCCTCAAGGCGCTTTCAAACCGCAACGACGACCCAAAGGCGGCATCACGCCCCTTCGATCTCGGACGCGACGGCTTCGTCATCGGCGAAGGTGCCGGAATCCTCGTATTTGAAGAATACGAACATGCGAAGGCGCGCGGCGCGCACATCTACGCTGAGGTGAGCGGCTACGGCCTCTCATGCGACGCGCATCATATCACGGCTCCCGACCCAGACGGAGACGGCGCTTACCGCGCAATGGAGATGGCTGTGAGAAAAGCTGGCTGGAAGGCGGAGGAAATAGACCTCATCAACGCCCACGGGACCTCGACGCCTCTCAACGATAAAATGGAGACTTTGGCCATAAAGCGTCTGATGGGCGAAAGGGCAAAAGATGTGATGGTTCACTCCACGAAATCGATGATAGGGCACGCGCTGGGCGCCGCCGGCGCGATAGAGACGATAGCGGTGATCATGGCTATGGAAACAGGCGTCGTTCATCCGACGATAAACCAGATCACGGCCGACCCAGACTGCGACCTGAACACAGTGCCCAATAAGGCGGTAAAGGCAAAAGTCGAGCGCGCCATCATCAACAACTTCGGCTTCGGCGGACATAACGGAGTTCTCGCCATAGAACGCCGCAAAGACTGAAAATGAAAAATGACATGGGGCGTGAAGAACAGCTTTGCGCCCTACAGGAAAAGCTTCATTACAGATTCAGCGACAGAGGGCTGCTTGAAGAGGCTCTTACTCATGCCTCCTACGCGAACGAAAACGGGGTAAAATTCAACGAGCGGCTTGAATTTCTGGGCGACGCAGTGCTGGAGCTGATAAGCTCCGCGCGCCTCTTCGTCTCCTGCCCTGACTGTAACGAAGGACAGCTCACGCGGCTGCGCGCGCAGCTGGTATGCAAAAACAGCCTCAGTGAATGGGCCGCGGAAAACGGACTGAAAGAGCTGATACGCACAGGCAGAAGCCTTGCTAAATCCGGCCCGACCGATTCTATTGCCGCGGATTGCGTGGAGGCTCTTTTCGGCGCGGTATTTATGGACGGAGGCTATGAAGCGGCTGTCGAAACAGTCAACCGCTTTCTTGACTCAAAAGCGGAAATGTCCGGAGCGCCGATGAAAAAAGACCCCAAGACCGAGCTGCAGGAATATTTTCAAAGCCGCGGCGTCGGAACCCCCGTCTATAAGACGATAGAGCGCAGCGGTCCGGAACATGCCTCAAGATTCAAGGTCAGGCTGACGGACATGAACGGCAAACTGCTGGCGGAAGCCTGGGGGCTATCGACCAAAGAGGCTGAATTCAGCGCCGCGGAGGCCGCCTTAAAAAAGCTGGCGGAGGATTAAAGCCCGCGCCGCCTTATGAACATGCGAAATATCAAAATCGGAAGAAAGCGGCATGAGGGAATAATCCTTGTCTCCGTACTGGCGCTCTCAGCCGCGCTGTTTTTCATACTTTCGCTTCTTGTCAGGCAGGAAAGCGAAATAGCGGTTGAAAAAATCGAGAGGAAAAGACGGATAAAAATCGAGAGGATAGCTCACCAGCTTTCAGACGCCGCGGAAGTCTGGTTCCTCCCGAACGCAGGCGGTTTCACCTCGGAAGAAGACTTTATCCTTCCGGCGCAGCCGCGTCAAAATCCGGTACACCATATCTCGGAAGAGCTGCTGGAGACATTCGCCGGAGAATATCCTGAGCATGAAATCAGCTGCGAGCTGATTGACCTGCATTACCCGGACGATTTCAGCAGCTCCGCCGACATTATGAGAATCCCGCGCATTCTGCCGGAAGAGAGGGCCGGAGGCGGCGTAGTCCGCGCATACTATATCAAAACACTGGTAAATGAAAAAGAAAACAGAAACGCCTCCTACCGGCTGACAAAAAATCTGCGCCTGGTAAAATCAGCCTCGGGCGAACTCAGCTATTACCGCAAAAGCGTCGTTCACGAGCTGGATTGAACATCCGCCGGTTACGCTCGCCTTTGCGCCGTAAGCGGCCTTGGGATGCCGCGCTGGCGATTATACGCCGCAGCGCCGGCCGCCGTATATAAAGGTCCTTTTCATTAAAATCCGCGAGCTATTTCATCTGTGATATAATTGCTCCTCGGAGTATCCAATCCAGCCGCCGGCGCATTGCGCGGGAGGAAAGTCCGGGCTCCGCAGGGCGTGATGCAGGAGAAATTCCTGCGGGTGCGAACCCAGGGAAAGTGCCGCAGAAAAGCAAACCGCCGCGGAGACGCGGTAAGGGTGAAAAGGCGGGGTAAGAGCCCACCGGCCGCGAGGGGAACCCGCGGGCCTGGCAAACCCCATCAGGAGCAAGGTCGAATAGGGGAGGATGAGGCGGCCCGCTGACTTCCGGGTACGACCGCTCATTCCTGTACGCAAGTGCAGGGTTAGATAAATGGCTGGATGGAGCGCAAGCTCTTTACAGAACCCGGCTTATTGGGTGCTCCGGAGCGCGCCGCAGCGGCTGTTTCAGCCGTCGCGGCGCGCTTCTTGTGCGCCCGGCATGGTCAACAACTAGGTGGTGAAAGTCCACTACGCGCTC
>JAUNJZ010000058.1 GCA_030533085.1 Synergistaceae bacterium
CGAGCGCGTAGTGGACTTTCACCACCTGGTTGTTGACCATGCCGGGCGCACGAGAATAAAGAAACGGCCCGTTCCATTACGGAACGAGCCGTTTTTTCAGCCTTTATTTCATGGACGGCAGTGTTACTCCGCCGCCGCCTCTTTCTGCGCCAGAACAGGGTCGATACGGATACCGACGCCCATTGTCGTGGCGAGGGAGATACCCTTTATATAGGTCCCCTTGACCGCCGCGGGGCGGGCTTTGATGATGGCGCGGAGGAGCGTCTTGATGTTGCCGAGAAGGTTCTCGGCAGGGAAGGAGGCTCTTCCGACCGCATTGTGGGTGATAGCCGTTTTATCGACGCGGAACTCGACACGGCCCGCTTTGATTTCTTTGATGGCATCGACAACATCGAATGTAACGGTATTTGTCTTTGCGCTCGGCATCAGGCCGCGGGGGCCGAGAACCTTGCCGAGGCGTCCGGCTACCTTCATTATATCCGGCGTGGCGATCACCGCATCGAAATCAAGTCTGCCGTTCTGTATCTCTGCGACCAGGTCTTCGCCGCCGACGATGTCCGCGCCTGCGTCCGCAGCTTCCTTCTGCTTTTCACCGAGCGCCAGCACCGCGACTTTCTTGGTGTGGCCGGTTCCAAAGGGAAGGACTATGGTGCTGCGTACCTGCTGGTCCGCATGACGGGGATCAACGCCCAGACGAACATGGAGTTCGAGGCTTTCGTCAAATTTCGCGGTCGCGCATTCCTTCGCGAGCGCTACAGCCTCTGAAAGCGAGTACTGCTTTGAAGAGTCAACTTTTTCGAGCAGCGCCTTGTAACGTTTACCTTTTTTTGCCATTATTCTTTCCTCCTTGTGGTATTGGCGGACGTTTCGCGACGTCCTCCCACTCCTGAACGAATCAGGATCTTTTTCTAACGAACTATTTCAATGCCCATCGAGCGGGCTGTGCCTTCGATCATCTTCATTGCCGCTTCGATGTCGTTGGCGTTGAGGTCGGGCATCTTGAGAGCGGCGATTTCCTGAACCTGCTTCTTCGTCAATTTGCCTACCTTGTCCTTGTTCGGTACGGAAGAACCCTTTTCCTTGCCTGCCGCCTTTTTGATAAGGACGCTTGCGGGCGGGGTCTTGAGTATGAACGTAAAGCTGCGGTCAGCGTAAACCGTGATTACAACGGGAATTATCATGCCGACCTGGTCGGCGGTCTTGGCGTTGAACGCCTTGACGAATTCCATGATGTTGATTCCGCGCTGTCCGAGCGCCGGGCCGACCGGCGGCGCCGGAGTGGCCTTTCCTGCGGGCAGCTGAAGTTTAAGCTCCCCAATTACCTTCTTAGCCATATTGATGTTTCCTCCTTAGGATCAAAGCCCGCTCCGCCACCGGCGGCGGGGGCCGTTATTCTGTTTTCAAAGTGCGTGATACCGAAAAACCAACCGATAAAGCGAAATCAGATCTTCTCAAGATCCGCGTAATCGGCCTCAACGTCCGTCTCTCTGCCGAAGACCGTGATCCGAAACTTGATCTTCGCCTTGTCGGCGTCGATCGCAACTACCGGACCGCTCTGTCCCGCGAATGGCCCGTTCTTCACCTGTATCATGTCTCCGATATGGAAGTCCACCTCAACTTTCGGTTTGGCTTCCTTACCGAGCTTCCGCATGATATCCTCCGCCTCTTTCGGCGAAAGCGGGATCGGATGGTTTCCTGAACCGACAAATCCCGTAACTCCGGGAGTGTGGCGAACGACATACCAGGATTGGTCTTCAAGTATCATTTCGACCAGAACGTAGCTGGGGAAGATTTTGCGCTTTATGCGCTTTGTCTTTCCCTCTTTTACCGTCACCTTTTCCTCAATAGGAACGAGGACGCGGAAGATTCTGTCTTCCATGCCCATTGTGGCGATGCGCTGATCCAAGTTCGCCTTGACCTTATTCTCATAGCCTGAATAGGTCTGGACTATATACCAACGACGTTCCTGTGTATTTCCAAATAATTCGCTCATGCCTGAAAGAGGACTCGCGTCCCCTTCACCTCCAGATTACAGTCGAGATCCATCCAATAATACCCGCGAGAGGCAGCTACTGGATAATCCTGGAGAATATTCCAGTAAGAATTAAATCTACCAGCCCGAGATAGGCTGAAGCTATCGCGGTCACTACGACGACGACTATGGTCGAATACCATAACTGCTGCTTTGTCGGCCACGTTACCTTTTTCAGCTCAGCTTTTGATTCCCGGATGTAGTCGAGGACTTTATCCACTAACCCCGACCTCCTCATTTTATCGACTTTTAGTATAAAAAAACTCTATCCTTATCCAACCATTTCCAGAGAACAAAAATGGCAGGCCTGGAAGGATTCGAACCCTCAACCCCCGCATTTGGAGTGCGGTGCTCTAACCAGTTCGAGCTACAGACCTGCATGCAGAGGATATTTTACCTTATTTGCATTCTTTATGCAAGGTGTGCTTGTCGCAGAACCTGCAATATTTTTTCTTCTCCAGCTTTTTCTGGGCCTTTTTCTTGTTTACAAGCGTAACATAGTTGCGGCGCTTGCATTCCGTGCACTGAAGACCGATGATGTCAGCCATTCCTATTTCACTCCAGACAGATATTTGATTTGAAAGGGCGGCGGACTGCGCCGCCCTCATTAACGATGCTATTCTATTATTTCAGTAACGACGCCGGCGCCTACGGTGCGGCCGCCTTCGCGTACTGCGAAGCGAAGACCTTCCTGCATCGCTATCGGCGCGATGAGCTGCACTTCAAAGGTGCTGTTGTCTCCGGGCATTACCATTTCCACGCCTTCCGCAAGCTTGATTTCGCCGGTGATGTCCGTCGTGCGGAAGTAGAACTGGGGCTTGTAGCCGCTGAAGAAGGGCGTGTGACGGCCTCCCTCTTCCTTTTTCAGTACGTACACTTCGCCTTTGAAGTGCGTATGCGGCTTGATGCTGCCGGGCTTCGCAAGTACCTGACCGCGCTCGACGTCTTCTTTGCCTACGCCGCGGAGAAGTATCCCTACGTTGTCTCCCGCTTCCGCGTCGTCGAGGATCTTGCGGAACATTTCAAGGCTGGTCGCCACTGTCTTGTGGGTGTCTTTGAGGCCGACTATTTCAACTTCGTCGCCGGGGCGAACTATTCCCTTTTCAACACGGCCGGTTACGACTGTTCCGCGGCCCGTGATCGTGAATACGTCTTCTATCGGCATGAGGAAGGGCTGGTCAAGCGCTCTTTCCGGCTCCGGTATGTAGTCGTCGCAGGCTTTCATCAGCTCCATGATTCCCTCTGTCCACTCGTTGTCTTCGTCGGATTCAAGCGCCTTGAGGCCGCTGCCGCGAACGATGGGGATGTCGTCTCCGGGGAATTCGTATTTGTTCAGAAGGTCGCGGATTTCCATTTCGACGAGGTCAAGAAGCTCTGGGTCGTCTACCATGTCGCATTTGTTCATGAATACGACGAGGGCGGGAACGTTGACCTGGCGGGCAAGAAGCACGTGCTCGCGCGTCTGCGGCATGGGGCCGTCTGCGGCGGAGACGATGAGGATGGCTCCGTCCATCTGCGCGGCGCCGGTGATCATGTTCTTGATGTAGTCGGCGTGGCCCGGGCAGTCGATGTGCGCGTAGTGGCGCTTGTCCGTCTCATATTCCACGTGCGCGATGTTGATGGTGATTCCGCGCTCTCTCTCTTCCGGCGCCTTGTCGATCATGTCGAAGGGCGTGAAGTCGGCCTGGCCGTGACGCGCGAGCGTTTTTGTGATGGCCGCCGTCGTCGTCGTCTTGCCGTGGTCTATGTGACCGATGGTCCCTATGTTAAGATGGGGTTTCGTACGCTGAAAATGTTCTTTTGCCATACTAAAATTCCTCCCTGTATTTGGTTCTCTGTTTCTCATGCCCCTCCGGGGGCCGTATTCCTATCGCCCGCCGCGGCCCTTTTCCTTTAGCGGATTGCCGCGGTTTTTTCCGATATATTCCCACATCAAAAGAGACCCGGAAATCAGAGCCGGATCTCTTCAAAGATATGTAAAGGCATTATAGCGTACAATTATTCTTATTGCAAGCCGTGCCGCGGCAATTTTTATTGAAACAGTTTTGAGCTTATTTAAAATCGCTCCTAATTCAGAATATATGAGGCGTTTCGGAAGTTTTATCTTTGATTTTAAGGAAAAATATTCTTTATGCCGTATTTTCAATTTTTATTTTTCGTTATAACGGTCATTTATTGAGGTTTGCAAAGCTGACTATTTTGCGATAATATCAATCCTGATGATGCGGTTGATCTCTTAGGCGGCGGGGTGGGCTTGTATGGTTGATTTTTCCTTTCTGGCTTCAGCTGAGGATATATGGCGGGAATGGCGCTTCGAGCCGTGGAGCGACGCCTCCGCGTCGGGGCTGTACAGAAGGGTCTCCATGATAAAATCCGGCCTGCTGGGAGAGGTGGCTCGTTATTACGCCGACGATTATATAGTATGGAAATATGAAGATGGCGACCCGGCGAGGCTAGGAAAGAGCGCGCGGCGCGAGAGCGATTTGCTGCTTCAGCGTTTTATTTTTCTGCGCCGCGAGGGGGACTATTATATGGAAAAGAGTTCTCTGATGTTCGGTCTGCGCGGATTTGTCGAGCGGCATTTTTTCACGCCGGGCGGAGAATGTCCCAGCGCGATAGAGGACGCGGCCTATCTTGTAAATGCCGCGATGAAAAAGCTGAAGGGGGCGCCGAAGTAAAAAACGGCGCTTATGAAAATAGCCGGCGGAAGGCCGGTTATCTATAAATCAAATCTTTTTTGGAGGTGGAACGTATGTTCTTCATTATGTTTGCGGTATCAGCGTTATTCCTGGTACTTGGCTATATCTTTTACGGGCGTTTCATGGCGAAGGTTTACGACCTGAATAATGGAAATGTTACGCCGGCCGAGCAGCTCAACGACGGTATGGACTATTGTCCTACTCATCCGGCTGTGGTGCTGGGGCATCATTTTTCATCCATCGCCGGCGCGGGGCCTATCGTCGGGCCGATAACGGCCGCTTCGATGTTCGGCTGGCTGCCCACTATCCTCTGGTGCGTCCTTGGTTCGATTTTCCTCGGCGGGCCTCATGATTTCGGCGCTCTGGTCTCTTCCATGCGCCATGAGGGCAAGTCTGTCGGAGAGGTCATCGACCGCTGGATAGGGCATAAGGGAAAGAAGCTTTTCCTTATCTTTACCATTCTTTCTCTTTTCCTCGTCGTCGCGGTTTTCCTTGTGCTGACGACGGCCACCTTCGTAACGGATCCGGTGGTCGCCTTCGTGAGCTGCATGTATATCCTGCTGGCGGTCGTCTCCGGTATTCTCATCTACCGCTTTAACATGAATCTTAAAGTTATAACGCTCGTGATGCTCGCCATCATCGCGGTCTGCGCGATAAAAGGCGGAGACTGGCCCTTTGTGGCGGCTATCTTCACGCACGGCGCGGATACCTGGAATCTTTTCCTCGCCCTCTACATCCTCGCCGCCTCTATCCTTCCCGTCTGGCTGCTGCTTCAGCCGCGCGATTATCTTGCCTCCTATTTCCTCTATTTCGCGGTGGCGATAGGCGCTATCGGCATGATTTTCGGCGCTTCGATGGACAGCGGCAGCATTCCGATGATTGCGAAAGAGGTCAAGTGGATGGGGCTTACCAAAGCCAGCCTTTGGCCGATGCTCTTCGTCATCGTCGCCTGCGGCGCTATCTCCGGCTTCCACTCCCTTGTCGGCTCCGGCACGACGTCAAAGCAGCTCGCTCATGAGGCGGACGCTATTCCCGTCGGCTACGGCGCGATGCTTCTCGAAGGGCTTGTCGCCGTTATCGCCATCGGTACGCTGATGGTCGCCGGCGGCATACAGAAGGGCGGCCCCGTCGGCACATTCGCGGCCGGCTTCGGTCAGTTCTGCACGCTTGTCGGTATCGACCCCGTTTTGGGCACCCGCCTCGGCGCTATCGCTATCAACGGCTTCCTGCTCACCTCGCTCGATACGGCTACGCGCCTTGCCCGTTACCAGATTCAGGAGCTGAGCGATTATAAGGTCAATAAGTATGCCGCGACAATTATCGCCGTCGTCGTGGCTCTCGGGCTTGTCTATTTCAAGACGACCGGCGCGGATGGAAAGCCCGTTCCGGCATGGTCCGTCATTTGGCCGGTCTTCGGCGCGTCGAACCAGCTCGTCGCTGCTCTGGCTATTCTCGGCGTCGCGCTCTGGATTATCCGCGGCCTCAAGAAAAAGGCGACCTTCCTCCTCGTTCCCTTCTGGTTCATGCTCGTTACAAGCATGGCCGGTCTCGTGGTGGAGATCACCTCGACGCTTGCAAGCCCCAGCCCGAATTATATTCTGGCCGGCATCTGCGCGCTGCTGCTCGTCCTCGCGCTGCTGATGACGAAGGAAGGGCTGGCCGCGCTCAACCGTGAAAAGCGGGGAGAGTTTGTGAACTGATCCCCTCGGCATTCGACGCTAAAGGAAGCGGGGGCTGCCGGCAGACGGCGGCCCCTTTTTCAGCGATTTTCAACAGACAGAAAGGGAGGCATTAAAATGTGGGCTGTATATGCGCTCTGCTCCGCGTTTTTCGCGGCTCTTACATCGATTTTGGCGAAGATCGGCATCGAGGGAGTCAATTCCAATCTCGCCACCGCGCTGCGCACCGTGGTGGTGGTAATCATGGCCTGGTTTGTGGTTCTCGTCAGCGGCTCCGGCGGAGGGCTGACCGATATCAGTAAAAAAAGCTGGCTATTCCTCATACTCTCCGGCTTCGCTACGGGAGCCTCGTGGCTTTTTTACTTCCGCGCGCTGCAAATAGGCGAGGCCTCGAAGGTCATTCCCGTGGACAAATTCAGCGTCGTTCTCGGCGTTCTGATGGCCTTTCTCTTCCTTCACGAGGCTGTGACGGCGAAGGTGCTGATAGGCGGCGCTCTTATCACGCTGGGAACCTTTGTGCTGATTCTCTGAATCGTTTTATAATTTCGATTTTTTTACTATATAAAGCCCTCAATTTTCCCCTTCTTTTTTGTGAAAAGGGGCTTTTTTATTATAAAAAAGGGCTTTTGTTTTTCCATATAAATGATAGAATGTTGTTTTGAATTTGTGGTTATGTCATTTGTGGAGAGTGACTTTACTGAAGATTGCGACAGCTAAAAGGAGGAGAAGGTATTTATGAAGCTTCCGACTTTCTGGGGAGGTATTCATCCGCCTCAGAACAAAGATCTGACCGTAAGCGAAGGTATCGAAAGATATCTTCCGCGCGGCGAGCTGGTATTTCCGATGGCGCAGAACATAGGCGCCCCCTGCTCGCCGGTCGTGGCGAAGGGGGAGCGCGTTCTTGTCGGCTCGCGGCTGGGCAACAACGACGCCTTTGTATCGGCCCCGATCCTCTCCAGCGTCTCCGGCACTGTGAAGGATATCGCCATGCGCCTGACGACGCCCGGAATCTATGAGAACTGCGTCATCGTGGAAAATGACGGCCTCTATGAGATGGCTCCGGAATGGAAGCCTCTGGAGAATTACGAGACTGCCGACCCGAAGGAATATCTGAAGCGTATCCGTGAAGCAGGAATCGTCGGCTTCGGCGGCGCCACATTCCCGACGGCGGTCAAGCTTTCGCCTCCGCCGGATAAAAAGATCAAATGGCTCATCGTCAACGGCGTGGAATGCGAGCCGTTCCTGAACTGCGACAACCGCCTGATGCTCGAGGGAACGGAAAAGGTGATAAAGGGGCTTCTGCTCGTGATGCGTCTTTTCCCCGAGGCTCGCGGCATTATCGCGATAGAAAACAACAAGCCTGAGGCGATAAAGATAATGGAGGAAGCGGCTGCAAGGCTCGCGGCGGAGAATGTAACGGTTCAGCCGCTGGCCGTCAAGTATCCGCAGGGGGCGGAAAAGATGCTTATCGAAGCGCTTACCGGACAGGAGTATCCCGTCACGGCGCTCCCCGCCGACGTCGGCTGCATAATCCTCAACGTGCGCACCGTATATCAGATTTTCAGCGCCATTGTCGACGGAGAGCCGGCTGTGTCGCGCGTCGTAACTGTCACAGGCGACGCGATAGCCCATCCCAAAAATATCAGAGTGCCGCTCGGCGCTTCCGTGCGCGAGCTTGTCGAGCTGTGCGGCGGATTTAAGGAGCAGCCGGTAAAGATACTCTCCGGCGGCCCGATGATGGGCGTTTCTATGCGCTCCATCGACGTGCCGGTAGTCAAGGGGACATCCGGCATTCTGGCGCTTACGGCAAAATCGGCTATGCTGAAGCCCATCACCCCCTGTCTGCACTGCGGGCGCTGCGTTTCGGCCTGCCCTGTGGGGCTGGTCCCCACCGTGCTGGAGCCGCTTGTGCTCGCTCGCCAGTACAAGCGCTTTGAGGAAGAGGGCGGAATGAACTGTATCGAATGCGGCAGCTGCACCTACGCCTGTCCGGCCAACCGTCCGCTGACGCAGGGCTGCCGCGACGGCAAAAGCTCCGTCATGGCAATGCGCAGAAAGGCGGCGACAAAATAATGGAACGTTTACTGGTAGTTTCAAGCTCACCGCATATCCACTCCCCGCTCGACACGCAGAAGATAATGGGCTGGGTATTGGCGGCGCTGGCCCCCGCAGGGCTGGCGGGAATATATTTCTTCGGCCTCCGGGCCGCGGCTGTGATGGCCGTCTGCGTCATATCCTGCGTGGCCTTTGAGTATATATGGGATAAGTGTGCGAAAAAGGCCGTCGCGATAGACGACCTCTCCGCCGCCGTGACCGGGCTGCTGCTGGCCTACAACCTGCCGCCGACCATTCCCTTCTGGATGGCGGTATTGGGCAGCCTCTTCGCGATTATCGTAGTCAAGCAGCTTTTCGGCGGTCTCGGCTGCAACATCGTCAACCCCGCTCTTGCGGGAAGGGCGATGATGCTGACAAGCTGGCCCGTGCCGATGACGACGTGGAGCATCGACGGAGTTTCCGGCGCGACCCCTCTGGCGCTGATAAAGGCCGGAACGCTGGAAAACCTCCCAAGCCTCCAGAATATATTCATCGGCAGAGTCGGCGGCTGCATCGGGGAGACATCGGCGCTTGCGCTGCTGATAGGATTCGCCATACTGCTATATAAAGATATAATCAAATGGCAGACTCCGGTTATCTACGTCGCCGTAGTCGCCATTCTCTGCACTCTCTTCGGCAGGCCGGTCGGTCCGCTTTACGAGGTGCTGACCGGCGGTCTCTTCCTCGGCGCGATATTCATGGCCACCGACTACACGACCTCGCCGATCACACTGCGCGGACAGATGATATTCGCAGCCGGCTGCGGCCTGCTCACCGCGCTCATACGCACCTGGGGCGGCTACCCGGAGGGGGTCTCCTACTCTATACTGATAATGAACCTCACAGTTCCGCTCATTGACCGCGCGACGAAACCGCGCATCTTCGGAGAGGTGAAAAAACATGTCTAAGATTGTAAAGCTGGGATTGATCCTCTTTGCGATAACGGCCGTGACGGGGCTTATTCTCGGAGCGGTGCACACGATGACGCTTGAGCCGATAAGAGAGGCTCAGGCTCGCGAGAAAAATGAGGCTCTCGCCTCCACCCTCCCCGGCGCGCAGAATTTCAGGCAGCTGGAAATCGACGGAGAGGGCGGCGGCATCAGCGAGGTATATGAGGGAGAGGGCGGCGGCAGCGTCATAGGCTACAACTTCACCGTCACCCCCAAGGGCTACGGCGGTCTCATCACCCTCGTCGTAGGCGTCAACAACGACGGGCGCGTGATGGACATCAAAATACTCAACCACAGCGAAACGCCGGGGCTGGGGGCGAAAGCCGGAGAGCCGGCCTTCGCGGGACAGTTCCGCGAAAAGCTTGCCGACGAGCTTGCCGTCACCAAAACGCCGCCGGAATCTGAAAATCAGATACAGGCCATTTCCGGCGCGACCATCACCTCAACCGCCGTAACGGACGGAGTGAACGCCGCGCTGAAATACTGGCGCGACCGTCTGAAAGACGGAGCTGCCGGAAATAAAAACTCGGAGGAGGCATACTGATGATAAATCCTCTTAAAATAATCAAAAACGGCATAGTGACCGAAAACCCGACCTTCGTGCTGGTGCTCGGCATGTGCCCGACGCTCGCCGTCACCTCCAGCGCGATAAACGGCCTCGGCATGGGGCTGGCCGCCACGGCGGTTCTCATCGGCTCCAACGTCGCAGTCGCGCTGCTCAGGAAGTTCATCCCCGACGAAATACGCATCCCCGCCTTCATCGTAGTGATAGCGGGCTTCGTCACCGTCGTGCAGCTGCTGATATCGGCCTATACGCCGGAGCTTAACAAATCGCTGGGGATATTCATACCGCTCATCGTCGTCAACTGTATAATCCTCGCGCGCGCGGAGGCATTCGCCTTTAAGAACGGCGTCGCAGCCTCAGCCTTCGACGGAATAGGCATGGGGCTGGGCTTCACCGCCGCGCTGATACTGATCGGCGCGATACGCGAGCTGATAGGCAACGGCACCATATTCGGCGCGACCATTCTCTCGCCAGCCTTCTACCAGCCCGCGCTGCTCGCGATACTCGCCCCCGGCGGCTTCATCACGCTGGGAATACTGATGGCGCTCTTCCGCAAAAGGCAGATAAGGAAAGAGGAAGAGGCAAATCCCAACGCGAAGTTCGACGGCTGGCAGCAGCTTGACGCCTGCGGCGGCTGCGCGTTGAAAAACATCTGCGGCGGCGGCACGCAAGCCGTCGTCTGCGCGAAGGAAAAAAAGGAGGCAGGTAAATAATGTCGCTTCTGGCGCTCTTTATCAGCTCGATATTCGTCAACAACATACTATTGGCCCGCTTCCTCGGCTGTTGCCCCTTCCTTGGAGTATCCAGCCAGCTGGAAACGGCAAAGGGCATGGGGGTCGCCGTCATCTTCGTCACCACATTCGCGGCGATAATGACATGGCTCGCCTATACCTTCATCCTCGTTCCGCTGGGGCTGGAATATCTCTACACGCTGGCGTTCATCCTCATCATCGCGGCGCTCGTGCAGTTCGTCGAGATAGTGCTTAAAAAGGTGATGCCCGGCCTCTACAAGTCGCTCGGCATATTCCTCCCGCTCATCACCACCAACTGCGCGGTACTCGGCGTCGCCGTCATCAACATGAACGAAAAGTACAGCCTCGTCGCCTCGATAGTCAACGCCATCGGCTCCTCGGCCGGCTTCCTGGTCGCAATCGTGCTGATGGCGGGGATCCGCGAAAAAATAGAAATGAACGCCGAAATGCCGCGCTGCGTGCGCGGGCTGCCGATAGCCCTTGTAACGGCCGGCCTGATGTCGATAGCCTTCATGGGCTTCAACGGCCTCATTAAGTAAGGGGGAAGGCAAAATGAATGGAATACTCTATCCGGCGCTTGTAATGGGAGGTCTGGGAGTCGTCTTCGGAAGCCTTCTGGCCTTTGCCTCAAAAAAATTCTTCGTTGCCGTTGACCCGCGTCAGAGCGAAATACGCGCTATACTGCCTGGGGCAAACTGCGGCGGCTGCGGCTTCCCCGGCTGCGACGGCTTCGCCGAAGCCTGCGTCGCCGGAACGGCGAAGCCGACAGCCTGCGCGGCCGGCGGCCCAGACGTCGCGGCGAAAATAGCGGAAATACTGGGCGTCACGGCAGAAAGCTCCGAGCCTATGACGGCCTTTGTCCGCTGCCAAGGCAGCAAAGACAAGATGGTCAAAGACTGCGTATATATGGGCTTTGACGACTGCCGCAGCGCCTCCGTCGTTCCGGGCAGGGGGCCGGGCGGCTGCGCCTACGGCTGCATGGGCTTCGGCACCTGCGTAAAGGTCTGCTCCTTCGGCGCGATCAGGATCATAAACGGCCTCGCAGTCGTAGACAGCGAAAAGTGCGTCGGCTGCGGAGCCTGCGCCGCCGAATGTCCGAGAGGCGTTATCACGCTGATACCGAAAAAATCAAAGATCCAGGTCGCCTGCGCCAACCCGCTCAAAGGGCCGCTCGTGAAAAGCGTCTGCTCTGCCGGCTGCATAGGCTGCACCCTCTGCGTCAAAGCCTGCCCCAAAGAGGCGATTGAAATGAAGGGCAGCCTGGCAGTTATAGACCCCGCGAAATGCGTGAATTGCGGTCTCTGCGCGGCAAAATGCCCCGTGAAGGCCATCCGCGACGCAAGGCCGCCAAGGCCCGCGCCGAAGCCCCAGCCTGCCGCCGATACGGCAGCCGAAGCGGCAAAATAAAAACGCCATATCAAAGAAGAGGCCCCGGCCAAACGGCTGGGGCTTCCTCTTTCTCTTCGCATTATACAGACTCCGGTCATCGCGTCGCGCGATTCTATTTTTTCAGCGGCGGCAGCGGTTTTATTTCGTCATCATCCTTAAATTCCGTCTTGCAGCCTTCCACTTTGCCGTCCAGCCAGCCCTCGACGCGGTCATATATCGCGTCGGACCACGGCGGATTCGCCCACATCTTCCTTTTAGCGGTCGTTGAAAGGCAGCCGCACATCATCGCCCCAAAGTAAAAATAGGGATGATGAGTGGCGAGCGCCAGACCGAAAAATATAAAACACAGCGAAGCAAATAAATCTCTATAGAACATTCCCGTTTCCGCCCTTTTCTTTTCATTCCCGCTCATGATATTATAACCGCTCGCCGCCGATAAAAAAAGCTCCGCTCGCTGTCAATCGAGTAGGAGGCTACCCATTAATTGAGTAGCCGACCTCTCACACCACCGTGCGTACCGTTCGGTACACGGCGGTTCA
>JAUNJZ010000011.1 GCA_030533085.1 Synergistaceae bacterium
CGAGCGCGTAGTGGACTTTCACCACCTAGTTGTTGACCATGCCGGGCGCACGAGCTGAGCGTCCGCGGCGTATGGATGCCGCGGACGCTCAGCGTTTCATTATGACAACGCGGCGGCGGAGTGCGGGCAGCTGATGCTCTCGCCTCCGCCGCTGCGCGGCGCAGCCGGTTATTTCGCGGAGGAAAGTTCCGGGAAGCGGCTGAATATCTCGTCTATATGTTTCATATAGTATTCCAGATCAAAGAGGGCTTCCAGCTCCGCGTGGGACATTTTAGTGATCCGCGGGTCGGCTTTCAAAAGTTCGAGCAGCGGAGTTTTTTCATTCCAACAGCGCATGGCGTTGCTCTGCGCTATGGCGTAGGCTTCCTCGCGGCTGACCCCCTCTTTCTCGACGAGGGTAATCAGCACGCGGCCGGAGAATAGCAGCCCCTTTGTGATGTCTATGTCTTCCATCATTTTATCGGCGTCTACGACTAGTCCGCCAATCACTTTTATCATGATTTTTGTCATGTAATGGAGGAGGTGGAAGGCATCGGGCCACATCACCCGCTCCACTGAGGAGTGGCTGATGTCGCGCTCATGCCAGAGCGCGATGTCCTCTATCGCTGGGACGGCAAAGCCGCGCAGCAGCCGCGACATTCCGCAGACTCTCTCGCATAGGATGGGATTTTTTTTGTGCGGCATCGCGGAAGAGCCTTTTTGCCCCTTTTTGAAAGGTTCCAGAGCCTCCAGCACCTCAGTGCGCTGCAGGTGGCGCACTTCCAGCGCCAGCCGTTCGAGGGTGCCTCCGCATATCGCCATGTCGGTGATGACGCGCGCGTGGCGGTCACGCTGTATTACCTGCGTGGATACTGGGTCTACTCCAAGGCCGAGTAATTCGCAGACGCGCGCCTCTATCTCCGGCGGGCAGTTCGCGTATGTCCCAACAGCGCCGGAGAGCTTTCCGACCATCATCTCTTTTCTGCTCTGCGTCAGCCGCTCGATGTCGCGCCCAAGCTCCGCGTAATGGTTAAGCAGTTTGAGGCCGAATGTCGTAGGCTCCGCGTGTATACCGTGGGTGCGTCCGGGGCAGGGGGTGAATTTATATTCAGCCGCCCTTTCCCCAACTGTCCGGCGAAGTTTTTCCAGCTCCGCGACTACTACGTCAAGGCTTTCACCGAGCATCAGCGAAGAGGCCGTGTCGATAACGTCGCTACTTGTCAGTCCGAGGTGAACGAAGCGCCCGGATTCGCCTATGGTCTCCGCCACGCTCGAAACGAAGGCGATAACGTCATGCTGCGTGACTTCTTCTATCTCGCGTATGCGCTCGACGGAAAAGCCGGCCTTTTCCCTGATATTCTTGAAGTCCTCGTCGGGGACGACTCCGGCCTCGTTCCATGCCTGCGTGGCGGCAAGCTCAACGTCAAGCCAGCGGCTGAAGCGGTTCTGGTCTGTCCATATCTTTTTTATCTCCGGTGTTTCGTAGCGCGGTATCATGCAATGGCCTCCCGATTTTTTTTGAAAAATTTTATATTGAATTCTCTTTTGCTTCTCTCTTCCAGTCCTCCCTGACAAGTTCGAGCCACTTGTCGTAAGCGCCGCTTCGGAAGTCAGGGAAGGTATAGAAAAAGCTCTCCCAGCGCCCTTTACGGCGGCAGAGCGTCACTTCGCAGAATATGCCGCCGCGCAGATAGACGCGCTGCGCCTGTCCCTTTGTGGAGGCCAGCAGCAGTCTTGCGCCGTCTATCGCGCCGGGGTCGATGTTCACGCGGCGGCTCTCGCCTGTCAGCTTTTCTATGCGGCAGCTTTCAAGCTTCCAGTCAGCCAGCTCGGAGACGGGATGAAGGCCTGGATAGGAGAGGAATATTCTGTCCAGCTCCGGGGATATATCCTCGTAATAGTTTGTCCAGACGAACGGCATCGGGGCGCTCTCGCGCTCCGGCTCTCCCCAGCTTTCCGTCAGCAGCTCGCGGCATTTCCTGTATATCTCGCCGCTGCCGCGCGGAACGAGCAGCGCGGCTATTTTTTTTACAAGCGGTTCGCGCGGGTGGCGCCTTCCGCTATTCTTCGCTTCCGGCATTCAGCAGCGTCTCAACGAAGGTGCGCGGCTCAAAGGGCTGTAGGTCGTCTATCCCCTCGCCCAGCCCGACGTAGCGGATGGGCATTTTCAGCCTGTCCGCGATGGCTATCACTATGCCGCCCTTGGAGGTATTGTCGAATTTGGTCAGCACTACTCCCGTTATCGGCATAGCTTTGCTGAATGTCTCCGCCTGCATGAAGCCGTTTTGTCCCGTTACCGCGTCCAGCACTATCAGCACCTCTGACGGCCCCTCCGGTATTTCGCGCTTTATCACGCGCGTCACCTTCGACAGCTCTTCCATCAGATTCGACTTTGTATGAAGCCGCCCTGCAGTATCCACCAGTATCACGTCGTCGCCCGCGGCTTTGCCGGCCATTATCGAGTCATAGACGACGGCTGCCGGGTCGCTGCCCTGTGTCTGCGCTATAACGCGCACGCCTGCGCGTTCGCCCCATGCCTTCAGCTGTTCGATTGCCGCCGCGCGGAATGTGTCTGCCGCCGCCATGATGACCTTTTTGCCCTCCGCTTTGAGCTGTGAGGCCAGCTTGCCGGAGGTAGTCGTCTTGCCGCTGCCGTTGACTCCTATCATGATGACCACAGAGGGACGCCGCGAGAGATCCAGCGCCTTTCCCATGCCGGGGACAGCCTCAAGCCGCGCGATGAGCATATCGGCGAATACTGATTTAAGCTCCTGTTTTTTCGTTATCCTGCGGTCGATCATCACCTTTTTAAGCTCGGAGATGAGCGCTTCGGTCGTGTCGATACCTACGTCGCCCAATATAAGCTGTTCCTCGAGTTCCTCCCAGAAAACGTCGTCCACCGGGTCGTCAGAAAAGAGGTTTGATACGCTCTGCGTCCAGCGATTACCGGCATTTTTCAGTTTTTCTGCGAAGCTCTTGAATATTCCCATCGTTCACACCTCCGATTTTTATTGAGCGGCTCTGCTCTCCGCCTCATTTTTCGCGGGGCTCTGTTTTCTGCGGCGCGGAGAATGGCGTCTTGGCCTTTCCTGATTTTTATTTTCCATGTCGCCGCGGATGTCTGAGCTTTGCCCCAGCGACAGCTCTCTTATCTCAGCCTGCTCTTCATGCTCAGGCTGCGCCTCGCGGCGCTGGCTGTGTTTTTTTCTCTTTTTGCGGCGGCGCGGCTCGGAGGAATGTTCTTCCCCCTTCGGCTGGGCGCCGCGCTCGTCGCTCCCCCCCGACGCTCCTTTGTTGAGATTCCGGGAAATATTTGAGAAAAGCTCCGGCATTTTGAACGGCGGCTCTTCCGCTTCCGGCTCAGGCGTCACCCATTCGCCACCTGATGTGACGGTCTCTTTAAATTCCTCAAAGCGGTCGTGCGGGACTTTGACTTCGCCTTTGCCGACGATGAAGCAGCGCAGGCTTTTTGTAGGCAGATCCATGCCTGAGACGATCACGTTGCCGTTCGGCGTCTTTATCTTTGTGCCGGGATTTGGAAAGCCTTGCCAAGCCTCGTGATAGACTTCGTATTCGTAGCACATGCAGCACATCAGCCTGCCGCATATACCGGATATTTTCGCCGGATTGAGAGCGAGATTCTGTTCCTTGACCATCTTTATACAGATGGGGGAAAACTGATTCAGCCAGTAGCTGCAGCAGCAGGGCTGTCCGCATGGGCCGACGCCGCGGATTATCTTCGCCTCGTCGCGCACGCCGACCTGACGCAGCTCTATGCGCGTCCTGAACTCGCGCGCCAGGTCGCGGACGTAGGCTCGAAAATCCACGCGCTGCTCCGATGAAAAGTAGAAGAAGAGCTTGCGTCTGGCGCGGAGAAATTCGACGTCTATCAGCTTCATATCCAGATTGTGCGGCTTCAGAAGATTTTTCCCCTCGACGAGAATATTTTTTTCTTCCTCGCGATAGCTCTCCGCCACTTCAATATCCTCTTCCGAAGCAAGCGCTATGAAAGAAAGATCCGTCACCACAGGTTCCGAGCTTTTCGCCATACCGTCGCCGTGCTCCGACGTGTTGCGAAGCAGCCTGTATTCCGCCTCCTGTTCAGCGGTGACGGCGCCGACCACCACAGCCAGCTCCTCGCCGCGAACGGACTCAACAATGATTCTGGTACATTTTTTTATCTCCCCGTCATACTCGACGAGTCCCAGATAACGCGGCTTACCATAAACCGCCAGATATTTGCTCATAAGGAACGCCCTCCTTGAATACTGCGAAAACCAAATCCTCTATCATGGACGAGGACAGCCTTCTCTGTTCCATAACGCGTATCAATGAATCCAGCTCGGAGGCTCTTTTATAATCGCGCTTTTCCGCCAGATCTCTCATCCATCCCTGCATTTCAAGAAGAAGTATCTCCGGGCTGGGCTTACGCCCCGTCTCCATCCATTTCGCCCATTCCTGCGGGCTTTCCGGCATTGGATGCGGCTTCAATATTTCTTCCGGCAAATCTATATGTATCGACCAGATGCGGCTTTTTATCGTCGGTATCAGCTTGTCTTCCTCACAGAGAAAGAGAATGTTCCCGCGCTCCGGCGGCTCCTCCGTGATCTTCAGCAGGCTGTTTGAAGCCTCCTTCGACAGCCTGTCAGCCATCCAGACCACCGCAAGCCGTCTCTTTGCCGAGAGCGGATGCAGAGCCAGCTCACCCTGCAAGCGGCGGCACTCGTCAATCGTGGGGGCTGAGGCCGGAGCGCCGGCGCATATCATATCTGGATGCCGCCCGTCTTTCCACAGATCGTCCTCTCCAAGGACAAGCCGCCCGTACAGCTCGGCGAAGCTCTCCTGCATCACGGCGGGGATCGTCACTCCGACAGACTGCGGCTGACGACCGGCCTCCGCCGCCGCGCACAGCTCCTTCCAGCCGGAGGAAGCCTCTATAAGCGACGCAGTTTCAGGGCTCACAGCGAAAGCCCCCTCGCTGAAAGCTTCT
The DNA here is from genome assembly GCA_030533085.1 of Synergistaceae bacterium. Lineage (GTDB taxonomy): Bacteria > Synergistota > Synergistia > Synergistales > Synergistaceae > JAUNJZ01. The sequence goes on from JAUNJZ010000011.1 coordinate 4,970, forward strand.
CCTTCACCACTTCAAAAAGCTCCGCAGGAGTCCTCGTTCCGCATTCTATCACTATCCACCGCTGAGGTTCCGCCGCGGCAAGCGCGCGGTATCCCTCGTCTATCCTCCGCATGAAGGGCAGCCCCTCTTTTTCAAAAGAATCCGGCCTGCCTCGCCCGGCGACGCGCGCCAACGCCAGCTCAGGTTCTATATGAAATAAAAGCGTAACGTCAGGAACGGGAAAAGCGGCCAGCGCAGCCGCTTCGCGCAGCGGCTCCAGCGGCATTCCCCTGCCCCACACCTGATAGGCGAGAGTGGAGTCGTGATAGCGCTCGCAGACGACATGACGACCGGAGGCAAGCGCCGGAGAAATCACCCTGGCGACATGCTCCGCGCGGTCAAGAAGAAAGAGGAAAGCCTCGCTCCACGGATGGCGGAGCGAACCGTCAAGCGCCATGCCGCGCAGCGCGCCGCCGCCCTCCCAGCCGCCGGGTTCGCGCGTCGCGAGCGCGCCGCCGCCAAGAGCCTCGCAGAGCAAAGCAGCCTGCGTAGATTTGCCGCATCCGTCTATCCCCTCGAAGGTAATAAACATCTCATCCCCGCCTTTACAATTTATTATCATAACATATAATTCATCACAATATAACCCAAATTTCTGGAAGAAAGGCAGTGACGGCGGATGTACGAACTTATTCAGGCCGGAGAAAAGAGCTGGTATATAAAAAGCCCCACGAACGTAGGAGTTTACCGTATCGGCGGCGAGGAGGTCTGTCTTATAGATTCCGGCAACGACAAAGAGGCGGGGCGTAAAATATTAAAGGCCGTGACTGCTATGGGCTGGAAAATATCCTCCATCGTCAACACTCACGCCAACGCCGATCACATCGGAGGCAATCAGTTCATACAGAGCCGCACCGGCTGCCGCGTCATGTCAAGCGACGTTGAAAACGCCTTCGCGCGCCATACTATGCTTGAAAGCTCCATGCTCTACGGAGGCCGCCCCTACGCGAAGCTGCGCAATAAATTCCTCATGGCGAAGGCGACAGACGAGACCTGCGGCATTGAAGAAAATCTGCCTCAGGGGCTGGAAATAATAAAGCTCCCCGGTCATTACCTCGACATGATAGGGCTGATGGCGGACGACGGAGTATGTTTCCTCGCGGACTCGCTTTTCAGCGCCGAAATAATAAAAAAATACCACATCGTATTCCTCTACGACGCGGCGAAATTTCTTGAGACGCTCGACATGCTGGAAAGGCTTGAAGCAAAGATCTTCATACCGTCGCACAACGAGCCTTTGGAAGATATAAAAGAGCTTATAGCCGTCAACCGCGCAAAGATTCTGGAAATCGCGGCGCTGCTGGAAGATATAGCCCGCGAGCCAAAGAGCTTTGAGAGAATCCTGAAAGAGCTCTTCGACCATTACGGACTGACGATGGACGACAACCAGTACGTCCTTGTCGGCAGCACGGTAAAATCATATCTTTCATATCTATACGACGCAGGAAAGCTGAAGGCGGAATTCTCCGACAACGAGATGCTGTGGAGCGCGGTTACGGAATAGCCCTGGGCAGGCCGGTATTGTCAAAATACCCGCTTTTCTGTAACGGCCATTTAGCGCAGCAGAAGGACAAGATGCCGTTGCGTTTCATCTTGCATTTTGTTATACTTGTATAGCAAAATTGTAAAACAAGGAGGAGATAAAAATGCTTGCCATACGCCTTGACGAAAAAACAGAGACGCGCCTTGAAAACCTTGCCGAACAAACTGGAAGGACAAAAACATGGTACGCCCGCAAGGCTATAGAGAGCTATCTTGACGATCTTGAAGACGCGGCCCTCGCCGCTTCCGCCTATGAAGAATATCTCCTTGACGGCGGGTGCTCGTCATCTCTGAAAGAGGTCAGAGAGCGCCTTGGGCTGGAGAGTTGAGTTTTCGCGGCGGGCGGAAAAAGAGCTCGCCGCAATTAACAGAGTCGACGCGCTGCGCATCACCGGATATCTTGCTGAAGTGGAAAAACTGCATGACCCAAGGCTTCGCGGCAAGGCTCTCTCAGCTAACCTTTCCGGTCTCTGGCGCTACCGTGTCGGCTCCTGGCGAGTGCTATGCCGTATTGAGGACGGACTTCTGGTCGTCCTCGTGGTGCATATAGGACATCGAAGCTCCGTATATAACGGATAAAGTGTTAATTTTATAACTAAAAAATATTAGTTCTCTTTCCTGAGATGGTGCCCAACACTCACCGCTGGATTATTCCGGACAGTTGAAAATCATGTATCATTGATAACCTCGTTTTTTTGATGCTTGGGTTTAACAGGATTGCTCTGAATTAGCGTGTAGGAACCATAACTTTCAAATTACACTTGGCATCACTGACTTTTAAAGCACAAGGCAATTTCGCAGTACGGTTGGAGGCACGGTAATGGTCTTGATTGAATCGGTACCCGGTTATAATATTATGCCGCAGTGCTTAACAATAATTTTTTTGCCAATCCTACAATATCGCGCGCCCAATCCTGGTATTCTCTGCGAGGGTGGAGTCCAGCGGCTGTATCGCACTCCTGAACAGCTTTTATCCAAGGCGTGGGAAAGCTTGCGAAGCCCCTGTATGCGCCAACAAGCGCACCTGCTATAGCGGCGTTTGTGTCTGTATCGCCGCCCATGCGAACAGTATCTATTATTGCGCTGCTCGCGCTGTCTGCGTGCGTGAGCCTGTAAACGGCGTTTTGCAGGGCGAGAAGAACATAGCCTGAATGCTGGAGCATTGTGCTGTCGGGCGGCGATACCATGCCGTTTTTGATGGCGTCAAGCACATCTGGCTCATCACACATGCCGGCAGTATGACAGTCCATCATGTGTCCGCATATTGCTTCCGGGGCGCCGCCTGTTTTTATGGCGTAAGCTATTCCGCGAGCCAGAGCCATATTGGCCATGCGGCATACGTTATTGGGGTGTGTAAGTTCCGCATCCATAATTGCAACATTACCGGCAGTTACATAATCGTGCGCGTAGCATACTCCAATTGGACTGACGCGCATAAGCGCGCCGTTGGCTTTACTCTGTACGTTCTTATTTAGACCACGGCTGCTCAGCGCCTTGTGAACCGTTCCGCCAATGTCAAAAGGGCGGGAGTTCAGCCAGTCAATATATCCATTCACCGTCAGCAGCGCAGAGTATCCAAAACCTTCTATAAGGCTTTTTGCCAAGACAACAGCCATCTCACTGTCGTCTGTAATTTGTCCTGCTGCCGTGCCCCATACGCTGCTTGGCCTCATGGAACAGTCTCCGTTCATGACTTCACTGATTTGCTCCGGCGACATAAATTCGTACTGAGCGCCAAACGCATCGCCGCAGAACTGCCCTGCCAGGCAGCCAGCGGCTCTGTCTAACACAGCGTCTGATATTCTTCTCATAGCCCTCATCCTTATCGTCTGGGTTATTGAAAATCGTGTTTTGTTGATATCACTGGATTTTTAGATTGTCTTGGGCTCGACAGAAACGCTCTGGATTATAAATTGGCGGAGGCGTGTAGGAATCGAACCTACCTGGGCGGGCGTTACCCACCCACAACGGATTTGAAGTCCGGGTCCAGCACCAGCTGAAACGCACCTCCGTCTGAGGACGCGGTAAAGTCTAGCAGAAATACGCCTCCCCCGCAATCCTCTTTATGCACAAAATCAGGATATTCTGCCCAGTATCAGTTTCCGGGGGCGCGCCTTTTCCGCGATCTCCCAGCAGCCGCTCAGATGTTTCATCGCGTCGGCAAGCTTGTTATCGTCGTTGTAGAAAAGCTCAACGACGGCGTCTCCGGCCCTGACTTTATCGCCTGTCTTTGCTCTGAGGCGTATGGCGGCGGCGTAGTCTATTCTGTCGTCTACTTTCATTCTGCCGCCTCCGAGCGCGCGCAGCGCCTCTCCTATTGCTCTCGCGTCAAGCTTTGAGACGACGCCCTCCCTTTCGCTTTTCAGAGCGAAGCTCTTTTGCGCGCGAGGCAGTATATCCAGCGGCCTTTCCAGTATTTCCGTAGCTCCGCCCTGAGCCTTTATCAGTTCGGCGAATTTTTTCAGCGCTCTTCCGTCGTCAAGCGCGGCTGAGGCTATCGCCGCCCCTTCATCCTCGTCTTTGGCGTGCCCGGATATCGCAAGCATCTGAGCGCACAGGGCGACGCAGAGTTCCCTTGTGTCGGCCGGGCCGCCCCCTTTCAGAACTTCTATCGCCTCGTAGACTTCTGCGGCGTTTCCCACCCATTCTCCGAGCGGCTCTTCCATGTCGGTGATTAGGGCAACGCTTTTTCTTCCGAATCTTTTTGAGAGGGAGACAAGAGCGGCGGCAAGCTCTCCGGCTGATTCACGGTCATTCATAAACGCGCCGCTGCCGCATTTTACGTCGAATACATATCCGCAGGCTCCCCCAACCAGCTTTTTGCTCACTATGCTGGCGGCTATGAGCTGCACTTTCGGCACGGTTCCGGTCACGTCGCGCAGCCTGTAGAATTTTCCTTCGGCGGGGGCCAGCTCCTTTGAGTGGCCGGATATGGCGCAGCCTATATTCCGTATCTGAGACAAAAATTCCCCCGCTTCAAGCTGCATACGCATTCCTGGTATCGATTCAAGCTTATCCACCGTTCCGCCGGAGAAGCCCAGCCCGCGGCCGGAAAGCTTCGACACGACGGCTCCGCAGGCCGCGGCAAGCGGCAGCACGACAAGCGTCGTTTTGTCCCCCACCCCGCCGGTGCTGTGTTTATCAACGATACGAATGTCGTCGGGAAATGAGTATCTTTCGCCAGAGGCGGCAAGAAGCTCTGTGAAGCAGCTCAGCTCTTCGTCGTCAAGCCCGTTTAGGAAGGCCGCCATCAGCCATGCCGCCGTCTGGTAGTCCGGTACGCTGCCATCCATTACCCCGCGGATAAATTCCTGAAATTCGCTCTTGCTGTGACTGCCGCCGTCGCGTTTTTTCTCTATAAATTCGATCATATTGAACATCATAGGCGCACCTCGTCAATAAAGCGTTCTATCAGCGCGGCGACGGATTCGCCGCAGCGCGACATGACTTCCAGCACTTCACGGTGGGTAAGCTTCTCCGACGTGATTCCGGCGGCGTAGTTCGAGGCGCAGGATAGCCCCAGTACGCGAATGCCCATGTGGTTTGCCGCCGTCACTTCGGGAACGGTGGACATTCCGACCAGGTCGGCCCCCATTGCGCGCGCCATTCTTATTTCTGCCGGGGTCTCGAACGACGGGCCGCTGAATGCCATGTAGACGCCCTTTTTCAGCTCCAGCCCCTCGGCGGCGGCCGCTTTTTCCGCCGCTCTGATGAATTCTCCGTCATAGGCGGCGCTCATGTCTGGGAAGCGCTCGCCCCATTTATCGTTGTTGACTCCGATAAGCGGATTCGTCCCCATGAAGTTGATATGGTCCACTATCGCGGCGACGGAACCGGGGCGGATATCCGGGTTGACCGCACCGGAGGCGTTTGTGGCTACAAGCGCCTTTATTCCCAGCGAGCCGAGGACGCGAATAGGAAAGGTCACCTCCGCCATCGTATAGCCCTCGTAATAGTGGACGCGCCCCTGCATGACCGCGACCCGCTTCCCTCCCATGGAGCCGAGTATCAGCTTTCCTTCATGTCCGGGGGCGGTCGAACGCGGCCAGTATGGGATTTCCTCGTAGGGGATTATTTCAGGACGTTCCAGCACGTCGGCGACGCGGCCAAGGCCGGAGCCGAGTATTACAGCAATCTCCGGGCTGGCGCAGCCCCTTTTTCCGATATATCGCAGCGCCTCTTCTACCTTGTCCCAATGGTACATGTTATCTCCTCCTCAGTTCGCGCGCGGGTGGTATTTGTCGTAGTTGTCGCGCAGCTCCGTATCAAGATGCGTGTATTTCTCCGTTGTCATGATGGAGCTGTGTCCGAGCAGCTCCTGTAAGGTTCTCTGGTCCATGCCGTTGCGCAGCAGGTGCGTCGCGAAGGTGTGGCGAAGCACATGCGGATGCAGCCGCTGCTTCGGTATGCCGGCCTGCATGCCGCGTTTGTGGAGTATTACCCACAGCGTCTCTCTATGGAGCTGGCGGCCTGTACGCGATAGGAATATCCATTCGGCCTTTTGTTTGTCGAGCTGAGGCCGGTATCCGTCGATATATTCCTCCACGACGCGGCGTACCGCTCCGATGTATGGAACGCTGCGCTCTTTTTCGCCTTTGCCGCGCGTGTAGATGAGGCCGTTTTCCGGGTCAAGATCCCGCAGTCTGGCCGCACACAGCTCTGAGGCCCGCATTCCGGCTCCGTAGGCCAGTTCTATGAACGCGCGGTCGCGCTTGCCGAGCGCGCTGCCATCCTCGCAGGCGTTTATTATTCTCTGTATCTCGCCCTCCGTCATTATCTGCGGGAGCTTCTTCTCCCTTGAGGGCAGGGGCGCGAGGCGCGGCAGGCTGTCAGTAACGCCGTCGAATTGCAGGAATATGGCGAAGGAGCGCATTACCGCGCCAAGCCGCTGGACTGAGCTTTTTTTGCGTCCCTCCGCCGTTTCGCCGTTCAGGAAGCGCGTTATCATTTCCCGCTTCACGTCGAATGGGTCGCAATCGCAGCCGCGGCAGTAATCGAACCATTTGGAAAGGTCGGAAAGGTAGGCTCGCAGAGTGTTTTCGCTGCCGCCGCGTTCAAGCCTGATATAGTCGCCGAATCTTTCGGCCGTCTTTTTTAACTCACCGGCTTCTCTAAAGCTCATTTTTCCGCTTTGCGCGCCAGATACCAGTAATAGGCCATCAGCGTCTTGCCGTCGATTATTCTGTTTTCCGCTATCAGCTCTTCTATCTCGCGGCTGGAAAATTTACAGACTTTAAGATACTCGTCGTCGTCCTCCTGCAATTTTGAAGCTATCAGCTCTGTTGCATAGTAGAGCGTTATCTTCTCTGTTGTGAAGCCGGGCGATGTGTAAAATTCGGCGATTTTCTCCATCCTGCCGGGCCTGAAGCCGATTTCCTCCCTCAGCTCGCGCACCGCCGTTTCTCTCCCGTCCTCTCCCTCTTCGACGAGTCCGGCCGGTATCTCGTAGATCTCCTCGTCTATAGCGTGGCGGTACTGTCTGACGAGGATTATTTTTCCATCCTCGTCTACCGGAAGCATCGCGACGGCGGCCTTATGCAGCACCACCTCGCGCAGCTTTTCAGCTCCTGAAGGGAATTTCACCGTGTCCACCCTGAGCTCTACTATGCGCCCCTTGTAGGGAAAGTCGCTCTTCACTATATTTCTTAAAAGCTTTTTCTGCTCGCTCATTTTATCGCCCCCTATTCCAGCCTTTCGCCGCCGCAGATGCGAAGGCCGCGCGCCCAGTCCTCCGCGCGCAGCGCCCTCTTGCCCTCCGGCTGCACCTCCGTCAGCAGCAGCGCCCCTTCCCCGCAGATTATCGCAGGGCGGCCGTCAATCACGGCGCAGCAGCCGGCTTCGCCGGAGGGGACATCGACCGCGTCGGCGGCGTGTATTCGCAGCCTTTTTCCCCTCGCCGTGCAGTAAACGCCGGGCGCTTTTCCGATGCCGCGTATCCTGTTTACGATTTCCCGGGCTGGGAGCTGCCAGTCGATACGCCCCTCTGCCTTATCTATCTTAGGCGCGAGGCTCGCCCCCTCCGACGGCTGCGGCGTAAAGCGCCAGCTTGCCGGGCCATCTTCGCAGAGCAGGCGCAGCAGCGTCTCAGAGCCGAGCAGGGCCGCTTTCTCAAGCAGCGAGGCGTAATCGTCCCGCGCGTCGATCTCAAGCTCCGGCTGCGCCAGCAGCGGACCGGAATCCATTCCCTCGTCGAGGCGGAAGAGCGTTACGGCAGTGGCGGTAAGGCCGTCCATCAGCGCGCGCTGTATCGGCGCTGAGCCGCGGTAGCGCGGCAGTCTCGACGGGTGGATGTTCAAGCAGCCGTATGGGGCGGCGGAAAGCACCGGCTCCTTTATCATCTGGCCGAAGTCTATCACCAGTATCAGGTCGGGGGCATTCTCCTTTATCCACTCCACGCGCTCGCTGTCAGCCGAGAGCTTTTCCGTCGTGCAGCATGGGAGGGAAAGTTTTTCGGCCAGCTCCCAGACGGCTGTATTTTGAAGAAAGAGGCCGCGCCCCGCCGCTCGCGGTGCGGCTGTGAGCACCCAGAGCGGGCGCACTCTCGCGGCGATTATTTCAAGGCAGCGGGCCGCGAAGCGGCCGGAGCCGATAAAGGCTATAGTCGGCTCTTTCATTTCTTCTCCGCCGCTTTTTTTGCGATCTTCTTTTTGAGGAACTGCCGTTTAAGCGGCGATACCCTGTCTATCAGCAGCCTGCCGTTGAGGTGGTCTATCTCGTGCGAAAAGACGCAGGCTATGAAGCCGTCGTGCTCGTCGCGATGTTCTTCCCCGTTCTCGTCGCGGTAGACTACAGTTATGCGCTCCGGCGAATCGACCTTTTCATAGATGCCGGGAAAGCTCAGGCAGCCCTCTTCGTTGCGGACGGAGCCTTCCGATGCGATTATGCGCGGGTTTATAAGCACGTATCTGTCGCCCTTGTAGTCAATGACGACGACCTTTTTCGCCTCGCCTATCTGCGGAGCCGCAAGGCCGACGCCGTCGTTCGCGTACATCGTATCCCACATATCCGCCACAAGCGTTTTCAGCTCTTCGTCAAACTTCTCTATCTCGCGCGTCTCCTCCCGCAATACCGGATCGGGGTAGAGGCATATTTTTCTAAGGGCCATAAACTGACCTCCATTCATAGTTGGTTTATGGAAGCGGAGCGGCTTCGAGGAAGGAAGCCGTTCTATATGTTATTTTAACGTAAAAGCGGCCCGCGCTCAAGGCAAAGAGCGCGGGCCGCCGGTTCTGCGTCGTATATCAGATAATTTTATTCGGCCTCTTCCTGCTCGCGGCTCCTGAGCAGATCTCCGAAGGTAAAGTTCATCTCTTCCTGCGGAAGCTGGCTGTTCGGGTTTTCCTGCCTCCTGCGCTCTCCGCCCTCGGGGCGGCGGCGGCGCTGCTGGCGCTCTTCGCGTCTCGGCTGCTGCTGATGCTGTTCAGCCGCCGGAGCGCCGTGCTCGCGGTTTTCCTCGCGCGGCGCGCGTCTTGCCGGCTCTTCGCCCGCCGGACGCAGGCTGAGGCGGATGCGGCGCTCTGAGGGATTCACCTCGAGTATGCGGGCTGTGACCTCCTGTCCCTCGGAAAGCACTTCCTTCGGGTTTTCAACTCTCTGTGAGGAAAGCTGGGAGATATGGATAAGCCCTTCGATGCCCTCTTCAAGCTCTACGAATGCGCCGAAATCAGCGATCCTGACGACCTTGACGGGAACTTCGGCGTCCTTCTGATACTTCTCGGCAGCCGCCTTCCAGGGATCGTTGAGCTGCTTGTAGCCAAGGCTGATGCGCTTGCGCTCGGTGTCCACCTCGATGATGGAGACTTCCACCTTCTGTCCCTTTTTGAGCACCTCTTTCGGGTGCTTGATGCGCGTCCAGCTCAGGTCTCCGATATGGATGAGCCCTTCGACGCCCGCTTCTATCTCTACAAAAGCTCCGAATTCAGTCAGGTTGGTGACGGTTCCCTCCGTGGTCTTGCCGCGCGTCCAGCGTTCCGCGACGCTGTTCCACGGATCGTCAAGGGTCTGGCGGATCGAGAGGGAGACTCTGTTGTTCTCCTTGTCGATGCCGATGACCTTAACCCTGATATGGTCGCCCTTAGCGACGATATCTTTGGCCTTCGCGCTGCGCTGCCATGAGAGTTCGCTGATATGGACAAGTCCTTCCATCGCACCGAGATTGACGAAAACGCCGAATGAAGTGATGCTGCTGACGTCGCCCTCAAGCACGTCGCCCTCCTGCACCTGATCATAGAAGGCCTGGCGTGTGCTTGAAAGCTCTTCTTCGATGAGGCTGCGGCGTGAAAATACGAGACGGCGCTTCCTGCGATCCTTTTCAATGAGCTTGACGGGGAATTCCTGATCGAGCAGCTTTCCGGGATTCACCCCGTGCCCCTCCTGCGTGAGATGCGAAATGGGGATGAAGCCCTCTATTCCGCAGCAGCTCACGATGAGGCCGCCCTTGACCTTGCGGATTCCCTTTACCGTAACCGTCTCGCTCTTCTCCGCCTCTTCCTCGAGTCTGTTCCAGCGCTCGTCGAATTCGCAGCGCCAGCGTGAAAGTCCGAGCTGGGCGTCCTCGCCCTGGCCGATATTTGTGATCTGAACTCTGACCTTCGCGCCGTTCTCAGGCTCGGGAGTCTCTTCTACGAGAACCTTGTGAGTCCATTCCTTGCGGGGAAGAAAACCTTCGCATTTGTAGCCTACGTCTACAAGCCAGCCGTCCTCCTGTGAGTCGATTATCGTTCCGTCCACGACCTTGCCGCGGTGGAAATCGCCCATCACATCGTACTGCTGCATCATTTCTTCCATTGTTTCTTCTTTTTCCTGCGTTTCGTTCTGTGTTTCCATTTCGTCTTCTGTGCGAAGCTCGTCAACCATACCCAACATCCTCCTGCTTACATCGTCTTTAATTTTTGGATCAGTTCTTTTATCAGCCAGTCGGGGGTGCTGCCTCCCGCGGCTATTCCAATCGTTCCCTTGTTTTCCGGCCACCTCCCGTCCAGTTCTCCAGCATGTTCTATCCATAAAGCCGGTACGCCGGATGAAAAGGCGATCTCAGCCAGCTTTCTCGTATTTGCGCTGTTCCTGCCGCCAAGGACAATTATCCCATCGGCCTCTTCGGCCAGACGGCAGACAGATTGCTGACGCTCAAGCGTAGCCCTGCATATTGTATTATATACCTTTATTTCAGGAGAAACAGATACAAATGCGCTCACCAGAGAAGAAAATGTTTCGACCCGCTGCGTTGTCTGGCTCAGCAGACCGCATCTTTTTCCGACGAATTCGCCGGAAATATCCTCCGCCGAGGCCAGAACGTGCGCCTCTCCCGACACGTATCCCATTATGCCCTTAACCTCGGGATGCGTTGCGTCGCCAAGGATTATCACTGTATAGCCCTCCTGTGAGAGGGTCTTGGCCCGCTCCTGGGCGGTCTTTACGAAGGGGCATGTGCCGTCTACCATCCGCGAGCTTCTTTCGCTTAGGATTCTCAGCGTCTCAGGAGAAACTCCATGCGCGCGAACAAAAGAGATGGCTCCGTGGGGCACATCTCTGGGCGAATCAACAACGACAAGTCCCATTTCAGAGAGCCTTTCTATCTCCTGAGGATTATGTATCGGGCTGCCCAGCGCGTAGACGCGGGAAAACTTTTTCAGCTCCTCTTCCAGCGTGGTTATAGCCCTCCTGACGCCGAAGCACAGCCCTGTCGGCTCGGCGGTTATTACCCTCATCTTTTATTCCCTCCATTCAGATGGTCCAGGCATTTCGGAACGGCCCTTTTCAGCGCCTCTTCCTTTGATATTTCGTCGAAGTCGAACCAGCATGCCGGTTCAAAATGTTTGAACCATGTCATCTGGCGGCGCGAAAAGGCCTTCGTCGATCGTATATCCCCATCTATCGCCTCGCGAAGAGTGATGCGTCCCTGGATATAATCTACCAGCTCACGATAGCCGAAGCCCTGCATGGCCGGCAGCGATGGAGAATAACCATTATCCAGCAGCCACGCGACCTCCTCCGGGTAGCCGCTTGCGAACTGCTCCTTCACGCGGCGTTCGATATTCGCGTAGAGGTTCGCCCGCAGCCTCGTCAGTCCGATGTAAAAAATGTCGTATGGAGAGCGCAGCTTTCGCTGCTCTGCATACCACCAGCTCGCGCTTCTGCCCGTTATCCTGAATATTTCAAGGGCGCGCATCGTGCGTACCGGGTCGTTAGGATGTATTCTCGCTGCGGCCTCCGGATCGGCGGTCTTCAGCTCGTCGTGCAGCGCGCTGAGTCCGCGTTCCTCTATCTCGCGCAGCAGCTGCGAGCGAACATTTTCGTCGCTTGGCAGAGCCTCCGACAGAGCGCCGCTCAGCGCGCGGTAATAAAAAGGCGTGCCGCCTATGAGCAGAGGGCTACGGCCGCGGGCGATGATGCGTCTCGCCGCGCCGCATGCGTCCGCCGCGAAGCTTGCTGCTGAATATATCTGGTCCGGGTCTGCAATGTCTATAAGGTGGTGGATTATCTCTCGGCGCGTTTCGCGCGAGACCTTGTCCGTGCCGACGTCGAGATAACGGTAGACCTGCCGCGAATCCACAGATATAACCTCGGCGTTCAGCTCCCTTGCCAGAGAGAGGCTGAATTCCGTCTTGCCGACGGCGGTGGGGCCTATTATGGCGACGAGGGGGATCCTTTCCCCGGTCATCTCTCGAACTGCTCCATCAGCTTTTTATTCTCTATCAGAAAGACTGTCGGCCTTCCGTGCGGGCAGCTGTAGGGGCTTTCGCAGCATTCAAGACGCCGCAGCAGCTCCGCCGCCTCTTCCGGTTCAAAGCGGCGTCCCAGCTTGACGGCGTCGCGGCAGGCAAGCCGCGCCATGCGCCACCATACCTCGCGGTCGCGCTTGGCGGGGTCGTTTTCCGTTTCGATACCTCGAAGAGCGGAACGCAGCATGTCCGTCGGGGAAAGATGTCCCTTTCCCCTTATGGCTGGAACTGCCGTCACCATGCCCTCTTTCATCAGGAAGCCGAGCGAGGCAAGCTCCTTTTCGTGAAGCGAAGCCTCCGCCGCTATCGCAGCCGGTATCTCCGTCGGCAGAGTCAGCCGCTGCGCAGCGACATTTTCCTTAAAGCTCTCGCATATCTCCTCAAAAAGTATCCGCTCGTGCGCCGCGTGCGGGTCCATTATCGCAAGCGCATCGGGGAAGTCGAATATCAGAAAGCCTCCCGCGCTCTGGCCGATATATCTTTTGTCGGCGGGCAGCGCTCTAACTTCCGTATCTTCCTGCGAGGGGGTGAAAATATTTTCTATCGGAGAGGAGGCGCGCGATGGAAATGGGCGGCTCTCCCGCTTTGAGGTATAGCTCCAGCCGTTGGGGCTGTAAGCGGGAAGGGCTTCCCCCTCCGTCATCCCGCCGCCGCTTTGCGCCTCTCCGATATCAAAAAGCGGCGGCGGCGTGGCAGAATCCGCGCTCATCGAGTGACGCCGCGCGAAGATCGCCTTCGCGTTGTCGTGGATTATCCTGAAGACCTCCTGACTGCGGCGAAAGCGCACCTCTTCCTTTGTCGGGTGAACGTTGACGTCCACATCCTCCGGCGGCAGCTCTATAAGCGCCAGCCATTCCCCGTAAGCGGCCCCGTCGGCGGCTGATATCGCCGCTCGAACCGCCGCGTCCTGTACGCGGCGGCCGTTGACGAAGAGCGTCAGCGTCACGCGCCGCGAATCCGGCAGCGGATTCCACCAGAGGCGCGCGAAGAGGCCGCCCAAGCGCGACTGTGAATGAAATAGGCGGCTCTCACTGCCCCAGCGCCGCTCTACGCTCTCGCTGACGCAGCTGACGCCGCCATATTCCAGTATTCTTCTCCCCTCCTCGAAGAGGCGGAAGGTCACTTGCGGATATATCAGAGAATAATCGTTTATTATCTGCACGATGCGGCGCAGCTCCGCCGAGGCGCTTTTCAGAAATTTACGCCGCGCCGGGAGATTGAAAAAAAGATCTTCTATCTGTATACGAGTGCCTGGCTTTGCCGGCGTCCGGCTGTGCAGAGTCAGCTCCCCTGCCTCGCAGCGAAGAAGCCCTCCCTCCTCCGCTCCGGCGGCGCGGCTGCGTATCTCCATCCGCGACACGGCGGCCACGCTGGCCAGCGCCTCTCCCCTGTAGCCAAGCGTCGATATGCGCTCAAGGTCTTCTATCTCGCTGATCTTGCTTGTAGCGTAGCGTTCAACGGCGAGAGGCAGCTCTTCAAAGGCGATGCCGCAGCCGTCGTCCTCTATGACGAAGGAGCTTTTGCCCCCCTGCTCCGTCTGTATCGTTATAGTTTTCGCGCCTGCGTCAAGCGAGTTTTCTATCAGCTCCTTAGCGACAGAAGAGGGGCGTTCTATCACCTCTCCGGCCGCGATCCGCGTCGATATGTCGGGGGCGAGCCTCTTTATCATTTGAAATCCAATACCTTTCTGCTTTCCCTGCGCAGACGGCAGACCAGCTCCAGCGCCGCCATCGGCGTCATGTTGTCCGGGTCGCAGGCCGCCAGCTCTTCAAGGATCGCCTCCTGACGCACGTCAAAAAGCGTCAGCTGATTCTGCTGAGAATTTTTTATATCCTCGTTCCTCTCCCGCGCGCGTTCCTCAAACTGTGCCAGCAGCTCCTGAGAACGGCGCAGCACGGCGGCGGGAACTCCCGCCAGCCTCGCCACCTCTATGCCGTAGGAGCGATCCGACGGCGCTTCGACTATCTTATGAAGAAAGACTATCCGCCCGTCGCTCTCATCAACAGCCATACTGAGGTTGACGACTCCGGGCAGCAGCTCCGCAAGCTGCGTCAGCTCATGATAGTGCGTGGCGAAAAATACGCGCGGGCGCGCATGCTCCTGCCCCTGTAAAAACTCAACGACAGACCAGGCGATGCTGAGGCCGTCATAGGTCGACGTCCCGCGTCCGACCTCGTCCAATATTATCAGGCTTCTGTCCGTCGCGTGGCGCAGAATATTCGCCGTCTCCACCATCTCGACCATAAAGGTGCTCTGCCCGCGCGCCAGCTCGTCACGCGCGCCGATGCGCGTGAATACGCGGTCTATAAGCCCTATCTTCGCGCTTTCGGCGGGGACGAAGGAGCCCATGTGCGCCATCACGGCTATCAGCGCCGCCATTCGCAGATAGGTCGATTTTCCCGCCATGTTGGGGCCTGTTATAAGCGCGATGCGGCGGCCGTTCTCGTCGCTGAAGTTGAAATCGTTCGGGGTAAACGGATTTTTGCCGAGCGTCACCTCCACCACAGGATGACGCGCGTTCCTGACAATGAAATCCTTGCTCATATCCATTACCGGGCGGACATATCCGCGTTCGGCGGCTGAGAGCGCCAGCGAAAGCAGCGTGTCCAGCTCCGCTATAAAGCCCGCGCTGCGCTGGATATCGGCGGAGGCCGCGACTATCTTATCCACAAGCTCCGCGTAGATACGCGACTCTATAGCCGCTATCTCCCCCTCCGCGCTGAACATCTCGCGCTCGAACTCCTTCAGCTCTTCCGTGATGAAACGCTCCGCGTTGACCAGCGTCTGTTTTCTTATATAGTTAAGCGGGGCTTTATCCGCGCTTCCTTTGGGGATTTCGATATAGTAGCCGAATACCTTGTTGACCCGCGCCTTGAGATTTTTTATGCCGCTGCGCGCGCGCTCCGCCTCCTCAAAGTCGGCGAGCCAGCCTCCGGAATCTGCCGCCTTACGCCGCCATTCGTCAAGGGCGGCGTCGAAGCCGCTCTTTATCACGCCGCCGTCGCGCAGCAGGCGGGGGGGATCGTCAGCCACCGCCGCGTCGAGCAGCGCGGCAAGCTGCGAACAGTCGCAGCGCGGCAGAAGCTGGGAAAGCGCTTCGTTCTTTTCTATCTCCGCCTCCAGCCGCGGCGTCAGCTTCAGCGTGAGCTTTACCGCAAGCATATCTGAAGGGGCTCCCATTTTCAGCGTCAGACGCGAGAGGGCCTTCCCCATATCGCGGCAGCCGGAGAGCAGCGCCGAGAGCCTTTCGCAGAGACGGCGATCCTCCGCGAGCGCCGCTATCATATCCTGACGGCGCGATATCTCTTCCAGATCCTGCAATGGCGAGCTTATCCACTCTTTAAGCAGCCGCTTCCCCATCGGAGTGCGGCAGCGGTTGAGCACCCAGAAGAGCGACGTCGCGCTCTGATCTGTAAGCTCCAGATTCGACTGGGTGCTTTGGTCAAGTATAAGATTTTCCTTTGGCAATATCGGGGTGAGCGAGCTTATATGAGTGGCGCGCGAAAACTGCGTTTCTTCAAGATATCTCAGCGCCGCCGCCGCCGTCCCCGCGGCGTTGTCGCGGTCGTCGAGCCCCATCGCAGACAGCGACGCGACCCCCCACTTGCGGCAGAGCCACGCCGCCCCCGCTTCCGCGCCGAAGTCGCCGCGTTCGCGCTCAACGACGCTGCAATGAGCAAGCGCCGGGCAATATTTTATAAATAATTCAAGCTGACCGCGCCTAAGAAGCAGTTCGTCGGGCGAGAAGGCGGAAAGCAGCGCCGCCCCTCCCTCTATCGTGAAGCTTCCGGCACGCAGCGCGCCGCGCGCCGTCTCAAGCAGCGCGACGGAGAGACTTTTCCCGTCAAAGAGGCAGGCGGCTATCTTGCCGTCTCCCTCGGAATTTTCCGGCATCCAGGTGCCGGGAGTGACTATGCGCGTCACCTCGCGCTCTACCAGAGAGCGGCCGTCCGGCTCTGTCATCTGTTCGCATATCGCGACGCGATACCCCGCCGCGACCAGCCTGCTCAGATATGAATCGACGGAATGAAATGGAACCCCCGCCATCGGAATCTGAATCTCCGTATCCTTCGAGCGCGAGGTAAGAACTATGTCAAGGACGGCCGAGGCCGTCTTCGCGTCGTCAAAGAACATTTCGTAAAAATCGCCCATGCGGAAGAAGAGCAGGCAGTCCGGGTACTTATCCTTCCAGAGCGCGTACTGCTCAAGCATTGGGGTCATCTTTATTCCGGCGGGCAGCTCCACTGTTTTTCTGTTTCCTCTCTTTATTTCCGTTTACCGCGTTTTCTCGGAAAACGACTAGCGGCCCCTGTCAAGATAGCTCTGCAAGAGCAGGGTCGCCGCTATTTTATCAACCTTTTTCTTTCTTCCCTCGCGCGACACGTCAGCCTCAATCAGGGCCTGCTGAGCTATCGTCGTGGTGAAGCGTTCGTCCCAGAATTCCGTCTCCAGCGCGGGAAAATATTCCTCTATCTTTTTCGCCGTCTCGCGCATACGCGCCGCCTCCGGCCCCTCGCTGCCGTCGGTGCGCCGCGGCATGCCTATCAGCAGCTTTGGATTTTCATATTCTGCGGCTATCTTCGCCAGCTCGGCAAGCCAGTCGCCGCGCGCGTTAAGAACGGCGACCCCCTGCGCGAAAAAGCCCAGGGGATCGCTGACAGCGACTCCGATTCTGACGGTTCCTATATCGAGAGCGATTATTCTCCGCATTACTTCCCTTTGGAGATAAGCCCGCGGAATATCTCCGGCGCGACTGCGAAGGCTTTGTCAAGGCCGTCCGCCTTCTGCGCTCCGCCCTGAGCGAGCGTCGGGCTTCCGCCGCCCTTTCCGCCCATCTCTGCCGCAACCGCCTTCAGCAGCGCCCCGGCGTTAGCTCCGAGCTTCACGATATCGGGCGAGGCCATCGCAGTGACGACGACGCGCTTTTCCTCGCCGACGCCCGCAAGCAGCATCATCGCGTTGGGGAACTTCTGTCTGATACGGTCTCCGATCTGGCGCAGCAGATCCGGAGTGATATTGTCAAATTTTTCCACGATCAGATCTACGCCGCCGGCGTTGGCGACGGGCTTCACGCTGTTCTCTATGTCGGATATCGCCGCCTTGACCTGAAGCTCGCGGTTCTTGCGTTCGAGGACCTTCTTCTCGTCGACCATCGACTCGACCTTTGTCATCAGGCTCTCCACATCTCCGCCAACCATCGTCACCAGAGATGTTATCGCAAATCCGAAGGACTGGAAGAGCGGCAGCGACGACGCTCCGGCGACTGCCGTTATGCGGCGTATCCCGGAACCGATCCCCTCCTCGCGGATAATCTTCACAAGCCCTATCTCGCCGGTATTCTTAACGTGCGTGCCTCCGCAAAGCTCCGTTGAAAAATCCTTTATATCCAGCACGCGGACCTCGTCTCCGTACTTCTCGTCAAAGAGGGCGCGCGCCCCTGTCTTTTTCGCCTCTTCTATCGGCATCACAGTCGTCGTGACCGGCTTGTTTTTCAAGACCTCGGCGTAGACCAGGGATTCCACCTCGCGCAGCTCGTCAAGCGTCACCGGCGCGAAATGATTGAAGTCGAAGCGCAGGAATGTCGGCGTCACTATCGAACCGGCCTGACGGACATGCTTGCCCAGCACCCGCGTCAGCGCCTCATGAAGAAGGTGCGTCGCGGTGTGATGCCGCTGTATCTCAGCGCGGCGCTCCGCGTTTATCTCGGCCTTGACGCTGTCGCCGCTTCTGACGCTGCCCTCCGCGACCCTGCCTCTGTGTACGATAAGGTCAGCCGACGGGTAAAGCGTATCCTCTACCTCGAAGAGCATTCCGTCAGCCGTTATTCTTCCCTTGTCTCCGACCTGACCGCCCTTTTCGGCGTAGAAGGGCGTATCGCTGAGGACGATATCCGCCTCCGTCCCCGCCTCCGCGCTTTCCGCCAGCGCTCCGTTCACGATTATCGCCTTTACCTGAGCCTCGCAGCTCGTCTCGCTGTATCCGCAGAATGGGCTGGGGGCTATCCTGTCGGCCAGCTCCGTGTAAACGTTTTTGGATATGACGCTGCTCGTCTGCTTGCTGGAGGCGCGGGCGCGCTCACGCTGCTCCTCCATCGCCGCGTTGAAGCCATCTTTATCGACCGCGATGCCGCGCTCGCCGCACATCTCTTCCGTAAGCTCGAGCGGGAAGCCGAATGTGTCGTAGAGGACAAAGGCTACATCCCCCGGCAGAGTCTTTTTGCCGGCAGCCTCAAGCCTGTCCATCTCGGAATAGATAAGCTCGCTCCCCTGCGAGAGGGTGCGCGAGAAGCGCTCCTCCTCCGTGCTGAGAACCTGTTCTATGGCCGACGATTGTTCGGAAAGCTCGGTATATTCGTCGCCTATAGAATCGCGCACGACCGGCAGCAGCTCGGTGAGAAAAGGACGCTCTATGCCAAGCAGCCGTCCGTAGCGGACACAGCGTCTTATAAGGCGGCGCAGCACATAGCCGCCGCCGTCGTTCGTCGGCAGTATGCCGTCGGCTATCATGAAGGCAGAGGCGCGTATGTGGTCTGATATGACCTTGACCGCCATATCCTTTTTCGGATCCTCGCCGTATTTGACATTGACAAGCTCGCAGGCCTTATCCATAATCGGGCGGAAAAGATCCGTCTCGAAATCGTTAGGCACGGACTGTACGACTGAGGCCAGACGCTCGAGCCCCATGCCCGTATCTATATTTTTGTTCGGCAGCGGCGTGAGATTGCCGGCCTCGTCGCGGTTGTACTGCATAAAGACCAGATTCCATATTTCAAGATAGCGATCGCAGTCGCAGCCGACGGTGCAGCCCGGCTTGCCGCAGGAGAACTTTTCCCCCTGGTCGTAGATTATCTCGGAGCAGGGGCCGCATGGGCCTACCGGGCCGGCAGCCCAGAAGTTGTCATCCGCGCCGAGACGGAAGATGCGCTCCTTCGGCAGGCCGACCTTTTCATGCCAGATATTGAAGGCCTCGTCGTCGTCAAGATAGACCGTAGCGTAGAGACGTTCAGGGTCAAGCCCCACGCGCTCGGTTAGAAATTCCCAGGACCACGGAATTATCTCCTCTTTGAAATAATCGCCGAAGCTGAAATTGCCCAGCATCTCAAAAAAAGTATGGTGGCGCGCCGTGCGTCCGACATTTTCTATGTCGTTCGTGCGCACGCACTTCTGCGCTGTGGTGGCGCGCGTTACCTCCGGCGTTTTCAGCCCTAGGAAGTATGGCTTGAAAGGAACCATGCCCGCAATCGTAAAAAGAAGAGTTGGGTCGTCGGGCACCAGCGAAAAGCTGCGATACCTGCGGCATCCCTTCTCCTCAAAAAAATTCAAGAAAAGCTCGCGTAATTCTTTACCGCTCCGGCGTTTCATAAAATTGCCTCCAGTTATTTCAGACTAATGGAATATTATATACTTCATTATAAATTTGCACAATAATTAAAGAAGCGGGAGGAAGGGACAAAGCCCCCTCCCCCTCGCTCATGCAGTCAGGATCTTTCTCGCGGCTTCGGCCTTCGCCATCGCCTTTGAGCGGTCTATCGTCAAAAATTCTCCGTTGTGATAAAGGACGCGCCCCGCCGCAACGGTCGTCTTTACATCAGAGGAAGAGCCTGCGTAGACGATATAGCCGGGCAGGTTGTCCATATCCCAGCCGACATAATGCGGCCTGTCAAGGTCTACTAACATGAAGTCCGCCGTATAGCCCTCTTTTATCAGCCCCGTATTTTCAAAGCCCAGCGCTCGCGCGCCGGCGACGGTGGCCATTCTGAAAACGTCGCGCGCGGAGAGCAGCGTTGGATTCATATTGCTCCCCTTCTGTGCCAGCGCCGCGAAGCGCATTTCATCCCACATATCGAGGCGGTTGTTGCTCGACGCGCCGTCAGTCCCAATCGCGACGCTGACCTTCGCCTCCAGCATCGCGGCCACAGGCGCGCTTCCGCTGCCAAGCTTCCAGTTGCTTTTTGGGTTGTGCGCCGCTGTAATGTTCGGACGCGCGTAGAAGGGCAGCTTTTCTTTATCTATCCATACGCAGTGCGCCAGCAGCAGATGATTGACGTCAGTCAGGCCGCTTGCTTCAAGATATTCCTCCGGCGAGAGCCCCCCGGGAGTACCGGCAATCGACCATTCGTTTCTGGTTTCCAGCCAGTGCAGCTGTATGCCAAGTTCCCTCTCCGCCGCCGCGGCGGCTATCTCCTTCATCTGGGCGAACGGCACCGTATATGGGGCGTGCGGACCGAGCTGCACGCTTATCAGCCCCCCTGCGCCGTTATAGCTTTCCGCCAGTCTCAGCCCGTCAGATAGCTTCTTCTCCATATCCGAAGGCTTCGCCAGCACTATCCCGCGGCAAAGCCCCGCCCTCATGCCTGCCGCAAGAGCTGCCTCTGCGACCTTATCCATAAAATCATACATATCGGCAAAGCAGGTCGTCCCCGTCGAAAGCATGTCCATCATCGCAAGCTCTGTGCCGGTATATATCATTTCCCCGTCAAGGCGTCTCTCTACAGGCCAAATACGCTGCTCCAGCCACTCCATCAGAGGCAGATCCTCGCCGAGGCCGCGCAGCAGCGTCATCGCCGCGTGCCCGTGCGCGTTGACGAAGCCCGGCAGCATCGCCGTTTTGCCGCCGCCCTCATAGGCGGGGCCGTAGCGGAAGCTCCCTGCCGGCTCGACAGCCACAATACGCGCATCCTCGGTGCGCACGTCGCAGCGGCGCGCGCTCTCCGATTCCGCGTCCCACACCACAACGTCGCGGTAAAGGCTCTGCATCGTCATTCCCTCCAGCTGGCCATATATTCTTCCTGCTCAGGGGTAAGCTTTTCTATCGTTATCCCCAGAGATTCAAGCTTCAGCTCCGCCACGCGGCGGTCGAGTTCTTCCGGCACGTTGTAAAGCCCCGGTTTAAGGCTGTGGCTCGCTATATAGAGCGCTGAGAGAAGCTGCATGGCAAAGCTGAGATCCATTATCTCCACAGGATGTCCGTCGCCCGCCGCCAAATTCACCAGCCGTCCCTCGCCAAGCAGATGAAGCCTGCGCCCATCCTCCGTCACGTAAGTGTCTATGTTGTCGCGCGAACGGCGCACTTCGACGGCAAGCTCGCGCAGATCCGGAACGTAGACCTCAACGTCAAAATGCCCGGCATTCGCCAGCAGCACACCGTCCTTCATCCTGTCAAAATGCTCGCGGCGAATGACCTTTGTGTTGCCGGTGACGGAGATGAACACATCCCCAACTGCCGCAGCATCGTTCATATCCATCACTTCAAAGCCGTCCATCAGCGCCTCCAGCGCGCGGTGAGGATCTACCTCCACCACGATGACGCGCGCCCCCAGCCCCGCGGCCCGCTTCGCCGTTCCCTTTCCGCACCAGCCGTAGCCGGCTATGACTACCGACTTCCCCGCCACTATAAGATTCGTCGTGCGCAGGATCGCGTCCCATACGGACTGTCCCGTGCCGTAACGGTTGTCAAAAAGATGCTTGCTCTGAGCGTCGTTGACGGCAAGCATCGGGAATGGCAGCACACCCTCCGCCGCCATCGCCTTCAGCCTCTTTATGCCGGTCGTGGTCTCCTCGCAGCCTCCGAGAATGTTCTTTATCAGGTCGCGGCGCTCCTCAATTATCATCGAAACGACGTCGCCGCCGTCGTCTATTATCACCTGCGGATCCCATTTCAGCATCTCGCGCAGATTGTCGCTGTATTCCTCCGCCGTCATGCCGCGGCGGCTGAATACGTGAACTCCCTCCTCGACCAGCGCGGCGCATATCGGATCCTGCGTCGAGAGCGGATTGCTCCCGGCCGTCACCACCGTCGCGCCGAGGCCGCGCAGCACCTTCAGCAGACAGGCCGTCTTCGCCTCGAGATGCAGGCAGCTCCCGACGACGACTCCTGCCAGCGGCTGATTCGCCGCCTCCTTCTCCGCGATAAGCTTCAGCACCGGCATATACTCCCACGCCCATTCCATGCGGCGGCGTCCCTCCGGCGCGAGCGATATGTCTGCTATTCTGAATTCATTTCTCATTTATGATCTTCCTTCCCGGAAAAAATTTTTGCTGTATTCTCCGCATAGGGCGGACGGATAACGCCGCGCTCCGTTATGATGCCGGCAATCAGCTCGGCGGGGGTCACGTCAAACGACGGATTCCAGACCTTAACCCCGGCAGGCATCAGCCTCACCTTTCCTATCATGCGCAGCTCGTCGCCGTCGCGCTCCTCTATCGGGATATCCGCGCCGGAGGCGCAGCCTGTATCGAAGGTTGAAAGCGGAGCGGCGATATAAAATGGAACTCCGTGACGCGCCGCCGCGATGGCCAGACTGTAGGTGCCTATCTTATTCGCCGCGTCTCCGTTCATCGCGACGCGGTCAGCCCCCGTCACGACCGCGTCTATCTTCTCGCGCGCCATCAGGAAAGCCGCCGTGGAATCGGTTATGACGGTCACGTCAAAGCCGTCGCTCATCAGCTCGTAAGCGGTCAGCGATCCCCCCTGCATACGCGGGCGCGTCTCGTCCGCATATATTTTTATTTTCTTGCCGGCCTCGGCGGCGGCGCGGAAGACCCCCAGCGCAGTGCCGTATCCGGCGGTCGCCAGCGCGCCTGCGTTACAGTGCGTAATGACCGCGCAGCGTTCCGGCAACAGGAGCGCGCCGTTGCGCCCTATTTCCCTGTTTATCTTTATATCCTCTTCATGGATAAGCACAGCCTCTTTTTCCAGAAGGGAGATCACGTCGTCGTTATCTTTATCAGCCTGCCAGCGCCTCTTCATACGCTCTATCGCCCAGAAGAGATTTACCGCCGTCGGGCGCGTAGCCGCGAGGCGGGCCGCGGCGGACTGGAAATCTCCCGCGCGCGCGGCGAGCGCAAGGCCGTAGGCGGCGGCTGCTCCTATCGCCGGAGCGCCGCGCACCGTCATATTTTCTATCGCGAGCGCCACATCTTCAGCGCTTCGGCACTCTATATATTTTGTCTCGCACGGCAGCGCTCTCTGGTCAAGAAGCCAAAGCGCGCCGTCCTTCCATTCCATAGTAGCGGGAAGCACAGCTCCTCACACCTCTCCTGCTTCATTCATTCTTCGATATACTTTCTATCAGCGCCGCGGCGCTTCCGTCGTTCATCGTTATCGTTACGCGCTCGCCGACATGAAGCCCTCCGACGGAGCGAATGACCTTCCCTTCGCCGTTGGAGCATATACTGTAGCCTCTCGCCAGCAGCGACAGGGGGGAGAGGCTTTCAAGGCGCGATACGATGGAGGAAAGCTTCGCCCCCTCGTCGCTCAGCCTCTTGACGGCGGCAGATTTCAAAGAAGCGGCCATCCGTCTGGCAAACTCATGCGCAGGAAGCGTCCAGCCCCTTGATATATCCGTGTCTAGCCGGCGCTTCGCCTCGCGGATATTCTGATCCATAAAGCCTATGCGCCTCTCAAGCATGGCGCGCATATTGCGCGCGGCATTTCCAAGAGCCGCCTCAAGCATCCCGCCGTCGGGAAATAGCCGCTCCGCTGCGCCGGAGGGAGTAGGCGCCGCCGCGTCCGCCGCAAGGTCGGCAAGCGTGCTGTCTATCTGATGCCCCAGCCCCGTTATAACAGGGACGGGGCAGAGCCGTACCGCGCGCACGACCGATTCTTCGTCAAAAATATCAAGGTCGTCACGGCTTCCTCCGCCGCGCGCGAGAATCAGGGCGGAAAGTCCCGCTATTCCGCGCGCCTGCTCAAAGGCGCGCACGACCTCTTCCGCCGCTCCCAGCCCCTGCATAAGGCTAGGTATCACCACAAGCTCCGCGCAGGGAAAGCGCAGCGCGTGCAGCTTCAGCACATCCTGCAAGGCCGCGCCGGTAGGGGAAGTGATGACGGCCACCCTCTCTGGATAGCGCGGCAGCGGCCGTTTGAGCCGCACGTCAAAAAGCCCCTCTTTTTCAAGACGCAGCCGAAGAGCCTCCTTCGCCCGCGCCTTCGCCCCCGCGCCAAGCGGAAGCAACGCGGTCGCGTACAGCTGATAAGAGCCGCGCGCGCCGTAAACGTCTATCCTGCCGCGTACAAGTACCTCGTCGCCGTCGCGCGGCCAGGCAAGCACTGAAGCGGCGTAGGAACGGAAAAGCACGCAGGAAACGCGCGAATCCCGCCCCAGCAGCGTAAAATACGCATGTCCGCTCGTATGCAGCTTGAAGCCTGAAAGCTCGCCGTGCACCGACAGATTTTGCAGCAGCGCTTCGCGGAAAAGAGCCTCCTTCACGGAGGCCGTCATCTCGTCTACGGAGACTATTCTATCCCTGTTCATCGCCGCCGCGCACTATCCGACCAAGCACTCCGTTCACAAAACGCCCAGATTCCTCCGTGCCGAAAGCCTTGGCTATCTCCACAGCCTCGGAGATAGCGACATTGATCGGGACATTCTTCGCTATCGTCCCCTCGTAAAGAGCCAGCGCGATAACGGATCTGTCTATCGCGACAAGCCTCTCGGGACGCCACTTGCTGTCAATATTTACGCGGATAATGTCTTCGAGCTCCGCTCCGTTTGCGCGCACGCCGCGAAAAAGCTCCGCCGCGTATGCAAGCACCTCGTCGCGCTCTGCCTCCGAAAGCGAAAGGTCAAAGGCGGCGACGGATGGGTATTTCCCGTCATCAGGCTTCTCCGCCCCCTCCTCCGCCAGCTCCGCGCCGAAGAGCCCCAGCGCCTCGTCGGCAGAGAAGAGCTCCAGCGCCTCAGACGGCGAAACTTCCGGCCTCATGTCTAGCATATATACAAGCTGAAGCGCTATTTCGCGCGCCCTGTGGCGCAGCCGCGTTTTACGGGACATTACCAAAAAATCATCTCCTAAAGTGTTCTTTCAATGCGGAGATCTGTTTCTGCCCATCTTCCGTAATCACTAACCATGATATGCCGTAGGCGACTACTGCCGCAAATACAGACCAGAGTACGCCTATGATGCCTATATGGAAAAGCGCCGTCACTCCGGCGGCCGCCGCGGCCCAGAAGAGAGGCAGCGTCCACAGCGGGGTCGTCTTTTTATTGTCCTGCGGCGCGACGCTGATCCAGTTTATCTGCGCGGCGATGCCAACGCCGCTGAAGAGAAGCTTGAATCTCTCCTCAAGCTTCGCCTTCACGTCGCCGGCGACATCATCCGGCGCAGTGATGTAGATATTCAGAAGATTCTTTTCTCCGATAAAAGAGACCTCCTGAACATAAAGCTCCGCCGGAAGCCGCTTTGCGACGATCTGCTTTATCGCGTCGCCGTCGATCCAGATTTTTCCCAGTTTAGTTGTCGTCCATAGAAAGAGCATTCTCTGCACCGCCTCTCAAAAAAGAAGGCCGGTTCGCTTAAAAAACCGGCCTTCCTGTAGTTTACAGCTGTGAATCAGGCCTCTTCGCCGCCGGCAGGCTCGCCCTCTTCAGCCTCTTCTCCTTCGGGCGACTTGTCGGCAAAGCTTATGCCCTGTACGTAAATATTCACGCCCTTGATAGCGTAGCCGGTGAAGCGTTCGACCTGCTCCTTGACCGCCTCCTGCACATCCCAGCATACGTCGGGGATACGGAGGCCGTACTTCACCGTGATATAGGCGTCTACGACTATCTCGGGAGCCGCTCCGTCCGATATCAGGATACGCACGCCGTTGACCGTCTTTCTTCCAAGCCTTAGATTGGCCATAAGCCCCGGGCTGGCCGGGGAGACGCCCTCCACACTGTTGAGCGCCTTCGTGGCGAGCTGGGCTATCACATCTTCGGAAATACGTATCTTTCCTTCAAGATTGGACTGCCCTACGCCGCCCTCCTGCCTTTCCTCTGCCGCGAAATCTTCATTCATTGGTTCGACCATGCACTGATTCCTCCCTTAACGCAAAGTATGATCACAGCGTGATCTTTTCTTTTAATCCTCCGGCAGCTTGAACGGCTTCCCGCAGTGCGGGCAGACAAGATCCTCGTCCTGCTCGTAAAGGGCCGGCTCATAATAGAAATCGCTGTCGCAGTTTGGACATGTTACGGACTCGTACTCTTCCTCGTCGAAATCCTCGTAGTCGTCGTCATCATCGTCGCAGCAGTCGTCGTCGTCAAATTCCTCGTTAAGCTCGTCAATCTCATCCTCGAGGCTTGACACGTCCTCGTCAAGCTGTTCGAGATAGGAGTTCAGCTCTTCGTGAAGCTCCTCGTGCTCCTCGATAGCAACAGCCAGGGAATCCAGTGCATCGACCAATGCTGTGTAAAACTTTGCCTTGTCAGGTGAATCTGTCAGATTCTGTCCGTCGATAAGCCCCTTCAAATATGCTATTTTCTCGCGTGCGCTCATTTGAATCCCTCCTGTTGTTTTATACGGACACCGCTGCCGGAAACCGGCAATTCCGCCTACTGTTTTTTCGCCCTCTCCAGATACTCTCCCGTTCTTGTGTCAACGACGATCATCTCTTCGTTTTCCACAAAGAAGGGAACAGTAACCACAAGGCCGGTCTCCGTCGTCGCGGGCTTGCCGCCTCCGGAGGCCGTGTCTCCCTTGAATCCGGGCGGCGTGTCTGTTATCTTCAGCGTCACCTGATTCGGGAGCTCTATACCCATAACGCGCCCTTCGTACATGTCAAAGCTGACCTCCAGGTCGTCCACCAAATACTTTACCGCGTCTCCGAGGACGTCGGGCGAAAGCATGACCTGGTCGTAGGACTCCATATCCATAAATACGTAGTCTTCTCCGTCTTTATACTGATATTGCGCCGGCTTCTCGTCAAAAATTATCCTTTCAAAGCGCTCGCCCGACTTGAAAGACTGATCCACGGCGGAACCTGTCTCAAGATTGCGAAGCTTGCCGCGGACGATCGCGCCGCCGCGCCCCATCTTATGGTGCGAGCATTCGAGGATTACCCACATGCCGCCCTCCCACTTAATCTTCAGTCCCGGACGAAAATCGCTGGTGTCAACTATCTGTGCCATAAAAATGCCTCCCTGAGCTCTTATGAGCATAACCATGCCCACATATATCAATCCTGACTATGCTATAAAATCATAACATAAAACGGCATGATTTACCAAATTTTACGTCAAAAATATAAAGAGGGAAAGCGTCAACCTGCTCAATTTCACTCCGATCCGCCGGAAGCCAGATTCGGCAGATTACGCTCGAGCTTAAAGGCGTAGAGATTGCCGCTAAGTTCCGTCCTCTCCCACGGCTCCAGATAGCTCCGGGGCCAGTCCTCTCCGCCGTAAATCCTTCCTGCTGAGAGAGGAGGGCCGCTGCCGCGCACCAGAAGATATATGGTCAGCAATTTCCTGCCGGGATCCAGCTCGAAGCGCGCGTCGCATACGGCGCTTTCCCTCGGCTGTTCGCCCGCCGTGCGAAAATCTTTTGTATAAAACGTTCCGGAGGCCGCGTAACACTCCATCGCGCGAAAAAGCGTCAGCCTGTCGCCCTTTGGAACGGCGAAGGGAACTCTCCCCGTGCTCCTCACTTTAAGACTTCTGCCGCTGAGCTGCGTCACAAGCAGCGGCAGTCTCGGCGGCGATATATTTTCAAAAAGTATCCAGTTTTTAACAAAGTTGCCTTTATTATACGTTGCCCCCAGTTCAAGATAATCCGGGTTGGGCGTGCTCGTAAAGGAAATAAAAAGCTCCCCGCTGTCAGAGCTGCAAGCCGCGTCCGTGCGCACCCCCTCCTGAACGCCGTAGGCCAACCGCAGCGTTCCGTTCTCCTCTCCGGACTTTCCCTCCGCCACTGAAAGCGGCCCATGCCAGCTGAAGGGATTGAAGGTTCTTGAACCGAAGGAAGCTTTATAATCCCCCGCGTCGAAGGGCACGCCGATTCCGCAGCAAA
The DNA here is from genome assembly GCA_030533085.1 of Synergistaceae bacterium. GTDB lineage: Bacteria > Synergistota > Synergistia > Synergistales > Synergistaceae > JAUNJZ01. Next base: position 33,042 of record JAUNJZ010000011.1, read on the forward strand.
GCAGAGCCTCGTCCAATATGGCCGCGACAGTTTCAGCTTTTCTCTCCGCCTCGAGCCTCTCGCCGCGAAGCAAGTACAGCTCGGCGGAAGAGCGGAAGGGGGTAAGGAGCATTGGCAGAGCCGCGAGCGAGAGCGCGAAAGCAACTGCCAGCTCCGCGGTGATGAAAGCGCGGCGCGTCATCAGCGCGAGGCCGCCGAGGGAGGGCTGTCGGGGTAGAGGACGACGGCTGACTTCCCGCCTTCAACGCCGACCGTCAGCCTCCGCAGCCTCACCCCTCCCGCCGTCAATGTTTCGTAAGGCACATCGGTCGAGAGGCCGGCGCTCATGCGCCGGCAGAGGTCGTAAGCCTTATTCTCTGCGTCAAGTGAGGAATCAGAGAGAGCGGCAAGCCTCATAGAAGTCGATAAAAGAGAAATGGCGGCTCCTGCAAGGATAGCCGCCAGAAGGAGCGTAATCAGCGTCTCTGATAGAAAGAAGCCGCGCCGCCTCATTACCAATCACATCATCATATAGCGGTTGAAGCTTTCTACATCGTAGGCGTGCGCCATCGCCTCACGCCGGTTTATCGTCCCCGCCGCACAGAGCTGGGCGAGATTCTGATCCATCGTGTGCATACCAAGCGTCGAGCCGGTCTGAATGACATTCTTTATCTGAGAGGTCTTCCCCTCGCGTATATAATTGCGCACGGCGTTCGTCGCGACGAGATACTCCGTGGCGACGGTGCGGCCGGAAGAGGCGGCCAGCGGCACAAGCTGCTGCGACAGAACTCCGAGCAGCATCGAAGAGAGCTGTATCCTTATCTGCTGCTGCTGATAAGGGGGGAAAACGTCTATCACGCGGTCGATGCTCTGCGCGGCGTCCCTCGTGTGCAGCGTCGCGAGCACAAGATGTCCGGTCTCGGCGGCGGTGACGGCGGCGGCGATTGTCTCCAGGTCGCGCAGCTCGCCTATCATTATAACGTCAGGGTCCTGACGCATAGCGCGGCGCAGCGCCTCCGCAAAGCTCTTCGTATCGCTGCCCAGCTCGCGCTGATGGATAAGAGAAAGCTCCGAGCGGTAAAGATACTCTATCGGATCCTCTATAGTGACGATATGTACCGAACGGCTGACATTTATCTCCTGCACCATAGCTGCAAGCGTCGTCGATTTACCGGAGCCTGTAGGACCGGTGACGAGAAAAAGGCCGCTGTTCTTCTGAGCGACCGCCTTCAGCTCGTCCGGCACGCCAAGCTGCTTTATCGTGCGTATATTCGTCGTTATCGCGCGCAGAGCGAGCGCCGGATGTCCCTTCTCATAAGACAGGTTGGCGCGGAAACGCTGCTCCGCGAGCGCGCCGATATCCACTCCGAAGCTGAAATCATATTCGCGTTCATTTTTAAAGCGGGTAAGCTGAGCGTCGTTCAGAAGCCCTTGCAGCGCGACGCGCATATCGTCGTCGGAGAGAGGGTCGATATTCGGCATCTTGACAAGAGCTCCGTCTATCCGAAGCATCGGCGCCTCGCCTACGCTGATATGGATATCGCTCGCCGCGTTGTTCACGGCGCTGACCATTACATCCTGAAGCAGAAAATTCCCCATCTAGCAAGGCTCCCCTTAATCTACCATTGTCTAATCTATTAAAGTCGTGAACAACATCTCTTCGACGCTCGTCACGCCCTCCTCGACCTTCTTCCGCGCATCCTCGCGCAGCGTCAGCATTCCGGAACGGCGAGCCTCTTCGCGAAGCTGCTGCTCCGAAGCTCCGTCATTTATCATCGTCTTGATAGCGTGGTTTATCGGCATTATCTCCGATATAACGGTGCGCCCCTTATAGCCGGTAAAGCGGCATTCAGGGCAGCCCTTCGGCGCGTAAACTGTCGTCCCGCGCGGGATTCCCGTCTCCTCCTCCATAGCTTCGCTGATGATCTGCTTCTCTTTACAGTGAGGGCAGAGCGTCCTCACAAGACGCTGAGCCACAATGGCGCGCAGCGAGGAGGCGAGCAGGAAGCGCGGAACCCCCATATCGACGAGCCTGTTTATCGAGGTCGGCGCGTCGTTTGTGTGCAGCGTGCTGAGAACAAGATGTCCGGTCAGCGCGACTCGCACCGCAAGGTGAGCCGTCTCCGTGTCGCGGATTTCTCCAACCATTATTATATCCGGATCCTGACGCAGAATGGAGCGCAGCGCGCTGCCGAAGGTCAGCCCTATCTTTTCATTTATCTGAATCTGCGTGATGCCGCCTATTGTATATTCGACGGGATCCTCCAGCGTGATGATATTCTTCGTCGGTTCGTTCAGTATCTCAAGCAGGGAATAGAGTGTGGTCGACTTACCGGAGCCTGTAGGCCCGGTAACAAGCACGATGCCGTTAGAGGCGGTGATGGACTCTTTCAGAAGCTTCTGCTGATGCTCGTCAAAGCCCAGCTTTTCTATGCCGATTCTGTCGCTGTTCTGGTCAAGCAGACGGAGGACGACCTTTTCTCCAAAAATGGAGGGAAGCGTCGACACGCGGAGGTCTATCCGCGAGCCGGCCACCTTTATCAGAATGCGTCCGTCCTGCGGCCGCCTCTTCTCCGCGATATCCATCCCGGAAAGAATCTTGATTCGCGCCACCAGCGGCAGATGCAGATTTCCAGGTATCTCGATGTTGCTGAAAAGAGTGCCGTCGATACGCAGACGAACTCGCGTAACTCCCTCCGATGGCTCGATATGTATATCGGAGGCCTTCTCGCGCACGGCCTGCTCGAGAATGCTGTTGACAAGGCGCACGACAGGAGCGGCGTCGGCGGCGATATTTGTCACATCCTGCGCCGTCGTCTGCGAGACGGTGATGATGTCGGAGCCTCCTGCCTGTTCCTGACGCATAACATCAGCCATCGCGTCGTTGACGCTGGTCTGAACGCGGTAATAGGAGACGAGCGCCTTGCGTATATCTGTCATTGTCGCGACCCTGATTTCTATCTCCCTGTTGGTAAGCAGATAGAGCTCGTCCACCGCGTAAGTGTCCATCGGGTCCGCCATCGCGACCACGATCGTATTGTGCCCTTTCAGCTCAATCGGCATTACATTGAGGCGCGTCGCGACATTTTCCGGCACCATCGACAGCGCCTCCTGCTGCGGACGGATATTCCTAAGAGAGACCTGCGGCAGCTCAAGCTGCTGGCTGAGCGCCTCGGCTAGATGATTTTCCGTCAGATAGCCGTCCTTGATAAGAATCTCGCCCAAACGCAGATGCGATACCTTCTGCTCCGCAAGGGCCGCGTCCAGATTTGACTGAGAGATGGCCCCCGCCTTCATTAGAAGCTCTCCGAGCCTGACCACCTTTATCGGTTTATGCGCCATATTCCTTACACCCTCTTCTACTGATAGAGACTCTTTTCCGGCATTTCCAGAACCTCGGCCGCGCCGGTCGGTATATCGAGGATATAGGGTATGGCGATAAATGCCACCTGTGATTTTGAGTGCTGCGTGCTACGCGATTTGAACAGTTCGCCCAACAGCGGTATATAGCTCAGTATCGGCACTCGCGTTATCGTGTTCGTTTTATTCTCCTGGTAGAGTCCGCCGACGACGAAGAGCTCGCTGTTGCGCACGCGCACCCGCGTCTCCACCTCGCGCTTGGTCGTTTCCGGCGTTTCGGATTCTCCTGACTGACGGAAAGCGATTATCTCGCCGGTCGATATCTTCATGTTGATGGTAATGAAGCCGTCTCGCCCCAGCGTCGGGGTAAACTCAAGCGTCGGCCCCGTCTCCTGCTCCGTAAACTCCGGGTTGCCGTTGTCGTCCACGCCGGACTGATAGAGATAATTATGCGTCAGCTTAACAGTCGCCTTCTGCCCGTCGAGCGCGACCACGGAGGGAGAGGCGAGAACCTTTCCCTTATTGTCAGACTCCATCGCCCGGAAGGCGGCGTCCAGCATTTTCATCGCCGGATCCACGAGATATCCCGGCATCGTCGAGTCCGACGTCCCTCCGACAAGAGGAATATTGCCCGCTGTCGTCGTGCCAAGCGGGTTGACGTTCGGCGTCAGGCCGCTGCCCCCGTAAGTATAGCGGCTTCCAAGTCCGGTCGAGCCGTATGTGAATATCCAGCCTCTGTAAATGGAGGCGATCGTCGTCTCTATCTCCTGCTCCGCTCCGTCGCTTATCTCCACAAGGCGCGCCTCTATCATTATCTGCTTGCCCGGGTGGTCGATGCGGTTCATAAGAGCCTCTATCTGCCGGTGCTGCTCAGGCGTGGCGGTGATATAGAGGCAGCGAAGCCTGTCGTCAACGACAGGGGGCTTTGGCAGGGGAACCACGCCCATTATAATCGCGGGGAGTTTGGAAACCTCCGCATAGGCGACATTATACTGGCGCGTCTGGCTCTGCCCCAGCGTCTTGCCGATGCTGTCCGCGGTGCCGACGACGAGCGTTTTGTCTATCATCGAGTAGGAAAGGTCGTTCATCCGCAGCATATAGGCGAAGACCTCGCTGAAGGGGGTGTTCGTGAATGAGAAGGTCATCGGCGTATCCGGCACTGTGGAATCCAGCACCAGATTCAGATTCTTCAGCTGCGCCAGCATACGGAATACCTCGCGCAGCGAAACGTCGCGCAGCTCCAGAGTGACCGGCGATTTTATCGCAAGAGGGCCGTTCGACGGAGCGGGGCGCGCCTTCGGAAGAACGGGCGGGACAATATCGGACTTAGCCTCAAGCATAATGCGCAGTCTGTCGGAGCCTGCCATGCCGCCTATCTCCTTTATGACCAGCGGCTTGGGGCCGATTATACTCATTGTCACTCCGTTTTTGTCGTTAGATGTGACGGTTATCTGCTCTATAAGCGGAAAGTCGTATTTCTGAGTCCATTCCTCGCTCTTCTTCTTATTCAGCTTGATGATGTCCCATTCAAACTCATCCCACCAGTTTTTACGGTCAGTATCCCTGGGGAATCTGATATCGCTCCATACCAGCTTCGCGGCGTTTTCCGCGCTTTCCGCAGTCGGGAGGCTCAGCTTCGTGCCGCGCAGCTCCATCATGATCAGATTCGAGCCGGCTTGATGCAGCTTCAGCCCCTCTATTATCGACTCCTGCTCCGTCACCTTACGCGCCTCGCTAACCACGGCGCGCGCCTCCCCCGCCGCGAAAACGGCGGCAGAGACCAAAAAGATAAAGGCAAATATCTTTACAAGCTTGTGCGATATTTTTTGTTTGCCCATGTCCAGTCAACTCCTTTTGCGTCTATAGAAAGAATCTTCCCTTTACCGCCGCCGAATGTGGCGCCCGGCTTGAATATTTTTCCTGATTCCTCGCCGTCTATATCCAGCGTACATATTTTATCAGACCCCAGAACTACGAGAGCCTTTATAGTCACCGTAGGCACAAACTCAGGCACGCTGGTATCCGAGGCCAGAGAGGGGGGCGGAACAACAGCTGCCACCGGGGAACGCCCCACCGCTTCGGCCAGCGCCGCGAGCTGCGGGCTTTCCTCCCTCAGCTTCAGATACGCCTCATACTTCGCGTTCAGCTCCCGAGCCGAGTCAATAGTTTTGTTATCAGCGGCCGAAGGCTCACCGGGAAGCGGCGCGCCGCTGTTCAGCGAGTTGACCTCAACAAAATTGCGCATCGTGTACAGAACCAGCAGCAGCAGCAAAATAAGAATGAGGATATATACATAATTCTTCTTCCTCTCCTCCGGCGACTGCAACGCTTCATTCTCGCGCAGCTTACGGAAGCGCTCTCCGAAATTCAGATTCAAAGACTTCATTGCGCCGCCGCCTCCTCTGCCGCCGCGGCCGACACCCTTGCCTCGACGGTAAATGAATATCTGACGTTATTGTCGCGCAGCCCTTCAACCGACAGCTCTGACAGGCGCATAAGATAGGAGCTCTGACGGAAAGAGGCCAGCAGCCGGAGCAGCATAAGGTAATTCGCCTCTCCCTGAACCCTGAAGGAGATCATTCCACCGCTCTCGCTTGCCTTCGAGACATCCGCGTCGTTGAAGCCGGAATTTGAGAGCACATTGAGCAGCACGGCGTAGAATCTGCTCTGAGATTCTATTGTAACGGGGACATTCGCGCCGTCCAGCCGAACGATGGACTTATAACGCGCCAGAGTCGACGTGCGCGCTTCGACGGTGCGCTCCAGAATCCGAGATTCCTGAATCGCGCCCTCCAAGGCTCCGTAGCCGTCGCGCAGCGTCCTCATGCCGAACATCTGCAAAGCGGCGACCGCTAAAGCGACAGCTCCGGCTATTATCAGCTGAGTACGGTTCAACCCCTTGAATTCAAACTCTTTCATTGAGCTCCGCCCCCTTTGCCTTCCGACTCCAATATCCTGAGCGCGTCGCTGCCGCCCAGCACCTTTTGCAGAGCGCCCTTCTTTTCGCCGCCGGAATCGTTAGCCGGAGCGGGGTCGTCACGCTCGCTGGCGGACGCGCTTCCGGACGACGCTGAAAGAGCTATATCACGCAGCGGATTAAGCGCCAACTCTATTGAAAAGGCCCTCAGATTCGCGCCGTTGCGCTTCGCTGCGCTTATCACCGGAAGAGAAACGCTGCGGACGGAAGAGGCCTTCAGCAATTCCTCGCCGAATTCCAGCACCTCTTCGTCGGCAAAGGCGACGCCTTTCAGCGAGGCCGTCGTCTGCGTCATCGTCAGAGACTCCACGACTATTCCGTCAATCAGCCTCTCGTTCAGTTCGTAAAGGAATTCCACGGAGGGGATATCGCCAAGAACAAAGTCCAGCCGCGCCTCCAGCGCGGAATTTTCATTAGTCAGCCGATCCAGCTCGGCGTTGGCGCGCTCAAGCTGTTCGTCGTCAGCCTGCCTCTCAGCGGCCACATTATCGGCCATACGGCCAAGCGAATAGAATCGATAAGAACCAAGCGCGAATAGAGCCAGCGCCGCGAGAACGAAAAGCGCCGCCAGAGAGAAGAGGATATAATGGCGCGGACTCTTATCTTCCTCTGTGTGCAGCTCCTGTTTTGCGGAACGAAGATCAAGCTTTACAACCATGACGTTACCTCAACGCCAGTCCGAGTGCGATATCCCACTCGCCGCCGCCGGAAAAATCAATGCCGTGAACCTTCATCGGGTCGACCAGCATAACGGAATCGAAGGAGACCGACTCTTTTAATGTATCGCAAAGAAAGGCAGATGCTCCGGGGCCGAAGATATATACAGACCTAGCGGAAAAGCCTCTGTTCTGAGAGAGGGCGAATTGCAGAGAGGAGCGCACGTCGCGCACGAAGGCAACCGCCTGCTCTCTGTACTCGTCGCTCTCCGTCCCCTTCGCCACGATTTCGTCGTCCACTCCGAAAGAGATATTGCGGTAGAAAATGCCGTTGCCGCGCCACGAAAGGACCAGAACGGAACGGTGGTAGCCCGCGTATACATACACGCAGCCCTCCTCGACGGGGGAATCAGGGGTCGCCGCGCGCTCCAAAGCTATCTGCGCCGGCTCCATGGAGGCGGTTTTGAGGCCGTTCGAGGCCGCGGCGCGGGCGATATTGTCTATGAGCGAGCTGCGCGCGGCCGCCGCGATAAAGCGTTTTTCCGTAAGGTCATCCCTTACCGGATAATCTATCTCAGAGATGTCATAGACCGCGTCGCCCACCGAAAAGGGGAAATAATTTTCAAAATCATAACGAATAGCCATCTTTGCTTCGGCCGCGGTCATCCCCGGCATGTTGACGGTGCGCAGCAGCGAATCAGTGATCGGGATACCAATATTCACCGGTACGTTGAAAGAGGCCGTCTTCGCCGCCGCGAACTCAAAAAAACGGCTGAGATGCGCTCCAGAATCGGCAAAGGGGCTGTCTTCTCCGCCCATCCCAGGCGGAAATTTCTCAGTAACTGCCTCTGCGACCCTATAAAACTCCCCTGATTTTTCCAGGGAAATATAGTGAAAGGCGTCGTTATCCAGAGTCAGCCCAGCTGTCAGAACCTTCCTTCTCCCAAATATTCCCATGCCATCTCTCCTCGTAGGGCCTAAGCCATAATAAACAAATCGACCCACAACAAACAGAATCGGCTCCTGCCGATTTATGCGATTATACAATAAATTTAAAAGATACAACAGCTCTTTTGACAAATCGGACGTAAAAATGTTAATTACAAAAAATAATTATTAATTGAATAAAAGTTTGATTTTATTAACTGCGCGGCAAAATAAAAAAGAGAGACGCCTTTTACAGCCGCCTCTCCTTACGAACTCCGAACGCGGCGTCAAAAGCGATGCGCGTTCAGCTTGGGCTCTGATTTTTTTATCAGCATGTATACATGCGTCCCGCCGGAATAATTCGGCGCGGCGTCAGGATTCGGCGTCGGCTGCGAGTAAAGCATATCGCGATCCCGCAGCTTCTCAAGCGCCTGCGCCACCTTATTCCCCGCAACAGGGATAGTCGCCGTCTCGCTCCCGTTGTACCTGACGAAAAGAACTCCTCCGAGATTCACGATTGAAAGACCGGCGGTATCGATATTTATCGGCGAATCCGCCTGATGCTCTATATCCGCCAGCGACAGAGGCCAGGAATCCGTATCCTGGTAATAGGCGTAGGCGCTGGCGCGGAGATTATTCATATCGGCGACAATCCTGCGCGCCTGCGCATCGGCCGTGACGGTGCCGTGCGTATTCCATGCCAGACCGGAAATCAGCACGAGCGCCACCGCCATTATCGCGAAGCCAACGCCTACTCGCTCGCCCCCGCCGCCCTTTTCTTCTCTTCCGCTCACTTGAATATCCCTCCAATCCATTCAGCTCATCCGCGAAGAGCGGACGAAATATGGTGCGCGTATATCCTGAGCGGCTATTCTTCTCTGCTCTTCTCCGCCGTATCCTTATCGTTATCCTTTACGCTCTGGATAATCATAAAAACCGGAACGACAGCCTCGTCTGTGTAATAGCCTTCCTCAACCGATGGGGCGCGGTAAAGCCCGGCCTTTTCGGCTATCTCGGTAAGCTCGCGCATCACGCCGCGCTCGGTGGGACGCGGCTGATAAAGAACGAAAAGCCCGTCAGGCGTCCTGATCATCGCGTAATTTATCGCGTCGGAGGAAAGTCCCTCGCCAATCCCGCTCTCCTCTATGAAATCTCTCGTGAAGAACATCTTCTTGCCTATGGGGAAGAATCGCTCCGGAGACAGCTTCTTCTCAAGACGCAGAGCCTCGGCCTTCACCAGATTCATGTCGCGCAGAATGTCGTGCGCCGCCGCTTGACGCCTCTGCTGGTTTGAGGATATCCACCAGACGGCGATGAAGGCGATTATCACGCCGAAGACAATGACCCTCGCGGCGGTATGACGCTGCGGCTTATTTACGTCGCCTTCGCGGTGAAGCTCCTCCACATGCTCGCGCATCTCCTCGCTCTTCTTTTCGTCCCGTTTCTCCTCTTCTTTTTTCTTCTCTTCTTCAGACATGTTCATCCGCTCCCTTTTTATATTTAATACGGCCTTCTTTTAACGCTCTTCAGCGCCGCGGCTAATATAAAAATTCTAGCGGATATACTTTTTATTTTCGTTTGTAGGAATACCTTTATTGTAATAAGTGTAAAGACGGAAAAGTCCCAGTCTTGCGCCGCCCTACAGGCGGCGGGGGCGAGCTTCTTCAGCGCGCCCCCGTTCTTCGGGGAAAATCCCCGCCCTATCGTCACAGATTATTTTTTTACTTCGCCCTTTTACTTCACCGCGCTGAAGAGGTCATTCAGCGCCTCGCTCATTACCGGATGTGTGAATATCATGTCGCGCAGCGCGCTGTAGGGCAGCTTAGCGTTCATGGCCAGCGTAACGATGTTTATCATTTCATGGGATTCCTCGCAGTAGAGCGCCGCCCCAAGTATCAGCCCGGTTTTAGCGTCTACGACGGCCTTGAGCATTCCTGTGTAGCTGCCGAGCACATGCGACCGTGGAAGCCCCGTTACCGGCATCACGGCGCTTTTTATCTCATATCCCTTTGCGAGCGCCTCCTTTTCCGTCAGACCGACGCGCGAGAGCGGAGGGAAGAGAAATACGCTGTAGGGGATATTGCGCCCTGTGCTCTTTCTATCGCCGCCGTTGAAATCATCCAGCACTATGCGGGCGTCGTCCTGCGAGATGTAGGTGAACTGCGGGCTGCCCGCCGCGTCTCCGATAGCCCATATTCCTGGCGCGGTCGTGCGCATCCTTTCATCGACGACTATCGCTCCGCGCGGCGTAGTTTCAACTCCCGCGGCTTGGAGATTCAGCTCCCCCGTGTTGGGAACGCGCCCTGTGGATACCAGCAGCGCGTCGCATTTCACGGAGGCTTCCTTGCCGCCGGCGGCGTATTTCACAACCGCGCCGCCGCTCTCATTTTCAACGGAGAGAATTTTTACTCCGAATACAAAGTTGATCCCCTGCTCCTCCAGCGTCTTCGTCACCGCCGCCGCGACGTCCTCATCCTCATTCGGGAAAAGCCCCGGCAAATCCTGAAGCACTGTAACCTCGGAGCCGAAACGGCGGTATATGGAGGCGAATTCAAGGCCGATATTGCCGCCTCCTATGACGACGAGCCGGCGCGGCAGCTTCTCAAGCTCAAGCATTCCCTCGCTGCTGTAGGCGACGGGACATTCCGCAAGTCCCTCTATAGGCGGAATGAAGGGAAGCGCGCCTGTGTCGATCACTATCTTTTCCGCCGTGAGCGAGGCGCTGTAATCCCGCCCTGTAACCTCTATCTCGGAGGGAGAGGTAAATTTTGCCGTTCCGGTGTAGAGCGTTATCTGAGGATCGCTGTCGAAGATATTGAACATTTTGTCGAGTATCTTTTCGCGCAGCCTCTTCTTGTCGCGGACAGCCCCGGCGTAAAAGGCGGCCTTCCGCTCAAAATCAGGCAGCTCCTTTATGCGCGAGAGTTCGGCTCTGTTGACGAGAAACTTCGTCGGCACGCAGCCCACGTTCGGGCAGCTCCCGCCGTACATCTTATCCGACTTCTCGACCAGCGCGACCTTGCTTCCCTGAGCCGCAAGCGCGGCCGCGAGCGTTTTGCCCCCTTTTCCGAAACCTATCACTATCGCGTCAAATTTTTCCATTCGATATACCTCCGAAATGTTATTTGTATTTTTTTTAATTACATTATTGACAGCATAACCGCTTTACGAGGGATGTCAAGCGCAAAAAACGTTTTTTGAAATTATTTCACTCTGTCCGTCTTGCCGCGGAGATATAAAAAAGCGCCCCTTCAAGTCAGGGCGCCCTTTTGTTATTGCTTTCGTTCAGCGGTTCTCAAATCGAGTTTTTAATATACGGCGACGTAACCGTCCGCACGCGGCTCCGATGCGCCCAGCAGCGTGTCGCCGTCGCGCAGGATTATCTGCCCTCTGCCGTAGGAGCCGCTGTCGTAGTCCACATGCAGCTCATGTCCCATATCCGCCAGATCTCTGATTATGTGGTTCGCCGCTCCCTGTTCCAGACCGACGCGCCTGCCCTCAAGCCACTGCCAGCGCGGGGCGTCCAGCGCCTCCTGCGGGTTCATCGCGAAATCGACCATATTGACTATCATCTGCAAATGACCCTGCGGCTGCATGAAAGCCCCCATCACGCCAAAGGGGCCGAGCGCGCCGCCGTCCTTTGTGATGAAGCCCGGGATTATCGTATGATATGGCCGCTTGCCCGGCTCAAGAAAGTTTGGCGAGGCCGCGTCGAGCGAGAAATTATTCCCGCGATTGTGCAGCGTAACGCCGCACCCTGGAACGCATAGGCCGGAGCCGAAACCGCGGTAGTTGCTCTGTATCATCGAAACCATATTGCCCTCTCCGTCTGCTGCCGCGAGGTAGACCGTGCCGCCTGAGCTCTGCCGCTCTGAGGTCGGCATTCCCGCGCGGCGCGGGTCGATGAGCGCGGCGCGGCGGACGGCAAACTCTTCGGAGAGCAGCTCTTCTACGCTCCGGCGCATGGATCGCGGCTCTCCCACCTCGGCCAGCGCCTCGGCAAAGGCGAGCTTTACCGCCTCCAGCTGCAAATGATAGCTGCGCGCGCTTTCACGCTCCGTCAGCTCGAATCTCTTCAGGATGTTGAGCGCCATCAGCGCGACTATTCCCTGGCCGTTCGGCGGTATCTCCCAGATGTCGAAGCCTTTGTAGTTCACGCCGATCGGCTCCACCCATTCCGGCGCGAAGGCGGCGAGGTCTGCCGCGCGCAGCCAGCCGCCGTATTCTTTTGAATAGGCGTCAATCGCGGCCGCAATGCTTCCCTCGTAGAAGTCGCGCGCGCCGCTTGCCGCGATTCTGCGAAGCGACTCCGCCTGAGCCGCGCTGCGCCATATTTCGCCGGCTTCGGGGGCGCGTCCTTCCGTCGTGAAGCTCTCAAAGAGCGGCGCGAATTCCCTGCCGCTCAGATTTTTTTTAAAAAGGGCGAATGCCTTCTTCCAGAGCGCGCTGACTGTGGGAGATACAGGAAAGCCGTTCTGCGCGTAATATATCGCCGGTTCAAGCAGCGTTTCAAGCGGCAGCCTGCCAAAGCGCGCGTTCAGCTCCGCCCAGGCAGCAGGCGCTCCGGGAACGGTGACAGTCTCCCAACCGTAGAGCGGCATACATTTGAGGCCGCGCGCCGACAGCTCCGCCGCGGCGGCCTTCGCGGCGGCGGGGCCGCTCGAATTGAGGCCGTGAAGCCGCCCCTCCGTCCAGACGAGGGCGAAAGCGTCTCCGCCTATGCCGTTGCTTGTCGGCTCTACGACCGTCAGGCAGGCGGCGGCCGCAACGGCCGCGTCAACGGCGTTACCGCCCTTCCTTATCATTTCAAGCCCCGCCTGCGCGGCGAGAGGCTGAGTCGTCGCCGTCATGCCGCGAGAACCGCAGACAAGCGTGCGACGAGAGGGATATCTGTATTTTTCCGCGTTGAATTTCATCATCAAACACCACGCCAGTAAGATTTTTTGTATTTATACATCAAAAATAAATAAATTACCATAGCCCCCTTTTTTAGAAAGCGGGCGCTGTCTTTTGTTCCCCGCTCCTGTTAAAATAAGCTCGTATGCGTATTGACGGGAGGTGTCAGCTCTGCTATCAGCTTCGGACGGATCACGATGGGAATGGAGAATCTTTTCCAACAGCCCGCTCGATCAGCTGCGGCCGCTTTTCGGCAAGCTCAGGCGCGCGAATCACAAAAAGGACCGCGATATTTATATTATTTCCAGATTCACCGGAGCAAATCTTAAAGTCAGAGGCGCTGCGATGGATATAAAAATAAAGCTTGAGGACTCCACGCTCGGAGCAGAGCGCTGGAAGCCGGTTTTTAAGACCCCCTTTCCCCCCGCGCTTTCGGCCTTCTCCGCAATTACCGGCTACATGGGCGCGCCAATGCACGTTTCGCTGGCGGACGGAGTCCTCCCGCGCGGAGCGCATATAGCGACGGTGGAAGCGGAAAAGGAGCGGGACATTTATATGGTAAAGGACGCGATTATAGAGTACGGCAGTGTCTCCTTCGGAAAGCGACGAATGTGGAGCCTTTGCGCGGAGAGCGCGGAGCTATCGCAGGTAGAATATTTCATCAGCGGCTGCCGCATAAAAAATGTAATGACCGCCAGTTATGTAACAATGCTGAAGCATTTTTTAAACTGGTAATTGACATATCGCCGCCGGAGTTATATGCTATCAGCGTAAGATGGGCACAATACAGAATAGCTCTTTGCAGTAGGAGGCTAGCTCTGTATTTTTATATAAATGATGCGGGACGGCCTCTTCTGTGAAGAGAACGTCCCGCATTTTTTACGCCCCGGTACGGGGGAAAGGAGTTTTTTGTTATGGGAATCGTTGCTCGCTGGGAATGGAGAACTTTTGGAGAGGGGTCGTTCGGAAGCTGCGAGGATACTATACGCGCGCTTGGAATGGAGGGCAATAAAAAGACGGAAGAGCTTTATATACTTTCAAAGAAGAGCGACGAGAATATAAAGATTCGCTTTGACGTGGTAGACGTCAAGTCGCTTCAGAATGTCAACGGCGACAGGCTCGAACAGTGGCTGCCCATACTCAAGACAGGCTTCCCTATTTCCGTCGTGACGCTGGAAGAGCTGTTCAAAATATTCAAAACCGAAGCGCCGGAGTTCAAGCGCGGCGAGTACGGTTACGAAGAATTTCTTGACGAAGTTATCCGCCCCTGCCCCGACCTCGAACTGGTGGAGGTCAAAAAGAGCCGCGACATCTACAAAATCGACGGCGCCACCGCAGAGATAGCGGAATGCTCCTTCAACGGAAAAGGCTGGCGCACGATATGCGTCGAGCACGAGGACCCGGCGCTCGTCATATCCGTCGTTAAGAAGCTCGGCCTGAGCGGCGCGCCCAACGTCAACTACATTCAGGCCATGAAGAAATCCGTGGGGATGAGCAGATAATGATAAAGGCTGTCATTGACGTCGGAACAAATTCCATAAAGTTCTGCCTCGCGGAGAGCGAAAGGCGCGACGGCTCCTTCACCGTTCTGAAGGACGCGAACAATATCGCGAAACTGGGCGAAGGGCTGCGGGAGAGCGGCCTTATATCCCCCGACGCGCTGGAAAGAAACGCGCTGGCAGCGGCCGGATTCGTAAAAGAGGCGCGAGAGGCCGGCGCTGACGACATCCATATCGTCGGCACAATGGCTTTGCGCACGGCGAAAAATACGGACGCCTTCAAAAGGCGCGTGAATGAGCTGACCGGTCTCGATATCCGCGTCATTCCCGGCGAGGAGGAGGCGCAGCTTTCCTACATCGCGGTCATGTCAGGCATTCACGGCGCGGCGGAGGCCAACCTTGTATCATTCGACACGGGCGGCGGAAGCACGGAGTTCGTATTCGGCGAAGCGGGGGTGATGAAGCGCAAATTCAGCCTCAACATCGGAGGCATACGCATAACCGAGGATTATCTTTCCGAGACGCCAGTTCCGGCGGAAAGGCTGGCCGAGGCGCGCGCGTGTGTACGCAAAGAGCTGAGCGACGGAGGCGTCACGCCAGGCGCGGAATTTCTTGTGGGGATGGGAGGAAATGTCACCAGCATCGCCTCAGTAAAGCATCGGATGAAAATATATGACCCTGATGTGATACAGGGCTCAAAGCTAACCCTTTCCGATATAAGGGGGCAGATCGCGGACTATGCGTCAAAGACGCTGGACGAACGCAGGAATATCGTCGGCCTCCAGCCGAAGCGCGCGGACGTGATACTCGCCGGCGCCTGTATCGTCGAGGCGGCGATGGAGCTTTGCGGCGTGGAGGAGCTGACGGTCAGCGACAGGGGGCTGCGTCACGGATTGCTTTATAAGCTCTTTAAGGCGTAACACGGAACAAAATAAAATATACCTAAGGAGGAACTATTATGCGTAAGTTTTTAGTATTGGCTCTGGCGGCGGCGGTATTGGCTCTCTCTCTGACTCCGGCTATGGCGGCATATCCGGAAAAGCCAGTTAAAATAGTGAATTACGTCGCTCCAGGAGGGCTCATGGATGTGACGAGCCGCAAATTTATCTCCATAGCCCAAAAGTATACGGACGCCACCTTTGTGGTTGAGAACACGACAGGCGCTGGCGGACTCGTCGCTATCGGGGCCGTTCTGGAACAGCCGGCCGACGGCTACACGGTATTCGCCGCGACGACCTCTGTGGTTGACAAGGTGGTATCCGCAAAAAAGAATATCGACGAGATGGTTTGGGGTTTTGAGTGGGTAGCAATGCTGATGAAGGACCCTGAATGCGTCATCACCGCGGAGAAAGGGGAATACGATACCTTTGAAAAGCTTGTCGCCGCGGCTAAAAAGGAGGACGGCCGGCAGATATGGGGCGGCCCTGCGACCGGCGGCAACGACCATATCTTCGCGCAGAATGTATGGGCCGCGGCCGGTATAAAGGCGAAGTGGCTTCCCTACAAGAGCGGCCCAGAGGCAATGATGGGAACTCTCGCCGGTCAGAACGCCGCCTATGTGGGAAATCCGGCCGACACGCAAGGACGTCAGGGCTACAAAATCGTGGCAATATCCTCTCCTAAACGTCTCCCCCAACTGCCTGACGTGCCGACATTCAAGGAGCTTGGTTACAAGGGACTGGACAATGAATTCATGTGGCGCGGCTTCGCGATAAAGAAGGGCGCGCCTGAAGAGGCGTATAAGTGGTGGGAAGAGCTGAATCAGAAGGTCGCCAAAGACCCTGAGTGGCGCTCTTTCCTCGTCCGTGACGGAATCGAGGTCAGCGACTGGGGACGTGATAAGTTCTCGAAGCAGGTGGAGATCGATATCGCGGCGGCTCAGCGCTTCCTGAAAAAGTAATCGTAATATACAGAGCTCTCTCCGCCGCGTCGCCGGCGGAGAGAGGCGAAAGAGAGTGATTTTATGATCAATGAACTTGCCTTCTTTTTAGGGACTCCGGCCGGCGGGCTCATCCTCTGCACAACGGGGACGCTGTTGCTGGCTCTGGCGGCGAGGTTTTCAGCAGCCTCCGGCAAGGGGGACAGGCTGGACTCGCTTATGGCCGCCTTCTTTTTTATTGAACTTTCATCCGCCTTTATCCTGCTTTCATTCGGCTTTGACGGCGCGGAGGAGGCGGAGAGCGACCCTGCGCTGGTTCCGCTGCTGTGGGGCGTATCGCTGCTGATCTGTTCTGTAACGCAGTTTATAAGGATATGGAACAAAAAGGACTATAAACCAATAAGGTATGGACATTTTGGGCGGGTCGCGGCGGTCATCGCGGTTGTCGCCGTCACTATAGCCCTCTTCAATACACTTGGCTTTTTTCTCAGCACAGGCGCGATGATAGCGGCGCTCATGTTCCTGATGGGCGAGCGGCGAATCGTGCTGGTGTGCGCCGCGGTATCCCTATGGATATTCGTAACGTGGGCCGTATTCAATAAGCTCCTGCTTCTCGGGCTGCCGACAGGCAGTCTCTTCCAATAAGGAGGCGTTGTCATGGAAATGCTGAACTCTCTCGCGGCGGGGCTGCGTAATCTGGCCGGTATAGAGCCGCTCGCCGTAATCACGGCCGGCGTGATTGTCGGGATACTCGGAGGGGCTATGCCCGGCGTCTCGCCTTCAATGGCCGTGGCCATCCTTCTTCCCTTCACCTTCGGCATGAGTCCCACTATGGGGCTGGTGATGCTATGCGCGATATATCTCGCTTCAAATTACGGCGGCTCGATAACCGCCGTGACGATAAACACCCCCGGCACACCCTCAGCCGTCGTCACAGCTTTCGACGGATACCCGCTCGCGAAAAGCGGACGCGCGGGAGAGGCGCTGGGCGTGTCGCTCGTCGCCTCCGTGGCGGGAGGATTCGTCGGAATCGTGATACTTATATGTTTCTCCGCGCCGCTGGCGAAATTCGCGCTAAAATTCTGGCCGGCGGAATACTTCGCCCTCGCCATTCTCGGCCTCACGACAGTAGCCTCCCTTGGCGGAGGCAAATGGCTCGAAGCTCTCATCGCGGTGCTGCTAGGGCTGATGCTTAACACAATAGGGCTCGACCATGTGAGCGGCGTCTCAAGATATACCTTCGACATTATCCGACTCTACGACGGATTTTCATTTATACCGGCGCTGATCGGCCTTTTCGCGCTTAGCGAGGTCTTCGCGAATGTCGAGGAGGGAAATTTCAAGGCCTTCGACAAAGTATCCGATGACAAAAGCATATCCTCATGGCCGTCTCTTTCGACATATCTGAGCCTCAAATGGGGGATGCTGCGCGCCGGCATCCTTGGCACCATCATCGGCGTCTTCCCCGGCGCGGGCGGGACGATTGCATCTTTCATAGCCTACGACGTTGAGAAGCGTCTCAGCCGGCATCCTGAGAAATTCGGCCGCGGCAGTCTTGAGGGGGTAGTTGCAGCGGAGGCGTCAAACAGCTCTTCCGTAGGCGGCGCGCTGGTGCCGCTGCTGACGCTGGGAATCCCCGGAAGCGCCTCGACGGCCGTCCTGATAGGCGCTCTGATGATACACGAACTGCGCCCGGGGCCTGAGCTTTTCAGCAAGAATCCGGAAATAGTCTATACTCTCTTTTCAAGTCTCTTTGTGGCGAACTTTGTTCTGCTTGTCGTCGGCGCCCTCGGTTCCCGGATATGGCTGAAGGTTACGATGGTTCCCAAAAGCATTCTCTATCCGATGATATTCGCCTTTTCCATCGTCGGCAGCTTCGCCGTTCGCTCATCCCTCTTCGATGTAGGAGTCTGCGTCGCCTTCGGCGTGGCGGGCTGGTTGCTGAACAAATTCCATTATCCTTCGTCGCCGATAGTCCTCGGGCTGGTGCTAGGGACGCTTATCGAGATGAATTTGCAGATGACGCTGCTGATGGACGGCCCGGCAATGCTCTTCACCAGGCCGCTGAGCGCCGTCCTGCTCGCGCTGTCGGCCCTATCTCTCTGCGCACCGGCGCTTAGGGGGCTTCGCGCAAGGAGAAATAAAAAAGCGGATAAAGCCTGATAAAGCTTTCAGCTTAAACTCAGCAAAAAAAGAGGAGGGGTTGAACGATGGCCTGGCTCTATAATTTAATATACGTGGCGGGAGGGCTCGCGCTCTTCCTCTTTGGAGTTCAGGAGAGCTCCGCTTTCTTCAAAAGCAATTTCGGCGGAGAGTTCCGCGATAAAATAGGACGATTCACATCGGGGAAATACAGGTCGTTCCTCTTCGGCGTGCTGCTTTCTGCGATAACCCAGAGCAGCACGATAGCCACATCTTTCGCGGTGGGATTCATAGATGCCGGTATGCTCTCATTCGCCGGCTCCATATATGTGATGATGGGGGCGAGCCTGGGAGGCACTTTTGTATCCTTCCTGCTGAGCCTCAGGCTTTTCGACTACGCGCCGCTGCTTTTCGCCCTCGGCTTTTTTCTCTCCAAAGTCAGAGTTCGCTGTATCTGGCTCGCCGCCGGCCTGACACGCTGCCTCGCGCTGATCTTTCTAGGAATGCTCGTCATCGGCATGGGAACGGGACCGATGTTTGAAAATGAAGAATTCCGCCGCGCTGTAACGGAATTTGCGTCAAATCCGCTGGCGACCGGGCTGGCCTCGTTCATCGGCGCTGGCGTCCTGCAAAGCAGCTCAGCGATTATGGCGCTGGGGATCACGCTTGCCGCGTCTGGCGTACTGCCGGCCTCGTCGGCTCTGCCGCTCGCGCTGGGAGCGCATATCGGCTCGACTACGATGGTTCTGCTCGCCGGACTCGGAGGCAGGCTCAGCGCGAAGAGGCTCGGCATTGCCACCTTCTTTTACAAGCTGCTCGGCGGCCTGCTCTTCATCCCCTTTGTGCCGTGGGTCAACGGCCTGATGTCGTCAGTCGGCCTCCCCATCGCAGGCCGGCTGGTTTACGGACAGCTGATGATCGCCCTTTTCAATATGGCTGTATTCCTGCCCTTCACCGCCGCGCTGAGCACCTTTTCCATACGGCTGATAAGCGGAGAGGGAGAGCTAAGCCAGCCGAAATATCTCGACGACGGCATGATCAGCGTCCCTTTCATAGCAGTCATGCTCCTGTCTCGCGAAATGGCACGCCTCTCAAATTACATCGAGGCCTACCTGCAAATGCTGCTGGAGCCACAGCAGCGTGACAGGAGGCTCTTTGAAAGGCTGCCGGAAGATATAGACGAGCTGAGCGAAGCCTGCCAGGAATATTGCTATAAGCTGCACATACCGGCGGACAACCCCGAGCTGAAACGTAGATTTTCGTCCATCAGCCATACCATGTCGGTGATGCGGATGATGTCGCGCTCTATATGCGGGGGGCTGAGAGAGCTCCTCAGCAGCGAGGAGGTCCGCTGCGTGCTTGAAAAAGAGCTGGGAGAAGAGAGATGGAGGCGCTGGGCCAAGCTGGCCAGAAGGATGATGCGGACAAGCCTGCGTGCCTTCGTCATAGGCGAAAAGGCGCTCGTCAGCCGCGCCGTCAGCCTTGAGGCCGAAATGAACCAGATGTCGGGACAGATACGACACGACCTGAACGAAGTCGCGTATGACAGACAGGTCTCCCGCGCCATTAGAATGATCTCGCTCATGCAGAGTTTTTTGGGAATGTCAAAGATACTTGCCGAGGACGAGGAGACAGAGCCGCCGAAAATGACCGTGCTGAACAGCTGCGGAGAGCTTCGCGAAATGGAGTGACAGATAATGACATTGCTGAACAAAGAGAAAAAAAGCAAAGAGCAAGAGCTTGAGGCTTACCTTTACGCCTCCGACAAGGCGAGACTTGTAGAGATGGTGACGGAAATGGGAGAGAGAGCCTCCTCCGCGCTTAAAGAGGCGCTCTCTGCGCTGAAAAAACAAGACGTCACCCTCGCTCAGCGTGTGATAGAGGGAGACGACGTCATAGACGAGCTGGAAGAACAGATAGATCAGGAATGCCTTTACTCTATCGCGATGCGACAGCCGATGCGTGAAGACCTTCGCTTCGTCTATGCTGTTATGAAGATAATAACAGACATTGAACGTATCGGCGACCAGGCTGTCAACATATCACTTCGGCTTGTAAAGCTGACGCCTGCCGACAGACGTGATTTTCCCATGCTCGACGATATAGACGAAATGGCGGAACATAACATGACGATGCTGAAAGAGGCGCTCGATGCCTTCATCCGCGAAGACGCCTCCATCATCGCCTCCACCCGGGCACACCGCAAAAAGGTACACCAGATAAGAGACGGCGCTGTGGAGAAGCTGATGAAAAACTCCTCACCGACGACGCCGCAGGATATAACCACAGGCAAGCTCTTCGCCTCGATGTGGATATTGCGCCACCTGTCGCGGATATCCGACCATGTGCTTAATCTTGCGGAGAAGGTCGCCTTCATTGCCACCGGCGTTTCACCGCTGACAATGAAAAAGATGGGACAAAAGGAAGCTGCGGAAAGCAGGGCTAAGCAGCTGGGAGATATCTGAACTGTGAATTGCGTCCCTTGAACAACGCGTTAACTCGCGCCGGCTCCTGACGGAGAGGCGGCTCTTTGAATATTTCATCTAAGCAAAGAGAGGAAGCCCCCTCACCGACTTTCGGTTTTTGCCGAATCTCCGTCGGGATGGGCGTACTCTTCGGTTTTGATGGCTTCGCGCTTCCATCGAGCGCGCGAGGCGTTGAGCATATCAAACAACCGGCGTTCGTATTCCAGGGCACCATCGTCGTCAGTTATCTCCGCCGCCCGTTCACCGGCGCGTTTCAGCGTCTTTAACAGCGAGACTGCGGTTTTCTTCTTCGCGCCGCCATCGCGGGGCAGAGCCGGAGGCGCGTCGTCCGCCCGATCGCCGTAACGCTTTGAAAGCCGCGCGGCTATATCCGGGAAGAGCTCTGTCATATATCTCCACACCGAGTCTTTACCGAAAAATGTCAGCTCTTCGGCCATCTCGCGGTAGCTCTTAAGCAGGCCGTTTGGGTAGCGGTAACGTCCTGTCTCGACATATATGACGAAAGCCTTTTCCCTGTCGCCTCTGCTCCGTAGAGGCAGGCCATTTTTCATATTTCGGCAGACGGAGAAGAAGCGCGCCTCCGCCTCGGTCATGTTCCGGTGCGAAACGGCGTCGATAAAGGCCAGCTCCGCGCCCAGCCGTCGCCTTGCGCAAAAACGGTGGAAGCCGTCTATCAGATAGAGCCTGCCGTCTTCAAGGGACGCTATATCGACGGGCGGCATATCAGCCCCGTTAAGATAAGCCTGAGCGTACGACTCCACCGCCGCTGCGCTGATATCGCGGCGAGACTGGAAACGCCCCTCGTCCACGACGATGTCGCTCAGGCGGAAAAGACGCCTCTCATCGCGCATACCTTCCAGATCATGGTTCACATCTTCAATTAGTTTTCCAAGCAGCGCGTCAAGCCGCTCGCCGCCGATTCCGCCCGTCGGAGGAAAAAGCAGTTCGCGCGGATAATATCTTTTTATAATCTCGCTTATTTTCATGGCATCGCCACCACTATTTTATTTTCAGCACCCGTCATTCCCTATCCTCACGCCGGAAGGGGCTTCCCAGCGCGGCGGGAGCGCCAAGCAGACGCCCCTTGCCGGCCTTTATCGACACCGCTGTAAGCACGACTATTGTCATAATATAGGGCAGGGTCAGCAGCAGAGAGGTCGAAATAGTGGAGCCCATCGCCTGTAATCTTAGCTGCAAAGCCTCCACTCCGCCGAAAAGATAGGCCCCCAGCGCGGCTCGCGCCGGATTCCACAGGCCGAAAATGACCAGCGCCACGGCTATCCATCCTCGCCCCGCCGTCATTCCCTCGATCCACATCTGAGCGTAGACGACGGAGAGATAGCCACCGCCGACTCCCGCAAGTCCGCCGCCCGCGACGCAGTACAGATAGCGGATAGCGGAGACGGGCAGCCCCATCGCGTCAGCGGCGCGCGGATTCTCGCCGACGGCGCGCAGATTCAGCCCCGGCCTCGTGCGGAAAAGGAACCAGCATAAAAATATTATCAGAAGATACGAAAGATACACCATCGCGTTGTGCTGGAAGAATACCGGCCCGATGAAAGGTATCTTCGATAAGAGCGGAAAATCCATCGAGGCCATTCCTTTGATAGTCGCCCCAATGACGGTGCGCCCCATCAGCGCGCTGAGGCCGTAGCCCGCCAGCACCATCGCCAGCCCGCTCACGACCTGGTTGCACATCAGCGTGATGCACAAAAAGGCGTGAATAAGAGTTATCGCGCAGCCGGAGGCGAAAGAGGCGGCTATTCCCAGCCACGGGTCGCCGGTCGCCTGAGTGACGGCAAAACCAGCGTAAGCGCCGACGAGCATGATGCCCTCAAGTCCGAGATTCATCACGCCGGCGCGCTCGGACATGACCTCCCCAAGCGTCGCGTAAAGAACCGGAGTGCCGCTCCTGACGGCGGCGGCCAGAATAACAGTCAGAAATTCCATCTACGCTTCCTCCTCGGCGCTCTTTCCGCCGGAGACAAGAGGCTCCGTGCGAACGAAAGATATCTTAAAGCGCGAAAATGTCTCCGCCGCGAGGACGGAAAAAAGTATAAGCCCCTGCAAAATCTGCAAGCTCGCCAGAGGCAGCCCCATCACCACCTGCAAGGTATCGCCGCCGACAAGCAGCACCCCCATAAGAAAGGAGACCAGCGGCACATAAATCGGAGAAAGGCGCGCGAGCCAGGCCACGAGAATCCCGGTATAGCCGTAGCCCATGGAGAAGCCCCTGCTCATTCTGCCGTGCAGCCCCGCTATCTCGCCGAAGCCCGCCAGTCCTGCGATAGCGCCGCCGATGAATGTCACCAGCAGGATATTCGCGGCGATATTTATCCCCGCGTAGCGCGCGGCGCGCGGATTCTCCCCCGTTACCGTTATCTCGTAGCCCCACTTGCTCCTTTTCAGCGCTATCTGCAAAACGACAGCGACGGCCAGCGCGATGAAAAGACCAGCGTGAATCCTCGTGCCTTCGAATACCCACAGACGCGCCGCGTCGGGAAAATTCGGCGTGAAAGGAAAGCCCATGCTCATCGGATCTTTCCAAGGTCCGTAAATAAAATATTCGCTCAGATTGATGCCGATATAATTCAGCATCAGCGTCGTGATAGTCTCGCTGACATTCCAGCGGGCGCGGAGAAAGCCGGCCAGCATTCCCCACAGGCCGCCGGCTATGGCCGCCGCCGCGAACATCAGCAGGAACATCACAAAGGCGTTGTCCACAAAGAAATAGCGCACCGCCGCAACCGTGGCGACCGCGCCGAGACAGAGCTGCCCCTCTGCGCCGATATTCCATATCAGCATCTTGTAGCAAATGAGACCGCCGAGAGCCGTAAGAGTCAGCGGAATAGCCTTCGTAACGATTTCGCCGAGGCCGTACGAACTGCCCAACGCCCCGCGAAGCACCTCGCCGTAGGCTTCCAGCGGATTCACGCCGAGAAAGGCAAAGAGCAGGCCGCCGATAAAAAGTCCGAATACTACGGAGGCGACGGGGATCAGAACATTTATCCAGGGAGGATTGTACAGGCGCGGTTCAAATTTCAGTCTTATCATTGCGGCTGCCCCCAAATCACGGAAAATATACAACTGCAAATTATAACATCAATCGCCGCCGCGCGGGAAAAAAGCGCGGAACGGCCGATGGGAACAAAAATTTTTTCGCCGCCAGCCATGGGCGTCCGCTTTTACTCATGCCGGAAAAATCCATTCGACGCCACGCCCCTTTTAACATTTTCTGCCGATACGGTAAATCATCGCATATAATATTCTAAAGAAAGTCCGGCCGCCGCGCTTTGCGCTGATATGTTGGAAGGGATGTGGCTTTGTTTTGAACAGGATAGGGAGATGGGTATTATGGGCGCTTCTGGCGGCCTTTCTGCTCGGGCTTCTTCCGACGATAGTCAACGTCGGCTCGGAGTTTTTCATATACACAGAGGGCGGACTCGGCGTTACGCAGCATTTCACCAGAACGCTTGACGGCGTTTTCAAGACGCTTGAGAACTATATATGGCATATCACGATTGTCTACGCTGTGGCAGTCGCCTTCATCATCTTTATGGAAGGGCAGAACCCCGACAGGACGATTCTGTGGCTGCTGGCGCTTATATTCGTTCCGGTACTGGGCGTGATACTCTACATGATTCTCGGCCCGGATTTTCAAAGTATGCGCAACAGGAGGCGTTTCCGCCCATCTAAAAAATACGGCTTCGACAATTCGCCATTTCCCCGCGAGACGGAGGACCAGTTTTTAATAGGCCGTATGCTGCACGCTTGCAGCGGCGCGGATCTTCTGACGCGCAACCGCGTGAAGCTGCTGATAAACGGCGGCGAAACCTTCCCTGCGGTAGAGGAGGCATTGCGCGCGGCGAAGAAATTCATACACATGGAATTTTTCATCATACGAAGCGACCCTCTCGGCTATAAAATCAGCGGCATATTGCAGGAGGCAGCGCGGCGCGGCGTACAGATACGTATCATTTATGACGCCGTCGGAAGTTGGGGGATAAAGCCCGGCTTCATCAGGGAACTCGAGGAGGCCGGCGTCGATTGCCGCGCCTTTATGCCTGTGGCGCTGCCATTTTTCCGCCGCAAGATGAACTTTCGCAACCACCGCAAGATAATCGTCGTTGACGACAGCGTCGCATTCACCGGCGGCATAAATATCGGCGAGGAATATGAGGGAAAGGGGCATCTCGGCTTCTGGCGGGACACCTTTGTGCGGCTCGAGGGCGAAGCCGTCCAGGCGCTGCACGATATTTTCTTAAACGACTGGGCCGTGTGCACCGGCGGCGACGCGGCGGCGCTCCGCGCGGAACATGACATTTTCTCCGGCGGCGCTCCGCGCGGCTATTCGCATCTGCCCGTCATACCGCTGCAAGTTGTCGCGAGCGGCATCGATAACGTATGGCATTCCATAGCGAAGGGCTATTACGGCATGATATCCCGCGCGCAGCAGCGCGTCTGGATAACGACCCCCTACCTCGTCCCGGGGCCGGAGCTTATGAACGCGATGATTGCCGCGTCGCTCTCCGGCGTGGATGTGCGCGTGATGATGCCCTCAAGAAAAGATCACTTCCTCGTATTCTGGGGCAGCCGCAGCAATATAGAGCCTCTGCTGCGCTCCGGGGTTCGCGTCTTCCAGTATCTCGACGGCTTCATCCACACAAAGTCCCTGCTCTCCGACTGCTGCATAGCCTCCGTCGGCACCTGCAACATGGACGTGCGCAGCCTCGATATAAATTTTGAAGACCAACTCTTCATCTACGACAGAAAAATAACGGAAGAATTCGCGGCGCAGTTCGAGCGCGATATGGAAAAATGCCGCGAGCTGACAATCGCGGAGTGGGACAAACGCCCGATCTGGCAGAAGATATTGGAGTCCTTCGGACGTCTCTATTCGGCGCAGATTTAAGATGAACGACAAGGTATTTGAAAGGCGCTTCTCCGAACATCCCCTCTTCTGGGCCGTAAGCGCCGCCATAATACTTTACGTTTACATTTATATATTCATGCGCCTTAGAGCCGAATGGAGCGACGGCAGGGTGCCTGTGATATGGCTTCTGCTCTGTTTCGCCATGACCGGCCTCTCCTACCTGTCGCGGCGCAGCGGACGCCTCCGCAGCGCGCCGCTGCGCCGCTGGACTGACGTCGCAGGCGGCCTCTGGCTGCTCTTCGTCCTCTTTTCCTTTTTCGCGATGATTTTATCCGGCGCGCTGGGGAGACTGGCAGGGGCGCAGACGCCGCAAAGGGCGGAGATACTTTTCTCTTTCGCCGCCGGCGCGGCCGTCGTAGCGCTCGGCGTCAGACAGGCCAACACCATACGAACCACCCATATTACGGTAAAGACGGCCAAACTGCCGGAAGGGAGGGAGCGGCTGCGCGTCGTACAGCTGACGGATCTCCATCTCGGCCCTTACACAGGGGTAAAACTGCTGGCTCAGATACTGCGCCGCGTGCGGGAGGCCGAGCCGGATATGGTGGTAGTGACCGGAGATGTGGCCGACGGCCCGCTCGACGGCCGCCGCCGCGAGACGGCGATGCTTCGCCGCATCAGGCCGCCTCTGGGCGTCTATGCCGTCACAGGGAATCACGACTACTATGACGACATAGGCAAGGCCGTTGAATTTATGGAAAAATCAGGAATGCGCGTACTCCGCACGGAGGCGGATGAGGCGGGCGGCATCGTCGTGGAAGGTGTTGACGACAAAGACCATCTGCGCGAAGACAAGTGGGGGCTGACGCGCTCCGAAACGCTGATAGTCAACACGCGCAGCCGTTACCGCGATAAATTCATCCTGCTGCTGCGGCACCGTCCGGTGATTGAGATCGGCACAGAGGGCTTTTTCGACCTGCAGCTCTCCGGCCATACGCACGGCGGACAGATATTCCCGCTCTTTTCATCCCGCCTGCTGATAGCCGGACATTCCAGGGGCTTCAAAAAACTTAAAAATGGCAGTATGCTTTACACAAGCAACGGCGCGGGCTACGTAGGGCCGCCGGTGCGGCTTCTGGCGCCGCCGGAGGTCGTGGTCATCGACCTTGTACGCAGCCAATAAAAATCATCGCCGCTGAAAGGAAGTAAAAATTGCCCCGACCGCGAAATCAGTACGACCCTGAAAGATTCGGACGGCTCGACGGCCTCCTGCCGCAGCCTGAGGGAAGAATAACGAGACGGCAAAGCGAGCTTCCCAAAGAGCTGGAGATATCCGGGCTGCCTGAGGGAAAGTGGGTGGCGCGCGGCGTCTACCGCATGGAACGCCGCTTCATGTACGGGCGTGCCTACGGGCTGAGCGCGCTCGAAGCCCCTGCGGAAAGCGGCCGTCTGCTTGCCCGCTGGGGCGGCAGCGGCTCGCCGCTGTTTCTCGACACGGAGACGACCGGCCTATCAGGCGGCACAGGAACCTACGCCTTCCTCATCGGACTGGGGATATGCGGCGGCGACGCGCTGCGCGTGATACAGCTCTTCCTTGCCGGCCCCACCTGGGAACGGGATTGGCTGGCGGCGATAGAAGAGGAACTGCCGGAAGAATTCAGCCTCGTCACATACAACGGACGCGCCTTCGACCTGCCGCTGCTGCGGACGCGCTATACTCTGGCGCGCGCCGTTCCGCTGTGGGAAAAGTCCGCTCATCTTGACCTGCTGACGCTCGCGCGGCATTTTTACAAGGGGCGGCTCTCCTCCTGCTCGCTATCCTCGATAGAGAGAAACATTCTGGGGCTTCACCGCAGCGCTGAGGATGTGCCGGGCAGCGAAATACCGTGGATGTACACGCAGTTCCTGCGCAGCTCCGACGCGGCTCCGCTCGCGGGCATCTTTTACCACAACGTCCTTGACATAGTCTCGCTCGCGGCTTTCCAGCGCCACATCGCGAAAGTCACGCTCGGAGGCGGCTCCTGCGCCTCTGATATGCTGCGCGCGGGCGACCTGTGGGCCGGCGCCGGAGACTACGAACGCGCGGAAAGACTGTGGCGCATGGCGCTCGACTTTCCGCGCGACCGTCATCTCGCGCTGCTCCGGCTGGCGGAGAAAGAACGAAGCGCGGGAAACTTCGAGGCCGCATACGCCTGCTACAAAGAATCTCTTGAGACAGAACGCCGCCCAGTGCGCACGCTTGAGACAATGGCAAAGATAGAAGAGCATCGCTTCCGCCGCTGCGAAGAGGCTCTGGCCCTCGCGACAGAGGCGCTGCGCTGGCTCGAACGCCACAGGATATTCAAAGACCGCCGCTGGGAAGAAGACAGAAAAAATCTGCTGCACAGAATAGAGAGGCTGAAAAGAAAAATCGCCGCGAAAGAATGCGGCGGAGATATATTCGCTGAGGAAGAAGAATTGTAAAAAGCCTCCGGCGTTCGGGAAGCGGCGGATATGTCATTTACCGGCGCTCATCATTCATCCTTCCCTTATCACAGCGTAAAGCTCGCCGCGCGCTCTTCCTTTCTTTCCATAAATCGCGAGGAATGATGTATAATTTTCGCCAAAATAAGATGCGCTTGGGACGTACCGTGAAATCTGAAAGGGGAACTCATCAATGTGGAAAGGCCGTTTTGCACAGGATACAGACGAAGCAGTTATAAACTTTACACAATCTCTTGACCTTGACTGGCGCATGGCGCGCGCGGACATACGCGGGAGCATCGCGCACGTGCGGATGCTGGCGCACGCCGGGCTGATAAAAGCGGTGGAAGCCGTCGCCATAGAAGACAACCTGCGCGAGATAGCGCGTGAGATAGAGAGCGGCAGCTTCACGCCTAAAGCCTCGCTCGAAGACGTACACATGAACATAGAATCGCGTCTGATAGAAAAATGCGGCGCTGTCGGCGCGCGCCTCCACATGGGGCGCAGCCGCAACGACCAGGTCAACACGACAGTCCGTCTCTACCTCCGCAAAGAGCTGCTGGAGCTGTGGAACGGTCTTGAGGCGCTGATATCCGTAATACTTAAAAAAGCCGAGGAACATGCCGACGTCGTCGTCCCCGGCTACACTCACCTACAGCAGGCGCAGCCCATATCCATGGGGCAATTCTGGATGGCGCACGCTCAGGCATTTCTGCGCGACGCAAAGCGGCTCAGCGACGCATACGAGGCTGTTGACGAATCTCCGCTCGGCTGCGGCGCGCTCGCCGGCTCCACACTGCCGCTCGACCGCGAATTTACCCGCGCCGACATGGGCTTCTCCCGCATCACAGAAAACAGCATGGACACAGTAGCCCACCGCGACCACTTCACAGACATACTCTACTTCGCCGCCGTATTCGGCGGCCACGTCAGCCGCCTATCGGAAGACCTCATCATCTACTTCTCCACAGAATTCGGCTGGGTCAAGCTCCCTGACTCCTTCTGCACCGGCTCCAGCATAATGCCGCAGAAGAAAAACCCCGACGTGCTGGAGCTGCTGCGCGGAAAGGCCGGACAGCTCAACGGCGCTCTCGTCGACCTGCTGACAATGACGAAAGGCATACCCCTCACCTACAACCGCGACTTGCAGGATGACAAACGCAGTCTCTTCCGCACAATAGACTGCCTGCACATGATATTCTCCGTACTGCCGCCGCTGCTCGCGCGGGTAGATGTGGACGAGGAAAGGGCCGGACGCGGCTTCTCCGACGGCCTCATACTCGCGACAGACGTCGCGGAATATCTGGTACTGCGCGGCATTCCCTTCCGCACGGCGCATGAAAAGGTAGGCCATGCCGTGCGCTGGTGCATAGAAAACGACAGACCGATGGACAAACTGACGCTTGCAGAATGGCAGGCGCTCATACCGGAAGTTGACGCCGACCTGCCGCCGCTTCTCTCGCCGCGCCGCTCAATGGAACGCCGCGACACGGATGGAGGCACGTCGCCGCGCCAGGTGCGCGCGCAGATAGAGCGCGCCTGGAAAAAGCTCTCCGTCCATGAAGAAGAAATGTCGGAATACCGGAAAAAGCTCCCGGATCTGCTGTAAATTATAAGGCGTTCTATAAAAACGCCCCGCTGCGAAAAGCGTAAGAAAGGCCGCCCCGGAGAATTTCTGTTCCGAGGGGCGGCCTTTGGCTGTCCTCGCTTCTATTGCCGCGCGGAGTCAGTCGGGGCAACTTCTTTTTTCTGCAAAGCGCGAGAACTATCGCCGCCGCGGACCGCAATTATTTTTGCAATTAACAACCGCCCTGGAGCGGTCGGCCAGCCTTGACACGGCGGGCCGCTCTTGCTATACTTTCCCTCGTGACGGCGGCATAGCCAAGTGGTAAGGCAGAGGACTGCAAATCCTTTATCCCCAGTT
>JAUNJZ010000059.1 GCA_030533085.1 Synergistaceae bacterium
CTACCGAGCGCGCAGTGGACTTTCCCCACCCAGTTGTTGACCATGCCGGGCGCACGAAAAGAAAAGCGCCGGCTCTGCCGGCGCTTTTCCCGACCTTTACATATAAAGGATGCTATAGTCGGGGCATAACTCAATTAGAGAATTATTTATGGCATAAAGTAGTAAAAAAATCCTATTCCTTTAATTCAACGGTAATAACTTCGCCGTAATCAAAAAATAGGCTCACATCGCTTGTAATTTTTCCAATTGGAACAACAGGCACTACAGTTTCATCTCTACTGGCGTTATAAATGATAGCGATTGAAGGACCTTCATACCAATAAGCAAGCGAACCCAGCTCATAACTTTTACCAGGCTTTTCATAGCGTGGTATTCTTTCTGGTAAATCAAATGCCCTGGCAAAATTAGGAGCTGGATGCCACGTCTCTACCGTCAGCGGCAACATTTTAACAAAATCTTTAGCAGTCTTATTGTCAAATAAAACTGCATCCAGCACAACTTCTCCTGCTGTAATTTTAATTTGTAATTCTTCGTCTGAATTTTTACTCTGTTCTTTTGACTCTGCAAAAACCACACTGTTGACAATAAGGCAAACAAGCAGCAATAAAAATATTTTTTTCATAGCGCTATCTCCTGTAAAAAAGCTGCTATTTTTTATATCCGATATTCTCCAACCAGTTGATAATATCCTGCTCGGCTTCCTGAATATCATCTCGAGAAATTGTTAATCCTTTTACCATCTTAGCTTTTGGTTCAAGCTGCTCAATGATTGAAGGCGTTCCAGCAAATCTGCTGCCGCCATGTGTGGAAAATGGGACAATGGTTTTGCCAGAAAAATCATAAGTATCAAAAAATGTGTACATAATCATCGGCATATCGCTCCACCAAATTGGATAACCTATGAATACAGTGCCATAGCTATCAAAATTTGCAATGGAATCTTTAATTGCAGGGCGAAAGTTTGCATCTTGTTCTTTCTTTGTTTGATTCACCAGTGCCTGGTGATTGGTAGTATATGGAGTCTTTGGCTCAATGCGAAAGATATCTGCGTCCGCATTCTGCTGAATTACATATGCCATATACTGCGTGTTTCCCAATTTCTTACCGTTAATGACAACTGTACTGTCGTCCACATTGTCAGGCATTGAGAAAAATACAACAAGAGCTTTCTTGTTGGCGGCTTCTTTCTGTTCAGAGGCTGCCGGCTCTGCTGTAACAGGCTTGGAAGAATTATTACCTGTCTGCTCATTATCGCTTCCACAAGCGGCAAGGGTAAATATCATAAACAGACAAAACATAAACATAATCGAG
Organism: Synergistaceae bacterium; assembly: GCA_030533085.1. Lineage (GTDB taxonomy): Bacteria > Synergistota > Synergistia > Synergistales > Synergistaceae > JAUNJZ01. The sequence continues at coordinate 1,312 of JAUNJZ010000059.1, forward strand.
AGTAATTTTTTCATAAGTATGGCTCCTCCTCAATTTAAAAACATTCTTTCAAAATCTCATGTATTTCTTCGTGGGACAGCTTTTTGCAGCAACCCGCCGTAATATTGGTACTCTCGGCAACATCCTTAAAGCAGTCGTCATCGGTGATACCCATTTCACGGAACGATGCGGGCAGTCCCATCTCTTTGATAAAGGCTGCCAGAGCGTTGATTCCTGAAATCGCGGCTTCATCGTCCGTACCGTCTGCTCCCCACACATTCCGAGCGAAACGTGCAAATCGGGAAAGCCCGTCTTTGTATATATGACGGTAGAGAATTGGATGAATGACAGCTAGCCCCTGACCATGATTACAGTTTGTGTATGCACCAAGCTGGTGTTCAATCTGATGCGCCTGAAAATCCGTAATCTTGCCGCTTTTCAGAATTCCATTTTCGCCCATAGAGGAAGCCCACATCAGCTCACTTCGTGCCGCCTCATTCTGCGGATCGGTCAGAAGCACACGCATATTGCAGATTACCGAACGCATAACAGCTTCGTTCATGTCATCAGAAAGGTTGTTTTCCTCCGGCTTACCCAAATAGGTTTCCATGCAATGGCTTAAAGTGTCAAATGCGCCGGAAACTACCTGCTTCATTGGCAGGGACATGGTATAGCCCACATCCAGCATTGCCGCATCTGCCTGTGCTCCGAGCAGCCCCGCCTTGATTTTCTTCTCCTCATGGGTAATCACAGCTCCGTTGTTCATTTCTGCGCCCGTTCCGGCATCGGTGACAATGGCAATCATTGGGATGAACTCGGCGGGGTAGCTGCGGCACTCAAATTCCATCATCCAAATATCTCGCTTTTGTTTCGCCTGTGCCGACACGATCTTACAGCAGTCGATTACCGAGCCGCCCCCTACTGCGAGAATTAAGTTGATATTTTTTTCGCGGCAGAGCTTTGCTCCTTCCTGCACCTTTGCATAGGTAGGATTCGGCATGATTCCGGAAAACTCTGTCACCTCCTTTCCTGCGGCAGTAAGATAGCCTATCATTTCATCGTAGATTCCGTTCTTCTTAATCGAACCTCCGCCATAGGCAAGCAGGACCTTACCACCGTACTTTTTCAAGAGAGAGGTGAGATATTCTTTTGCGCACCCTTTGCCGAAATAGACTTTTGTTTTGTTTTCATAGATGAAGTTGTTCATTCCGCGTTTACTTCCTTGCCGTCACGTTTTTCAAAATCCAATTTTCAACATGGTCGGCGACTACATCATTATTAAGGTCTTGGAATATGAAATGGTCGTTACCGTAAATACCTTCCTTGGGAAGGTTGATTACAACTGCATTGCCCCCATTCTCCGTGTACGCAGCCGCAAAATCGTAACAGCTTTTACGCATACTTTGCCATGCAGCAGTTGCAGCAATAGCTGGGTCTCCGTTATCTATATAGTCGCCAAAATACATTGCAACAGGAATATTTAATTTGACGATTGCATTGTATGCCTCTGTACCTTTTTGAGCTCCACCGCCCGGCTCAATTGCAATTATTGCAGCGACATTTTCTGTATATTTCGGAACGAGCCATCCCGCTCGTCCGCCTTGTGAATGTGTCACCAAAATAGATTTTTTCCCTGTTCTTTCGCACACTTCATCGATTGCCGCGGCAACTGCCTTTGCCACCATCTCACCGTCAAAATCTGCACCCATATCTGATTTCATTCCTGTGTCAGGAGTCATCTGACGGAAAAACTGATCGACTGATTTGTCATCATTCGGGAACTGCGAGCCTTCATTTGCAACGGATTTTCCGTCAACCCAACGACCGATTCTAAACTGAGTATACCAACGCTGATCTAATGTTTTTTCACTTATTATGCCTGCAACCGATGTCATGCCGGCCTCGCCTCGTCTTGGTTCGTCAATAAGCCAAACGCTGTGACCTTTTTTCAAAAATATACCGGACCAACCTTCACGTCCGTCAGGGGTAGTCATCCAGCCCATACGCGACTGACCGTAGCCGTGTAAAAACACCATTGGCAATCCTGATTCATTCTCCGGAATTTGATACAATACATTTGCGTGGTCTGCGTGCGTAGTCTGACCTGCTCCGCTTTCTTCCCAATGATTTTCAGGATTAAATTTGCCATCGGAAGTAATTACTGTCCCACCTGCCGAAAAGATGCCTTGCGCCTTGATTTTAAGTGTGTTTTCACCTGACTGCCATTCTTTAGCATACGCAAAAACCATAACAACCATAAGACAACAGAGCATAACGGAAAAAATTCTCTTCATGGCGATAAACTCCTTTCCAAAATCCAAAACAGCCTTTCAAATCTTTACTGATTTCATCGACGGGCAGCTTTTTGCAGCAGTCAGTCGGGATAGACCTTCGTCTTGTTTTCCTAGATAAAGTTATTCATGCCGCGCCCCCTCTTTTAATTCGCTTATTTTTTCCCAAAAGCGGATCGCATCGTCAAGCCAGCCCTCGGCCACCGTTCCCGTCCCCAGACCGAAGCCGTGTCCGAGTCCCTCATATACGTGAAATTCTGTCGGAATTCCTGCGGCTGACATGGCAGATAATCGTTTCTGCATTGTTTTGTAATTTGCGATGCCGTCACGATCTCCTACGCAGCTGTAGGTCGGAGGGTCGTTTGCTGTATACCCGCTGTGTCCCGTGTACTGAATGATTGCTGTGCCGGGTCTTGGATAGTTTCCGCCGCCAAAGGCTGCGGAGCCGTAAGAGCCAAGGCAGGCGGCCATACGTCCTCCCGCAGACCCTCCCCAGAGGGAATAGCAGTCAACGTCTATCTCCAACTCTTCCGCATGTTCGAAAATGAAGCTGATGCCCCTTGCCAAGTCCTCGCAGGCCGTATCCCAGCCGGGACGATAGATGAGAGCAAAGGCGTTGTATCCTTTCTTGGAAAGCTCCAGCGCATGGGGGAAGCTGTCGTGCATAGCTCCCACATATGCAAAGCCGCCGCCAGCATTACATACGGCAAATTTTTCGCCGGGATTGCCCTTGAAGAAGAACAGCCCTGTATCTGCCTTATTAGGATCGGCTGCTTTTTCTTCGTCCGTGTAAATGTCATAGAAGATAGTGTCGCCCGCTTTGGCGTGAGATTTCATATAATTGCAAATCTCAACCGTTTTATCGGAGTCGATGTGGCTATACCATGTTAAGCTGAGGGTTCCCAAAGTATCTCCGCTGTAATAGATGCTATTGACAGGGAAGATGAGCCGCCCATACTCACCGAATGCAGGATCGGTTATCACATCTGAAATCTTTGTTTCCCTTGTATAAGAGTCGCTTGAGCTTTCCCTTTCCGTATTGTGTACCTCCTCAATAGATTTATGCATATCTTTCGATATTTCCGATAATGGTACGCTCTCTGCCGCAGTTTCTGCGCAGCAGCCTGCAAAGCAGAGCAGGGCACTTAAAACAGCAGCACACAAATATATCTTTTTCAACCTCTCACCTCCTTATCGTTTTACAAGCTCTAACCGATCCTGTTCACATTATAAAAAAAATCGAGGCTTCAAGAGAAGTCTCGATTCGTTATATGGTTTGTACCTAATGGTTATAAGTTGTGCTTAGTCCTGCATGACCGCCTGTACCGTTTCCAGAAACTTTTGCACTGTGTCCGATGGAGACGGTGCGTGAAGGAATCCGAATGGAATGGTATAGCTCCATTTAACAGGGATTATTTTCAGCAGCGGATGGACACGATCCCATTTTCCAACTGCCATCAATAAATCGTTGCTGTTCTCACAACGGTTGAAAATCTCTACGTTGTAGAAATCAAAATCAACGATTTCAATCTGTGGGTGATGCTGCCACAGATCGTCCCGTAAATCGTCCACATAGCCGCTCCAGCCACGGTGCATCAAGAGCAGCCTTTGCCCGTGCAAATCCGTCAGTTCCAGTCTCTCTTTTGCAGCAATTGGATTATGAATCGACACGGCGACACAAATCGGCTCTCGGAGGATTTCAAGGGCGGCACAGCGGCGCACATCCAACATCACATCATCAAAGATACCTGCGACCACATCAATGTTCTGCCCGAGATTGCCTAGGATTTCCCTTGCGTTTTCCGGCGTGTTTTCAAAAGGGACAAGCTGAAAACGGAATTCCGGCGCTTTCTCATGAATTTTCGGCCACAGGTCAACGAGAAACTGCGGCGGCGTCATGGGGGAGGTCCCGATACGGATAATGCTCTGTGCCTTCATCATCGCATTCTTTGCCCGCTCCACCGAATCCCGACAGTAGTTAATAATATATTTGCTGTCCTTATACAAGGATTGTCCGGCTTCAGTCAGGCGCACTCCTCTGTGAGTGCGCGCAAACAGCTTCACTCCAAGCTCCGCTTCCAGAAGGTTGATCTGTTTGATAACTGCCGTAGCGGTAATATGAATTTGTTCTGCCGTTTTATTAAAGCTGCCGCTTTCTGCTACTTGCAGAAAGGTATCCAGCCTGGGGTTATACACTGCCGTTCACCTCTATCTTATCGCCCTGTATCATGGGAATACTATACAGCATAATATCTGTTTATGGCCGGTTTCTATCGTGTCACGGAAATGCCTTTTTATGGGCGTTAGAAAAAAGAGATGCGCAAATATCCCGATGAAAAGATGGTGGGATAAAAAAAACTACGTAAACTACAACCACACAGAAAATACAGAGGGCACAAATCCAGTGATACGAGTGGCTTGTGCCCTCTTTTATGACTCTCTCGCGTAAAAGTCGGAAAAGAAAAGCGCCGGCTCAGCCGGCGCTTTTCTTTTCTATACCAACCCGTAAAATTCCAGGCGTTTTTTTGTTTCCTCTTTGCCTAGCTGGCTTGCCACCTCAAAGACTCCGGGGCTGACCTTGCGGCCGGTGATGGCCCAGCGTATTGGCGTTGCGGATTCCTTCATCGAACTTTCGTTGGCGGCGAATATTTCCTGCGCCTTTTCGTGCAGATGCTCAGGGGCGCCGTCGCCCCAGGCGTCAAGAAGCTCGCCATAGATTTTTTTCAGCTTCGGGCGCAGCTCCTCTTTTATGTCGCTGCCGTCGTAGCGTGCCTTTACAACGTCGAAGCTGATGAAATAATCGCTGTATTCCGCGAGCTGCTTCGTCGTCTGGCCGCGTCCTCCCATCGTGTGCAGCGCGGAGGCCAGATAGTCGTCGCTGAAAGCGGAGAGGTCAAGCCCCATCTCAAGCCAGAAGGGGCGGATGACGGCGAGCAGCTTCATCGGCTCCATAATCTTCATCTGCTCCTGATTGATGTGATTCAGCTTGTCCATATCGAGCACGGCGGCCTTGCGCGTTACGGCGGAGACGTCGAACATTTTCACAGCCTCTTCGCGGCTGAAAATCTCCTGCCCCTCCTTCGGAGACCAGCCGAGCAGCGCGAGGAAATTGAAGACGCCGTCCGGCAGGTAACCCATATCGCTGTATTCAAAGACGGAAGTCGCCCCCTGACGCTTTGAAAGCTTTTTCTTGTCCTTGCCGAGAATCATCGGCAGATGCGCGAAGCCGGGGGCTTCAAATCCGAGAGCGTCGTATATCAGAAGCTGCTTCGGCGTGTTGATGATGTGATCTTCGCCGCGTATGACCATATTCACGCCCATCGTGTAATCGTCGATCACGACCGCGTAATTGTAAGTGGGCATTCCGTCGCGCTTTATTATCACTATATCCTTTATCGTGCCGTCCTGATTGACAGAGGCGTTTTCGCTGAGGAAGTCAAGATTGCCGTACACCTCGTCGCGGAAATGAATCCGCTTGCCGGGCTCTACCTTGAAAAAGAGCGCGCCATCCTGCTCGTAGGCCTTCCCCTCGTCAAGAAGCTGCCGCGCGTACTTTTTATAGAGATGCATACGCTCCGACTGGCGGTAGGGGCCGTAATCTCCCCCCACGTCCGGCCCTTCGTCCCAGTCCAGCCCCATCCAGCGCATACCGTCAAGAATGCTCTGCTCGTACTCCTTCGTCGAGCGCTCCATGTCGGTGTCCTCGATGCGGAGAATGAAAGAGCCTCCGTGCCTGCGCGCGTAAAGCCAGTTGAAAAGCGCGGTGTGAGCGCCCCCTATATGCAGCGAGCCTGTAGGGCTTGGCGCGAATCTTACTCTTACCTTATCAGTCATTTATTTTTCCTCCCCGAAAATTTTACAATTTCGCATGGCGGCGATAATGGCGATTCCTTAAAAATGGACTTTGGAGTATTATAAACCAGGCGCGCGGATCGCGCATGGATTTACCGCCGCAGCTTGATATTATATCCTAAAGAGAGCGAGGATGGGTGAAATGAAAAAACAATTACTGCTTATAGACGGTCACGGGCTCGCCTTCCGCGGCTACTACGCCCTGCCGCAGAATCTGGCGGCGGAGGACGGCACGCCGACAAACGCCATTCTCGGCTTTTTTAACATGACCCTTAAAGCGCTTGACGAATGGCCAGCCGAAGGGCTTGGAATATTCTTCGACGTAAAGGGGCCGACCAGAAGACACGAGCTATTTGAAAACTATAAAGAGGGGCGAAAGCCCACCCCGGAGTCATTCAGCGCGCAGCTCCCGCTTATCGTCGAGCTTTGCCGCGCTATGGGCTTTCCGGTATTCACGCGCGAGGGGATGGAGGCCGACGACTTTATCCTGTCAACAGCGAAGGCGCGCGCGGCGGAGGGCTGGGAGGTCAGAATACTCTCCGCGGACAAGGATCTCTTCCAGACGATAGGGGAGGGCATATCGGTGATACGTCCGGCGCGCGGAGTGACGGACTTTACCGTCTATGACGAAGAAAACTTCCGTGCTAAATACGGCTTTGCCCCTCCGCTGATGGCCGACTATCTGGCGCTTGTAGGAGACGCGGTAGATAACATACCGGGCGTTCCCGGCATCGGTGAAAAAAGCGCTATGGAGCTGGTGGGGAAATACGGCTCTCTCGAGGGAATATATGACAATCTGGAGGCGCTCACAAAATCGCGCCGCGCCAAACTTGAAGAAAACAAAGAGCTTGCCTTTCGCAGCCGCGAGCTGATAGTGCCGCAGAGCACAGAGGCCGCGGCAGAGGATGAGCTTAGCGTGAAAGAGCCTGACATGGCCGCGCTTACGCGCCTCTGCCTTCGCCTTGGAATGAAAAAAATCTTCCAGCGCTTTGCCGGCGAAGAGGCCGCGGCGGCGGCCGAAGCGGAGGCTCGTCCCGAGATGCTGAAAAGCGACGCCGCGCCGGTAGAACAGCCGCTGGAAAAGCTGCTCGAAGCCGAAGAGCTCTCCATAGCCGCCGACCCGATGAACGAAGGTGGCTTCTTCGTCGCGGACAGGGGGCGGCAGGTCGCGCAGCTCGAACTGCGCTCTGAAAAAGACATGGCGCTTTTTGGCGAATGGACGCGGAAGGGAAAGCTCACGCTATACGGATACCGTGAGATGATGGAAAAATACCCCGACCTCCCGCTGCCGGACAGCGGTAGAATATATGACCTCGAAACGGCGCACTACCTGCTCCACCCAGACCAGGGAGGGGCGAAAGGCATAGCGCGCGCCGCAGGCGCTCCGCTGCCGGAGGGGCAGGAGCTGGCGCTGCGCCTATTCGAGCTTTACGACCCCCTTGTCCCGCGGCTTGAAAAATACGGGCTGGAAAAGGTAATGCGCGAAATAGACCTCCCGCTGGCGACCACGCTGGCGAAAATGCGGCGCACCGGAATACACGCCGACAGAGAAATGCTCATGAAGCTGGAAGCCGAACTGTCCGGACGCATCGCCGCCGCGGAGGCGGAAATATACGAATATGTAGGTGCGCCGGTAAATCTCTCGTCGCCCAAACAGGTGGGACAGCTTCTCTTTGAAAAGCTGAGACTGCCGCCGATAAAGAAAAACCGCAGCGGCTACTCCACGGACGCCTCCGTGCTCGAAGAGCTCGCGAAGCTGCCGGAGCCGCTCTGCGCCGTACCGAAAAAGATAATAAACTACCGCGAGGAATCCAAGGTACAGACAGGCTTCGTACAGCCATTCATCAGGCTGAGCGGCGAAAAGGGCGGGCTGATACATTCCACCTTCGACCACCTTGCCACCGGCACAGGGCGGCTGGCAAGCCGCGACCCGAATGTACAGAACATGCCTGTATTCGGCGACTGGGCAGAGCGCTTCCGCTCCTGCTTTGTTCCCAGAGAAAGCGGCTCCGTCTTTGTCGCCGCCGATTATTCTCAGATAGAGCTGCGCGTCCTCGCGGAGCTCAGCGGAGAAGAGCGGCTGATCAACGCTTTCCGCGACGGACGGGACATACATCTGGAAACGGCCTCGTGGGTATTTGGGCTGCCGTCGGAGGATATAAACCCCGAACAGCGCCGCTTCGCTAAAGTGGTAAACTTCGGCCTGCTCTACGGCATGAGCGCCTTCGGCCTCGCGCAGCGCCTCGGCATACCGCGCCCGGCCGCTCAGGAAATGGTAGAAAGATACTTCAGCGCCCTTCCCAAAGTGCAGGAATATATTGCAGACAGCATATCAAAATCTAAAGAGCGCGGCTACACCCTCTCCCTCTTTGGCAGGATACGCCCGCTGGCGGAGGTGGCGACCATAGAAGGGCGCGGCAACAGCCCGTTGAACCGCGTCGCCGTCAACACGCCGGTGCAGAGCGCCGCGGCCGACATCGCGAAAATAGCCCTCTTCCGATTCGACGAGGCGCTGTCGAAAAAATTCCCGGAGGCAAAGACAGTGCTGCAAATACATGACTCGATAGTCTGCGAATGCCGCGAAGAAGAGGCCGACGCGGTAGAAGAGCTTCTCGTCGGGACAATGGAAGCTGTAAAGGCGCTGAAAGTCCCGCTGAAAGCGGAGCCTAAGCGCGGCCGCTCGCTAAAGGAGGTCTGAGCCGGAGCATTCTGTCATCACGCCTCGCTTTGACCTTCGCCCCTGACCTTTCTCTTTTCTCCCGCCTGCCGCGCAACGCACAAAAGCCGCCCGAAGCTTTTTCCGCTTCGGGCGGCTTTGTTTAGTTTTTTACTCTTTGTTTATTGCCTTACTTTTTTCTTCTCCGCAGCGCCAGCGGCAGCAGCGTGAGCAGCGCCGTTGCGCCGATGCCGGCCGCGCAGCCGCCGGAGGAGCCGCCTGACGGCGTTGGGGTCGGCGTCGGCGTGCCGTTTACCGTTACGGCGCAGCTTGCCGTTTTGCCGCCGTCAGCGGTCGTAACCGTTATCGTCGCCGTGCCGGCCGCTGCCGCCGTTACGCGGCCCTCCGCGTCCACCGCGGCGATTGCGCTATTGCTGCTTGACCAGCTTACCGCTTTATTTGTCGCGTCGGCGGGCAGCACCGTCGCGGTGAGGCTGTGCGTGCCGCCTGTCTCCAGGGTAAGGCTGCTTTCGGAGAGTGTTACCGACTCAACAGACACGAATGGCACGCCTACCGCTATGACGTGCGTCGCGCTCTTGCGGTCTGCCGTAGCCGTTATCGTCGCCGTGCCGCTGCTGGCGGCGGTGGCGGTAACGCTGTCGCCGCTTGTCGCGGAGAGCGTTACCGCGTCGCCGCTGACGCTCCAGGTTACTGTCGGGAATGTCGCGTTGTCCGGTGAGACTATCGCTGTGAGGTCGGCTGTCCGGCCGATTTCGAGTTCTGTTTTGTCGCAGCTTACCGTTACGGAGTCAACAGCAATACCGTTGACCGTTACCGCGCAGCTCAGGTCGGCTGAGAGCGGCGACACGTCAGCGTTGCCGAATTTTTTCGCCGTTATAACGGCGCTGACTGTCAGCGGCGCTTTGCCTGTCGCGATTCCTGTCAGGCTGTCGCCGCTGAGCGCTGCGACTGCGCAGTCATAAGAGCTGACCGTTAAGCCGCCGCCGCTCACAGCAAGCGTCGAGCTGTCGGGATAGCAGACAAATACCGGCGAGGGCGTGCCGGTGCCGTTTATCGTCAGGTCGCAGCTTGATATGAGAACTGTCGTGACGATATTATCTGTTGAGGCGAGCGATACTACGTCGCTGCTGCTGCCACCGCTGGTGTTCCAGCCGACATCTTTGTTTGCGGTGCTATTGAGCCAGCCGCAGTTCGTTATCGCGCCTTCGTTCCGCCCCACGACGCCGCCTCTTGCATAACCGCCGCTGACAGAGCCGCTGTTCGCGCTGTTCGTTATACTACTGCCGTTTGTGTTCATTCCCGCGACGCCGCCTGCATAATAATTACTGCCGCTGCTGACGACGCCGCCGATATTCGCGCAGTTCAATATTGTGCTTCCTTCGTTCCGCCCCGCGACGCCTCCTGCATAATTACCGCCGCTGACGCCGCCGCTGTTCGCGCAGTTCAATATCGTGCCTATGAAGTTAAACCCCCCGACGCCGCCGGCATAACGACCGCCGCTGACGCCGCCGCTGTTCGCGCAGTTCGATATCGTGCCCTTGTAGTTATACCCCACGACGCCGCCGGCAAATTCACCGCCGCTGACGCCGCTGTTCGCGCAGTTCGATATCGTGCCGCTGTTCGACCCCGCGACGCCGCCGGCATAGCATCGAGCACCGCCGGTGGAGCTGACGCTGCCGCTGTTCGCGCAGTTCGATATCGTGCCGTTGTTATGCCCGGCGACGCCGCCGACAGCTTCAGCATTAGCGCCGCTGAAGTTGGCGCTGACTCTGCCGAGGCTCGTGCAGTTCGATATTGTGCCGCTGTTCGACCCCGCGACGCCGCCGGCATAGGCGTCGCCGCCGCCGGTGACATTGCCGGTCACATTTATATCGCAGCTGACGGTGAGGTCGCGCACGACGCCGCCTCTGCCTATCCGGTCGAAGAGGCCGGCGATATTCTGGCCGCCGCTTATTCCGTAATTGACTCTATAGCCGCCGCCGTCGAATGTTCCGGCGTACCAAACGCTGCCGTTGGCGATGGGAATCCAGTTACCGCCGCCGAGGTCTATATCGGCGGTGAGCTTCGCGTCAGATGAGGCAGGGATAGTTTCGCTGTTTATGCTATCGCGGAACCATGTGAGGTCGCCGCTTGTGGCTATCTGGTATACGTCGCCGATTTTTGCCGGTACGGCCCGCGCCGGCGCGGCGAAGGCAAATAGCGAAATGAGCAGTAAGAGCGATAATA
>JAUNJZ010000060.1 GCA_030533085.1 Synergistaceae bacterium
CAAAATGCGGACTTCTTGCTGAACTAAACGCGACTTTGAGAAAATGCTACTCGCGATTACTTTGGCAATTAACACTCAATTAATGGGAGGCCTCCTACTCGATTGACAATTCGGGGAAAGGGGGTACAATGTCAGCGTGAGGGAGGGAAAAACTCCCAATATATTGAAAAAGGAGGTGGATGTATGAGTAACAAGCTGGTTTATATCTCAGGAATGCCCTACTGGATGACTCCCGAGGGCAGCTTTATGGCGGCTGAGATGAAAGACGGACTGCCGGTAGAGCATTATGTTGTAAAATCGAAGTAACGATCAACAGGCACCACGGTAACAAATTTGTTTCACTTTTACGCCCGCGGGCGTTCTGGCAAGCACAGGTTCAGGGTTTTTATACAGATAAAACCGCTGAACCGGCGCCGTGGAACAAAAGCCCTCAAAAAAATCCAACAGTCAGAGAAAATTAAAGAAAAATCGGCGCGATACCGCCGCTTATGCCGCTTATGCCGCTTATTCCGCGTTTTGGCGGACGGCGGGAAGCTGCAAGCAGCCGCGTAATATTGATAAAAAATCGGAGCCGCGTCGCGGCTCCGCTAGTCTGAAATTTCCTGTCTATTCAGAAGAAGAAGCTCGCCGACGGCCGCCGCCAGCTCCCCGCGGCTCATCACCTTCGGGCCGCGGTATTTTTCAATCAGCGGCTTCAGCGCGGCGTCATCTCCGAAAAGCTCCGTCAGCCAGAGACGGAAAGCGTCAAGCGTGACAATCTCCATATATTCCCTCTCCGGGAAATCCATGCGCCCCAGGGCGCGCCGCGCCGCGTCGCGGACCTCGAGCCAGTGCATTTCATTATCCACGCCGAATATACGTTCCGAGGCCGGCTCCATATAGCCGTGCAGCGTCGCCAGCTCCACACCCTTCCACCACAGGGATTCCCGCGGCACATCTTCAAATGAAAAGAGCGAAAGGCGCACCCCAGCGTCAAGCAGCACAGACTGCACCTCAACCGGGCGCACCTCGCGCGGTTCAATACCGCCGCGCGCCGCCGCGGCGGCCAGCGCCCCCGCCGCCTGCCCAGTCAGCATTGTCACAGGCTGCAGGCGCGTAGAACCGTTGACTATGCGCGAGACGGAAATATTCTTCTCGGCCGCCAGCAGTCCGTCCAGCTCCTCCGGTATCAGAACTCCCATCGGTATCTGGAAGAGACCGCCCTTCCACTCCTCATCGGCGGGAATATCGTCGGGATGCTCGTTGAGATCCGTATCAAGATAATGCTGGTCGCGCAGCCCGTGAATATCGGTCGGATACTCGCCCAGCGCTATGGCGTCGGCCTTTGTTTCCAGCGCGCGCCGCAGCTCCGCGTCGCGCTGCACGTCGTCAGCCGCCATAGTCGCGATCCCCGCCACGCGGCGGCTCTCGCGCACATAGGGAAAAGGCGGGAAGTGCTTCAATATCGGGGCGAACTCCGGCGGCATCTTCTCCCAATCCTCCCAGTCATTGCAGAAATAGCCGCCGTAACCCTGTCTGTTGTCTACAGACCAATCCTCAAGTCCAAGCTCATTCTGCATATAAAAGAGGAAACAGAGCGTTTTCGCCATCGCTTCGCGGTCGGCCTCGCGGCGGAACTTCTTATCTTCAAGATAACGGACGGACATGCCAGCTTCGCCGTCTTTCCTCCCAGGGTAATCGTTAGCCCAGTTTATCGCGGTCCGCGAAATCAGCGGCCACGTCCCCGGCTTGCCTCCGTCTATCTCCCCGCGTCTCGGATTCGCCACATCAGGCATGGCGCGATAGGCGTTATGCACGGCGACGCTGTAGGGAGGCTCGCCGGGCCAGCCGTCGCCTCCGACAGCCGTTATCTCGCGGAAATGCGGAAGATACTTCTCATATCCCGGCGGGCGGCGCTTCAGCTTCAGCTCCGGCGGAAGCCCCTCCGGGTACTTTTTCACCACGGCCACATAAGTTATATCCTGAATCACCCCGGCATTGTCTATCGCGGGCGAAAGACTGTTCCCGCTCCGGTAGCGCGCCCCGGCGAGCGGAAGAAGATCACCCGTCTCCGTCGCGTCGATGAAAACATGCGCTGATATTGTTCTTTTTCCTTCCTCGCCCTCAATGACGATCGAACGCAGCCGCTTATTCTCAGTCCTTGCCTCCAGCAGGCGGCTCTTCATGAACAGCGAGATCCTGCCTGACTCGCGGATCATATCCTCAAGCGCTTTCTGGGCGACCCACGGCTCAAAGGCGAAGGTATCCGAACCCCAGTAACAGAGATTGACCGGCGTGCCGCGCATTTCGTAATAATCGCTCGCGCGCGTCAGAAACTCCTTATAAATGCCGGTGCGCGTGCGGCGCACATCATCCATCGTGGAGACCGCCGCCCCCGTCATCTGCCCGCCTATCCAGTCCGATTCCTCGATAAGCGCGACATTCATTCCCATACGCGCCGCCTGAATAGCCGCCGCCGCGCCGCCGCAGCCAGCCCCTACCACCGCCACGTCAAAAGGCGCGCCTGATGAAGCGAAAAGCGCGCGCGGCAGAGAAAGGACAAGCAAAGACAAAAGCAGCGCCAAAGAAACTTTTTTCACACACATTCCCCCAAAAACATAGCCTGGCAAAAACTTTTCGATTATACTACATTCAGATAAATTAACGACATTGACGAAAAAAGAAAAGGGGAAATTTTACGAAAGGAAGATGAAAAAATGCGCGTAATCGATTTAAGCTGGGCGCTCGACAACGGAACTCAGCCATTCCCCGGAGACAGCCCCCCGCGCCTTGAAAGGGTCGTCGAAAGCGGCTTCCGCTCGACGGCAGTCGCCATATCCTCGCACAGCGGCACGCACATCGACGCGCCGGCCCATATACTGCCGGAGGGGGCATATCTTGACGAGCTGCCCTGCGAAAGCTTCTTCGGCCTCGCGGTGATCGCGGATGTCAGCGCCCTCGCCGGAGGCGAAATAAAGGCGGAGCGGCTCGGCCTCTCCGAAAAAGAAATATCGCAGGCGGATTTCCTACTGCTTCACAGCGGCTGGGATGAAAAGATGGGCAAAAAGGAATACCTCGCGGGCTTCCCCGTCCTATCGCAGGAGACGGCGCGCCTGCTCGCCGGCCTCCGCCTTAAAGGAATCGGAATCGACGCGATATCCTTCGACCCGGTTGAAAGCGCGGAATGTCCGATACACAAAATACTGCTCGGAGCGGGGACGCTGCTTATCGAAAACCTGCGCGGCCTGCGCCGCCTCCCCTTCAAAAAGCCATTCTGCCTCGCAGCGCTCCCCCTCTCGATAAAAAAGAGCGACGCCGCCCCCGCGCGCGTCACCGCTGTGCTTGAAAAATAACGCGCCGCGCGTTAATATAGCCGTTGGGAGGAAAGAAGGCAGCGGAAAATTTTTGGAGGTGCGAAAAATGATTGGAAAAGAAAAAAGAAAAGGCTTCACCCTGATAGAAATAATGGTCGTCGTCGTGATCATCGGACTGCTCTCCGCGCTCGTCGGGCCGAGGCTCATGGGACAGAGCGACGAGGCGAAGCGCAAAACCACGCAGACACAGATAGCCCAGCTCGAACAGGTGCTCGGCCTCTACTACCTTGACAACGGCTTCTACCCGACCACATCGCAGGGGCTTGAAGCGCTGGTGACAAAGCCGACAATGCCGCCGGAGCCGCTGAACTATAATGAAAAGGGCTACATGAAGAAGCTGCCCAAAGACGCCTGGGGGCGCGACTTCGTCTATGTCTGCCCCGGCGAACATGGAGACTTTGACATAATCTCCTACGGAGCCGACGGCGAAGAGGGGGGCAGCGGGGCCGCGGCGGAAATAAACAACTGGGAATAGCCCAGGCGAAACAAAAGGAAAAAATAACATCTGACAGAGAGGGAGAGACAAGAAACTCCCTCTCATTCTTTTGCCCCGCAAATCCCCGCCGAAGCCGGTGGGGGAGAGTTGACGTTGTTCTTGACTTTTTTTAGAAGATTTTTCGCTTTGCCTTAGCCCTAATCTTTGATTCCGTGTTTTTACAGGCGGCTTACGCGCGGGAGGGCTTCGAGCAGCGCTTTGGTGTATGGGTGGCGCGGTGCGTTCAGCACCTCTTTTGACTCGCCGCTTTCGCAGAGTCTGCCATCTTTCAGGACGATTATTTTTTGAGCCGCGCGGGCGGCGAGCAGCAGGTCGTGGGTGACGAAGAGCATCGACATGCCTTTTTCCGCGCGGCGGCGCAGAATCTCTATTATCTCTCCCCGCGTGGAGGCGTCCTGCATGGAGGTCGGCTCGTCGCAGAGCAGCAGCTCCGGCTCCAGCATGAGCGCGCGCGCAAGCTCGACGCGCTGGCGCTGACCGCCGGAGAGGCCGACTGCGCGGGAGGCGAGTATTCTTTCCCCGCTGAGGCCGGCTTCTGCCAGAAGCGCCTCGGCGCGGGCGCGGCGTTCCGCTTTCGTTCTCTTTGTTCCGGCTATTATTTCCGGCTCCATGACCGCCTCTATGACGGAGAGTCCAGGCGGTATCGCGCCGTATGGGTCTTGCGGCACGTAGCCGCAGCGGCGGCGCAGCGCCGTAAGTTCGCGGCGGCTCGCGGCGGCGAGCTCTTTTCCAAAGAGGCTTATTTTTCCGCCGGCGGCGGGAATGAGGGCGACGACGGAGCGCAGCAGGGTGCTCTTGCCGCTGCCCGATTCTCCGACGACGGAGAGGCTTTCGCCCCTCGCCAGCGTAAGCGTCAGCGCGTCGAGTGCGCGATGTCTCTTCGCGCCGCGCGACTTAAATTCGACCATCAGATTTTCTATTTCAATTATCTTTTCTGTTTCCATATTTATTTTCCTTTTCAGAGCATCGCCGCTATGAGCGCCTTCGTATGCGGCTCGCGCGGCGATGTGATCAGCGTCTTTGGCGCGCCGCTTTCTATAAGTCGGCCGTTTTTCATTACAAAGAGTTGGTCGCAGGCGGAGGCGGCAAGCGGCAGGTCGTGGGTGACGAGCAGTATCGTAAGATTTTTTTCGCGGCGCAGCCGCTGCATCAGTCTGATGACGGCGGCCTGTGTGACGACGTCGAGGGCGGTCGTCGGTTCGTCGGCCAGCACGAGTTTGGGGTCGCAGCTCAGCGCCAGCGCTATCGCGGCGCGCTGTTTCTGTCCGCCGGAGAGCTCGTGCGGGTAGCGTCCCGCCGTCTCAGGAGGCAGCTCCGCCTCTGCGAGCAGCTCTTTTATCCGCTTTTCCGCCTCGGCTCCGCTGATGTTCAGATGTATTTCCAGCAGCTCGCGCAGATGCCGCCCTATGGTCATTACGGGGGTGAAGGAGTTGAGCGCCCCTTGCGGTATCAGCGCTATTTCCCGCTGCCGCAGTCCTGACAGCTTTTCTTCGCCGCTGTTGAGTATTTTTTCCCCGCGGTAGAGTATTTCGCCGCGAGCCTCGCTTCCATTCGGAAGCAGGCCGAGCAGCGTCATGAGTACCGTGCTTTTGCCGCTGCCAGATTCGCCGATGAGGGCGCTGAAGGAGTTTTCCGGCAGGGACAGCGACAGCTCTTTTACCGCCTCTTCCGCCGCGCCTTTGTATTTTACCGACAGCTTTTCTATGTCAAGTATCATTTTCCGCTCAGCCTCGGATCTATCTTTTCTTCCAGGAATTTTCCAATGTCCATGAATATGAGGCATATCGTTACTATTCCCAGCCCCGGCGGCAGCAGCAGCCACCATGCCCCCTCTGTGAAGGCGCCGAAGGAATGAGCCTCGTGCAGCATGCGCCCCCACGATATGAGGCGCGGGTCTGATAGGCCGAGGAATGCAAGCCCCGCTTCGGAGAGTATCGCGCCGGGTACTCCAAGGGCGATGTTGGCCAGCAGTATCGGCGCGGTTTCCGGCACGAGATGGCGTGCGAGTATGTAGCCGCGTCCCGCGCCGAGCGCGCGCAGCGACTCTACCCAGGGGCTTTCGCGCACTGTGAGCACGAGGGCGCGCACGGAGCGCGCCGTTCCCATCCATGAGAAGATCGAGAGTATGAGTACGAGCTGCCACAGCCCTTTGCCCCATATTCCGGCAAGCACCATAAGTATCGGCAGGGTGGGTATCGAGAGCAGTATGTCTACGGCGCGCATGATGACGGCGTCGCAGCAGCCGCCTATGTAGCCGGCGGCGAGGCCGAAGGCCATTCCGAGAAGGCTGGCGACTATTGTGGCGCTGACGCCTATTATAAGCGAGGTGCGTATGCCGTATATGAGCAGCGTGAATACGTCCCTGCCGCGCTGGTCCGTTCCGAGCAGCCCCTGTCTTTCGCCGGGGAGCGACAATTTCAGCTCCGCCCTTTCCGCTCCCTCTATGACGAGGCTGTAGCCGCCGCGCGCGGGGAAGAGGCTGTCTACGCTTTTGCTTATCAGCGGCAGTCCGAGGCGCTGTTTGAATATCATGTCGCGTCCGTCCTGGTTTATCCAGTAGCGGGGGCTGCCGTTCAGCTCGTCGAGCAGGTAGTCTTTTTCCGGCGTGCGCCAGATTATCCTGACCGTTGCCTCCGGCTTCGCCGTGACTTCGCCTGTGAGCGAGAATATAGCGGGGGGCAGGCTTTCCCATTTTATTTTTGTTTCGTTTTCTTTTATATCGTATTCCCGCGTCGCGGAGAGGGAGCCGCTTCTCCACCAGACGGGGCGGGCGAATGGAGCGCCGCTGAAGGCGTATGGGGAGACGGGCAGCAGCGCGGGGGCGAATGTGCCGATGAGCGCTATCGCGATGAAGGCGGCGACGCTTTTGCGCGCAAGGATATCTTTCATCTTGATTCGCCTCCTACGCGGACGCGCGGGTCTACCAGCCCGTAGGCGACGTCGGCTAGCAGGTTGCAGGATACCGTTATCAGCGCGAGCAGGTAGAAGGAGGCTCCGGCGCTGGGGTAGTCGCTGCCGGATATCGCCTCTAGCAGAAATGTGCCTATGCCGTGCAGCGAAAAGACGGACTCTGTTATGACCGCCCCCGATACAAGGCCGGGGATCGACATGAGGAATATCGTCAGTATGGGAGGCAGTATCGTGCGGAAGGCGTGCCATAGGACGCGGCGGCGCGAGAGGCCGCGTGCGCGCGCCATCAGCGCGAAGTCTTCATTCAGCGCGCGCACCATGAGGTTGCGCACGTAGAGCGCCCAGCCGCCGAAGCCCATCAGCGAGAGCGATATTACCGGCAGCGCCATGTGCCAGCCGTAGTCGAGCAGTACGTTGAAGAAGCCGTCGGGGGGAGGCACGGAGAGCGTGCCGCGCAGCGGGAATATTGGCAGGGCGCGGGCGAAGAGCATCAGCAGTACGAGCTGTACGAAGAAGCCGGGGAATGATGAGGTGACGGCGCCCGCGCGCAGTACGAGCCTTTCCGCGAGTTTGCCGCGCTCCACCGCCGCTTTGACGCCGAGCCATATACCAAGCGCGGCGGATATGGCCATGGAGCTGACGGTCAGCGTCAGCGTCACCGGCAGGCGGGAAAGGAGCTCGTCCCATACCGGTTTTCTGCTAAGGAATGAGAGGCCGAAGCGGAATGTGAGCATCTGCCTGACATATATGACGAATTGCTCCCAGAGCGGCCTGTCGAGGCCGTAGAGGGCGCGGAGGTTCGCCTTTGCCTCCGGCGAGAATGAGGGGTCGATTATCGTGCTTACCGCGTCTCCGGGCATCAGCCGGAAGAGCAGGAAGTTGAGCACCAGCACGGCGGCGAGTACGAAGAGCGAGGAGAGTATTCTTCTCAGAAGCCAGCGGCCGTTCATTTCGCTTCCTCCCCGAGCAGCCGGTAGTGCGGGTTGCGCTCCATAAGCACATATTCTCCGGCCCGGTAGCTTTTCAGCGTGAAGGGGCCGCTGCCCAGCAGTCCGGCGGGGCCGTGCGTCTCCTTTTCGTCAAGCGGCGTCCAGCTCTGCCAGTCTTTTATCTCCGCGAGCGTCTTTTCAGGGAAGCAGGGCAGCCCCGCTATGTTGTCGAGATACCAATAGCTGACTCCGTTCATGACTACGCGCAGCGTATGGTCGCCGGCGGCTTCCGCGCTTCTGACGTTTTTCACGCTGTCGAAGAAGCGCGGCGGCTTATTTTCTTTTATGAAGCCGATGGAGGCCGCGGCGTCGCGCGCTGTCAGCGGGGAGCCGTCGCTCCAGCGCAGTCCGCGCTTTATGGTGAATATAAGCTCCGTGTGGGCCGATTCACCGCTTCCGGCTGTACGCACCTCCCACGATTCCGCGATGGCCGGCATGTTTTCGAGCGTGTAAGGATTTGTACCGAGCAGCGATTCGTAAATCATCCCCAGCACTTGCCATGAATAGGCGGAGGAGGCGGTGAATGGGTTGAGGTTGCGCGGCTCCTCCGGCAGCAGCATCGTCATCGGGCGCATTTTGCCGTCGCGCGGCTCCGCCGTCAGCAGCGTCCAGATGTTGTCCGCCGTTATTTTGTCGGTGGTGAAGATGTTTTTCCATTTATTTGAGATCGCCGCCACGGATATGCGGCTGTATACAGGCACTGAGGGCATCAGCTCCAGCAGCAGGCGCTGCGCCTCTTCGGAGGCTGTCTCCGCGCTTTTTCTGTCCGGCGCGAAGCGCAGCCTTTTCAGCGCGCCGTCGAGTCTCGGGTCGGAGATGCCGGTCATGTTGTAGCCTCCCTCGACATTCATTTCACTGTGATAGAAGGAATAGAGCGAATCGGGATTCCGTCCCATGCTCCATGCCAGCACCGCCAGCATGTATTCCTTGCGGTCAAGGCGCGCTATCATCGTTGAAAAGTCCATAGGCTCCGTTTCCACGGGGAAGCCGACGGCGTTCAGGGAATCGGCGATCAGCTCCGCAAGCTCCGCGGTGGTAGGGGCCATTCGCGCCAGCGGCGTCAGTATCTTCATCGTCGGGAAGGGGCGTCCGTCCGGCGCGGTCAGTCTTCCGGCGATATCCGGAAGGTAGCCGTTATCGCTCAGCAGCTTTCGCGCCGCTTCGGGGTCGTATATGTCCTGGGTGCTGTTTGCCAGCGCCCACGGAGAGACCGGCGGCAGCCATGAGTTTATCGGCTCGCAATAGCCGGAGAATATCATACGCACGATGCTCCCCCTGTCTATTGACATGGCGGCTGCGCGGCGCACGACAGGGTCGTCCCACGGGAATGCCTCGTTGTTGAGCAGCAAGAAAAAGGCGTGCATTCCCCTCGCGAGCGACAGCGTAAGCTCCTTGCTGCCGCTGAGCCTGTCTATATCGGAGGGGCGGGTGATGTCTCCCAGGACGTCCAGCTCTCCAGCCTCCGCGGCCATTATCTGCGCGTCGGGATTCGTTATTATCAGCATCGAAAGTTCGCGGATTTTCGGCCCGCGAATTTTATTTATGTCTATGCCTGCGGCTTCGTCCGCTCCCGCCGCCGCGCCCAGCGATAGGAGAAGCGCGGCGAGGGCGGCTGTCAAAAGTAGCTTTTTTATTTTATTCAGTCTCCTTTTCAGCGGCCTTTACCATTATCTCCCTGCCCGGCACAGGCTTTCCGGAGACGAGCCTAAGCGCGAGCCTGCCGGCAAGCACTCCGGTCTCAAAGGACGGCGGCTCGCTCTCGTCCTCCATCTTTACGGAATAGCCCTCCGGCTCCGAAAAGCCGAAGCAGACGACGGGAAGTCCGGCGCCGCGCGGAAAATTGTCCGCGTCGCACCAGATTAAGCCCTCCGCGCCTCGTTCGTCAAGGGTACTTAGTTCCCGCCTCGCACGCAGCGGATTTCCCTCCGTGGATTTCAGCACGAAATCATATTCGGAGTTTGAAAGGGCGCGCTCTATGCCGGCGAGAAAGGCTCCCATCCACGGCACATTAAGCTCGCGCACCACGACGCCGATAAGTCCGCTGCTTCTCGTGGAGAGGCTGCGGGCGTTGCGGTCCAGCCTGTAACCGAGGGCGCGCACGCTCTCCATTACCCGCACTTTCGTCTTTTCGCTTATCCGGTGATCCCCGCGAAGAACGCGGCTGACGGTGGCCTTATCCACCCCGGCATGACCCGCAACGTCCTGCATGGTTACTTTCATTGGCTCACCTCTTAATGCAACCGATTGAACAGATTATATCAGAGGGAATGTGGAGTGTAAATTGGGTTTATTATGTTTTTATTACTGAATGGCAGTCGGGAATGTCAATAAGGCTGATTCCATCCAAATATATCCTCTATCAGCCTGTAGACGGTGCTTCTACCGGGAATCTCAGGGTATCTTTCACACGGAGGGTTATCTCTCCCTTTGCCCCTCTGATGCGCGGCGCGGATGGCTTCCATTGTAATCAGGGCGGAGGAAAATTTTTTATCGTAATTCGGTATGTATCTACGGAGGCGTTCTGTACATTTTGCGAGTGAATCAGGACTTTTTTCTTCAAAGTGCATCAGCAGCCAGCATTCAAACGCCGGATTGCTCACCGCCACTCCATAATTCGGCGCTTTTTCCGCCCATTCATAGAGCGTATCGAGCTGTTCCTTCTCCCATCTGTCTTTGTCCGCCACTACCCAGGCAGAATCTTTGCAGGAAAATGTCGTAAGCTCGTTGAGAGCCTTCTTAATTTTTTTCAATATATAAGGCGGAGCGCTCCGCCCTGATGATGTGACGCAGCGAATATCGACGTTTTCCGCCATGCTCTGCACCGCTTGAAAATAAACAGGCTCTGTCACCCTTCCCTCAGAGGCGATGAGAATAATTCTCCTGTATGGGCGGCTGCCTATTTTTCTTGTGAAGCGTGTCATCCTGCGCATGATTCCGCCACTCTATGCTTTCGGTTTTTCTATCATGCAATCGGATAAAAGCAATTTGGGTACGCCGCCTAAACGCCCATCCAGATAGCTTGCGCGTATATCTTTGTCATAACGCACGTCCTTGTATTCGCTGAATGAGGTAAGCGAGGATTCCCCTCTGAAATTCCGCTCCGTCACCCACATTTCGTCGCGTCTGAGTAATTTCTGATCTATCAAAAGAACGTCGTGCGTCGTCATCAGCAGCTGGTTCCTTGACGCCTGAGAGCATCCATCAAGGTAATACGAGATAAGTTTTCTTGTCAGCAGCGTGTGCATGCTGCGGTCGATTTCATCTATCACAAACACTCTGGGGACATTGGATGCTGTCAGCTCCAGAAAGGCAGGCAGGAGGTTTATCAGCCGGCATGAACCGTCCGATTCCATAGCATAGCTGAACAGGACATCTTCGCCCTTGTTGTTTTTATGATATGTTATCAGCTTTTTTGCTTTAAATCCCTCTCTGTCGCGGCTGATGATGATACGGTCACGACCTCTTCCCCATACCCTTGCCGCCATCCCCACAGTCATGTCCTCATTTAATTTCTTCAACGGCTCAGGGAGGCTGTCAAACTCTATATCTTCACCGCCAAGCCGTTCAATGCCGGTATCAAGCAGGCGCAGGTATCTGTTTATCTCGTCATGCATAGGGCTGCCGCTCTCTATAAAGCTTTCGAATGACTGGAAACGCGAGTCAGGCGCAATCAGCGACAGCGTCTTTGCAAACCAGTCATAGACGTTTTTAAATATTGTCACCTTCTGTGATACTGTATTTGTTAAAAAAAGCTGGTTGTCTCTCGTTCCTTCAAATACAAAGTTGATGCGGGCAAGCTCGTTGTCGCTCTCCGTCACGTCCGTCCCCAGCTCAATAATTCCGTCGTGCCTGTGGTAGATAAGCTTTTCAGCGACGGAATTTGTAACAGCCATTCGCTCTTCAATAACCGATTCCAGATTGGCGGTGAATGAATATGAGTATATCAGCTCATCTACAAGGATATCAAAATAAAAAGCGACTGCCCCGGCAGCTGAGCTGTCGTCCAACATAAACGGCATGACAGGAATGGTGGCGTCCATCGGAAGCCCCTTAACTATGTAGTTTTTCGCGAAGTTCAGCGCCTTGAACAAATTGGTCTTTCCTGATGCGTTTCCTCCATACACCGCCGCAATTGGAAGAACTTTAAAACGGTATTTTTTTATGTAAGGGAGGCGACCGCTATGCTGCCGCTCTCTGGTGGCAAGCATGGATAAATTTGCTTCTTCCCTGAATGAAGTCCAGTTTTTTATGCGAAAATTTATGAGCATTTTCAGTCCACCTTCCTTCATGGTAAGAGATAATTTCTCTTTACATGTCATGAATAGCCTATCATATAGCGGGACATCTGTACAGCAGATTTTAGCTCCGTTTTTTCGCCTGTTAATTGCTAAAGTAACCGCGAGTAGCATTTTCTCAAAGTCGCGTTTAGTTCAGCAAGAAGTCAGCATTTTGTCATTGGAAGCACGCTCGCGATAAGTTCGGCAAAGATGCACCCGTTTAGAGCCGGATGAATGTAAACT
>JAUNJZ010000061.1 GCA_030533085.1 Synergistaceae bacterium
GTTAACGCAACACAATACCTCCTCTGAGCTTGCACTTACTTTTGCAATTCAGGACTAATAACAAAATCCGGCAAAAGACTTGACTAAAGCCGGATATTTCTATATAATTCCTTACGTTGAGCGCCGGGGTGGTGGAAATGGTAGACACGCACGTTTGAGGGGCGTGTGGGGCAACCCGTACGAGTTCAATTCTCGTCTCCGGCACCATTATTGACAAACCCTCATGAGACAGGTTTTCCCTGTCTCTTTTTTTATGCCGGCCGGCTGGCCGGCGCCGCTGAATTTGTGATATATTCTCTTTGTCGGATAAAGCGCCGCAGCGGACGCGGCTGAAAAGGGAGCGTGTTGTGAAGTGAAGCCCAACAACTACTGGCATGGAGCTGGACTGGCGCTCTTCGCGGCGGTCTGCTGGGGGCTGCTCAGCCCCATTGCGAAAGTGCTCTCAGCCGCCGGTCTGAATATGCTCTCAGTAATGGTCTTCCGTTCGCTTTTCACAATGACTACTGTCGGCGTCGGCCTTGCCGCGGCGGGGAAGCGCGAGCTGTTCCGCGCCGGCAGGGAGACGATGCGCTTCTATCTCATATCAGGCGTTCTGTCTATAGCCTTTTCTGGCGGCGGCTTCCTGGCGTCGCTGGAATACCTTACAGTGGCTCAGGCGCTCGTCATACACTATACATTTCCCCTTGCTGTCGTCATAGGTTCGCTTTTCATCACGCACGAAAAACCGACCGCGCTCCAGATCACAGCGGGAGTGCTCATCGTCGCCGGAGTATTCATCGGCATGGGCGGAAGCGTCGAAGCTATGAAGGCCATACCGCTTCCCGGTCTTATCTGGGGGATAATCGCCGTAATCGGCATATCGGGGCAGGCGCTTGTAACGCGCCGCTTTTCTCTCTCCCATAAGATGAACGAATACGCCCTGCTCTTCTACTCGAATCTCTTCGGCAGCGCCCTGCTGATTATATTCAAGAGCCTCCGATACGGCTGGGGCGACCTGAACAACCTCACCGCGCCGCTCTTTTCCATCATGGTTCTTCAGGCCTTCACAGGCAGCCTTCTGGCCTACGGCGCATTCTTCGCCTCGCTGAAATATATCCCCGCGGCCGCCGCCAGCCTGCTGTGTACGCTGGAGATAGTCGTAGCCGTCTGTCTGACCGCGATATTCGTAGGCCAAAGCCCCACGCCGCACGAGCTGGCCGGCTGCGCCATCATACTCATAGCGATAGCCTGCACCGCGATACCGCAACAAAAAAAATGAAATAGAAAAGTATTACCGGCTATCTGTCCTCCAGACACGCCTCCATGTAACTGAGGCCGCATCTGAGATGCTTTTCAACCGCCGCCCTCAGCGCTTTGCCATCGTTTTTCCGAATCGCATCAATAATTTCGTTATGCTCTTCGTAGAAATTGTTGTGAAATTCTTCCGAGGAAATCCATATCAGTCTAGCGTATCTGAGGTTGTTCCATGTTTGCTGCAATATTTCAATCATTATGTCATTATCATAAAACTTGAATATGTACATGTGAAAACGGTCATTGGCGGACAGTATCTTTTCCAAGTCAGGCTTTCCATCGGTGTAACTTTTGAAAAGCTCTCTCATCTGGTTATTGAGCAGCGTCATCTGCGGTATGTCCCGCGGCTTTATGAAAGGCAACGCGCGTTCCGCTAATGTTATCTCCAGTAATGATTTCAGCTCCTGCAACTTGCGGAACTCCTGCTTAGATATTCTCGATATCTTCCAACCTGTGCGCGGAACATACTGAACCAGCCCCTCCTGTTGCAGCTTCGACAGGGCTTCGCGTACCGGCGTTGTGCTGACTCCCAGGGTTTCAGAGTACTGGTCGATATTTATCTTTTCGCCCGGACGGATCCGGCACAACAAAATCTGTTCCTTGATGCTTTCATAAGCGAGTTCGCTCAGTGTTGGGACTTTTATCAAAGGCTGCATTATAATATCCTCCAATGTATAACGCTTTTAGACTCTATACCACATTATAAAAATATTATCAGGCAAAGACAAGGCCGCGCGGCAAAATTAAAATTGCAGCCGCGCGGCCTTGATTAAAAAAGCGCCTGCCTGTCGTCAGGCTTTAGAATGGACCAAGTTTAATAAATGTAGCAATCAGAAGCCCCACGGCCCCAATGCTCATCAGCATCAGGTAGAGAGGGAATACCCACTTAAAATAAGTGGAAAAAGATACCTTCGCTACGCCGATATAGACAACAAGCGCGCCCATCGTGGGGATTATCATATTCGTCAACCCATCTCCAAGCTGGAAAGCCATGACTGCAGTCTGCCGCGTGAGACCTACAACATCCGCCAACGGAGCCATGATCGGCATTGTTACCGCCGCCTGCCCTGATCCGGACGGGATGAAGAAGTTGATGATAGCCTGTATCATCAGCATACCGATCGCAGATATAGACTGAGGAATCTACTTCAGCGGAATGGAGAGTCCGTAGATGACAGAGTCAAGGATGTTTCCCTTTGTCAGGACCACAGAGACAGCGCGTGCGAAGCCGATACATATAACGCCGACAAAAACACCGGCACAGGCTTTGCCCATGATATCGCAGATCTTTTCATTGTTGAATCCCGCTACAATTCCTGCGATGATGCCTGATATGAGCCAAAGCGCCCCAATCTGGGCAAAGTTCCATTTCCAGAGCATCGGCCCTACCATCTGTAATCCGATAGTTACAAGCAGCATAAGCATCAAAAGCTTCTGGCGCCACGTCATCTTCTCTCTTTGCATCGCTTCTATGTCGATATCCGCGGCGGAAGGATTTACAAAACCAGTGACACTGGCGGAAGGGTCGGCCTTTACTTTAGCAGCATAACGCAGGACGAACCAGAAGGTCACCACCATCATTACAAGCCATACCACTACGCGGAAGCCCATGGCTGAGTAGACCGGCAATCCTGCTATGCCCTGAGCCACTGCCACCGTGTAAACATTGATCGGGCCATAGGCAAAAGCCGCAAATGTGGGAATCATCGCTATCGCCAGCCCTGTCATTACATCACAGCCGCAGGCCAGAGCCAGAGCGATTGTCATAGGCACAAACGGTATATGCAGCTCAAAAGCCCCCATCGCGCCGCGAACGGCAAAAAATGCCATCAACGCGCCCATTATCAATAGATAATTACCGCGGCAGACCTTTATTATCCAGCCAACCATTTTATGCAAAGTACCGCTCTCGGTGTAAACGTCAGTTGCCGCGATGGTAAACCATATCATCGACATGATGGCCATGGATGCCGTAAGCCCATCGATAATACATACGAACCAGTCAAAAGGCGACACCGGCGACGGTTCGACAAAGTGAAACGTCGCCGGGTCAATGACCTGCCGTCCGGCAACCTCTACACGGTCATAGACGCCGGCCGGGACAATATAAGTCATGATTCCCGCGAGAATAAGGCAAAAGAGAATGATAGTCCATACATGCGGGACCTTTATTCCCTTTTTCGTCACTTCGGATGACAAAATAGATTTGCTCATTTTGATACCCCTCCTGTAATATATATGAATTTCTCATAAAAACATCAGGCATGCTCATGCCATGATGTTTTTGTGGACACGCCCTCCCTGCATGATAAACAGCAGGTTATCTCTGTGGTTTTTAAAAAGTTCGATGTTGTCAAGAGGATTTCCACGCACGACAAGAATATCCGCCAGCTTGCCGACCTCAAGCGTACCTGTAGTGTCGCCCACTTTCAATATCTCCGCATTTGTTTTTGTGAAAGATACAATAGCTCCCATCGCCCCCTGCGCCTTTGCCTGATAAGAGATTGCGCCGGATGCATACTGCGTATTTGTGCCAGTCAGATCTGTCCCCCCTCCTATAGGCACTCCGGCTTCCATCGCGTTGCGGATCGCTTCATAGCCCCGTTCGCAAACAGCCACAAACTTATCGTAAATAAATGCAGATACCAGTTCGCGGCTTTTTTCTATAACGATTTCATAAGTTATCTGCGTCGGCACTATATATGAACCACTTTTTGCCACAAGCTCCGCAGTCTCCTTCGTCATCAGATTCGCGTGCTCAATAGTGCGAATTCCTGCCTCCGCGCTGAGGCGGATGCTGCGGTTAGAATAACTGTGCGATGCGACGTAACTGCCAACTGATTCAGCCGTATCCACGGCTGCCTTCAACTCGTCCAGAGTGTACTGAGACGTTTCCGGCCCCTGTGTCGGGCTGGCACAGCCACCTCCACACATTACTTTGATAAAATCCGCGCCGCGACGAATATTCTCACGGCACGCTTTTAATACTTCGGGAACACCATCTGCGATGGTCGCGCGGAAGCCGAGATATGGTTCAGAATACGGGCGTGTCTCGGAAGCGACGCGGTCATCTCCGTGCCCTCCTGTCTGCGCGATAACAGATCCGCAGATTTTAAGGCGCGGCCCGGAAACATATCCCAAATCGACGGCCTGCCTGAATCCGACATCAGCTCCCCCGGCGTCCCGCGCGCTGGTGTAACCCTGATCCAGCGCTTCGCGTAGATTCTTGAACATTCTGGCCGCCATCAGCCCAGGCGCATTGCGGCGCGAGAGGTTTATCACCTCAATTTCCACCAGCCCAAGGTGCAAGTGTGCGTCAATAAGGCCGGGCATCAACGTATTTCCCTTACAGTCAATAATGTCGGCGGAAAATGGCGCGTGGATATGCTTTCCGATCTCACAGATTTTGTCGTTCTCAACCATAAGGGACACATCTTCCAGCATCTCTCCGCCATTACCGTCTATAAGATTAGCGTTCTTAAAAAGTACAAAACTCATGAAAACCACCCTCTTTATGGCACATTGGAATCATTTTTATTATATATCAAATACGATATATAATATACGATACATTATATGCACAAAATACCTATTGCGCAAGTAAGCGAAAAAAATTCGGTTATAGCCAGTAAGGAGGCTGCCGGAACATTCAAGTATTATGGAAAAATATTGGTTGTCAAAGGAAAAGGCGGGCGCTAGCCTGAAGCCACAGAGCCTCTTAGCCATTGTTTAGTCAGAGCGATGTAAAGCTTAGAAAAAAATATTATGTTTAATGCCCGACATTTGACAGCTTGCTTCTATTTCCCTTCGCAGCGCCTGCCAGTAATCCTTCCGGCCGTTGATGTAGATGTCGTGATATAGGGGGCGCAGATGAGGATACAGGCGGCCCAGCAGCGACAGCATGCTTTCTTTGTTCCGGCTGCGGAGATTCAGCCCGTCGAAGTTCATCTGCGATACATATCGGGCGGCGCTTTCTATTATCGCGGAGCATTCCGTTATCGCCGGAAAAATCGGCGCTGCCATTACCGATGTCTCGACGCCGGCTTCATGCAGCGCGGCGAGCGCCTCCATCTTGCGCGCCGGCGCTGAGGCGTGAGGCTCCATTACGCGGCGAAATCCGTCGTTAAGAGAGCTGAAAGAAAAGATCACCTTCACATGGGGAAATTTCCTGAATATATCAATATCGCGGACGACGAGCGCGGACTTTGTGAGTATCGTAATATTGGGCTGCGCCGGCAGCAGCGAGCGGAGGATGTCCCGCGTGACCTGCGACCGCTCTTCGTAAGGGTTATACGGGTCGGTCATCGAGCTGAGCAGGATATCCTTGCGGAATATTTTCGCAGGCTCTATCGGGACAGAGGGGCGCTTCACATCGAGATATTGTCCCCACGGCTCCTCCCGCTCCCTCTGCGAGTGGGCGACGCAGGGGGCGTAACAGTAGCGGCAGCCGTGAGGGCAGCCGACGTATGGATTTATCACAAAATCAGCGCCCAGCTTAGTCGGCGAAAGCAGGCTCCTGACCTTTATATATCTGACATTGACCACAGCGGCTCCGCCTCCCCTCCGCGCCGCCTCTAAAAAAAACGAAGCGGCAATGAATAAGGCAATTATAACGCCTCTTTTATTTCTTAAAAGATCGCGCGGAGGGCAGCGGCCTTGCCGTTACTCTTGTGCGCGCAAAAATGTAATGCTAGAATAAAGGCATAACGGCTTGTAATATTACCGATGACAAAATTATAATAACGAAAAATGCGGCGCGTTTTCGCCGGAAAGGGAGGAATGGCATAAAGTATGTCAAAAGAGGATCGCATAAGGTTTTCATTTTTATTGATTATAACCGTCATAGTGATGACGATGAATATTCACGCACATGCGGAAGCCAACAGGCGCGGGCTCAGGGCGCTGGACATGATATTCGACGACTACCTTACCTCTACGGCAAGCCAGTGGGCTGCGGCGCACGCCGCGGAAAGCGGGATAGGCTTCGTCCAGAGCCATTGAAGATGAAATTTTCAAAAGAGCGCGGCGCTGTCTGCCGCGCTCTTTTCATGCCAACAGAGGCATAACGTCCTTCGGCTCTATTTTCAGGAAGATGCGCTCTCCGGCGCTGTAATTTTCGGCCTTTTCTTTGGGCAGCTCCAGCCGCACGATGGCGAAGTTGCTTTCACCGGCAGTTCCCTCCGGCGCGACGGTGACGACAGTTGAAAAGATATCCTCTTTAATTTCCAGGATATCGGCGGACATGACGTTGCCCTCTTCCGGCTTTTCCATCGGCATTATATAGTGCGCGCGCACGCCGACATATTTCGCCTCCGGCGGCACGTCGCGCGAACACTCAAAGCTCATATTCCAGTCGCGCGCGAGGATATGCCTTTCGTCCGTCCGTTCGGCGCGAGAAAAGTTCTTGCAGCCCGAAAGTATGGCCGCCGTGATAGTGGCCGGGGCGTCGAAAAATTCCCCGACGTCCTTCACCGGCTCCGAAAGCCCCTGATTTATTACGCAGACCCTGTCGCAAAGCCTGTAGACCTCGTCGCGGTTATGCGACACATAGAGCGTCGTCCCAGTATATTCGCCTAGAATGCGCGAAAGATTCTGCTCTAGCTGCCAGCGGAGAAAGCTGTCCAGCGCGGAAAGCGGCTCGTCCAGCATGATGATGGCCGGGTCGCTCGCCATGATGCGCGCCAGCGCCACGCGCTGCTGCTGTCCGCCGGAGAGCTGAGATGGATAATGATCATCAAGTCCCGTGATGAAAAAGCGTCTCGCAATATCCAGATAACGCTCCTCTCTGTCCGCGCAGCGAACGCCGCCGTGTTCAAAGACAGTCATTATATTCTGGCGCGCCGTCATGTTTGGGAAGAGGGCGTAATTCTGGAAGAGCAGGCCGGTGCGGCGCTGCTGCGGCTTCAGATTTATTCCCTTCGAGGAATCGAAAAATGTCGTTCCGTCGACAACTATCCGCCCCTCGTCCGGCGTCACGATCCCCGCGATACATTTCAGCGTCATGCTTTTTCCGCAGCCGGAGCCTCCCAGCAGGGCAAGCACCTCGTTTTCTGCCTCAAAATCCACCGAAAGCGAAAAAGCCCCCAGCCTCTTCTTAAATTTAACGACAGCGGACATAGGCTCCTCTACCTCCGTTCAAATTCTTCGCTCAGCGTATGGTTGGCCGCCCGCCCCTTGGGCTGACGGTAGCTGCTCTCAAGCATATTGACGGCCACCAGCACAACGAAAGAGATGACCAGATTCACCAGCACCCATTTATATGCCGCCGCGTCGTTTCCCTCGCGCCAGAGCTGATAGACGGTCGTTGAAATGGTGGCTGTGCGCCCCGGGATATAGCCGGTCACCATCGTCGTCGCGCCGTACTCTCCCAGCGCGCGCGCAAAGGCGAGCACCGTCGCCGCGAGAATGCCGTCTTTGCAGTTCGGCACCATCACGCGCCAGAAAATATATGTGTTTGAAAGGCCTAGCGTCTGGGCGCTGTAGACCAGATTATGGTCAAAGCCGTCGAAGGCGCCGCGCACGGTGCGGTACATCAGCGGAAAGGTGACGATCGCCGTGGCAAAAATCGCGGAGTACCAGGTCATTGTCAGGCGGAAGCCGAAAAGCTCCAGCACCGCGGAGCCGACAGGCCCCAGCGGCCCGATCGTTTTGAGCAGGAAAAAGCCGACGACCGTCGGAGGCAGCACCATCGGAAGGGTAAGCAGGCAATCCAGCACCCCCTTTGTCAGCTTTGAAGTCTTTGAAATATAATAAGCCGCGCAGATGCCGGTGAAAAAAGTGATAAAGGTGGAAATTCCCGCTATTCGCAGCGAGTTATATAAAGGAAACCAATCCATAGGCCACACCCCTCGTCAAAAACGCCTCAACGCGCCGGCAGGCGCGCTCCCAGTAACGATTATTTTACCCCGATTTTCTTCAGGCGCTCAAAAAAGCCGCTCCCGCGCCCTGTCAAAAATAAGGGAGCCGATGCGTATTCGGCTCCCTTTACACGAGGAGAGGAGAAATATCCAGAAAAAGGCTTATTTCTCCGGTATTGCGAAGCCTATCTTCTTAAAGATGGCGGAGCATTCGTCGCCTTTCAGATACTTCACGAACGCCTCTGCCGCCGCCTTATTCTTCGTATTTTTCATTATAGCGGCGGGATAGACTATCGGTTTGTGAGTACCCTGCGGAGCGGAAGCTACGATCTCGACAGCGTCCGACGTGGCCGCGTCCGTGCTGTAAACGACGCCGCAATTCACGGCCGCCGCCGCTGTCTGGGCGAGAACTTCCTTCACGTTGCTGGCGAAGGTGATCTTATTATCCGCGTTCAGCTTGTCCCACAGCTTCATATTCTTGAAAATTTCCTCGGAATACTGGCCGACCGGAACGTCGGAATTGCCGAGGGCGATAAGCTTCACCTTATCGGTGGCGACGTCGGCGAAATCCTTAATGCCGGTCGCGTTCTTGCCCTTCGGAACGATAAGGACGACCTGATTGGCGACGATGTTGAAGCGAGTTCCCGGCATAACGAAAGCGTCGTTGATGTCGTTCATCTGCTTCTGCCCGGCGGAGATGAAGATGTCGCACTCCGCTCCCTGCTGGATCTGAGTCCTCAGCGTGCCGCTCGAGTCAAAATTGTAGACGATCTTCACATTGGGATCGACCTTCTGATAGAGCTGCGCGATCTGGTTCATCGACTCAGTCATCGAAGCCGCCGCGAAAACGGAAAGCTCCGTGGCCGCGAAAGCGGGAACAGCCGCCAGCATCACGGCACATACAAGCGCCAAAAACGAAAATCTCTTCATAAAATTCGCTCCTTTAGCAATATGCGTATTACGGCAACAGCCGCACGGTGAAATTATATAGCCTGTGCGCAAAAAATGCAATGTACTTGCGTTGCGTTTTTCAAATAAGTCCAATTTGTAATAATCATCGTGAAAAAAAGCCAACTGCCTCTCAGAAGGAAACAACTCGCAGGCGCGCCGAAGCCTAAAATTTCGTACAAAAATATTATTTTCCAATATATGGAATCATATACTGCTTGACAGAATACAAATAAAGTCGTAAAGTAATATCATCAGGGAAAAAGATATATTACGGCGATAGATATTATGATACTGACGAATGGGAGCGAGAGAAAATGTCAATGAACTGGCCGGAAAGGGTAATATTCTGCGAAGTCGGGCCGCGCGACGGCCTGCAAAACGAAGCGACGATGCTCTCCGTAGAGCGGAAGGTCGCGCTCATCGAGGGGGCGGCGGAGGCCGGCGTGCCGATTATTGAGGTCGGCTCTTTCGTCCATCCGAAGGCCGTGCCGCAGATGGCCGATACGGACGAGGTCGCGAAAAGGATACGCCGCCTGCCGGGCGTGGAGTACCGCTGTCTCGTCGCAAACAAGAAGGGTGTGGAGCGCGCTCTTGCCGCCGGCATTACAAAGGTGAAGCTCACACTTTCGGCAAGCGAGTCTCACGCGCGGGCAAATATGAAGAAAACGATAGCCGAACTCATCGACGGCTTCAAGGATTGCGCCGCCTTTGCCCACGAAAACGGCGCGGCCGTCTCCGGCGCGATATCGACCGCCTTCGGCTGCCCCTTCGAGGGAAAAATCCCGGCGGCGAAGATCGCGGAGATAACCGAAAAATTCCTCGAATTGGGTATCACGGAGCTATCCATGTCCGACACCACCGGCATGGCCAACCCGCGTCAGGTATATGAAACCGCCTCCATGATGCGCGAAAAATTTCCCGAAGTGCGCTGGTTTCTGCACTTCCACAACACTCGCGGCATGGCGCTCGCGAACATGGTAGCCGGGCTGAACGCCGGCATAATCCGCTACGACGCCTCTCTGGCGGGGCTGGGCGGCTGTCCCTTCGCCCCCGGCGCTTCCGGCAACGTCGCCTCTGAGGACATGCTGCACATGCTTGGCGAGATGGGCATCGAGACCGGTATCGACCTTGATAAGATGATTGCGCTTGCAAAGCAGCTCCAACAGTGGATAGGCCGCTGCACGGACAGCGCTGTGCTCCGTGCCGGCAGGAACTCGGATCTCGTCAGCCTCTCGGAGGCTAAAGAGCATTAAAACGCCAGCCGCGCCGCCGGCGGACGGTGCGTTTGCGATAATATACATCAGCGCTGTTTAGCGTCAGAGAGATCCTCCCCTCTTTTCTGATGTTCATGCGCCTCCTCTGTGGGCCGCGCCTCCGGCGCGGCTTTTTTACGCCGGCGTTTTTTCGCAAAAAGCTGCGCGATGCGCTATCATATAAGGCGCAGCTTCATCAGAGGAGGAGACTACAAAATGGCGGAAGCATTTTCTTTCAGATACCAGCTCAGCGCTATGGCGAAGGAGCGGCTCGACCCTTCGGAGATCGGCGTCATGATAAAGCTCTGCATCGAGAATCAGGCTATTTCCCTGACGGCTGGGGAGCCGTCGGCGGATATTTACCCTATCGAGGAGCTGAAAAAAGCCTTTACGACGATTTTTGAAGAGCCATCGCTGCTGGCCTATTCCAAGGAGGACTTCGGCCTCGCGGAGCTGCGCGAGTGGATAACGGCGCGCATGAAGGCCGACGGCATGTCTCCTGATTGGGTGGGGCGCAAAAATATCCTGCTCACAAACGGCGCCGGAGAGGCGATAGAGCTTGTCGCGGAGACGCTTATAGACCCTGGCTGCACTGTGCTTGTCGAAGCGCCTACCTTCACGGAGACGCTGCTTACCTTCCGCAAGCAGGGGGCGAACTGCGTCGGCGTGCCGTCGGACGACGACGGCATAATCCCGGAAGAATTTGAAAGGCTGCTTAAAAGCCGCGCGGTGCGCTTTCTCTACACGATACCGAACTTCCAGAATCCAAGCGGACGCACTTCGCCTCTTGAGCGGCGCAGGGAGATACTGGCGATCGCCGCGAAGTACGACATTCCTATCTTTGAGGACGACCCTTATCATTACCTGAGCTACGACGGAGAGCCGCCGGCGACCTACCTGAGTCTTGCGGGAGACGACCGGCGCGTACTGCACAGCAACAGCTTTTCGAAGCTCGTCGCCCCCGGCATGCGCTGCGGCTGGCTCGTCGTACCGGATGCGATAATAGCGCATCTGAACGCCTTCCGCATCAGCGCCGGACTGACGCGCCCTGCTATATTGCAGCTCGGCCTTTTCAATTACCTGAACGCAACGGACTTTGGCAAGCGCGTCAAATTCCTGCGCGACACATATCGAACGCGCCGCGACGCCATGGTGCGGTCTATAGAGAAGCGGCTGAAGCCGCTGGGAATAAAGAGCAACTATCCGAAGGGGGGCTTCTTCCTCTGGGGCGAAGCGCCTGAAATTGAGGATATGACGGCCTTTGCCCGCTTCGCTGTGGAAAAGAAAAAGGTCGGCGTCATACCGGGCAGCGCCTTCTACACGATGGACGAAGCGAAGAACGGCCGCAGCGCCTTCCGCCTCTCCTTCGCGAAGGTCGCCCCGGCCGACGCCGAAGAGGGAATAAAACGTCTGGCCGAAGCGTTTATGGAGTACAGGTAGCGGAATCTTTCCCGCAAAACCGGAAAACGCGCGGGAGAAGCGCCGCAGCCGCTTCCGCGCGTTTTCATTTCGACCGTTCCGCCGGAATTGGGACGACTATTCTCTGCTGATATATTCACGCGGCGACATTTGGGGAAATCGGCGCAAAAGCGGCAGTCAGAGCGATAAAATAAAAACATGGCCGCGGGGAGAGGGGCGGCCTCTCTTCGCGGCTTCTTTTCCGTTCAAAAATGCCTGCCAGGCATTGC
Source organism: Synergistaceae bacterium (assembly GCA_030533085.1). GTDB lineage: Bacteria > Synergistota > Synergistia > Synergistales > Synergistaceae > JAUNJZ01. The sequence goes on from JAUNJZ010000061.1 coordinate 12,043, forward strand.
GGGATATAAATTACCGGTATTTTCTATTTATGGCCGGATGATTTA
>JAUNJZ010000062.1 GCA_030533085.1 Synergistaceae bacterium
CTGATTATTTCAGTGGATTTTTTGAATTTGGGCTTGACTTTATATAGTCAGTCTCAAGGAGGGAGCCAAAGTGCAAAGGCAATCCCCTTCCCCGCAGGTTTTGCTTGACGTTTTGTCCCTTCCAAAAAAGCAAATGCTGTCGCCCTGAAGGGAGGCCGCCGCATCTAACCGTCGGAAGCCGCGTTTGTGACGTTCACAGACAAAAGTTGTTTAATCAGAGCCATTGACGCGCCGCCGGTTATATACGCCGTTCGCGCCACAAGCGCGCCGCGTCCGTTCGGCGAGAGGCCATTCAATTCCACGCTCTCACAAAAGTCGCAATAATATCAAAATGTCAGAAAATAAAGAATTTATTCTTTTCCTTGAATAAATATGGAACTTTTGGCATAATAGGCAAAGTTATGCCAATCGCGTCTCAGTAATTCTGGTTGACAGACAAAATCGATTAGATGTGTGGAAGGAAGGTGGGTCTTTTGGCGAAGAAGTTCAACATCGAAGTAGTTGAGAAGTGGTGTAAAGGATGTGGCCTCTGTATCGCTATATGCCCCAAGAAGGTTCTGGAACTTAACGATCAGGTTAAGTGCGTAGCGGTTCGTCCGGAGGACTGCATTGGCTGCCGCCAGTGCGAGAATATCTGCCCGGATCTGGCAGTCACTGTTAAGGAGTGTGAGTAACCATGGCCCAGAACGAATTCTGGCAGGGTAACAAAGCCATAGCGATGGGCGCTATCGCGGCCGGATGCAGATTCTTCGGCGGATATCCCATCACCCCGTCAACAGAAGTAATGGAAGTTATGTCTGAAGAGCTCCCGAAGCTGGGCGGAAAGTTCGTCCAGATGGAAGACGAGATCGGCGGCATCGCCGCTACCCTCGGCGCCTCTATCGCAGGTCTGAAGGCAATGACCGCGAGCTCCGGCCCCGGAATCTCGCTCAAGCAGGAGCTTCTCGGCTACGGATACATCGCGGAAATCCCGATGGTCCTGGCTGACATTCAGCGCGGCGGTCCTTCGACCGGACTCCCGACAAAGGTCTCGCAGGCCGACGTCATGCAGGCCAGATGGGGAACGCACGGCGACCACGCCACAATAGCCTACGCCCCCTGCTCCATTCAGGAGTGCTACACGGCGACGATCAAGGCTTTCAACATGGCAGAGCGTTTCCGCCAGCCCGTACTCGTCATGGCTGATGAAGTCATCGGACACATGCGCGAGAAGATAGTCATCCCCGAACCCGGCACATACGAAGTAATAAACCGCAAGAAGCCGACAGTCGCCCCTGACGATTTCGTCCCGTACCGCCCGGACGAGGACGACGTGCCTCCGATGCCCGCCTTCGGCGACGGCTACCGCTGGCATGTAACGGGACTTACCACCAACGAGTGGGGCTTCCCGACAAACGACGCTCCCGACATCGACCTCAAGGCGAACCGCATCATACGCAAGGTTGACCGCTGCCGCGACGAGATAGTCGAATACAGAGAAGATTTCATGGAAGACGCGGAAATAGTCGTAATATCCTACGGCTCAGTCTCCCGCTCATCGCTCCGCGCGATCCGCGAGCTCCGCGAAGAGGGTGTAAAGGTCGGACATTTCCGTCCCATCACACTCTGGCCCTTCCCGGATAAAGAAATCGCCGCGTTCTCGAAGAGAGTGAAGCATATCATCGTACCGGAGCTTAACGCCGGACAGATGGTGCTTGAGGTTGAAAGAGCCGTCAAGGCCAACTGCGAGGTACACTCAAAGAGCCTTATCAACGGCGAGCTCTACAAGCCCGCGGAAATTATGTCCTTCATCAAGGAGGTGGCGTAACCATGCCACGCGAAGATGTAAAGAAACTGCTGCGCTCCAAGTTTATGCCCCATATATGGTGCCCCGGCTGCGGACATGGAATCATTATGCACTCCATACTCCGCGCCATTGCGGACCTTAACATTCCCAAAGAGCAGGTCTGCATCTCTTCCGGTATCGGCTGCTCGAGCCGTATGCCCGGATACATCGACGCCTGTACGCTTCACACTGCGCACGGACGTTCGCTCGCCTTCGCGACCGGCGTTAAGCTGGCCAACCCTGACATGACGATAGTCAACGTCATGGGCGACGGCGACGGAACCGCCATCGGCGGCAACCACTTCATCCACGCCTGCCGCCGCAACATAGGCGTTACGGCCGTGCTGATGAACAACAACATCTACGGAATGACCGGCGGACAGGCCTCGCCGACGACGCCGGAAGGCGCCTTCGCCGCGACGGCTCCCTACGGCTCGGTAGACCCGACATTCGACATCTGCAAGCTGGCCGCCGGCGCAGGAGCGACCTACGTGGCGCGCGCCACAGTCGCCAACCCGGTGATGTGCGAGCAGATTCTGAAGAAAGCCATCGAACACCAGAAGAAAGGCTTCGCGCTTGTCGAAATAATCTCCTTCTGCCATACGCAGTTCGGACGCAAGAACAAGCGCAGCCGCCCGACGGACAACATCAAGTTCCTGAAAGAGCATACCGTCCTGAAGGCGCAGGCCGACAAAATGACGCCGGAAGAGCTTGAAGGCAAGATCATTGTCGGTGAGTTCGTCAATATAGAGACCGCCCGCGAATACACGGATCGTTACAACGACGTTATCGCGCGCGCGCAGGGAAAGGCATAGGAGGTACGGATCATGGGCGATCGTTTTGAAATTCGCGTTGCTGGATCCGGCGGACAGGGAGTCATTCTCGCCGCAGTGATCCTGGGTGAGGCGGCTGCACTCCGTACAGAGGGCCTCAATTCGGTACAGAGCCAGGCCTACGGCCCGGAGGCCCGCGGCGGCGCTTCCAAGTCGGAAGTCGTCTACGACCGCGACGAAATAGACTATCCGAAGGCTGCTCATCCCAACCTTCAGGTCATCCTCACGCAGAAGGCCTGCGACACCTACAGCCACGACACGGCGAAGGGCGCGACAGTCATTCTTGACGACTTCTTCGTTACGGATCCCCCGAAGCTGGACGCCGACGTCTACATGCTTCCCATCGTAAGAACTGCCCGCGAGAAGCTCGGACGCGAGCTGGTCGTCAACATGGTGGCGCTCGGCACGGCGGCGAAGGTTCTTGAGGACAAGGGACTTACGAAGCCCGAAGCCATCAAAGACGCCATTCTTGCCCGCGTTCCCAAGGGAACCGAAGAGCTGAACGAAAAGGCCTTCGAAGAGGGCTACAAGATGATGTCAGAGGCGGTAGCGGCGAAGAAGTAACAGAACGGCACAGAAACCGCAAAGAGAGGCCTCGCTGACGAGGCCTCTCTTTTTATATCCGCCGCTCAGACGGAGAAATACGCGCCGCGCAGGCCGCGCATCCGGCCGCCGCCGCGCGGTCAGCTATCCCATTTGATTTCCTTTACGATATCGAAAAAGAGCGCCGCGGAGCCGAGAATGAGAAAAATATCCGCCGCGTTTACCCATAGGCCGTTACTGAAAAACAAATCGGAAAAGGGAAGCGGCAGCCAGTCTGTCACGCGCCCTCTGAAAAGCCTGTCCGCCAGATTGCCTGCTGCCCCGCCGAGCATCATGCCGCAGCCTATCCGGAAGGCCGCGCCGCGTTCGCGCGCGAAGCTCACAGCGAGGAAAAGCAAAAGGGCTGCCACAGCGATATTGAGAGCCGTCAGCGTCAGCGGCTTCGCCCCGCTGAAAAAGCCGAAAGATACCCCGCTGTTGAAGCTGGCGCTGTACCCCAGGCGGAGCACCGCGAATTTCGACGCCTGATCGGCGGCAAAGGTCAGAAGAAAGGCGGCGGCGCAGTGCGCCGTTATTTTCCGGCCTCCGGCCAAAGTCATACCCTCCCGGCGGCGGCGTCCTTCAGCGCTTCATGGAGTTTTGCAAGCGGCAGCGCTGGGCTGAAAAGGTAGCCCTGATAGATGTGGCAGCCGACAGCTTCAAGCGCCGCCCTTATCTCCTCCGTTTCAACATACTCGGCGATGACGCGGAAGCCCAGAGAATGCGACAGCCCCACGATAGAGGCTATTATTTCGCGGCTTCTCGCGTCGCGCGTTATATCCTTCACTATGCCGCCGTCAAGCTTCACCGTGCCGAAAATGCCGCTCTGTAAATATTTAATCGACGTGTGCCCCATTGAAAAGTCGTCTATCTCCATATTGAAGCCCAGCTCGCGTATCCTTCTGAGACGGTCTTCCGTTTTCAGCCCCGTTTCGATAGCGAACTGCTCCGTGACCTCGATATTTATCCCCCCGGCGTCGATCTTGCCCTCGGCCACGCCGTGCCGGAGGAACTGTTCAAATCTGTCGGTGGATATCGTACTGCCCGTGACATTCACGCTCACGGGGATATCGCCGCCAAGGGCGCGCCGCAGCTCCGGAAGCTCGCGCGAGGCGCGCAGAATCACGCTTTCCTCCAACTCGGCGAGGAAGCCCTTCTCCTCGGCCAGCTTTATGACGAGCGGCGGATAGATAAAGCCGAAGCTGCGGTGATTCCAGCGCAGCAGAGCCTCCGCGCCGACACATTTTCCGCCGCTGTCAAACTGCGGCTGATAAAAGAGCGACAGCCCGCCGTTCTCAATAATCACCTGCAAATCCTCCGTAAGCTCTTTTGCCATAGCCCCCACAGCGCCGCCGAGCGACGTCAGCATAAAGCCCGCGCATTTTTCCTCATGCTCCTTGTGATAATCGACCAGCTTCCGCATATTCTCCTGAGTCTTTTTCGACATCTCTTTGTCGTAGAAGATGACGAACGGGCGGTAAACCGCCACGCCGACGATGATATTCACAAGCTGAAGCGCGGCCCCGCGCAGGGAGCCTGTCGCCGCGTAGCCCCCCAGCAGCGCGGGGGTCGTCCACTCCGTACTGTAAAGAGTCACAGGCGCCAGATTGAAATAAAAGGCCAGATATGATATGAGAGCGAGAAGAAGCGGCACAAGAATGAAAGGGATGAAAAGTATTGGATTAAGCACTACAGGAAAGCCGAAAACCATGATCTCATTTATATTGAACAGCATCGGGAAGAGCGAAAGACGCGCGAGATTGCGGCTACCGCTCCTTTTTGAAAAAAGGAATATCGCTATAAGCAGCGACAGCGAGCCGCCGCAGCCGCCGATAAGCACGAAAATGTCAAAAAAACTTCTGGTAAAGATGATGTTGGGGGTGAGGCCGGCCGCCGCGAGCGACTGATTGATATCCAGCCCCGGCGAAAAAATCAGCAGAGAAGCCGCCTCAAGCACATTACTGCCATGTATGCCGAAGAACCACATCAGACTGGAAAGAAAGACGAAAAGCAGCGCGTTTCCCAGCGTGGCCCCGCCGACGAAGATACGCCCGGAAAGATATATAAAAAGCTCGTGAAAGCCCGAAAGGCCGAGATTCCTAATCAGAAGGTAATTGATGATCGAAACGGCGGATACGATAATCGTTATTGCCGGCAGAACGGAAATGGCAAGGTTAAAACGGTAATCAGCGCCGTCCGAGTATATACGGCGGCGCATACCGAAGCTCTTCATCAGCGCGATAAAAGCGGGCGTTACCGTCGAGGAGCAGAACAGCGCGGTAAACATTCCCTTCACTCCGAAAGCCTCCATTGAAAGCTGACCTGAAAAAACGCCGCTCAAAATCGCGAAAGATACCAGCGAAGTGACAGGCGCGCCGTAAAGCGTTGCGGCATCCTCGCTCTTCATCCGCGCGTAGACGGAGCTGACGGCGGTCGTTATAAAAATAGACAAAATACCGAAGGTGGCCGCGTGTATAAGCTGGAATACATCAATAAGCGCGCCGCCATAAAAATTCTCAAGAAAACGCTGGTAAGCCGCCACAGGCAGAGACCTCAGAATCAGCGCGAAAGAGCCGGGCAGCAATATCGGGATAGACATTACAAGAGCGCTGCGAACCGCCTGTACCATCGGGAAATTTTCTATCTTCTCAAAAACGGCCGTCAGCGCCATAGTAAACTCACCAGACATTCACTTGAAAAATATGTAAAATCATTCTTTTATTATACCAGAATAACATAACCGTTGGAAGAAATTTAGTGTATAGTATAGCCATGATACAGGGAGAAAAACTTGAACTTACCATCACCGATATGAATAACGAGGGAGAAGGCGTCGTCCGCGTCGGCGAAGAGCGCTTCGTCCTCTTCGTGCCTGACGCCCTTCCCGGGGAAAAAATAGAGGCGCGCGTCGTAGAAAAAAAGAAAAACTACGGCACGGCAAAGCCTCTGCGCAGAATATCTGAATCGCCGCTGCGCAGACAGCCGCGCTGCGAGCTATTCGGACGCTGCGGCGGCTGCCAGTTGCAGCACATCTCCTACGCGGCGCAGCTTGAAATGAAAAGAAAAAGCGTCGCCGACGCGCTGGAGCGTATCGGCGGCGTCACCTCGCCCACTGTAGCGGAATGCGTGCCGTCTCCGCGGCAATGGGAATACCGCAACAAAGCCTCCATGCCGGTACAGAGCCTCCGCGGCGAAGCGCTGCGCGCGGGCTTCTACCGTCCGCGCAGCCATCAGATAATCCCCTGCTCCCATTGCCATGTGCTGCTGCCCGGAATAAACGACATACTTCGCGAACTCGTCGCCGCGCTGCGCGCCGAGGGCTTTCACGGGGCGCGCTACGGGAAAAAAGCCGGCGGAAACGAGCTTATCCGCCACATCGTAGCGCGCCGCGCGCAGTTCGGCGAAGATGCGCTCTGCGCCGTGATAGGCGGCAGAGCCATAACAAAAAATGAGAGAAAAAGGCTGGAAGCCGCCGCCGGAAGCGTAAAAGGGCTATCCGGCATGGTCTACAACCTCAACGATTCCCCCGGAAACTTTATATGGGGAAGCCGCAGCACACCGATATACGGCGCGGAAATGATGACCGAACGGCTTGGAAAATATAAATTCACCTTCGAGGCCAGCTCCTTCTTTCAGGTGAACTCCGCGCAGGCCCTCAGCCTCTACGAAGAGGCCGCAAAGCTGGCGCTCGCCGGAGCGCCCGGAAAAATACTCGAGCTGTATTCCGGCGTAGGCAGCCTCACGGCCTTTTTAGCCTCCGGCGGCGCGGAGGTGACTGCCGTCGAAAGCTGGCTCCCCGCCGCGAAATACATCGCCGCGAACGCGGAACAAAACGGAATAAAAAAGATAATCCCGCACACGGCGCAGGCGGAAAACATAGCCGAAAGCCTCAGCGCCGGCCGCTATGACGTCGCCGTAGTCGACCCCCCAAGAACCGGCTGCGACGAAAAAGTCCTCGCCGCGCTGCTCAAAATATCGCCGGAAAAAATAGTCTACGTCTCCTGCAACCCCGCAACCATGGCAAGAGACACAAAACGCCTGACAGCCGGCGGCTACACCCTAACCTCCGCCCGCCCTTTCGACATGTTTCCACAGACGGGACATGTGGAGACGGTTGTGATTATGTCGCGGACCGAAAAATAAAGTATGAAGCAGTCACGATTCCGGCCTTTTTCATATATTCGCAGATAATTCTGGCATTATTCTTTATCTTGCAAATGTGGAGCTTGATTTTTCTTAAAGAACTCCCATTTGGCAGGGGATTTACTTATGACCAAGAATCGGACCATCTTATTTGTGAGGTTTTGCCACTGGTGAGAATGATCTGCGGTAAACTGCAGAAAATCACCAGGATATAAATTACATGGCTTATCATCAAGCAATACTGTAAGGATGCCTTCGAGGACATACACAATTTCTTCGCCTTTATGACTGTGTGGTTTTACAGTGGAAACGTTACTGTTAGGTAATACATTCACAATGGCTGCCTGCATTCCGATATCACCCGAATCTGCTGACAAAAATTCCACGCTCAGCATTTCTTCTTCCATAAAATTATAGCTGCGTTCGTAGCTACGAGTTATGTGTGGCCCCTCATAAAAATATTGAGGAGCAACATTTAATGCACTGGCAATGTTTTCAATTATTGCTTGCGAAATAGTAAAGTTCTCTCTTTCGATTTTTGAAAGGTAACCGACGGAGATACCCGTTGCCTCGCTTAAATCTTTCAATTTTTTGTTCTGGTCAAGACGTAATAATTTTATTTTCCGACCGATTATAGTACTCATATGAACCTCTCCCATATATTACTTTTATTTTTACTGATTATTAAATCTATACTTTAAAAAGTCAAGCTTTTTTTATTAAGACTAGGCGCTGTTAAAACCAGGAAATGAGATATATTGCATTTCCTGGTTTTAAACAAAGCGTATCGTCAGCAGCAGAATTGTAGGAAATATATGTTATCTTTAGTCGACGTTTTTCTATAATAGGAAAATTTATCCTATTTTTAAGAAAAAATATAGACAGTTTTCCATATATATGATAATATACAAAAAGCACAAGTGGTGTCGGAATTTTTATAAAACAGAAAAAATATTCTATTAAAGGAGAATGAGAACAAATGAATGAACGTATTGCTGCTTTAAAAAATGACTTACTTAACGTTAAACCTGGACTTAGCGCGGAGCGTGTCGTTCTTGCCACAAAAGCATACCAAAAATTTGCTGGAGAGCCGATATACCTTCATCGTGCTCATGTTTTGGAATACGTGCTTGATAACAAAGCAGTGATTATCCGCGACGGAGAACTTCTCGTCGGTAGTCTCACGGAGAAGTTACGCGCGGCCGCAGTATTCCCAGAGTACAGCTCAACTAAAATGTGGTTGCGAGAAGAATTACCACTTATGAGCAAGCGTAAAAGCGATCCAATGGAGCTTAGCAATGACGAACTCAAAGAAATAGAAAGCTGTCTGGATTTCTGGGATGGTAAATCTACAGAAGATCTTGTCACTGCTGCTCTTCCTCAATATCTCAAAGACTGTGAAACTGTTGGCGTATTCAAATCCGGCGGAAAAGGACTTTCATCTTCAGCCGTTTGCCCAAACTATAGGCGCCTATTTAATGAAGGATTCAGAGGTTTGATAGAACGCTGCAAGAAAAACATTGAAGATGTAGTAGAAGAAGGTATGGATGTCGATAAACAGCGCAAGGTACAATATTGGCAGGCAACAATTATTGTTTTAGAAGCAGTTATTCGCTATTCAAATCGGTACGCTGATGAGGCAAAACGGTTGGCAGAGGAATGCAGAGACGAGCAAAGAAAGAGTGAACTGCTTGAGATTGCTCGAATTTGCCGTAAAGTCCCAGAATACTCCCCAGAGACATTTTATGAAGCGATTCAGTTTCAGTGGATGTGCCAAGTAATCAATAATATCGAAGCATCCTCGTACTCAACCAGTCTGGGGCGCTTAGATCAAAATTTTATATCTTATTACAAAGCAGATCTTGTCGCTGGACGAATTGATCGTGAGCGTGCAATAGAGCTTATTGAATGCTTATTTATCAAGTCATCAACTATTTTTTATATGAATGATAATTACTATAGTCAGGCTGATGCCGGTTATCCGACCTGGCAGATTTTAATGATTGGCGGTGTGGATGCAGAGGGTAAAGATTGCTGTAACGAACTGACGGATATCGTTCTTGACGTTGCCTCTGATTTGCGCATTGCACAGCCTGTAGCCCTTCGTGTCACGAAAGATATGCCAAAAGAAATCTGGCACAAGGCCATTTGGATGAACCAACAAGGGATGGGGAATCCTGCGTTTTTTAATGACGATATTGCGCAAAAGTGCGTTATCGACAAAGGCGCAAATATTGAACAGGCAAGAGACTGGGTAATTATTGGATGTGTTGAACCACACCCTGGCTGTGGCGGCAGCGATGGCAGTGCTGTTGGAGGGAATATTAATTTTCCGAAAATTCTTGAAGTCACATTACACAACGGAGTGGATCCAATCACTGGTATCAAAATTGGGCTTGAGACTGGAGATCCCGATAAGTTCAAAAGCAAGGACGATGTGATGGATGCGTTTGAAAAGCAGTGTGACTATTTCTGGCAACTTCACATGAAGACATATCGTATGACAAATGCTATTCAGGCGACATATCTGCCAATGATTTACCAATCAAGTCTTATTTCTGGGTGTATAGAAAACGGTGAATCAATTCAAGAAGGCGGGTGTGATATGCCGTATACAAACATTTTTATTACAGCTCCATCTACTCTCGCTGACTCAATCATGGCGATTGACTACGCTGTTTTTAAAGAAAAAGTGATGACAATGAAAGAACTTATTCAGTTATGTGATACCAACTTTGTGGGTAACGAAAGGATGAGGCAGTATCTTGTCAACAAGCCCCCAAAATTTGGCAACGACAATTCTGAAGTTGACAAGTTCATCACAGACTTCCTTGGGCGTTTCTGGAAAAAATCCAGTCTACAGAGCGATGGACGCCATAAAGGGCGTTTCTCACTTGGCAATCAGTCTCAAACTCATAATGTAACACTCGGAAGATACGTTGGCGCGACGCCAGACGGACGTCTTGCCTTTACTCCTGTTAGCGACAACGCATCACCAAATATGGGGCGTGACACAAGCGGTCCGACCGCAGCGGCAAATTCCGTCGCTCATTTGCACGCGGAACGTTTTCATGGAGGATGCCTTTATAATACACGTTTTGATCCGCATGGGGTCGCAGGAGAAAAAGGCATTGAAATCATGAAGGGGGTTGTTAAGAATTTCTGCGATGAGGGAGGATACCATATTCAAATCAACGTAGTTGATGATGCGACACTTCGTAAGGCGCAGGAAAAACCGGAGGATTATCGCGATCTCGTAGTCCGTGTGGCTGGATATCTTGCCTATTTCACAGAGCTGGATCATGAGGTGCAGGATGTGATTATATCCCGTACAGCACATTTAGCTTGATGATCTTTTAGGAGGCGAAGCAATTGGCAATCACAGCACTTGTTGGTGGTATCCAAAAATTCAGTACATCTGACGGTCCTGGCATACGCACATCTGTATTTCTTAAAGGATGTCCGCTCAGCTGTCGTTGGTGTCATAACCCGGAACTTATCCACTACGACAACCAGCTTATGTACAGTGCAAGCAAATGTATTGGCTGTGGTACGTGCGTTCAAGAGTGCCCCAATCAAGCTGTTTCTTTTCAGCAAGATGGGATTAGGTTAGACTATAACAAGTGTACTAGTTGTTTTCATTGTGCGGAAGTCTGTTATTCAGAGGCCCTTCGTACAGCGGCAAAGCGGATGACTGTCTCAGAAGTAATGTTTGACGTCTTAAAGGATTGTGGTTATTACAAACATACAGAAGGCGGTCTTACTATCAGTGGGGGAGAATGCCTCAGCAATGAGGCATTCACTGAGGCTTTGATACATGAGGCGCGTAAATCAGATATCAGTATCGCGCTTGATACCTGCGGCTATTGTGCTAATGAGACACTTATGAAACTTGCTCCTCTTGTGGATTATATTCTTTACGACATGAAAGCGTTTGATGATAAAGTACATAAAGAATATACAGGGGTTTCGAATCAGCTTATTCTAGATAATCTTGACTGTCTTTCTAGAGATCCTAAACTTAGGGATAAGGTGTTGATCCGTATGCCTCTTATCCATGGCGTTAATGATACGACAGAAATTATTAACGCAACTGTAGATTATCTTTCCTCGAGGCACTTTGGCAAAGTGACATTGTTGGCATATCATGAACTCGGAGTAGCCAAATATCGTAGCCTTGGAGTATTGCCAGAAAAATTTGAACCGCCATCGGATGAAAGGCTGAATGAAATTCTTAATTCTCTTTCGGATGCTGGAATAATGACCGAAATTTTGGGGCAAGATATATCCTAGCAGTTAAGTAAATAGTCGTCACTGAAAAAGCCCCCTACTAGGAGCAAGCCGCTTCTTCCATCCAAAAGTCCGCTGAATGTTCTCTCTTTAGCGTACTTTCTGAATATTGCGGATAAGCTACAGGTTGAAAGTGTCGTGGCGGATATTGAGGAGAGATATGGACGTATTGACGTTTTGGTAAATACAGTTGGTATTGCTCCTCTCGGATCTTCGCTAGATTTTAAAGATGAGGATTTGCGTAAAACGATAGACGTAAATTTCTATGGGACAGTTTACATTAACGCGGCCGTAGGTAAAATCATGGCAAAAAATCGCTGGGGACGTATCATAAATATAAGTAGTCGTCACTGAAAAAGCCCCCTACTAGGAGCAAGCCGCTTCTTCCATCCAAAA
>JAUNJZ010000012.1:0-58914 GCA_030533085.1 Synergistaceae bacterium
TCTGATGGCAAGCTGCGGCTTCAACCTGAAAAAACTCCTGAACCACCTCAGGAGAATTGTTTATTTTTTGCTGTTCATGAAAAGTCCGCTAAAAAGAGAGTATTCAGCGGACTTTTGGATGGAAGAAGCGGCTTGCTCCTAATAAGGGGGCTTTTTCAGTGACGACTATGTAGATAAGGAAAAAGGGATTGATTTGTTGCTCTATCGGCATGACGGAGTGTCAAACAAGGTCAATACTGTTCAGGTCAAAATGTCAAAAATATATTATAGAACAGGAGGGGGCATAGATGGACGCAAAGGGAAGAGAAAATTTCTGGTCAGTACTGACGTCTATTACTGACGACAACGAAGCAATATTGAAGAAACTCTGGCAAGCCTCACCAATACAGGAGAGTCTTTGTCGTTTTCGTGCGGTAAGCTGTAGCTCTTTGCTGCAATTACAGGAAAACAGACAGTATTTTTCGACCGCGAACTATTACGACGATCCATTTGACACATATTTTAAAGTAGACACTGATAGAATACAGAAAGAATATGAAGGATCAAAAATGAAACTCTCCGGCGGTGATGACGGAGATATAAGAAAGATAATAGATGAACAGCATTTTGATAGATTATCCACCGATGATTATATCCAAAAATTAAAAGAAACATCTCTGGACGTTTCGCAGTTGAGTTTTTATTTGAACGGACTCAGGAATGCCGTCCAGGCACATACAGCTTCAATTTGTTTCTGTGAGAGTGCCGTCAATGAAACTATGTGGATGAAGTACGCTGACTGTCATAAAGGTTTTGTTCAGGTTTACGATTTCAATAATCCAGAGACATTTCCCGATGCAGATGAAATAGCGGCCGGACAAGATACTTTAAGACGCCGTGTCCCGTACCTCTTTCCGGTTTATTATTCTGATGAAAAATATGACGCAACTTTATTTGCAATGGCAATCTCAGCTCAAACCTTCGGAAAACAATTTATGGAACAGCACACAGAGAGTCAAAAGATGTTTTATTCATCGACAATGTGGCAAATAGAAAGAATATCTCTGATAAAAAAACACTGCCATCACTATGATGAAGAATGGCGTATGCTGTATCCGCTCCAATATGTAGACAGACCGTACATTGAACTGAAGCCCTGCCGTGTTATCATCGGACTGCGAACTCCCAAAATCGAGGAACGTTTAATCATTTCAGCCGCGAAAATTGCCAGTATAAAATCATTATATAAGATTTGCATAGACAAGAACAATGAACTGGGTATGATAAAAATAGATGAAGCGTAGACCATGCCTTTTAGCAGCACAAAAGGATCAGGCTTTGAAAACCTTATTGTGAAATGGATGGTCAAGCGCAGCGCCGGCCGCCGCGGGCTAAATTGCCGATTTTTCGTGTGCGGACTTGCATATCGGGGCGGGCTGTGGTACTATTTCGCAGTTGGTTGAGGTCAATGGGTTTCAAGCAGAGGAATGCGCCTCTCGCCTGCCGGTGTTTTTAGCTGTCAGGTCAGCCCCCGAAAGATGTTTTCATGGGTCTGGGTGCATTCTTGTGCGCGCAGGCTTTTTTGTTTTGTATAAAAATCAGGAGGTGTAATTACCATAGCGAACACAAAGGAAGATGAACCCCGCGTAAATTCCGAGATAAGAACGGCGCAGGTGCTGCTTATCGATGAACAGAACGCAAAACGCGGAGTCGTGAGCATTCAGGAGGCTCTGAAGATGGCCGAAGCGGCCGAGCTGGATCTGGTGGAGGTCGCTCCACAGGCTACGCCGCCGGTATGCCGTATCATGAATTACGGAAAGTACCGTTTCCAGCAGCAGAAGCGAGACAAGGACGCGCGCAAGAAGCAGAAGAATCAGGTAGTGAAAGAGATAAAGATGCGTCCGAAGATCGATCTTCACGACTATGAGTTCAAGGTCAAGGCTATCAAGGCTTTCTTGCAGGACGGACACCGCGTCAAGGTTTCGGTCTTTTTCCGCGGACGCGAGATGGCTTTCCTTGACAGAGGGCGCGAGGTGCTGAATAAGGTGCTGGCGGCCATCGGAGATTACGGGAAGGTCGAGATGGAGCCGCGCATGGAAGGTTCATATATGAGGATCATGATCGCCCCGGCCGCTGATCTGCCAGCCAAGAAGCCGGCCGCGCGCGCGCCGGAGGGCGAGAAGAAACAGGCAGAGGCTCCGGCCGCCGCGCCGAAGGCGAAGAAGAACGTTCTGCCGGACGCGGATCAGATATAAGGGATTTTTATTTACCCCTTTTCGGGTAAGAAATTTAGAGGAGGAAACATCTAATGCCTAAAATGAAAACACATTCCGCCACAAAGAAACGCTTCAAGATAACAGGCTCAGGCAAGGTGAGCTTTAAGAAGAGCGGACGCGGACATCTTCTTATTTCCAAGAATTCGAAGCGTCTCCGCACGCTGAGGAAGAAGGGTATCCTTCCGACAGGCGTTGAGGCGCACGTAAAGAAGCTTCTCCCCTACGCGTAAGCGCCGCGGGAAGAGGGATTAAAGAGATAATTTCATCAAGGAGTGACATACAATGCGAGTAAAGGGATCCAGCGCAAGCCGCAATAAACAGAAAAAGCTGTTCAGCATCACGAAAGGTTTCTGGGGACGCAAGAAGAATGTCTACCGCCGCGCCCGCGAGGCCTATCTGCACGCTCTTACGAGCGCTTTCACGGGGCGTAAGCTCAGGAAGCGCGATTTCCGCAAGATGTGGATCATCCGTATCAACGCCGCCGCGCGCGCGAACGGTATCGCTTACAGCGCGCTGATAAACGGGCTGAAGAAGGCCAATATAATGATCAACCGCAAGATGCTTGCCGACCTCGCGATCAACGACGCTCCGGCGTTCACGCAGCTGGTCGAGAAGGCGCGCGCCGCTCTGTAAAATTGCGGAAATTTCGTCTCAGAGTGGGTTAAATTGCGTTTTCATACCTCTTATAAGGTAGAAAGAGTCATCGTAACCGGGTTCCTGCTGGTAATACTGGCAGGAGCCTTTCTCTTATGGCTGTCGAATAATTTCATCCATCGCTCGGTTCTCTCTCCTGTGGACGCTCTTTTTATGGCGACTTCGGCGGTCTGCGTCACCGGTCTCGGCACTGTCGATTTATCCGCCGATATGGGGCCGCTTTCGCAGATTATCATGCTGGCGCTGATTCAGATAGGCGGGCTGGGGATAATGACTGCTATGATGACGCTCTCTCTGGCCGCCGGACGCAGGATAGGCATCAAGGGGAGGATATTTTTTCTGGGCGGCCTCGGCATGGACGGAGTGCAGGGGGCGCTGTCGCTTTTTTCCACTGTTATCAGATATACGCTCTTTATCGAGGGGGCCGGGGCGCTTTTATTTTTTATCGCTTTTATGCTTAATGGGGAGGCTTTTCCCCGTTCTCTGTATTACGCCGTCTTTCACGCAGTCAGCGCTTTCTGCAACGCCGGCTTTTCCCCTTACGGCGGCGGGCTGATTCGCTTCAATATGACGCTGCTCGTTCCCGGCGTGACGATGGCGCTCGTCGTTCTCGGAGGCGTCGGCTTTCCGGTCTTTGCCGAGTGCGCGGCCTGTATCCGCGACAGGCGGGAGCATCTTTCCGTTTACGCGCGGCTGGTGCTGATAATGACCGGCGGGCTGATAGCGGCTGGGACGCTGATGATGGCGCTCGCCGATTGGGATGGCGCTTTCGGAGGTATGCCGGTATGGGCCAAATTATGGAACGCGCTTTTTGCAAGCGTTACGGCGAGGACGGCCGGCTTTGAGACTGTTCCGTCAGCCTCGCTCTCGGGCCTCGGTCAGGCCGTTATGATAATCCTGATGATAATAGGGGCCTCTCCCGCGTCAACGGGCGGCGGCGTAAAGACCACGACCTTCGGAGTTCTGGCTATCTCCGTATGGAGCGAGCTGCACAGGCGCAGGCAGACGACCTTTATGAACAGGGGAATATCTGAAAGGACGTCGCGCCGCGCCATTTCTATAATTGCGATATATCTCTTTACGCTTCTTGCAGGGGCGACGCTGCTGACGTTTATTGAAGGGCTTCCCTTTTCTTATATACTTTTTGAGGCGGCGTCCGCGCTGGGAACGGTCGGCCTTACGCTTGGGATAACGACTGAGCTGTCCGCCCCCGGCAAGCTGATAATAGCTCTCCTGATGTTCTGGGGGAGGGTCGGACTTTATTCTTTCATATCCACGCTTGTCACCGCAGACGGCAATTCCGGGATTCATTACCCTAGCACAAATATTCCGATAAGCTGACGAAAGGGGCGTATTCCCGAATGGAGAACAGAAAGAAGACTTTTCTCATAGTGGGGCTTGGACGTTTCGGCACGGCTCTCTGTGAAACGCTGGCGAGTCTCGGCCAGAATGTTATAGGCGTAGACGGCAAGGCGGCGCCCGTGATGGAGCTGTCCGATGTGATAACGGTGGCGGCGCAGATGGATGTCACGGATGAAGCCTCTCTTATCAAGATAGGGGCCAGGGATGTGGATGTGGCCGTGGTGACGATAGGCGAGGCGGTGGAGCCGAGTATCCTCTGCACGGCGCTGCTTGTGGATTTGGGTGTGCCGCTGGTCATCGCCCGCGCCGCGAATAAGCTTCACGCGAAGGTGCTGGAGCGGGTCGGCGCGCATAAGGTCATTTCTCCAGAATGCGATATGGGTTCCCGTATCGGCGAGACGCTGGTATATCCATGGTATTCTACATTTACAAGGATAGACGGCGGAGATTTCGTCCTTGGAAAGATATCCCCGCTGCCTGAAATGCTCGGAAAGGATATGGCTCAGCTCAAATTTTCGCAAAAATACAAAGTTATTGTTATACTTATGGAATATGGGGGACGTCAGCATACCCCGTCACCGACGCGCCCTTTCGAGAAGGGGGACAGGCTTTGGGTGCTGGGCACGATAGAGGATATTAACAGGATCATTGAAAAAGAAGATCAGGATCGGCTGATGGATATGAAGGAAATAAATTTACCCGGCGCGCAGTAATGGCCGCCGCGGCAGGAGGCATAAATATGCGGGAGAATGAAAGGACGAACGAGCCGCAGAACGGGGACGGAGGTCTCCTTGAACGGCTGGAGATGATAAAGGAGGCGGGGCTTGAGAAGATAGCGAAAAGCACGCTGCCGGAGCAGCTGCAGCTGGTGCGGGCGAATCTTCTCGGGCGCAAGGGCGAGCTGACCGACATCCTCAAGAGCGTTGGACAGGCAGCGCCGGAGCTGCGTAAGGTTTTGGGGCAGGCCGCCAACGAGGTGAAGCAGATTCTGGGCGACGCGGTCGAAAGACGCGGCTCCGAGCTGCTGGAGAACCTTTCCGCCTTCGAGGGGGAGGCTGATATATCCGTTCCTGGGGTCGAGCCATTTCAGGGTGGGCTTCATCCGGTAACGCAGATGTGTTACGACCTGAACGACGCTTTCCGCTCGCTGGGCTTTGAGATATTCTCCGAGCCGGAGATAACGAGCGAGAAGTTTGCCTTTGACAATCTTAACTTTGCCCCCGAGCATCCGGCGCGCGAGAGCATGGACACCTACTGGCTCAAGGGGCACGACGAGGAGCGCGGCGCGAAGCGTCTCTGCCTCCGTCCGCATCTTACCGGGGCCAGCGTGCGCTATTTGCGCGAGCACGGCGCACCAGCGCGTTTCGTCTATCCGGGGCGCGTCTATCGCAACGAGACTACGGACGCGCGCCATGAACGCGCTTTTTTCCAGTATGAGGCTCTTATAGTAGATAAGGATTTTTCTTTCGCCTCCGGCATGGTGCTTATCAGGACGATTCTTGAAAAGGTATTCGGCCACGAGGTTGACGTGCGTATGCGCGTCGGCTTCTTCCCCTTTGTGGAGCCGGGCTTTGAGATAGACATGAAGTGTCAGGTCTGCGGCGGCGAGGGCTGCCGCGTCTGCAAGCATGTCGGCTGGATAGAGGTGATGCCGGGCGGCACGCCGCATCCGAACGTCCTCAGGGCGGCGGGGCTGGATCCCGCGGTGTGGTCCGGCTTCTATATCAATATCGGTCTTGACCGCCTTGTGATGATGCGCTACGGCGTGGATGACGTGCGCCTTTTCCACAGCGCCGACCTGCGTTTCCTGAAACAGTTTAAGTAGGAGGGGATTATTTATCATGAAATTATCGTTGAACTGGATAAAGCAGTATGTCGACCTTCCTGCCGACCTGACGATGGCTAAACTTTCGTATGACCTGACTATGTCCACAGTCGAGGTCGAGGGGGCGGTCAGCCTTTCAGATAATCTCGCCGGACTTGTCATAGGGAGGATACTTACGGTGGAGCCGCATCCCGACGCGGACAAGCTCCGTATCTGCACTGTCGATGTCGGCGACCCCGCACCCTCGACGATAGTCTGCGGCGGCGTGAATCTCGCCCCCGCTCAGCTGGTCGTCGTGGCGAAGCCAGGCGCGTGGGTGAAGTGGCACGGCGAGGGCGACCCTGTCGAGATTAAGCCGGCGAAGCTGCGCGGCGTGATGAGCTTCGGCATGATATGCGCCTCCGGGGAGATAGGTCTGGGAGAGCTTTTCCCTGCCTCTGAGCACGCGGAGATAATGGACGTAAGCGAATTTGACGCGAAGCCTGGGACGCCTGTCGCGGAGGCGCTGGGGCTGGACGATATTATTCTTGAGATAGACAACAAGTCCATGACGAACCGCCCCGACCTGTGGGGGCATTACGGAATGGCGCGCGAGCTGGCGGCCATATACAAATGCCCGCTGAAGCCGATAGAGCCGGCGGAGCTTCCCGCCTGCGCGGACGGGCTGGAAGTCGTAATAGAGGACTCGGAGCGCTGCCCGCGCTATCTTGGGCTGGTCATCAGGAATATAAAGAATGTCCCGTCCCCCTTTGAGCTGAGAAGTATGCTCTGGCGCGTCGGTTCGCGTCCGATAAATCTTCCGGTGGATATTACAAATTATCTGATGTTCGCGACCGGCGAGCCGACTCACGCCTTTGACAGCCAGCATGTCGGCGGCAGGATTCGCGTGCGCCGCGCCGCCCCCGGAGAGAAGCTGGAGCTGCTCGACGGTGAGCTGCTCGACCTTACGGAAGAGGATCTTGTAATAGCGAACGAGACGAAGCCGATGGCTCTCGCAGGCATAATGGGGGGCAAACTCGATTCCATTCTGCCGGAGACCACGGATGTAATACTTGAAATAGCCAACTTTGAGGCGCTTGGGATACGCCGCAGCTCTCAGCGTTTCGACGTGCGCACCGAAGGCTCCGCGCGCTGGGAGAAGGGGATAGACCCGCAGCGCGTTGACATCACCGCCGCGATGGCTGTGAAGATGTTCCGCGAAGCCTTCCCCGAAGCTGTGATAAGCGGCTGCGTGGATAACTATCCGAAGCAGCTTGAATGCGCCAAGGTCGAGGTGAGCCTTGATTTCCTGAGGAAGCGTCTCGGCAGGGAGATATCGGCAGAAGAGGTTAAGGAGATACTTTCACCGCTGGGCTTCAAAACCGAGGCGAAGGATGGGCTGTTGCTCGTGGAGGCTCCGTCGTGGCGCTCCACCGGAGATATATCGCTGCCCGACGATATCCTTGAAGAGGCCGCTCGCCTCATGGGCTACGAGAATTTTGAATTTTCGCCTCCGACCGTGCTTCTCGATAAAGCCGTCAATCAGCGGCTGCCGGATATGGAGCGCGCCCTGCGGGAGTATCTGGCTTTCCGCTGCGGTATGCAGGAGATATTCACCTATCCGTGGATAGAGGACGAATATATCAGCGCCTCCGGCGCGGAGACAGAGGAGATGCTGGAGCTTTCCACGCCTCCCGCGCCGAATGAGGCGAGGCTGCGTTCGACGCTGGTTCCCGGCCTGCTCAAGGCGGTAGTGACGAATCTCCGCTATTTCACCGATTTCAGGATTTTTGAACTGACGCAGGTGTTCTTTGACAGGAATTACAGCAGCATCAGCGGCACTGATGAGCTGCTGCCGGAGATGGCGCGCCGTCTGGGGGCGGCCTTTGTCGGTTCGGACGCGCGCGCCCTCTTCCGCGAAGCCAAGGGAACGCTGGAATATATGCACCGCGCCGTTCAGATGGAGCCGCTTTCATTTGAACAGCGGGAGAAGCCGGCGTGGGGCGATGAAAAATTATGGGTCAACGTCATTCGCGGCGGAGAGATCATCGGAGCGCTGGCGCTCGTCTCGCCGCGCTGCGCGAAGGCCGCCGGAATAAAGCGGAGCCTCGCGCTTATCTTTGAGCTTGACGTCGAAAAGCTTGTCCCGCTGCCATCGCGCCAGAATGTATTCTCGCATCTGCCCGCCTATCCGCTCGCCGATTTCGACCTCTCGATCGTCTTTGACGAAAATGTCAGATGGGAGGAGATAGAGGCGATAGCGAGGAAGGCGGAGCTGGTCAGGGATGTGAAGTTCATCGACGAATATCGCGGCGCGCAGATAGGGGCGGGCAAAAAATCCGTGACCTTCAGAACGTGGGTCGGCTCGGACAAGGGAACGCTGACCTCGGAGCAGATAGAGAACGTTTCAAAGCAGGTCGTCAAAAAAATAGGAAAGAAATTCGGTGGAGACGTGCGCGGAGCGCAATAGTCTGATAGACTTATGGGAGGGGGAGGGAGTTTCCCCCTCTCTTTACGGTCAAGTTTAAGAAAGCTGGAGGTGCGTTGATGATGATGGAGCAGTTTGAAAAGTTTAACGAGGCGTTGGATCGTCTTGAAGGCGTGCTTGGGGGGCTGAAATCAGAGAACGAGGCTTTGCGCCGCGAGGTCGCGGAGCTGAAGGGGATAATCGAGGACAGAGACCTCGAAATATTGCAGCTTCAGGAAGACGCTGAAAAATCCGCCGCCGCATGCAAGGCTGAGAAAGAGGAGATAGGCGGAACGCTCGACAGCCTTCTCGGACGGATGGGCAGGCTGGCTCAGCTTAAAGAAGACGCTCCGTCGGTAGGCTAGATTGCCTGCCGGTCGGGAAGAAGCGCCGATGGACGAAGGCTCTGAAATAAAATCCCTGGGGGAAGGAAGATATTCCTTCTGGATCGGGCGGCAGAGATACACGCTTTCAACGAAGCTTGAAGCCGCGCGTTTCTGCCGCGTCGTCGATACAGTCAGGGAGCTTGTGGATGGTTTTCCTTCAAATCTGAGCCAGGATGAGCGGCTCGTGCTGGCGCTGATGGCCTTCTCTCATAAGCTGGACGAGCTGGGCGAGCGGGTGGATGAGCTGGCCGGCAGATTCGGCGGGGATAAAGATTGATCCTGAGCGCGTGGAACTACTGGGATATATTCTTCGTCATCATGGGCTGCTATTTCATCGTGCGCGGCGCCTTTCGCGGCTTCGTGGGCGAGGTGATAACGCTGGCGGGCTTTCTCGCCGCCTTTTACTTATCCTTCCATTACTCCGCGCCGCTGGGGCGTTTCCTTGAACTGACGGCGGGGCTGAACGGATATGTCGCTCAGGCTGTGGCCGGCGTGCTGATATGGCTTTCGGTCACGATGATCGCCGCGGTGCTGCGCATGATAATGAAAGGGCTCATCGGCGCGGTGCGCCTTGGCGGAGTGGATAGGCTTCTGGGCTTCTTCTCGGGGGCGCTGAAAACGGTGATCGCCGTCTACGTGGTGATAACGGCAGGGCTGCTGCTTTCGCCGGTGATGAATCCCACATGGATGTCGCAGAGCGACATCATGCGCTACGCCGGACGCAGCTGGCCCGCTTTCCGCGCTATGCTTATCGGCCTTGAGCTTGTGCCGCGCGACACGTCGCTGCCCAACGGCACGCTGGAGCAGATACTGCGCCCTTACCGCATGGGCGGCGGAGGGCCGGAGGGCTACGATTACGAGCGATACGGCGTTACGGAAAATATGGATATATAAGAGGGCGGAGCTGGAACGACGCCCGGCGGAGATATAAACGGGATTGAAATGTACATAGAAAAGGCAGCATACAAAAGTCTGGAAATTTCAAAAATAATAAAGCTGATAGCGCGGCGCTGCCGCAGCGAAACAGGGGCTCTGGTGGCGGAGCATATCGCCCCCGCCGGCGACCTTGAGGAGCTGAGGCGGCGTCAGTCGCTCTATAACGACGTGGAGCGCTATCGCGGCGTTAAAGGCGAGCTGCCGTGGGTAAACGGCCTCGTCTCCGTCGCCTTTATGCTTGAGACGGCTGAGGAAAACGGGCTGCTCTCCGGCGAGGAGCTTGTGAAGGTACGGCTGCTGCTCACGCTCTCCGGCAGGATGAGGGAGGCGCTGACAGAGGCGCGCGAGGAATATCCGGCATTCTCTATCCTGCTGCGCAGTATGCGCGATTTTTCGGAGGAGAGCGAGATGCTTTCGGTCATCGACGACGACGGACATCTCTACGACTACGCCTCGGAGAAGCTGAGCGGGCTTCGCGCCCGTATGCGCGTGCTCAAGGAGAGCGTGCGGCGCAAGGCTCACGCTCTGCTCAACAGCCCGTCGATAGCCCAGATGCTTCAGGAGCGGGTGCTTACGCTGCGCAGCGGCAGACATGCCTTCCTTGTGCGTCAGGACGCGCTTTCACAGTTCCCCGGTTCGGTGATAGACCGTTCCGGTTCCGGCAGCAGCGTCTATATGGAGCCTCACTCGCTGATGGCTCTCAACAATGAATACAGCAAATTATACGGCGAAGAGATGCTTGAGGAGACAAGGATCTTCCGTCAGTTCACCGCCGCCTTGATGAACCGCAAAAAGGGAATACTTGACACAGAAAATGTGCTTGGAACTATAGATCTGTTTTACGCGCTTTCGGAGATGACGCGCCTTGAGAAATGGCGGATGGCGGAGCTGTCGAAGCGCAGCGAATTCAGCTTCGTCCGCGCGCGGCACCCGCTGCTGAGGGAAAATCCCGTCCCCATAGACATCAGATGCGGCGGCGATTTTCGCATACTTGTCATAACGGGCCCCAATACAGGCGGCAAGACCGTTGCGCTCAAAACGGCCGGCGTCTGCCTATATCTGGGCTGGCTCGGCTTTCCCATCCCGGCGGGGGAGGGGTCGCTGCTGGGAGATATCGGAGAGCTGTTCACCGATATAGGCGACGAACAGAGCATAGAGCAGAGCCTTTCCACATTCAGCGCCCATATAACGCATGTGACGGAAATTCTGAAAAATGTAACGCCGCGTTCCGTGGTAATGCTCGACGAGCTTGGCGCGGGCACAGACCCCGAGGAGGGGGCGGCGCTTGGCGTCGCGCTGCTGGACTGGCTTCGCGGAGAGGGGGCCATGGTGTTGGCTACGACGCACCACAACCCGATAAAGAGATTTGCCCTGACGACGGAAGGTATCGAGACCGCGAGCGTCGAATTTGACGCGTCAACGCTCTCCCCGACCTACCGTATACTAATCGGCATTCCCGGCCGCAGCAACGCGCTGCTGATAGCGGGAAAGCTCGGTATGCCGGAGCGGATAGTGAAGCGGGCAGCGAGCGCGATAAGCGGGCAGGAGATATCCATGGAGGATCTTATCGGCGAGCTGCACGAAAAGCGCGCCGCCCTCGAACGCGAGGCGCGCGAGGTCGAGCAGTCGCGCATGAAGCTCGAAAGGCTGGAAAAGGATTACGAGGCCAAAATAAAGGCCATAGAGGAAAAGCGCGACGCGCTTATCGCCAGCGCGGACAAAAAGGCCCTTTCCATAGTGCGCAACGCGGAGGACTCCGCGAGGGCGCTTATCAGGAATATGTCGAACGCGGAGGCCGAGTCTCAGGCGCGGCGCGAGCTTGAAAAGAAGCGCAGCCATTTCCAGAAGATAGAAAAGAGCGCCGTAAAGCGCGAGGAGAAAAAAGAGATGGCGGAATCAGTAGCTGCTACGAAATATGAGCTGAAGGCGGGAGATACGGTTCAGCTGTTGGGGACGAACAAGAGCGCCACAGTTACAGCGGTCGAGGGGGGAAAGGCGCGCGTTCAGGCGGGAGCCGTAGAGCTTCAAGTCCCGCTGACGAAGCTGAAGGTGATAACCCGCAAAGCCCCAGCGCCGGCACCGTCAGTGCAGATAAAGGTGAGCCGCCCCGTCGGCGTTCCCTCTTCGATAATGGTGCGCGGCATGACGATAGACGAAGCAATGCCGATGGTGGAGCAGTATCTCGATCAGGCCTACTGCGCGGGCTACGACAGCGTTACTGTGATACACGGACGCGGGCAGGGCATTCTGCGCCGCGAGGTTCAGGAATTGTGCAAGAGGCTGCCATATGTGCTCGACCATAATCTCGGAGGCCCCGGCGAGGGGGGCTACGGCGTTACCGTAGTCAGATTCAGGCGTTAAACCGGAGCGGCTGTCTGTAATATTTCATAGCCGGGCCTTATTTAGCCGGTATATCCTTAATTGTTACATTTTTGTTACATTCCCTGCACGCATCGTTTACGCTCCATCGCTATACTTCTAAGTACAAAATCTTAGGAGGAATAAGGATGAGAAAGTTTGTAACGGTGTTTGTTGTGTTGGCGGTTCTTTCAATGGCTACGATGGCTATGGCTGCTCAATTGGTGATGGACGGTTCGACGACTGTTCTGCCCTTTGGACAGGCCGCGGTCGAGCAGTTTATGAAGGAGAACGCCGGAGTTAAGTTTTCGGTTTCAGGAACGGGAACAGGCAACGGATTCAAATCTCTTGCGGACGGAAGCGCGCAGATAGCGAACGCATCGCGCTTCATAAAGGATTCCGAAATCAAGAGCTGCTCGGATAAGGGCGTTTACCCGGTACCTTTCGCTGTCGCGCTGGACTGCATCGTGCCGATCGTACACAAGGAGAATCCCGTCAAGGGGCTGACGCGCGCTCAGCTTAAAGATATATACTCGGGCAAAGTGACCAACTGGAAAGAGGTCGGCGGGGCAGACGCGCCGATAGTCGTAATCGGACGCGATACCAGCTCCGGCACCTACGGGACATGGCAGGAAATGATCATGGACAAGGGCGGCAAGAGCCGGGTCACGCCAAAGGCGCAGGTCGCATCGTCAAGCGGAGCCATGCTCTCCTCTGTCGGCAAAAACAAGAACGCCATAGGCTATGAGGGAATGGGCTACGTCAACAATACGGTCACCGGGGTCAAGGTAGACGGCATAGACGCGACGGCGGCGACGGCGCGCAGCGGCAGATATCCCCTCTCACGTTACCTCTACATGTTCACCAACGGCTGGCCTGAAGGCGAACTGCTTGACTTCATCATGTACATGCAGAGCGACGACGGACAGAGAATCGTAAACGCGGCGGGCTTCGTATCGCTCCGCGAGCTTAAGAAGTAGTTTTGCGGAAGAGGACTGGCAGCCCTATGAGCGCTCTGACAAAAACCGCTGAGGCGGAAGCCTTCGGAGGAAAAGGAGACAGGATCATGTCGCGCGCGGTCCTCTGCGTGGCGGCGACGGGGATAGTAATCCTGATCTTCATCCTCGGATTCCTGGTGGCGAACGGGCTGCCGGTTCTCAGGAGCGTTTCGCTGAGAGAGCTCTTCTTCTCAGCGGAATGGTATCCGGCGGAAGAGCCGCCGGCGCTGGGAATGGCGGCGCTGATAGCGGGAACGCTGGCCGCCACACTTCTTTCGAGCGTAATCGCCATCCCCGCGGCGCTTGCGCTCGCGCTTTTCACGGCGGAGATAGCGCCGAGCCGGCTGAGAAACTTCTTTAAGGTCATGCTCGAAATGCTGGGCTTCCTGCCGTCGATAGTCCTGGGCTTCATCGGCATGATGCTGGTAGCTCCGTGGATGCAGGATTCCCTGAATATCGCCAGCGGCCTTAACCTGCTTAACGCCTCGCTGCTTCTGGGCTTTCTGATAATACCGGTCGTCGCCTCGCTCTCCGACGAAGCGCTCGCCGCCGTCCCGCGCGAACTGCGGGACGCCTCTTACGCCCTGGGCGCGACGAGGATAGAGACGATACAGAAGGTCGTCGTACCCGGCGCTCTGCCGGGGATCATCGCCTCCGTGCTGCTTGGCGTAATGAGGGCGCTCGGCGAGACGATGGTCGTGCTGATGGCGGCCGGCGGAGCCGCGATAATCCCAACGCTTCTTACGGAGCCTGTGCGCCCGCTGACCTCAACGATAGCGGCGGAGATGGGGGAGACGCCGGTCGGCAGCGTCCATTACCACGCGCTCTTCTTCGCCGGGCTTATACTTCTCGTGATGACGCTGATGATAAATCTCGCGTCTCTCTATATTGAAAAAAGAGGTGTCAGAAGATGAACAGAACCCTTCTGCGCAAAACATACGACAGGCTTATGACGCTTGTCTTCTGCCTCTTCGCGCTGCTGCTGACGGCGGTGATCGGCGCGGTGGCGGCCTACCTGATAAAAAACGGCGCGTCTGCGCTCTCATGGGAATTTCTCACAGAAGCGCCGAGGGACGGTATGCTCGCCGGAGGCATTCTGACCCCGCTGGTCGGCACGATGCAGCTTGTGCTGGTCTCAATGGGGGTGGCGCTTCCGGTGGGCATTATGACCGGACTCTACTTTGCCGAATACGCCAGGGACACTTGGCTGGTGAGGCTCATGAGGATATCCATACGCTCTCTGGCCGGGGTCCCCTCCGTTATCTTCGGCCTCTTCGGCCTCTCTCTATTCGTCGTCTTTATGCGCTTCGGCTCCTGCCTGCTTTCGGCTGGGCTGACGCTCGCCTGCCTTTCGCTGCCGCTGGTGGTGACTGTAGCTGAACAGGCGTTTCTCGCCGTGCCGCAGGATTACCGCGACGCCTCTTACGCCCTCGGCGCGACGAAATATCAGACGATAATAAAGGTCGTGCTCCCCTCGGCGGCCTCGACGATAATCACCGGCGCGATACTCGCGGTCGGGCGCGTCGCCGGGGAGACAGCGCCTATCATGTTCACAGGAGCGGCCTACTTCGCCCCCGATATCGCGAAGAGCCTTTTCAGCCAGGTGATGGCTCTGCCCTATCATATATATGTGCTGGCGACCTCCGCGACTGATCCGGAGGCGGCCGCACCGATAGAGTACGGCGCGATACTGGTGCTCATAGGACTTGTAATGGGAACAAGCGCGGTAGGAGTAATCGCCCGCGCCCGTCTTGCGGAAAGGAACGGTAGATAGATGGAATATAACTCTGCGAAAAGAGAAGGGCTGGCCGGCGCGGAAGAAATGCCGGTAAAAATCTCTACGCGCGGCGTGGATCTTTACTACGGCGACAGGCAGGTGCTGAAAAAAATCAGCTTTGATATGGGGGAGAAGATGGTCACGGCCTTCATCGGCCCGTCAGGCTGCGGCAAAAGCAGCTACCTCCGCTGCCTCAACCGGATGAATGATTTTATCTCTTCGGCGCGCGTAGAGGGTATAATTGAGATAGACGGGGAAAACATACTGGCGGCGGATACGGACGTTATCGCGCTGCGTCGCCGGGTGGGCATGGTCTTTCAGAAGCCGAACCCCTTTCCGATGTCCATATATGACAATATCGCATACGGCCCGCGGCTGAATGGGATAAAGGACAGAGGAACGCTTGACGGGATCGTGGAAAAGAGCCTTCGCGACGCGGCGATATGGGAAGAGGTGAGGGACAAGCTCAAAAGTCCCGGGACAGGGCTGTCGGGCGGTCAGCAGCAGAGGCTCTGCATAGCGCGCGCCGTCGCCACTCAGCCGGACATTCTGCTGATGGACGAGCCGACGAGCGCTCTGGATCCGATGTCTACCGCGCGAGTCGAGGAGCTTATCCGCGAGCTGAAAAAGGATTATACCGTCGTCATTGTAACGCACAACATGCAGCAGGCGGCGAGAATTTCGGACTACACGGCATTCTTCCTCCTTGGCGACCTGATCGAATACGACAGGACGGCGAAGATCTTCACATCGCCGCGCGACAGGCGCACGGAAGACTACATATCGGGACGTTTCGGCTAAGGCAAAAGATATACAGGAGGACGGCGCAATGGACACAATAAATACAAGAAAAAGAATCGAAGAGGATATCGCGCTTCTTAAAAGCATGATATACCGCATGAGCGGACTGGCCTCGGAATCGCTGGAAAAGGCGGTCTGGGCGCTGAAAAATCAGGATGTCGAAGTAGCGCGGAATGTCATAGCGGACGGAGACATTATCGACGAGCTTGAAGAAAAGCTCGACGCCGCCTGTATGGAATTCGCGGCGCGCTACCAGCCGCTGGGCGAAGATCTGCGCGTCGTGGTCAGCGTCATGCACATAGCGGTCGACCTGGAGCGCATCGGAGACTACGGCGAAAATATAGCGAAGGCAGCCCTTTCGCTCTCCAGACTGCCGCAGCTGAAGCCGCTGATAGACATCCCGCGCATGGTGGAGATAATCAAAGAGATGCTGCGGCTTTCTATGGCCGCGATAGACGGACACGACGGAGAGATGGCGCTTAAAGTCTTTCCGCTGGACGACGAAGTAGACGACCTTGAAAGACAGATCATGCGCGAGTTGCTTTTGCTGATAATGGAAAAGCCGGAGCGCATAGAGCAGTCATTCAACCTGATGAACGTCTCGCGGACGCTCGAACGCGCGGGAGACCACGCGACAAACGTCGCAGAGCGCGTCGCCTACATGTATACAGGCCGCCCCGTGAAGGCTGGCAGCTACCGCCGCAGGAAGACGGCACAGGACGATGGAAACTAAGATACTGGTCGTAGACGACGAAGAAAATCTGACGGATTTTCTCTGCCGCGCGCTGCGGCAGCAGGGATATAAGACGCTCTGCGCGAACGACGGAGACGCCGCTCTCGCCCTCATCTATGAAGAGCTGCCGGATCTTGTGCTGCTTGACCTCATGCTGCCGCTGATGGACGGCTGGGAGATATGCCGCCGCGTAAAATCGGACGCGGAGACGAAGCATATACCGATACTGATGCTCACCGCGCGCGGCTCCGCGGAGGACGTCGTGCAGGGGCTGGATCTAGGCGCGGACGACTACATGCGCAAGCCCTTCCCGCTTGACGAGCTGCTTGCGCGCGTGCGCGTGCTTCTGCGCCGCTCACGGCGGGAGGACGACCTGCGCGGCCTGATAGAAGAGGGCGAGCTGAGCATCGACACGGAGGAAAAAGAGCTGCGGCTGCGCGGCGTACTGATAGAGCTCAGCCCGACGGAATATTCAATAGTCGAGATACTGGCGCGCCGGATGGGGCACGTAGTGCCGCGCGAAGAGCTGCAGCGCCGCATCTGGGGCATCTCCGCCGGCGACAGCCGCACCATTGACGTACATCTCTCGCGTCTGCGCAAAAAGCTCGACGACGGAAAAAAGCCGCTGCTTTCCGCGCAGACGCTCCGCGGGCGCGGCTACCGCCTCGCGTGGGAGGAGGAAGAGCAATGAAATTCGGCACTCTGACTTTGAAAAAAAAGATAGCCATTCTCATAACCTCGGCGGTATTCGTCATAGGCGTCGCAGCCTGGCTCATACTCTACCGGACGGAAAGAAACGACAGCATAGAATACACACAGACAATGCTGTCGCGCTACCTTGACCTGATGGCCCTCTCCGGCGAGAAGGGGGGCGCGGAAGAGGTGAAGGAGCTATCCGATATATGGACGGCTCTCTACCCCGACGGCCGCGTCACCGTCGTCAGCATTACCGGCGACGTGCTGCTCGATACGAAGGCCGACCCGTCGCGGATGGAAAATCACTACACACGCGGCGAGGTCATGGCGGCCTTTGCTGACGGCGAAGGCTCGGAGCTGCGCTACAGCAAGACCCAGCGCGAATGGCAGATATACATGGCGAAGCGCGTCACACTCCCAGACGCCTCTGAAAAGGCCTTTGTCGTGCGCCTCTCATACCCTGTGGCGAAGCTCTCCGGCCTGATAAAAAACGTCACGCTTCCGTTCATCAAATACTTTTCGCTCCTGCTGATATTTGTCTGGCTCGGAACATACCTACTGCTGCGCCTGATAATGAAGCCGCTCAACTCTCTGAGCCGCGCCGCCTCGCTGATAGCGCGCGGCGAACCGGCGCGCTTCCCGATAACGGACGACGGCGAAATACAGGAGCTGTCAAAGACGCTGAACTACATGCGGGATTCTCTGCAAAAGAGCATTCTTGAAGCGCGCGAACGCAAAGAGGAGCTGGCCCAGCTTGTCGGAGCGCTGCCGATAGGCGTCATACTGATCGACGACGACAGGAAAATCCGCTACATAAACCAGGCTGCGGGGGCAATAATATGCGGAAGCGCGGAGCTGCCTGCGCGCGGCTCCTCAGTCGAGCTGATACTGCCCTCACGCGAGCTGTACCAGATGCTGGATGAGGAGGACGCGAAAAAGACGCTCTCCATAATGCGCGGCGGCACGGCGGCGATGCTTGTTGAGGCGACAACGCTGATACTCCCGCGCGGCAGACTTATCGTCCTTCAGGATCTCACGGAAAAGCTGCGCCTTGAAGAGCTGCGGCGCGACTTTTTCATCGACGCCGGACATGAATTCCAGACGCCGCTGACAATAATCCGCACCGGGCTGGAGCTGCTGAAAGGCTCGCCTGCGATGAAATCCCCCGGCAGCGCCGAAGAGGCGGAGACGATAGAAAGCCTTCTGCGCCAGCAGGAGAGGATAAGCGGACTTGTGGACGACCTGCTGCTGCTTGTGCGGCTTGATTCCGCTCCCGCCTCGCGCGCGACGGAAAAAATCAGCCTTGCGGAGCTGGCGCGCGATATAGCGGAGGAGCTGTCAGCGCTTCCGCGCGGCGAAGATATTGAAATAGAAATATCCGCCCCCGAAGAGGCGGCAGTCAGCGGCATATACGGCGACCTGCGCCGCGCCCTCTTCAACCTGATGGAAAACGCGCAGAAATATATACAGAGCGAAAATAAATCAGGGGGAAAGATAAAAGTCTCCGTCGTCAAGGCCGGCGAAAGCTGGAAAATCATAGTCGACGACAACGGCCCCGGAGTGCCGGAGGAAGAACGGAAGCTGATATTTGAACGTTTCCGCCGCGGCGACAGTCACAGGGCGCGCCGGAAAAAGAGCGGCGGCTACGGGCTGGGGCTATCCATATCGCGCCGCGTGGCGGAGCGTCACGGCGGCTCGCTGGAGCTGGGGGATTCGGAGCTTGGCGGCGCGGCCTTCGTGATCAGCCTGCCTGAATGCTCAGGAAGCCGCTGAGCGTAAGCGAAATGATTTAACCTGCGCTTCCTTAAAAGAAAATATCTATAACCGACGACGTATCGCGGCTCTCTCCTGTAAAAGTGTCTATCAGCAGAGAGCCGCGCACTATATAGGCGCGCCACGCCAGCGCGCGCCCGGAATCGAGAAAGAAAAGCTCCGCCGAGCGAAGGCCGCGCCTCCAGCCGCGCGCCTCTTCCGGCGAAGCGGCCGTCTCCGCGACAGCCTCCGCCTCCGCAGGCGACAGCTTGACCGGCAGCTCACGCGCCGCGGCCGGCAGCTCCGGCGCGGCGCAAAGCTTCACCCTGCCGTCACAGGAAGTGGCTCTGCCGCTGGAAGCGTCCACCAGCACGGTTTTCGTCGTAAGCTTCACCCGCGTCAAAAGGCCGCGCTCCATGATATTTACCGGCAGCAGATAGACGGGGGAGAGCAGGACTTCGTCTCCGGCCTCGGGGAAAATTTTAAGAGGAAGAAAAAGTTCGGGGCGATCATTCACCATGGCTGCCTCCCAATAATAAAATGCGCCCTTTGCAGGAACTCCAGCACCCCCATGGCGCCCGCAAGATTCCGCTTATCGCTGCTTCCTTCCGGACCTGACGAGGTTCACGGGCTCACGCCGCATGGGACTGGAGTCCCTGTAAAAGGCACACAAACGAGATTTGGGCATAAAAATGGCGGAGAGGATGGGATTTGAACCCATGGAAGAGTTTGACCCCTTCACTCACTTTCCAGGCGAGCTCCTTCGACCGCTCAGACACCTCTCCGCATAGCCGCTCTCATGTCGCTATCGACGGAGGACATTATATCTTATTGCCCCGACGATGTCAAAAGCCGCGTAAAAGGAAAATCCCCTCTGAATTGCAAAAGTAACTGCCGCCCAAAAATCTTATATTCAGCCTCTCGCTTAGCTGTGCCGCAAATTCGCTGGAAAGAGAGACTGAACAATAAGACGTGCCGGATAAAATATACAAAAATTTGACAGCCGACACTATTACATATGCTTATTGTTAGCTTGTCTTATGTTGATAACGGTTTAGCGAGCATGCCTTTTATCGTTCTGATTTCAATTCAGCGTGACTGGGCCGGAGAGGGAGTTTTTATCGCGGCGCTATCCCCTGGCTTTATCGACGACCGCTTTGAAGAGCGAAGCCTGTACGCCGTCTTCTCCTGCCAGGCATTCCGGATGCCACTGTACGCCGACGGCGTATTTAGCCTCTGGAAGCCACAGCGCCTCGATGATCCCGTCCTCTGTCCGCGCCGCCGCCTCCGCACCGTGGCCGAGGCTTTCGACGGCCTGATGGTGCATTGAATTTACCTTCAGCCTTTTGCCGTTGTGGCCGGGGAAGATCTGCGGCGTCAGGATGTTTACGTCGTGGACATAGCCTTTTACGACGTCGGGGCGGCTGTGCAGCTTCCAGCTTTCGTTCAGCGCCGGCAGATGCTGGGCGAGGCTGCCGCCAAGCGCGACGTTCAGCAGCTGGCAGCCACGGCATATTCCGAGCAGCGGCCGCTCTTTTTCAAGGACCTCGCGGCAGAGAGCGAGTTCAAAGCGGTCGCGCTCGATATTCGGGGCTATGCTTCCCTTGTCCTCCGCGCCGTACAGCGCTGGGGAGATGTCGCTTCCGCCCGCGAATACGAAGCCGTCGAGCTTTGAGACTATCGTCTTTATCTCCGCCGCGTCGTCAGTTGCCGTCAGCGGAAGAGGGAGTCCGCCCGCTTCGCGCACGCACGAGATTATCTTTTCCGTCAGCACCGAAAGGAGCCAGAAGTAAGCGAGCGATTCTTTGTCCATATCGGCAAGCGCTCTTTCTGAATAGACATGTCTGAACGGCGCTGTCGGTATTCCGATAAGAGGTCTCATTTTTTCAATCTTCCTCCGTTGTGTTCTCTGAATTTTATTATCGCGACGTTAAGCGGCGGCGCGGCTAATGGCCGGGGCGCATATTGCGGCCGATGCAGTAATATTCAAAGCCAAGCCCGCGCATTTTTTCCGGGTCGCAGATGTTGCGGCCGTCGAAGACGATTTTCTGCTTCATCAGCCTGCCGAGCCTTTCCCAGTCGGCCTCCCTGAACTGTGGCCATTCCGTTACGATAACGGCGCAGTCTGCGCCGGCGGCCAGCGCTTCAATGTCTTCCGCGTAGCTGACGTTCTCCGGCAGCAGCTGACGCGCCTCATCCATCGCAATCGGGTCGTATGCGCGCACCGCGGCTCCGCGGTTGAGCAGGCCGCGTATCAGCGTTATGGAGGGGGCCTCGCGCATGTCGTTTGTATGCGGCTTGAAGGCCAGCCCCATTATCGCCGCGCATATTCCCTCCATGTCGCCGCCGAAACGATCGCGCATCATGATGTGAAGCAGTTCCTTCTGTTTGCGGTTCACCTTCGCCACGGCGGAGGCGAGCGTCATGTCAAGCCCCTGTCCCTCGCCGATGTAGCAGAGCGCCTGCACGTCCTTGGGAAAGCAGGAGCCGCCGTAGCCGCAGCCGGCGTTGAGGAAAAATTCGCCTATACGGCGGTCGGAGGCCATTCCCTCTTTTACGGAGATGACGTCCGCGCCGACCTTGTCGCAGAGCTGCGCTATCTCGTTCATGAAGCTGATGCGCGCCGCGAGCATCGTGTTCGCCGCATATTTGGTGATCTCCGCCGAGGCCGGGTCCATGAAGATTATCTTTTCCTCTCCTGCGAAGGGGCGGTAAAGCTCGCGCATTACCGCGCGCGCCTCTTCGGAGGCCGCTCCTATCACTATCCGATCCGGGTGCATACAGTCCTCTATAGCCATTCCCTCTTTGAGAAATTCCGGGTTTGAGAGCACTTCGAGATTTATCTTTTCAAGGCCGCGCTCGCGCAGATGGTTTCTGATACGTTTGCAGAGCAGCGTGCCGGTGCCGACGGGGACGGTAGATTTGACGACTATGTAGCAGGAGTGCGACAGCTCCGAGCCGATATCGTCTATGGCGGAAAGCACCTGCGCGAGATCCGCGCGTCCGTCGTCCGCAGGCGGGGTGCCGACCGCGATGAAGCATAGCTGCGTCCCATCAAGGCCGTCTTTTATTCTGGTGGAAAAGATGAGACGCCCCTCGCGCCGGTTTTTCTCGATCAGCTCGTCAAGGCCGGGTTCGTAGATGGGGCTGACGCCTCTGTTGAGCTTTTCTATACGTTCCTCGTCGATATCGACGCAGCATACTGAGTTTCCCTTTTCCGCAAAGCAGACGCCGGTGACCAGTCCGACGTAACCTGTTCCAACAACGCATATTTTCATTGTCTGTTTCTCCTGTCAGCTTTTGGCGGCGAGCAGCGTTATCCCGGCCAGGATAAGCGCCATGCCGCCGATCCGCATAATTGTTATTTTTTCATGAAATATAAAAAAGCCTATCGCAAGCAACAGCAGATAGACGACGCCGGACATAAGCGGGTATGCCAGCGTCAGCTCGGCGCGCGACAGCGCGGCGGCCATAAAAAAGAAGGATATCCCGAAGAGCCCCAGGCCGAGGAGGATCCACGGATTGAGGGCTATTTTCAGAAATGCTCCGACGAGGCCGGATGAAAACATTTCGCTGTCGCCGCCGTAAGCATGCTTCATGACGCTGCTGCCGAGCGCGTTTGTCGCGGCGGAGGCAAGTATAAGGGCTAGAGTTATCTTATCCGGCATTTTTATTCTCCTTCGACTGCACGGCGAGCATTCCCGCCCGTCCCGTCAGCCTTCCGTTTTCTATTTTTCCGCGCGGAAGCGGCGCTTCATCCGCGTATTGAGCGAGTGTGCGGAATTCCGTTCCGAGCGCCTTTGCCATGTTGAGGAAGTTTTCAAATACCGTGAGCTTTGATATTCCTTCCATCTCCGCGTGGACTGTGAGGACGTTCCATTCCTCTGTCATTCCGTCAAGCCAGCATTTCGGCAAGGTCACGTCGTCGATTCCCGGCAGTCCGTATATCTCGTCCATCGTCGGCAGCGTCGTCGGTATCTGCGGCACGCCGTATTCTATCCCCTCGAATACCGGCATGAAAGGGGCGAAGCCGCGCACGTCGCTCGCGTAGTGAAGAGCCAGCTCATGCTCCGCCTCCAGCACAGCGTGCGAAAGCTGCCAGCCCGGCGCTGCGGCGGAGCAGGGCTTCGCGCCGCACAGCTCTGTGTAAAGCTCTTCCGCGCGGCGATAGAGTTCAAGGTATTCTTGCTTTGATATCTTCGCGAGGCAGTCCTGCACGTATACATGATCCCAGGCATGTATGCCCACGTCGTGCCCTTCGGCGGCGGCGCGCGCAGCGATGTCGGGGGCGGAGGGCACTATCAGCGGCGCGGGCAGCAGCGTACCGTACAGCAGCGTCTTGAGGCCGTAGGTCGACGGCGCCTTCGTGCGCAGCATTTTGGAGATGAAGCCGGGGCGAAAGATACGCCGTATCGCCTTTCCAGAATTGTCGGGGCCGAAGGAGAAGAAGATGCTGGCGCTGATCCCCTTTCTCCTGAAAAGGTCGAGCAGGCGCGGCACGCCTTCAAGGTAGCCGCGCAGCGTATCAACGTCGACCTTGACGGCAAGCCGCGTCATTATTCAGCCTCGCGCTCGGCGTACCACTTTACAGTCCGGTGAAGCAGCTCGCGCATTCCGGTCTCCGGCTTCCAGCCCAGCCGGCTTTCCATCTTTCTGACGGAGGGAACGCGGTTTTGCATGTCGTCGTAGCTCTTGCCGTAGTATGTGGAGGCGGGGATGATTTCAAGCTCCGTCGCCTCAGCCGCCTCGCGGAAATTCGGAAATTTTTTCGCCTCGTTGATGAGCAGCTCCGCCAGCTCTTTCACCGAGTAGTTGTTGGCGGGGTTGCCGATGTTGAATATCTCTCCGTCGGCCTTTCCGTTTTTATTTTCGATTATCGCCATGAGCCCCTTGATCCCGTCTCCGACCCATGTGAAGCTGCGGCGCTGCTCTCCGCCGTTTACGAGCGATATCCGGCGGCGGTGCAGGATATCGTAAAGCATCTGAGTTACGGAACGGGCCTGGCGCTCCTCCGCGTCTTTGAAGCTGTCAAGGCGCGGCCCTACCCAGTTGAAGGGGCGGAAGAGCGTATAGCGCAGATCCTGCTCCTGCCCGTAGGCCATTATCATTCTGTCCATCATCTGTTTGGAGCAGCTGTATATCCAGCGCATTTTAACGATAGGGCCGGTCGTGAGGGGGCTTTCGTCCTCTTTCAGCTCGCTGTCGCCGCTCATTCCGTAGACCTCCGATGTGGATGGGAATATTATCCGTTTGCCATGCTTCGCGCAGAGACGCACCATTTTGAGATTCTGCTCAAAGTCCAGCTCGAATGTCCAGACGGGCTTTTTGATGTAGCAGGCTGGGCGGGCTATGCCGGCCAGCGGAATGACGGCATCGGCCTTTATCACCTCGGCCTCAATCAGCTCATTGTCCCTGAATATATCTCCGCGGCGGAATGTGAAGCGGCTCTTTCCCTCAAAGGGTGCGAGATTAGAGGAGGCGACGTCGAAGCCGCTGACCTCCCAGTCGCTTTCCGCCAGAATATTCTCCAGCAGATGAGTTCCGATAAATCCGTTTATTCCGGTTATAAAAAGTCTCATGATAGAACCTCTCTCTCCTCTTTCTCTTCAGCTTCCAGCTCTGTCACTTGCAGCAGTCCGTCTCCCGTTCCCAGCAGGAGCGGCTCGCGGCTGACTATCTCCCCCGGACGCGCTTTGCCTTCCGCGGGAAGCGCCCTCCATATATAATATTTCTTTCCGTCCAGCTCTGTAAAGGCCCCCGGAAATGGGCGCGTCAGCGCGCGCACAAGATTATATATCTCCACGGCGCTTTTATTCCAGTCTATTTCTCCGTCGGCCGGGCGGCGGCGGCCGAAGTATGTCGCCTCGGCCTCATCCTGCGGAACTCGCGGCGCCCTTCCGGCCTCAAGCTCCGGCAGCCGCCGCGCTAATATCAGACGCGCGGCCTCCGCCACCTTGAGAAAAACGTCGTGCGCCGTGTCGCTGAACTCTATCGGCACAGCCTGTTGGTCTACAATGTCGCCGCGGTCGGCCTGTTCCGTCATTACATGCAGCGTAGCCCCCGTCTCCCTTTCGCCGTTGAGCACGGCCCAGTTGACGCAGGCGCGTCCGCGGTATTTCGGCAGCAGCGCGCCGTGAATGTTGTATGCTCCGAGGCGCGGGATGTCGAGCGCCGCCTTCGGTATCAGCGCGCGGTAATAGAAGGAAAAGAGAAGCTCCGGCTCAAGCGAGCTGATATATTTTATTTCGGCCTCGTCTATTTTCGGAGGCTTACGCACAGGAATGCCGGCGGAGGCTGCGATATCCGCCGCCGACTGAAACCAGATGTTCTCCTCCGGGTCGTCCTCGTGGCTGTAGAGGCAGACTACATTCGCTCCGGCCTTTATCAGTTCGCGGAGGCAGAGCGCTCCGACCTCGCTGTAGGCGAAGAGGACTATCCTAGGCCTTTTCATCATCTTTTCCTCCGTGCTCGAATATTTTCCTCACGGAATAGCGCGGACGTTTGCTCACCTCGCGGTAGATGCGGCCGATATACTCGCCGATGATGCCGAGCGAAAAGAGCGTTATCCCGCTGATAACGAACAGCGAGGCGTCGAATGCCTGTTCGAGGAAGGACTGCCATGTCCCGATGCCGAGGAAGAGACGGCGCGCGAACATGTAAAAGAGCAGCAGGAAGGAGAGCGCGGAGAGAAGCATTCCCGCCATTGTCACGAGCTGCAGGGGGACGAGCGAGAAGCTCGTCATCAGGTCGAAGTTGAGGCGTATAAGCTGAAAGAGGCCGTACTTCGATTGTCCAAGCTCGCGCTCGCGGTGCGCCACCGGTATCTCTATGGGATCGACGGCGAATTTCTGCGCCAGCGCCGGAATGAATGTGGTGCTTTCGTGGCTTTGGTTGATTATATCGATGATGCGGCGGTCGTAGCCGCGCAGCATACAGCCGTAATCGCGTATCTTGAGCTTTGCGATGCGGTTTGTGAGCCTGTTTATGCACTTTGAGGCGACCTTGCGGAAAATCGGGTCCTGACGGCCGACGCGGTATGTGCCGACAACGTCGTGCCCCGCGTCCATCTGCTTCAGAATATTCGGTATTTCGGAGGGTGGATTCTGCAAATCCGCGTCCAGCGTGATTATCTTGCCGCCGCGCGAGTGGTCGAAACCCGCCATGATCGCCATGTGCTGGCCGAAATTGGCTCCGAGGTCTATGACGCGCACCTCCGGGCGGCTGATGTAAAAGTCGTAGAGTATCCCCATCGTCGAGTCGCGGCTGCCGTCGTTTATGAATATTATCTCGAAGCTGCGTCCGAGATTTTCCATCACCGGCCACAGCTCTTCAAAAAGCCTGTGCAGCGATTCCTCCTCATTGTAGACGGGAATAACGACGGAAAGCTCCACCTCGCCGCCCTTCGTCAGCATTGGCAGACCTCCTTTATCGCGGCGACTACGTCGCGCGCGTCTTCGTCGCTCATCGCCGGGAAGAGCGGCAGAGATACGATGCGGTCCGAGACATATTCCGCCTCCGGCAGATCTCCGCGCCCCTTGCCGGTTATCTTATGGTAGCAGGTGAAAAGATGCAGCGCCTGATAGTGCAGCGCCGTGCCGATATTCCTCTCCTTCATCCGCGCCATGAATTCGTCGCGCGAGAAGCCGAGGCGCTCCGTATCTATAAACGGGGTGAATATATGCCAGGAATGTTCATGCTCCCACGGCGCGCGGCGCGGCAAAATAATTCCCGCAGCGCCGTCCAGCTCGCGCAGATAGAAGGCCGCCAGCTCAGCGCGGCGGCGGTTGAAGGAATCCAGCTCCTTCATCTGCGAGCTGCCTATAGCCGCCTGAATGTCCATCATTGTGTACTTGAGGCCGGGGAAGAAGATGTCGTAATTCGCGCTGCCCTTCGCCGCGTAGCGGTTCCACGCCCCTTTTGACATGCCGTTCTGACGCAGCACCATTATCTTTTCCGCCAGCTCTTCGTCTGCCGTGCAGATCATGCCGCCCTCGCCGGTCGTGATATTCTTCGTCGGGTGAAAGCTGAAGACGGAAAGCCTGCGCGCGCCGCGATCCGCGCCGATTCGCCGCCCCTTGTAGGAGGCGCCGAGCGCGTGCGCCGCGTCCTCGACCACAGCCAGCCCGTATTTATCCGCGATAGCCTCTATCCCGTCCATATCGCAGGGCATTCCGGCGAAATGAACAGGAATCAGGCACTTCGAAGCCTTCGTCACGGCGCGTTCGATATTCTCCGGCACGATGTTCAGCGTCCGGCGGTCAATATCAGCGAAAACCGGCTTCGCGCCGGTAAAAAGAATCGCGTTCACAGTCGCCGCGAAGGTCATCGGCGTCGTGATCACTTCGTCGCCGGGGCCTATCCCCAGCGCCATCAGCGCGCAATGCAGCCCCGCCGTGGCGGAGTTGACTGCAAGCGCGTATTTCGCCCCCACATACCGCGCGAAAGTCTCCTCAAAGCGTATGGTCTTAGCCCCCATCGCGAGCCAGCCGCCGCGAATGGAATCCGCCACATCCAGAATAGCCTCCTCGCTGACGCTCGGTCTGGCGAAAGGCAGAAATTCTTTTCTCATTTTGCCGCTTCCTCCCTGTAAAAGAGAATCACATATTTTCCGCGCTCTATCTTTTCAGCTCCCCCCGTCTCTCCGTCGGGGAATATTTCTTCAAAGCGCCCATTCTTTTTCACGACAAGTATAAAGCGTTCCTTCCTTTCACGCCACCGCGAGAGGAACTCTTCCTTGGAGATGAACCAGCCCTCCCCCTCCGGCTGCATGGAGCCGTATTCAAGCTCCCCGGGGCTGCCGGCCATCATCACGCGCCGCTTCGTGTAAAACGGAATGCCCTGAAGCACCTCGTCGTAAGCCACTATCGTATCGCCGTCCCTCATCTCTCTTATTATAACCTCGGAGACCTCCTTCATGGTACGCTGCGGTGCGACGATGGCGTAAACGTCCTGCAAGCCGCTGATGAAAAGCGCCGAACAGAGAATGAGCGCGCGTATTGCCTCCTTATGCTTTTTTCTGCCGTGCGACGTGTAATACCACATCGTAACAGGCATTCCGATAAGTCCGAAGCCGGCTTTCAGCGCTATGGGCCACGCCTTCGCCGGCGTCGCGTGCTCACCGAAGAGCGGATAAATTATCAGCGCCGCGCCAAGCAGCCCGCTCGTCAGCGAAAGCCAGAGAAGCGGCCGTCCGTGCCACTCCCTGCTTTTAGCCATTCGGAAGATGTCCGCGCCTATCAGTATCGCCAGCGGCGGAAGGCAGGGGACGATGTAGGGGATAAGCTTGGAGCTGGAAAAGGAAAAGAATATCAGTATCACGAAGAACCAAATCAGCAGATAGCAGCGCGCGCGCCCCTCCTCCGGCGTTCCGGGCGAGCGGACGACGCTCTTTTTACTGAAAAGCGAAAAGAGAAAGGCCGTCCACGGTATAAGGGCCGCCGGAATCATTGGCAGGAAGAACCAGAAGGGTTCATAGCGGCCGTGCATCTTCGTCGAGTAGCGCAGAAAATGCTCCTGAATGAAGAAGAAGCGGAAAAAATCAGGATTGTCGCGGCAGACCAGATAAAACCACGGCAGACTCACCGCGAAAAAGAGAGCTATCCCCGGCAGATAGAGCGGCTTGTAAAAGAGCTTCCACTGCCGCGTAAAGAGGATATAGAAAAAAATCACAGCGCCGGGCAGCACGACGCCGACAAGCCCTTTCGTCAGCAGCGCCAGCGCGCAGAAGAGGTAGAAGAGCAGATAATATTTCTTCTCCTCCCTGACATGAGCGACATAAAAAGAGGCGAAGGCCGCGGTCATAAATGCCGACAGCGGCATATCCGTGATATTTATCGTGCCTATCGCGAAGTAGAGCAGCGAAGTCGCCGTCACCACCCCCGCGATAAAACCGGCGATCTTTCCGTACATGAAAGCTCCGAGCAGCGCCGTCGCCGCCGCGCCGAGCAGCGCGCAGAGCGCGACGCCTACGCGGGCTGCAAACTCATTCTCACCGAAGATGTGAAAGCTGGCGGCATTCATCCAATAGAGGAGCGCCGGCTTCTCAAAATACTTTACATAATTCAGCATCGGAGTGATGTAATTGCCGGAGGCTATCATCTCGCGCGGTATCTCCGCGTAGCGCCCCTCGTCCGGCTCCATGAGCGGGTAAGAGCCAAGCGGCACTATATAAAGCAGCAGCAGCGCCGCCGCGATTGCGATGAAAAAGATATTGCGTCTGGAGACTGGAACTGGCATGTGGGCGATCAGACCTTTCTTTTGGCTTTAGATTCAAAACGGCCGCCGTTTTTCAACTCGGACACTATAGCACAAAGAGAGCGCCAAATGTTTAAAAAACGCCCCGGCAATGTAACAATAATGTAACAAAAAAGTTTCCTCATATCCGGCGGCGGCCGCGTTAAAGATTATATAACAGCAGGTACAACAAAAGTACAACACAAAGGGGGAGGCAAATGCCTCCCCCTTGCGTGAACACTGTCTGATGAAGAAAAGCGCCTCTGCCTTACGCCTTCGGCTTTTTCACATTCTCCTGCGCATCTTCGATACCGGCTGCGATTCCGCGCTCCTGCGGCGTGCCGGGGATAATATTGTCGCATATAGCCGCGAGTATGCCGGCGACCGCCATCGGCGTTTTCAGGACGGCCCAGAGCATACCGCCGAATGTCGTGCCGAAGATTCCCGTAAAGAGAGCCTGATTGGGCTCCA
Organism: Synergistaceae bacterium; assembly: GCA_030533085.1. Lineage (GTDB taxonomy): Bacteria > Synergistota > Synergistia > Synergistales > Synergistaceae > JAUNJZ01. Next base: position 29,684 of record JAUNJZ010000012.1, read on the forward strand.
CCCAGCCGGGAAGGCCGAGCGCCATCAGGAAGGCGAAGCCGACGATGAGCACATTGCGCTGGCTGCCCATATCCGCGCGCATCAGATTCTGAATGCCCAGAGCGCCTATCGTGCCGAAGAGGGTGATATAAGCGCCGCCGATGACAGGCGAGGGCATTGTTGCGATGAGCGCTCCGAGCTTGCCGATGAGCGACAGGAAAATAAGTATCACCGCGCCGGCGCGGACGACGTGACGGCTGGCTACGCCGGTCAGGCCGATGAGGCCGATATTTTCCGTGTAAGAGGTGGTGCCGACGGAGCCGAGCAGTCCGGAGAGGGCGCAGCAGGCCCCCTCAGCGCCGATCCCGCGGTTGATCTGCTCCGGCGTCGGGTCGTCGATGCCAGCCGCGTAGGAGCAGTTGTGATAGTCGCCGATAGACTCTATCATTACGCAGAAGAAGCCCGCGGCAATAGCCCCCATCGCGAGGCCGGAGAATTTAGGCGCCCCCCAGGGCATGATAAGCTTATAGCGAAGCCACGGCGCGTCGTAGACGCTCTGAAGATTGATATAGGCAGGATGCCCGGCCGCAAAGACTCCGCTCACTGAAAGAGCGAGACAGAGCAGATAGGCGATGACGATAGAGCCGAGCACCGCGAAGATGTTGAAATATCTGTTTTTGGAGACGAGGCTGAAGAAAAATACCAGCGCCACGACCAGCAGCGAAATGGGCCAGAAATTTGCCGCGTTGAACTGTATCGCCGTCGGCGCGAGCGAGAAGCCTATCGCCATTATCGTCGGGCCGATCACGACGGGGGTGATTATCTTTCTGATGCGTCCGATGAGCTTGCTGTAGCCGAGCAGCGAGAGAACGATGCCGCCGGCGAAAAGCGCGCCGCCGACATACTGCATGATCACGTCCGGGCCGAGGCTCTTATACGCGCCGATGATAGTCATGATGGGCGGGATGAAGCTGAAGCTGGAGCCCTGCACGATCGGCAGCCCGGAGCCGAGCTTAGGATGCGTCTGAATTAGCGTGGCTATGCCCATGCTGAAATATACGCAGCCGATAAAAGCGCCGATCTGCTGCGTGGACATTCCCATAGCGGGGCCGAAGATAAGCGGAACGAGAGTCGTCGCCCCGAAGAGCGTAAGAACATGCTGCGCGCCGGCGAGGATGAGGATTGGAGTCGGCGGACGGTCGTCGATTCCGTAAACCAGTTTTTTCTTTGCCATGTTGCACCTCCGTAAAATTTTTGCAATCGGTTGCAAGATTATGCCGCGGAGTATTATATGGGAAATCACGCAAAATTTCCAGATGTAGGAAAAATAAAGTCGGACGCGCGGCGAAAATGAAATTGCCGCGCCTTTTTTTGCTCTGCATATTGTCTTGCGCTATACTTATGAAGTATTATATGAGTTTGAGCGACGGATTTTTTTTCGGCGGCGGGCGCGGCGGCGTCTTGTCCGCGCGGAATTGCTTTTTACAATCAAAATATGAGATGGAGGCGGTTCGGATGGAAGCTGTTAAAGCGCCGCGGGGAACAAGGGATATTCTTGGGGATGAATCGTGGAAGTGGGCTTATGTGGCGGGTGTCTGCCGCGATGTGGCGGACGACTACGGATACAGAGAGGTGCATCTGCCCATTTTCGAGCATACGGAGCTTTTCTGCCGCGGTGTGGGGGAGACGACGGACGTCGTTGAAAAGGAAATGTACACTTTCACAGATAAGGGAGGGCGCAGCATCACACTTCGTCCTGAGCTGACCGCTTCAATGGTGCGCTCTTATCTGGAGAATGAGATGAATAAGGGAACGCAGCCCGCGAAGCTGTGGAGCATCGGGCCGATGTTCCGCTACGAGCGCCCGCAGAAGGGGCGCTACCGCCAGTTTGTGCAGATGGATATCGAGGCGCTTGGAGCGCAGGACGCCTTTGTAGATCTCGAAGTCATAGACCTTTCGATGGAGATATACCGCCGGCTGGGGCTTTCCAATTTGCAGGTGGTGCTGAATTCCGTGGGCTGTCCCAAATGCCGCCCCGTCTATCGCAAGGCGCTTCAGGATTATCTGCGCGGACGCTTCGACGAGCTGTGCGATACCTGTAAGAGCCGTTTCGACCGCAATCCTCTGCGTATTCTGGATTGTAAAAGCCCGATATGCAAGGAGATCACGGAGGGAGCCCCATCTGTAACTGAGCACCTCTGCGGCGAGTGCAAGGAGCATTTCGAGGAGCTGGGGCGCGGCCTTGATAGAATAGGCGCTGTCGTGAAGCATGATAAGCGTCTGGTGCGCGGGCTGGATTATTATACAAAGACGGCCTATGAGATACTTTCTGGGGATCTTGGCTCGCAGAACGCGGTATGCGGCGGCGGACGCTACGACAACCTCGCGGAATCCATAGGGGGGCCGCATGTGCCGGGCGTCGGCTTTGCCTCCGGTATCGAGCGCGTTATCCTTACGATGGAGGCGCAGGGCTGTTCCTTCGGACGCAAGCCGGAGAACCGCGTTTACGTGGTGGCGGCGGAGGCATCCGCACGTATAGAGGCGATGGCGCTGACGCGCGAGCTGCGCATGAGGCGCATTTCAGCCGATATGGATTATATGGGGCGCGGCATGAAGGGGCAGATGAAGAACGCCGGCAATGCCGCAGCTTACGCCTGTATCCTTGGCTCAAGCGAGATTGAGAAGGGCGTCATTACAGTTAAGGATCTGAAAGCTGGTTCGCAGGAAGAGCTGTCCTTTGAGCAGCTCGTCAACAAGCTGGCGTAGCCTGTCTTGAGGCGCGGCCGGTCATACGCGCCGGCCGCCGCCTTTGTGATGTATGTTTGGAATGTTTAAGGAAAATATTTTTTAAAAAGAGGGATTGTTTCTATGGAGCGATATTTTGACGCCTCGTGGCGCAGAACGATCTATTGCGGCCTGCCGCGTCCTGAGGATGCGGGAAAGGATGTTGTGTTGAACGGGTGGCTGCGCTGCCGCCGCGACCTTGGCGGGATCATTTTCGTCGAGCTGTGGGATAAGACCGGCGTGACGCAGGTCGTTTTCAACCCCGAGCTGAACGCCGAGGCTCACGAGCGCGCCGGAGCGCTGCGCAGCGAGTATGTGCTGGCGGTAAAGGGAAAGCTGCGCCGCCGTCCTGAGGGCACAGAGAACCCTGAGCTTGCCACCGGCGAGGTGGAGCTGCTTGTTGACGATTTTATCGTTCTCGCGCCGGCGAAGCTTATCCCCTTTGAGATTGACAACGCGGACGGCGTGAATGAAGATCTGCGTCTGAAATTCCGCTATCTTGACCTGCGCCGCGAGTCGATGCAGGCGAATCTCAAGACGCGCCATGACGTAACGCGCTATACGCGCAATTATTTCGGCGATAACGGCTTCATCGAGGTGGAGACGCCGATGCTTACGAAGTCCACGCCGGAGGGGGCGCGGGATTATCTTGTGCCGAGCCGCGTGAACGCCGGCAAGTTCTACGCGCTGCCGCAGTCGCCGCAGCTCTTCAAGCAGCTTCTGATGGTGAGCGGCTGCGACCGCTATATGCAGATTGCCAAATGCTTCCGCGACGAGGATCTGCGCGCCGACAGGCAGCCGGAGTTTACGCAGATAGACCTTGAGATGAGCTTTATCACCGAAGAGGACATCATGACGCTGGTGGAAAACTTCCTCGCCGGGCTTTTCCGTGAGATAAAGGGCGTGGATGTTGCGGCTCCCTTCCTCCGCATGACGTGGAGAGAGGCCATGGATAAATATGGCTCTGACAAACCCGATTTGCGCATCCCGATGGAGATGGTGAGCCTCGAGGCGGTTTTCGCCGGAGGCGAGAATCCCTTTGCGTCACTCGCGGCGGGAGGCGGCGCGATAAAGGGGCTGCGCCTGCCAGGCGGGGCCTCGCTCTCGCGCAAGGAGCTGTCGGAGCTTGAGGGACGCGCGAAGGCGCTCGGCGCGAAGGGAATGGCGAATTTCCAGCTGAAAGAGGGAGAGCTGAAAGGGCCTCTGGTCAAATTCCTTAACGAAGAGCGGCTTGCGGCGCTGAGGGAGCTTTCAGCCATAGAGAACGGCGACGCGCTCTTCATCATGGCCGACGAAAGCTGGCGCAAAGCCTGCGAGATTCTGGGGCAGATCCGCCTCGAACTCGGACGTGAACGCGGCCTCGTCGAAGATGGCTTTAAATTCCTTTGGGTGACGGAATTTCCGCTCTTTGAATGGGACGACGAGACGGGGCGCTATACCGCCGTTCATCATCCCTTTACCGCGCCGATGGACGAGGATATGGAATATCTGCTTACGGAGCCGGGGAAGGTGCGCTCGCGCGCCTATGACGTAGTGCTGAACGGCACGGAGCTGGGCGGCGGCTCCATAAGGATACATAATCCCGAGATGCAGCAGAAGGCCTTCCGGGCGCTGAATTTCACGCCGGAGGCGGCGATGGAGCGCTTCGGCTTCCTGCTCGACGGCCTCAGCTACGGCACGCCGCCGCACGGCGGACTGGCTATAGGGCTTGACCGCCTTGTGATGCTGATGACAGGAAGCCGCTCTATACGCGACGTGATGGCCTTCCCCAAGAATCAGAAGGCGCAGTGCCCGATGACGGACGCTCCCTCTGAAGTGGAGACGAAGCAGCTCGACGAGCTTTCGATAAAGACGATAGAACCGCTGGTATAAAAAATTAAAATCCGAAAAATACCGTATAAGCCGCCGCCTACGCGCGGCGGCTTATACGTATGCGGCGCGCCGTTTCCGTTAAAGAGTCGTTCCCGTTATAATATGTTTCCGTTATAATAATTGGAAGTAAGAATAAAATAAATATGAACAGGGGGCAGAATAATGCCGAAACTTCGTTTTCTCGGACACAGCGCGTTCTACATTGAGGGCGACGGCCTGAAAGGGCTTATCGACCCATTCCTTACCGGAAATCCGCAGGCGGCGGCAAAGGCCGGCGATTTTACCGATATCAACGCGATATTTCTTACGCATACGCACGGGGATCATCTGGGCGATACTGTTGAGATAGCAAAGCGCACGGGAGCCACGGTCTTCACCTGCAACGAGACGGCCGGCTGGCTCGCGTCGAAGGGGGTCAAGACCGAGGGAATGCATATCGGAGGAAGAGCGAAGTTTTCCTTCGGTACGGTAAAGCTGACTCCGGCCTGGCACGGCGACCCGATAATCGAGGACGGCCAGATACGCTACGGCGGTATCGCCTGCGGCTTCGTGATAGAGGTGGAGGGCAAAAAAATCTACCACGCCGGCGATACGGGACTTACGACTGAAATGAAGCTTTTGGAGGCGGAGAACATCGACGTGGCCTGCCTTCCCATCGGCGGCTATTTCACGATGGATATCACGGACGCGGCGCGAGCGGTCGGTTTTATCCACCCTGTAAGGGCGGTCCCGATGCATTACAACACCTTCCCGAAGATAGCGGCGGCGCCGGAAGATTTCGCAATGGCGGTGAGTCAGGCGAATCTGCTGGGCACGGAGATCGTGATTCTGAATCCGGGAGAGAACCTGGAATTTTAATGGAGATGATTTGCCATGAGTAATTTCTACGAACTTGCGACGCGCAGGGAAAGCTGCCGCAGCTTCAAAGATAGGGAGGTTGACGGGGAGCTGCTTGTCCGCTGCGTAAACGCGGCGTCGCTCGCCCCCTCCGCCTGCAACAGCCAGCCGTGGAACTTCGTCATCGTGACGAAGAAGGAGACGCGGCGTGAGCTGGCGAAGCTTGTGCAGGAGATGGGATTCAACAGCTGGGCGGAAAACGCTCCGGCCTTCATCGTGGTATCCGAGGATGCGAATCCTATTCTGATGCCGGCCGTCGCGGAGAAATACGGAGCGAAGCATTTCGCCGCCGGAGACGTCGGAATGGCGACAGCCTATCTGCTTCTGGAAGCGGCGGAGGAGGGGCTTGGCAGCTGCGTCATCGGAACATTCAGCGACGCGGCGGTGAAGAAGCTGCTGGATATTCCGGAGGGAGATATCGTGCGCGCTGTGATAGCGATAGGCTACCCGGAACACGAATCGCCGCGCCCGAAAAAGCGTAAAGAGGTCAGCGAGATAGCAAGGCTGATTGACTGACGGCGCATCTGACCGGCGGAAAGCGCGTTTGCATTATTATGCAAACGTTATTTGATAAGCCTTTCCCTAAAGAGAGAAAGGGGAGCGCCGTTTGGGAGCCTGTCTCCCTTGCGGCGCTTTCCGCTCTTTTTCAGGTGAAGAAAGGGGCGCGAAGGAGGCGCGAAAAATGACGGCGAAAGATCCGACATATACGGCAAAAGATGGCGAGGCTGTCATCTACCTTGCCGGAGGCTGCTTTTGGGGAATGGAAAAATATATGGAAGGCATTCCGGGGGTATTGGACGTCGTTTCCGGTTACGCGAACGGCAAAGGCTGCGAGCCGGTGAGCTATGAGGAGGTCTGCCGCGGAGGCACGGGCTATAAAGAGACGGTGCGCGTCCTCTACGACCCGAAAAGGGTCTCGCCGGAGACGCTGCTTTTCGCCTTTTTTCGTGCGATCGATCCGAGCCAGCGCGACCGTCAGGGAAACGACGTCGGAACGCAGTATCAGACGGGGATTTTCTATACCGACGCCGCATCGGAGGCGGCCGCGCGCCGCGTAGCGGAAATTGAGCGGGAGCGCGCGGAGAATGGCTTTTATGTGCTTATCGAGCCGCTGCGGATATTCCACGAGGCTGAGGAATATCATCAGAATTACCTTACGAAGCACCCAAATGGCTATTGCCACGTCAGGCCGGAGGAGATAGCGGAGGCGAGCGGGCTGAAAATCGACGCTGGGCGCTACGTCAGGCCCTCCGACGAAGAGCTGAAAAAGAGACTGACGGAGCGGCAGTACGCGGTGACGCGAAAAAACGCTACGGAAGCGCCATTTGTGAACGAATATTTCGGCAATACGGCGCGGGGGCTCTACGTTGACGCGGCGACAGGCGAGCCGCTTTTTTCGTCGAGCGACAAGTATCAAAGCTCCTGCGGCTGGCCGGCCTTCACAAAGGGTATAGATGAAAATGTCCTGATATATAAAGAGGATCTTTCCCACGGAATGCGGCGCACCGAAGTGCGCAGCCGCGCCGGAGATTCCCACCTGGGACATGTCTTTACCGGCGACCGCGAATCGCCAAACGGCACGCGATACTGCATAAACAGCGCCGCCCTGCGCTTCATTCCCTACGAGGATATGGACAAAGAGGGCTACGGAGAGCTGAAAAAATACGTGTAACGGACGGCGGGAAATAGGAAATCGTGAATCAATCCATCAGAGGCATACGGCGGGCAGGCGCTTAGCAGGCGCGCCCCCGCCGCCTGTTTTTGCGATATTGCTCTCCTTCGCGCGGCGGCGGAAATTTTAAAAGCTCGGCCTCTTGCCGCGGCTCTTGTATTGTGCTAAGATTTAATCGTACTTTTTAGCTAAATAGAAATCGTTCTGATTGACGATGATTCGTTCGGAGTCGGAAGGCGAGTTTGCGGGATTTTTCCGCTGTCCGCTTTTGCCCCTCCGCCTTCGTCAGCGGAGGGATTTTTTATGGCCGGGAGGCGGAGGAATGTTATGATAAAAATAGCTATCTATGGCAAGGGCGGCATAGGCAAATCCACAACGGCGTCGAATATCGCGGCGGCTTTCGCGCAGTCCGGGATGACTGTGATGCAGATAGGCTGCGACCCCAAGGCGGATTCTACCGTCTGTCTGCGGGGCGGACGTCCCCTTTCGACGGTGCTTGATCTTATTCGCGGACGCGGAGGACGTCTTGAGCTTGAGGAGATGGTGACGCCAGGCTTCGCCGGAGTGCTCTGCGTCGAGGCGGGCGGCCCCGCTCCCGGGCTGGGCTGCGCCGGACGCGGCATAATCGCCGCGATGGAGAAGCTGGAAGAGAAAAAGGCCTTTGAGGTTTACAGGCCCGACGCGGTTATCTACGACGTGCTCGGCGACGTGGTCTGCGGCGGCTTTGCGATGCCGATACGCGAGGGCTACGCGGAGAAGGTGTTTGTCGTAACGTCGGGAGAGAATATGGCTATTCATGCGGCGGCCAATATCGCGCAGGCCGTGGCGAATTTCCGTTCGCGCGGTTACGCGAGCCTTGGCGGGATAATCCTCAACCGCCGCAATGTGCCGCGCGAGGATGAAAAGGTGGCTGAGCTGGCGGCGGACGTCGATTCTCGGCTTGTCGGCGCGCTGAATTTCAGCCCCTTCGTCCAGAGGGCGGAGGAGCTTTCTCAGACGGTGCTCGAGGCCTTTCCCGACAGTCCGATGGCGGAGGAGTATCGGGAGCTGGCGCGGCGCGTCCTCGCCGCCTGCGGGGAGACGCGATGATCGACCTTCATAATCCCGATTGGAGCGGGGCCTCCGTTCGGATAGCGGAGGCTGATTTTGAATCCCCTTACGAATATGGCCTTGAGTACGGCTCGCCGGCGCGCGGGCTGTGGAATATCGTGCATACCGGTATGCTGCTGCCCGAAAGCCATCAGATATTTGTCTGCGCGCAGGGCTGCCTGCGCGGCGTCGTGCTGACGGCGGCGGAGATGGGGGCGCAGGAGCGTTTTTCAACGGTCGCCGTCTGCGAAAATAATGTTCTTGACGGCGATATGGAGGCGCTTATCATCGACGGAGTGACCGATGTGCTGAACAGGCTGCCGAAAAAGCCGCGGGCGGTGCTTGTCTTTACGAGCTGTATCCACCATTTCATGGGCTGCGACCTTGATTATGTCTACGCTCAGCTTCGCGGCCGCTTCCCTGATATATATTTCACCGATTGCTATATGAATCCCATTATGCGCAAGACGAAGACTCCGCCTGACCCGATGATGCGGATGAGGCTCTACAGCTTCCTCGAAGCGGGGGAGCCTCGCGACGAGAGCTGTCTTAATATAATAGGGAACAATTATCCCACGGAGCTTTCGTCGGACTTTATGCGTATGCTGCGCGGCGCGGGGCTGGAAACGCGCGACATTACGCGCTGCGGCTCCTTCGACGACTATCGCCTCATGGCGCGCAGCCGCGCGAATATCGTCTATATGCCCGCCGCGCTTCCCGCCGCGCGCGATTTGAAAGAGCGGCTGGGGCAGGACTATATCTATATCCCGCTCAGCTACGACTACGGCGAGATAGAAAAAAATATCGCGGCGCTGGCCGCTTATCTTGAAATTCCGGCTATCGACGCCGCAGCGCTGAGAAGCGAGGCGGAGGGGGCTCTTTCCATGGCCTCGCGGCTGCTGCGCGATACTCCCGTCGTGCTGGATTACACCGCGACTCCGCGCCCGCTGGGGCTGGCGGAGCTGCTTCTGGAACATGGTTTTAACGTGCGCTCCGTCTACGCCGACGCCTTTATCGCGGAGGAGCGCCCTGCCTTTGAGCGTCTGCGCGCGAAATATCCGTCGCTGGAGCTGTGCGCGACGGTGCATCCCAAGATGGGGCTGCTGCCGCGCGCCGCCGCGCGCGAGAGGAAGGAAAAGATTGTCGCGATCGGTCAGAAGGCCGCGTACTTCTGCGATACTGAGTACTTCGTCAACATGCTCGAGGGGGGCGGACGCTGGGGGTTCGACGCTATAACGCATATCGCGGAGGAGCTGTGCGACGCTTTTATCAACGAAAAAGATACGAAAGGCATAATACAGATCAAGGGATGGGGGTGCTGCTGTTGAAACAGAGCTGTTCCATACTGTCCACCTATACCGCCGACGTCTCCGGCGTCTGCTCGGCGCTTTACGAAATGGGCGGCATGACCGTGATGCACGACGCATCCGGCTGCAACTCGACCTACAATACGCACGACGAGCCGCGCTGGTATGATATGCCGTCGATGGTTTTTATCTCGGCGCTTGCCGAGGTGGACGCCCTGATGGGCGACGATGAAAAGGCGATCGACGATATCAGCCGCGCCGCGCTTGAGCTGCGGCCGCGCTTTGTCGCCATTGCCGGGACTCCGATCCCGATGATGATGGGAACGGACTTCCGCGCTATGGCGCGTCTTGTCGAGGAGCGTACCGGAATCCCCTCCTTCGGCTTCGCCACAAATGGCATGAATTCTTACGATCAGGGCGCAGGGATGGCGCTGGCCGCCGTAGCCGAACGCTTTTGCCCGCCGGAGTTGAAGGCTGGGAAGCCTGCTGCCGGCGGGCGTCCCGCCATTAACCTGCTCGGCGTTACGCCGCTTGATTTTTCCATAGGCGGCAATGCCGGCGCGCTGAGAAAAATATTTGAAGAGAAGGGCTTCCGCGTCGTCAGCTGCTGGGCGATGGGCTCCCCTTGGGAAGAGCTGATGAAGGCGGGGGAGGCGAATGTCAATCTCGTCGTATCGTCATCCGGCGCGCCTCTTGCCAAGGCGCTGCGCAAGAAATACGGCGTTCCCTTCGTAACAGGGCTGCCGGTCGGCAGAAAGGCGAGCGACGACCTTTTCCGACTGTTGGAGGAAGCCGCTGCCGACGGCGAGAACAAAATGCCGGAGCCTCCATCAAGCGGAGAGGACGGCAAGCTGTTCGTCGTCGGAGAGCCGGTGCAGAGCGCGGCGATAGCCCGCGCGCTGGAGCTCGACTACGCTATGGAGGGGGTACGCCTCCTCTCCCCGCAGATTTTCCCGGACGAAGAGGCGGTATTCGCTGCTCTGAGCGGAGCGCGGACGGTTGTCGCCGATCCGCTCTACCGTCCGGCCTTGCCGCGCGGCTGCCGCTTTGTCCCGCTGCCGCACGAAGGCTACTCCGGGCGCATCTACAGGAAGGATATACCGATATTTATCGGAGAGAGTTTCAACGATTGGATAGAAAGGGAGCTTGAGCTATGAAGATTCTGGCCGCTCTGATAATGAGCGCGATGATATTCGCTGGCGGCGCGGCCGAGGCCGCGCGCGTGATAACGGACGAAAACGGCGACAGCGTGACATTGCCGGAGAAGATAGAGCGCGTCGCGGTGGCGGGGATTCTCCCCTTCCCATCTGTAGTGACGGTCTTTCTCGGCTCGGCGGAGAAGCTTGTCGGCATACCTCCCGCGTCGATGGGGGCGGCGAAGGCCGGACTGCTGGGCGAGCTTTTTCCGGAAATACTGAAGGCTGAGACGGGCTACAGCTCCGGCCTCGACCTGAATATCGAGGAGCTGATGAAGCTGCGCCCCGACGTGGTATTCTATCTCGCCGGCAATAAGGAGATGGGACGGATGATAAGGAACGCGGGAATTGCCGCGGTCGCCGTTTCCCCGACAAAGTGGAATTACGACGTGCTTCGCACATACGACGAATGGATAAAGACGCTGAGCCTGGTATTCCCTGAGAGCGCGAAGAGCGGGGAGGTTTCCGCCTACAGCAGGAAGGTCTATGAGGATATTCAGAAAAAGGTGAAAAAGCTCAGGCCGGAGGAACGGAAGAAAGTCCTCTTCCTCTTCCAGTACGACGATAAGCGCATGGTGACATCCGGCAAAAGCTTCTTCGGCCAATACTGGTGCGACGCGGTTGGCGCGCTGAACGCGGCGGAGGAGGTTCCCGCCGACAACTCAAACGCTCTTATCACTATGGAGCAGGTCTACAAATGGAATCCGGACGTGATATTCATTACCAACTTTACCTCCGCGCTGCCGGAAGATCTCTACGGAAATAAGATCGGCGGCCACCGCTGGGATGCTGTTGCTGCTGTAAAGGAGCGCGCGGTCTATAAGATGCCGCTCGGCACATACCGCAGCTATACCCCCGGCGTCGATACCCCCGTGACCCTTATGTGGATGGCGCAGAAGGTCTACCCGCAGCTCTTTAAGGATGTAGATATGAAAAAAGAGACGCGCGGTTACTATAAAAAGCTCTACGGCATCACGCTGAGCGACGGACAGATAGAGCGCATGTACAATCAGGGGCGCGCTTCGGCGGCCGGCTTCGTCAATTAGCCATGAAAAGGCGGAGGATTGCGCTCGCGGCGATGGCGGCGCTGCTGCTGGCCGCGCCGCTGGCGGCTCTTACGGTTGGACGCTTTCCCGTCTCTATCTCCGAGACGCTGGCGGCGCTCTTCCCCTATATTGCCGGAGGAAGGGAAACAGATCAGATGGTTCGCGACGTGATACTGAACATCCGTCTGCCGCGCGTGCTGCTTGCGATGCTGGCCGGAGCGGGACTCGGCGTCGCGGGCGGCGCCTTTCAGTCGCTCTTCTCCAATCCTCTCGCCACCCCCGACACATTGGGAGTGGCTACCGGAGCCTCCTTCGGCGCGGTGCTTGGGATTCTGCTGGGGCTTCCGTCTCCGCTGGTGCAGCTCTCGGCGCTGCTCATGGGGCTGCTCTCAGTCGCGATAGTGGCCGCAGTCAGCCGCGTGCGGGGCTCTTCTCCCGTGATAATGATGATACTGGCCGGCATGGTCGTCAGCGCGCTCTTTTCCGCCCTCGTCTCGCTGGTGAAATATGTCGCTGACCCGCAGGATGTGCTTCCGGCGATAACATTCTGGCTGATGGGCAGCCTCTCCTCCGCGACGCGCGGCAGCCTCGCGATGGGGGCTCCGATGATAATATTCGGCACGGCGCTGATATGGCTGCTGCGCTGGAAGCTCAACGCCATGACGCTGAGCGACGACGAGGCGGCCTCGCTCGGGATAAATGTGAAGAGAATAAGGCTGCTTGTGATAACGGGGGCGGCGATGATAACCGGCTCCGTCGTCTCCATGTGCGGGCTCATCGGCTGGGTGGGGCTGCTAATACCGCACGCCGCGCGGATGATATTCGGAAGCGACAACCGCTGCGTCGTGCCGGCGAGCATCGTGCTGGGGGCGCTTTTTATGCTCGCCATCGACACGGCGGCGCGCAGCCTGACGGCCTCTGAAATACCGGCCTCAATACTGACCTCGGTCATCGGCGCTCCATTCTTCATACTGCTGCTGAGAAAGACGGGAGGGGTACGGGGATGAATTTCGAGGTGCGCGGCGGATATTTCAGCTACGACGGCGAGAACGGCAGCCTGTGCGATATAAATTTCAATGTGAGAGAGCCGGAGATATTATCAGTTTTAGGCGCGAACGGCGCGGGAAAGACGACGCTGATAAGATGCGCTCTGGGGCTGAGGCCGTGGCGAAAGGGCGCTTCATATCTTGACGGCGTGGATATCAGGAAGATGCGCTCAGGAGAATTCTGGCGGCGCGTCGGCTACGTGCCGCAGGCGAAGCTCTCCTCCTTCGTATACACAGTTCGAGAAATGACGCTGCTGGGACGCAGCGCTCATATCGGCGCTCTGGGGACCCCAGGGGCGAACGACATGAAAATTGCCGAAGAGGCGATGGAGCTGGCCGGGATCAAGCATCTTGCCGATAAGCTGTGCAGCAGGATAAGCGGCGGAGAATATCAGCTCGTCATGATAGCGCGCGCGCTGGCGGCGCGCCCCTCCCTGCTTGTGCTGGACGAGCCGGAGTCAAATCTCGACTTCAAAAACCAGCGGGCGGTGCTGCGCGTCATATCTACGCTCTGTAAAGAGCGCGGCATAGCGGCGCTGATAAACACTCATTATCCGGAACACGCGATGGACATATCTCAGAAAGCCCTGCTGCTGACGGCGCGCAGCGGCGCGATATTCGGCGCGGCGGAGAAGGTGCTTACGGAAGAGAACATGAAAGAGGCCTTCGACATAGCGGTACACATACAGCGCTTCAAGGTCGGAAGGAGAAGCTACGCGAGCGTTCTGCCTATGGACGAAGAGGATAAAAAACAGACGGAAAGGCTGATACCGATGGAAACAAGAATAGCGCAGATAGGAATAATCGTTGAGGAACCGGCGGCGGTGGAAAAGATAAACCAGCTGCTGCATGAATACAGCGAATATATAATAGGGCGGATGGGAATGCCTTACCGCGAACGCAACATCTCGATAATAAGCCTTATCATCGACGCGCCGAACGAAAAGATAAGCGCCCTCTCCGGCAAGCTGGGCATGTTCGACGGAGTGAGCGCGAAGACGGTATATTCAAAGATATAATCCGCCCTCATCACATGTGATTTCCCCATTCCCGCATAAGGAAGTCCCGCAGATTTTCTCTGTCTGAGGCCGCCCTGCCTGCCGGAAGCGTCTCATACAGTGTTTTGGAGAGGGCGCGCTCCAGCTCGCCGGAGGTGAAATCATAGCCGAGACTCCGCAGCGCGTCTCCGCGCCTCCTCTCAGGCAGCAGCAGCGCGATATCCATAAATCTGGCGCGCATGTCGCTGTCTTCCAGCAGGTCGTAAAGGAAATCGGCCGCTCCGCGCTTTTCCTTCCGCCCCGTTTTCAGAATCGACCCCAAAATATTTATTCCCATCATAGAGCATTACTCCTTTGCGGATGGATAATAAGCCGCCCGTACAAAAGGGGCTCCTTTCAGCCATCGGGCGATATTCCGGCGCGCCCCTCCCACGCGGACAAAAGCGGCGCGGCGGACTCATGAAAGCCCCGCGCCATGCCGCGCCTCTCTTAAAGTTCATTATGATTATAGCGCCGCAGGTACAACAAAAGTACAACAAATCCGCCCCGCGGCGTGCCTTTTACATGATTTTCCTGAAATTATTTTGTGGAAATGACGTAAATATAATGAGAAAAGTGATCCTCCGGCAGCCGTCCTCTTACGGCCTGCCGATTATCTTTATCCTTCCGTCCTCATTCGGCTCCACGCGGCGATTCAGCGCCTGCGCGAAGTATTCGTCCAACAGCGCGAGCGTCTGCTTTCCCAGAGGCGACGAAGAGATGACATCCCAGTATTTCGCTGTGTAGTCAAGCGTTGCGACGGAATATATTTTGTCATCAGCCAGAGGCTCCCAGCCGCGCGCGGAATCGACGGCAATATTTTTTACGCGGCTGCCGGGAACTATGACGCGCCTGTTCACGACTTCGGCTGCCGGCTCGTTTAGATCTATCTCAAAGCGCAGCCCCGCGACCTGCAAAAATTCCCCGGATGACATGCGGCGCATCGGGTTGAAATCGTCGTTCACCCCTCTGAGCGCGGAGGCGGAGCCCTCGAGCAGCTTTCTTATCTCCGCGCCGCTCATGAGCAGCCGTACCGGAGCGTTGTCAAAGGGCATGAGGTCGAACATGTCCCCGGCCGAAAAGGAGCCGGGGGGTATTATGCGGCCAATGCGCAGCCCGCCGCTGTTTATCAGCCCTATACGCGCGAAGGCGGCGCGGCGTAGCGCCTCCGCCGCGATGCTGCCCAGCGCGTTTTCTCCTGAGCGCATAGTCTCTTTACGGCCATCGACGCTCAATGTGAAATATGCTGCGGGGTCTGAGATGTTGAGAGATGCGGCGAGCTTTTTCTGAGCCTCGACGCCGAGTGCGCGGCTCACCTCTTCTTCCTCTGTGTTCGGGCGCGTCTCCATCAGCTTCCACGAGGATTTTTCCGTGACGAGCGCCCCATCGTCCACCGTTACGTCGAATCTGCCTGCAAAGCGGCCGTCCAGCCCCGCCTGCCCGATGAGCGTCCGCGTTCCCGAGGGATTCTCGACGAAGAGCGGCTCTCTTACCGCGTCGTGTGAATGCCCGCCTACAATGACGTTTATTCCCGGCACAGAGGCGGCCAGCTGTCTGTCCAGATCGAGGCCGATGTGGTTCAGAGCCACTATCGCCTCCGCTCCGCGCGCGCGCAGCTCACGTACGCACTCTTCCGCCCTCCTGAAAATATCTTTATCCATGTCAAAGCCGGAGGGATCTGATATCAGCGCCTTGAGATCCGGGGTGACGAGGCCGAAAAGGCCGATTTTTACCCCATCTTTTTCGATTATCGCTGTTTTCGGATAATATTCAGCCGCAGCGCCGTGGAAATCGATATTCGAGGCGAGGACGGTGAACTTGAGCGTCGCCCCAAGGCGCTCCAACACTGCTGTGCCGCTGTCGAAGTCGTGATTGCCGAGCACTCCGGCGTCGAAGCCGAGCGCGGCGAGCGAGCCGTATTCCGCCGCCCCGTCCTGCAGCCCGCCCTTTTTGCCGAGCATGATGTCTCCGCCCTCAAACAGGAAGATTGGGGCCTCTGAGACAGCTTCTATATTCTTTTTTTCATCTGCGACAAGGCGCAGCGCGCGCGACAGTCCGCCGACAGCCTCTACTTCTACAGCCCCCTCCGGCAGCCCCGCCTCCGCGGCCTCATAGTAAGGCAGGATATAGCTGTGAGGGTCGTTTATCATCAGAATATGAAAGCTTTTTTCCGCCGCCGCCGACGGCAGCGCGATAACAAGCAGCGCCAGCAGAGCCAGCAGTGAATTTCTCAGTCGTTTACAGTTCATCGTAATTCCTCCAGTAAGCTATGACATAGGCGCGCGGAAGCCGCCGCTATATTGTAGGCAAAAAAAAGCCGCTTTACAAGCGGCGCGCTTGACTAGAGTAAACTCTAACCGATATACTAGCCGTCATGTTTAGATTGATACCGCTTGCGCTCTTTGTATATGTATGGCTCAGACTCGTCCTGCCGCTGCCGCTCTCCATTCCGGTGAAGGCGGCTCTTGCGGCGCTTTTTTGCGCCGCTTCGCTCAAGCAGCAGTTCTTCACCGGAATTGGAGGGAACTTCTTCTCTCCGGAGCTGCCGAAGTGGCTTATCGAGCTTTACGGCGTGGTCTTCGCCGCCCTCTTTTTGCTCTTCGCCTTCACGCTGCTGAGGGATATTTTGCTGACGGCGCTTGCAGCGGCTAGAATATTCTTCCCCTCCGCGCCGCGCCTCCCACACAGCGTCGGGTTGGCTCTTCTCTTTGCCGCCGTTGCCCTTTCTGCCGCCCTTTACGGCACATACGAGGCCCAGCGGCTGCCGCGCGTGAAGGAGCAGACCGTGGTTCTGCCTAGGCTGCCGGCCGCCTTCGACGGCTATAAGATAGCGCTGCTCTGCGATATACATATAAGCGCCTCGCGCCGCGGCGACTACGCGGAGGCTCTTGTAAAGCGGGTGAACGCGCTGTCGCCTGACCTGATTCTCATTGCGGGGGACTTCATCGACGGCGTAGTGAGCGAAAGAAGCGCGGATATGGCGCCGCTCGCCGCCCTCTCCGCGCCGGACGGCATCTACGGCGTGCTTGGAAATCATGAATATTACTTCAACGCCGGAGAATGGAGAGCTTTTATAGAAAACTCTCTTGGGATAAAGATACTGCTAAACGAGCATGCGGCGATAGAGCGGGAGGGTGAAAATATCGCCGTCGCGGGGGTGGCCGACCTAGCGGCGCTGCGCTTCGCGGCGGAAGAGGCTCCGAACGCCGAAAAGGCGCTCTCCGGCATTCCGTCAGACACGGTCAGGATAATGCTTGACCACCAGCCGGGCGCGGCAAAGAGGAACGCGGCTGCCGGAGCGGATTTGCAGCTTTCCGGCCATACGCACGGCGGCATGGTTCCCGGCCTCTCGGCGCTTGTGAAAAAATTCAACGGCGGCTATGTCAACGGCTGGTACGACGTTGACGGCATGAAGCTCTACGTCTCCCCCGGCACCGGAATATGGAACGGCTTTCTGCTGCGCCTCGGCGTTCCGTCTGAGATAACGCTGCTGCGCCTCGCCCCCACAGCCGCGGCGGCTGATAAAGAGGCCCCGCTGTAAGAAAAATATCTCTTTGGCAGCGGCCGCCTCTGCTGTATACTTATCATGAAAAAAGAGGTCGCATACGGAGGCGGATTATATGAATATACTGGTGATCGACGGACAGGGCGGCGGTATGGGGCGGCAGATCGTGCAGGCCGTGCGGGCAGCTATGGCGGAGGCGGAGGTCACAGCGGTGGGAACGAACAGCATCGCCGCGGCGGCAATGCTGAAAGCCGGCGCGAACAGGGCCGCGACGGGTGAAAACGCCGTTGTAGTCTGCTGCCGCAGCGCAGACGTCATTATCGGCCCGGTCGCGATTGTGATAGCGGACTCGCTGCTCGGCGAAATAACCCCGACAATGGCCGCCGCTGTGGCGAGCAGCGGCGCGAAGAGGATACTCGTGCCGGTCAATTGCTGCAACAACATCATCGCCGGTGTCCCTGACCTCTCTGTAGGCAGGCTCGTCGAATGCGTGACGGAAGAGCTGAAGAAAATCAGCGCGGCGAAAAAATAGAAAAGCCAGCCGCAAACGTGCCTGTGCGCCCTTTGCGGCCGGTCTTTATGCGGCGGCTGTACTATGTGCGCCCTTCGCGTCACAGGCGGCCGGCGTTTTTTTACAGCCTGCCGATGAGCGCCGCGTAGAATTCCGCGGCCTCCCTGATTTTGCTCAGCTCGCAGCTTTCGTCGCGCATATGCGCCAGCTTGTACTCGCCGGGGCCGAAGCCTATCGTCGCTATCCCCATGCTTACAGGAGTTACGGCGTTCGTGCCGAAGTCCCAGAAATCATATTTTGACGGCGCTTTCCCAAAGACGCTTTCGTAGGCGGCGTTAGCGGCGGCGAAGAGCGGAGAAGTCTCGTCCAGCTTCCACGCCATGTGCAGAGGCTCGTAAACAAGCTCCGCGCCGCGCCAACTGCTGCGGCGCAGCGTGCCGCTCTTCCATTCCGCGCGCTTTCCGCGAATCAGCTCATCCATCTCGGAGCGTACCTTCTCTTCCGTCTCGCCGAGTGCGAGACGGCGGTCAAGATATATCTCCGCTTCGCCCGGAACGGCGTTCAGAGAGGCTGTGACGCAGCTTATATTTGACAGCACTATCGTGCCGTGCGGCTCCCCCTCTTCCGTCAGCCTTTTGTTGAGCGCCTCGACGCGGCTGATGATCTCCGCCATCTCGTAGACGGCGTTGATACCCTTCTCCGGCGCGGAGCCGTGGGCGGACAGCCCGCGCGTAATTATCCGCATCTGCGCCTTTCCCTTGTGGCCGAGCGTTATCACATTGTCCGACGGCTCGCATATCACGACAAAGTCAGGGCGCAGCGCCAGCTCGCGATACATCATTTTGATATTCTCCCCGTCGCAGTACTCCTCGCAGACGGAGCCGCTGACGCAGACTTTTTTCCCGCGAATGAAGCCGGCCTCCCGCGCGAGCGCCGCGCCGTATATCGACGCCGCAAGCCCCGATTTCATATCGACGGAGCCGCGCCCGTAAAGCCGTCCATCCTTTATTTCAGCGGCGAATGGCGGCAGCTCCCACTTCTCCGCGTCGTTCACCTCGACCGTGTCCATGTGAGAATCGAAATGAATGATCTTCTCCCCATCCCCGATGAAGCCGACGGCGTTTCCGGTAGAGTCGATGAAAGCCTCGTCGTAGCCCAGCTCCCTCATCTTCGCGACGACAGCCTCCGCGACCTCTCCCTCATGGTCGGAATAGCTTTGCATACGGACGAGCCTCCGCGCGAATTCTATAAGCTCCGATTCAAATCTCTCTGACAGTGACATAGATATCCCCTCCGAAGGGCGTAAAAGATTGTTTTGCTGCGGGTCGTTTTTTCTCCTAACAATAACGCCTCCGGCGGCATATTAACATCAGCGGAGTATTTTCGCAATCTGTAACGGCGCGGCGGCTTTTATTTGACTTGCACTTTGCGCTGTCGTAAAATTTACATGCGGGACGCGCTGTTGTTATTATTTTGTATATGGAGATGATTTTATGACGAATGCTTTCTGGATTGTCGCCGGTTATCTTGCCGGCTCCTGTCCTACCGGTTTTCTGGTTGCGAAATATATTTACGGAGCTGATATTCGCGGCTTTGGCTCCGGCAATATAGGGGCGACGAATGTCGGCCGGCTGATGGGAAAGCGCTGGGCCGTCGCCGTAGCGGTCTTTGACATGCTCAAGGGGGGGCTGACCGTTCTGGCCGCCTCCCGTTTTGTCTCAGACCCCGCCGTGCTGGCGCTGACCGGCCTCTGCGCGGTGCTGGGGCATAATTTCCCGTTCTGGCTGGGCTTCAAGGGCGGCAAGGGGGTGGCGACCACCTTCGGCGTTATCGGCTTCTACGACTTTTTTCTGCCGTGGCCGGCCATCCTTGGCGGCGTTGTCTGGTATGTCGTGATGAAGACGACGAAATATGTCTCCGTGGCCTCTATCGTCGGCCTTTTTTCCGCGGCGGCGCTGACATTCTTTTTCGGTATGCCGGCCCCCTATGTGGCGGCCTCTTTCCTTCTGGCGGCGCTCTCTACCTGGCGGCACCGCGCGAATATCGAGCGGCTGCGCAAGGGCACCGAATCTAAGGTGAAGTAATACGGCTATTGACAACGCCGAAAACAAATGATACAGTCACGCCGAAAAGCGGAGCCGGAATCCTCCGCAGTGACTTTTTATAACTGAATATTATTCTTTGGAGTATGGGAATCCGGTTAAAAGCCGGAACGGCCCCTGCCACCGTAATCGGGACAAAGCCGCGTAACGCCACTGTCGAAAGATGGGAAGGAGCGGCAAGCGAAAAGCCGGAACGCGAACTACAGCGATTCCGCGCCGGACGCTTATCAGAGTGAAGCAAATGCTCTGAAACAGAGGATGAACGAAAGTCGGGAAACCTGCCAAGGGAGAGCTAGTGGCTTTAAATGCGCAGAGGGCGCATGGCAGCGGCCTGCCGGCGATAAATATGCGGGAGACGGTGTCAAACCCTCCCGCATATTTTTATATACCTTACGGAGGTAGTCGCTTTGAGATTAAAAGCCGGTTCGGTCATCTTCTTTCTGCTTCTTTTTGTATTACAGATAGCCCCCCCCCCATCAGATATGTAGTCTGTTTGTCAGCCCCAGCGACGCGGCGGAGGCTCCGGTCGCACTTCCGGAAGTGTCGGTTACAGCCGACGCCGAAGAAGAGGACAAGCTGCTGCTCTCCCCCGGCACAGTCACAGTCATTCGCCCGCAGGAAATGAAGGGCGAGCAGAAAAACCTCCCCGAACTCCTGAAACAGGTCCCGGGGCTTCATATAATAGAACTCAGGGGACGCGGCTCCTACACCACCGCCTCAGTGCGCGGCAGCACCGCCTCGCAGGTAGCCGTCTACGTGGACGGCGTACTGATGAACCTCGGCAGCGAAGCCGCCGTCGACCTTTCAACAATACCCGTTGAAAACGTCGAGCGCATAGAAGTCTACCGCGGCTACATTCCGGCGCGCTTCGGCGGCGCATCCATGGGCGGCGTCATCAACATCATCACGAAAAAACCCGACGGCAAAGGAGAAGGCTCGCTCTCCCTCGGCGCCGGCTCCTACGGCAAATTCCGCGCCAACGCCGCGTACAGCACGAAGCTCGGCGACGGCAATATATTCGTCGGCGTCACGCGCGACCAGGCCAACGGCGAATTTACCTACCTCAACAGCCGCAACGAATACGACCCGAACGACGACTACTGGGCGAAGCGCAAAAACAACTCCTACCAGAACACAGACGCCCTTATCAAATGGCAGAACGAAAACTGGACGATTGAAGGAGCGTGGAAGCGCAACGACCGCGACCTGCCGCTGCCCATCATAGGCATCGAAAGCGACAAATCCTGGGAAAAAGGCCCTAAACAGGTCACAGACCAGATGAGCTTCGCCGCCTCCCACCGCCGCGAAATAGGGGCGCTCGACCTCGGCCTGCGCCTTGAATATCTCCATCAGGAAAAGAAATACGACGACCCGAAAGAGGGCGACAGCCAGTTCGGCCTCCCCGGCTACAAAAACAAACACAACCGCTACCTCACAGACCGCTACGGCGTCGCGCTTGACGGCTCGCTGCCCGTCGGCGAAAGCCACCTGGTAGAATTTCTCTGGAACTACTACGACGAAACGCTGCGCACAAAAGGCGACATAGTTGAAAGCTACCCCGCGCTCAACGCCACGGAAAAACATACCCGCTACGCATGGAACGGACAGATACAGGACACCATCAGCCTCAACAGGAAAGACAACCTCTGGCTCACGCCCATTATCCGCTGGAACAGCGCCGACGGCCGCACCGAATTCTCCGGCGGCGCGGCGCTCAACTACAAATTTGACGAGCACTGGAGCGCGAAGGCCACCTACGGCACATACAACCGCGCGCCGAACATGTACGAGCTATACGGAGACGGCGCCTTCGTCGCCCCCAGCCTGGGGCTTGAATGGGAAGAGGGCACCCAGTGGGACGTGGGCGTCAGCTGGAAGGGCGACCTCTTCAAAGGCAAAAGCGAAGTAACCCTCACCTGGTTCGGCAGCCATGTGGAAAACCTCATCGAATACTTCGTCGTCAACCCGCAATACGCGCGCTACGAGAACGTCGGCAAAGCCCACATCAAAGGGCTTGAGCTGGAAGGCTCCGTCAAATGGGAGGACTGGGAGATATACGGCTCCGCCACCTGGATGGAGGCGATAGATAAATCAGACGACAGCGCCTTCGACGGCGTGCGCATCCCCAACCGTCCCGAATACGAGGGCTTCCTGCGCGTCGCGCGCGGCAACCTGCTCAAAAGCAAACAGCTCTCCGCCTTCGCCGAGGCGCGCTACATAGGCAACAACTTCTACGACCGCAAACAGGAGGTCAAACAGGACGACCTGCTGACGCTCGGCCTCGGCCTGCGCTACAGCGTCAGAGAAGACCTCAAGCTTGTCGTCGGCGTGGACGACATCTTTGACCGCGGGCCGGAGGTCTTCTTCCTCGCGGAAGGCTACGGCCCCGACCGCACCATGTGGTATCCGCTTCAGGGACGCACCTTCTACGCGACGCTGATATGGACCTTCTGAAGAAAAGAGGTATGACAGAATGACTGTGAAAAAAAGAAAACTTATTCCGCTGCTTGCTTTGCTGCTCCTCATTATACAGGCGGCCGCCGCGCGCGCCGACCTGCTCTTCACGCGGCAGACCACCTACAGCGACCCCGTCTCGCTCGGCATCATCGTCGGCGACGGCGCCCCCTTCTCGCCGCTCCAATCCAACATGGGCGGCAACCAGGGCAACGGCATCCGCCCATTTCTTGACGCGAACGGCAAACTGCGCGTCGCCCTCACCTTCTACACCGGCGTCGGCGCCGCCGCGGCGGACACCGTCAACATATTCGACCCGGGCGGCAGGGCGAGCTGGGGCGTCCCCTCAAACTGGAACACGCCGCTCAAACAGTTCACCTGCTCCGTAAAAAACATCCGCGCCATGTCCACCATAGGCAGCTACCTCTACGCCACCGGCTACGACCGCTGCGTCATCTCGCGCATCGTCATGACAAACGATTCCTACGTTGAAAACAAAGTCTGGACGCATCCCGATCCGACCTACAAGCACGGCGAGGGGCTCTTCACCTACGCGGGACATCTCTACGCGATAATAACCAACGCCCAGGGCGACCCCTTTGACCCGGCCATCTCCTACAGCCCGAACCAGATATGGAAATTCGACAAAGACCTCAACGTAATAGCCAGCGCAGACATGAAGGGGCGCAACATGGACGGCCAGCAGCCCGGCGTCTACACCCGCGTCGGCAATAAGCTCTACGTATGCAGCTTCGGCGGCTACCAGGTCACGACGGGCGGCTACAATCAGAACACCACGATAGAAGTCTGCGACCTGGATACGCTGGAATGCACCCAGCTGCTGCGCGGAGAGGAGACGCACGCGCGCTTCCCCGAATGGGTCTATATGTTCAGCGGCATCGCCTTCCTGAACGACAAAGTCTACCTCCACGGCACCACCTGGACGGCCCCCGCCGGCGTGCAGGGCAGCCATGAGATGGTCGTCTACGAAACCACGGAAGAAAAGCTCGCGGCGGGAGACATCGGCACGCGCATCGCCAGCTTCGTCGGCGACTACGGCGTGCAGATGGGGCTCAACTACGACCCCGTCACCGGCTACCTCTGGGCGCACGCCGGAGACAGCATCGCGCGCTACAACGGCGGCACGAGCTGGACGGAGTTTAACGCCGCGGCGCTCGGCGGCTCTCTCACCGCCTCCGCCCCGATAGCCGTCGCCTCCACCGGCGGCAGCGGCGCCGTCATCCCGACAATCGTCCCCGTCGAGGCGGCAGACATATCCGCGAGCGGCGGCACGGTAAGCTCTATAAGCGCGAACGAAGACGCCCCCTCCGCCCTCGCCCAGGCCGTCACAGACGGCGGCTACGGCACGCTCATCACAGGCGGAGACGGCTTCGACGCCGTCAGCCTGCTCTGCTCCGTAACGCTCGACCTCAGCCACGCCGGCTCAGACTCGGCGGCCTTCACGATAAAGAACTTTGACCACACGCCGCAGGCCGGCGCGTCGCTCTGGGCGATGCTGCGCAAAAAAGCGGGCTACGGCAGCAGCTACGACATATTCCCCGCAACGCTCGACGGCACGACGCTCACCTTCACCATTACAAAGCTCGACGATTACTTCACGGAAAACACGATAGTAATAGCCGAGACGACCGCGGTGGAAATACCCGACGAGCCGACCCCCTGGACGGGAGACGGCGCGGGCACAGGCGGCTGCGACGCCGGCGCGGCGGCAATTGCGTTACTGGCTTTAATCCCCCTTGCGGCGCGCGGGGGGAAGGAAAAGATAAAGAGCGAAACAGAGGAAAGGGGCGGTACGAAAGGCTGAAAGCAAAGGCGCGGACGCCGGAGCGCCGCTGCTCTTCAAAAGCGGCGCATGGAGACCGGTTATTAAACGACAAAGGAGAGAACATTATGAAAAAGATAAGAATGATACTTTTACTGGCGCTCGCGGCGCTCGTCTGCTTCGCGGCGGCTGCATTGGCTGCGCCGAGGTCGATCATAATTGAAGATTCATCTGCAGTAGAAGAGGGAGGTCAGACGTATTCTTCGGAATATAACCTGAGTATTTACGATGCTAGCTATGAGATTTCTTTCAACAATGATGGAACAGATCCCACCTTAGCAGACCTCCCCACTGAAAACCTGCTCGAACAATTTACTCCCACTTCATATACAGGGAATGTTACGGCGACAGTTTTGGGCCGTCTTAAAATGCTTGGGCCTTCTGATTATTCTTCTTCTCCGTTGACAGAGCTCCCAGCAAAAGACTATTTGCTAATGTCTCAACGTTACAGTACACCGACATTTTTTGCTTCTGTCAAATCCGCTGACATGGTTATAATAGCCCCGAACTCTGGAGATGCCGCATCCTATGATATAACAGACGGAGATTGGAGTGCAAACTTTACCTTGGATGAAGCATTCTCTCTTCCGGCGGCATTATATGTGGTCTCGTTTACAAATACACCAATACCCAAATACACGATAACCGCCACAGCCGGCGAAAACGGCACGATTACCCCCGCCAGCGCCGACGTTGAAGAGGGGGCGAGCGCAGACTTCACGATAACGGCGAACAGCGGCTACGTAATCGAAAGCCTGACTGTCGATAGCGCGGCTGTCGCGGAAGCGGCTGACAAGGGTACACATGTATACACATTTGACAACGTGACGGCGGCTCACACAATCGCCGCGACATTTGAAGTTGCCGCAGGACAGGAAAAGGTCTCCGACGTAGTAATCACCGGCAGCGGCGTGACTCTGGCTAAAGACCCCGTCTTTGTCGCGAGCGACAACGAGCTGGTCAGCACCTTCGACCGCTACACTGGCGGCTCAGCGGAGCTTTCGCTTATAAACGATGACGGCACGGCGAGCAGCGTCACATTCACTAAGGAAGAGGGCGGCTTCGTCTGCGCCGTGACGCTTGACGTCTCGCACACTGACGACGCGGCGGCCGTCACACTCAGTCTCTCCCCGGTGTCAGGCTCCTCCTTCGACAGCGCTAAAAATTATTTCGCGATGATTCAAAAAAAGGATAAGTCAGGTTACTCCATCTTTGCCTGCAAGCATGCGGACAGCCGGCTCGAAGTGACGGTGAAGCCGGTGGGCGACTACTTCACGGAGAACACCATAGCCGTTTACGCCGGAACGACGGCGGCGACCGGCGGCGACACACCGACCAGCGACGGCGGCGGAAGCGGCGGCGGCTGCGCCGCGGGCATAGGCGTGCTGGCTCTGCTCGCGCTGATACCGCTCGCGCTGCGCCGGAAAAGGTAAAAAACGCAGCTCCCGTCATGACGCGGGAGCGACTGTAGTGACATTACCGGCTTTCCTTCCCTTTCGCTTCGCGCGAAGGGAAGGAAAGGCTGATAATAAAAGCGCCGGAGACGGCGCGCGGCGTAATATTCAATCGGCGTACCCGCGTCGGACGGGTACAGAGAAAAGAACGAAAGGATGAGTATTGATGAGTAAGAAAAAATTTCTAACACAGTTATTGGCTCTTGTAACGGCTCTAACGATGAGCTTCGCGGGAACCGCCTTCGCGATGGATGTATGGGACGGAACTGTCGGCACTGTACCTGCTGCGTCAAACAACGTAATAACGATAACGACGGGGGCGCAGCTCGCGGGGCTTGCGGCGTCGGTCAACGGCGGCACGGATTATGCGGCATATACCGTTCGCCTCGGTGACGACATCAATCTTAATAACTTAAGTTGGACGCCAATTGGCCGTTTCTTCAACTACGGAAACGCCAGTAATAGAGCATTCTGCGGTACATTTGACGGCGCGGGCTACACGATCCGCGGCCTTAATGTTGTTAATAATCAGGCCAACTGGTCAACGCGCGGCGAGACCGCGGGGCTCTTCGGCTACATCGACTTTCCGACGGCGGCAGCCTCCGGCAGAAGCGCCGCTAAAACGGCGACCGTGACCCCTGCCGCGCAGGCGGCGGCTGACGCGGCCGCGCTCGGCCTTACCGGCGACGAAGCCGATAAGGTAATCGCCGAGAGAACCGCTTTCTATAATGCTTTCGGCATAGAGCCGGCCGCGCCGGCAACCCGCACAACAGCGGCGGCGACCGGCGGTATAGTTAAGAATCTTAAAGTAATGGGTGTGGTCAGTAATACCTACGGACAGGGGGCGGCCGGCATTGTATGCTGGAATGACGGAGCTGTTGAAAACTGCTACTTCGAGGGGACTGTATCAAATAATCAGACAAGAACAAGGTCCTACGTCGGCGGCATCTCCGCTCTCCTTGGCGCAAGCACGCGCATAGTCAACTGTGTCGTCTCCGGAGACATAGCGGCCTACGGCACGCTCAGCTACGGCGGCGGAATAGCCGGTTACTGCTTCAATATGAGCACAGGCTACATTGTAAATTGTTCTGTTCAGCCTGGGTCAAGTATTTACTCTAATATGGATACAGGCGGCATTGTCGGCGGTTTTGCCTACCGTGTCTATAATTGTGTCTCCGCAGCTGCTACCGTCAATGTATCAGATACAGTCGCTGCGGAAAATAATGATAAGCGTAATTACACCGGCGGCATTATCGGCGCTTACGGAGCCGTATATAATTGCTACTGGCTCTATGGCGGCGAATTGCAGCCGAACTATGCCATTGGCGGAGGCACGAACAGCAATGGCAGGGTGACTTCAATAAACAGTCTGCCTATAGCTTCTGTTTTGCTTCCAGGTCTATCTTTCGCGGCGGGGAGTTCCGGCACCTTAACCGCTGTGACATATCCGACAAACGCTGCCGGTAATACTCCTATTTATTCCTGGAGCGCGACAGCGGGGTTAACCGTCAGTAATGTTACCACAGGCACGACAACCGTCAGCGCATCGTCCGCCGGTAGCGGCACTGTAACCGCTACCGTCACCGACTCCACTAAATGGACGACATTGACTTCGCCGCACACAGTCACGGCCGAGAGCTTTGTGACGGTCACAAACTAGGAAAACCAATTATCGCAGGCGGCAAAGGCGGGTAATAATCACGCCCACTTTGCCGCCTTATTCACAGGAGATTTAAGATGAAAAAGACGCTTTTCGTAGTTTTGACAGCTTTTATGATGCTCTTGTCCGTCGGCGCGGCTTTCGGCTCCGCGGTTTCAATAGATATTGTTAACCACGACCCTAACGGCCTGACAAAAAATCTGCCGGGCTATATACAATGTAACGGAGGCATTGGCGGCGAATTCGCAATGGAAATGCTGTCCTGGGAAGTAGGCTCTGTCGACGCGGCCCCCCTGCCGTCGCCGGAAATGTTCGAGTCTATGATAGACCCGTCGTGGACGGGAACAGCTACGGTAAATATATACATGAGAGCCGAGCTCGCGTATGACAAGGCGAGTAAGTCTTCTATGTACACTACGCCTAAATACGAACACATCATCCAGATAAACGACTCCGGCAATTACCAGACACAGGGGCAGATTGGATTTAGCGTTACAGCGGTGCCCTATGACAACGGGGATGCGTACCCAGACCTCGGCGGCGTGGAAAAGTTCGTCTGTGTCGACGCAAAGGGCGGGGTTCAGGTTATTGGCGCTTTCGGTGAATATTCAATTAATCGTCATAGAGGCGAACTGTCAACTATCGCATCCAGCTGGCGGTATGGTGTTACCATTGAAGGCCAGTATGGCGCGCAATGGGGCGAAGACGACGAGAATTACGACATACGGCAACACTTTCCGCTGCGTATCTACGGCGTCTCTGTAGAGCTTGTGCAGCATGAAATCACCGTTGCTGCGGATGAAACAAAAGGCAGCGTAGTGCCAATGGGCGAAAACGGAAAGGTAACTGTCAATCAGGGAAGTGATTCCACCTTTACAATCACGGCCAACAGCGGCTATCGTATCGCATATCTGCTGATAGACGGCGGGCGCGTCGAGGCGGAGGACAGACATCTATGCACCTATACCTTTACGTCCGTCGCGGCCGACCACACGATAAGCGCCGTATTTGAAGAGGACACGAACGCGCCGGAAGTCAGCGCTGCCGACAGCGGTATAACGTCCGCCCTCATCGACGTTATCGAAACTGCCTCCGACGCGGAGGTCTCCGCGCTCGAGGAGGGCGGCTTTGTGAGCGGCGGGCAGACAATCCGCATCGTGGACGCCTCGACGCTTGAGAATACGGGCGGCGCCTTCACCGCCGACGCGGGGGGCTTCGTGCAGGCTGTGAAGCTGAATGTGGAGTATGACGAAGGTGCGGAATCCGGCGCCCTGACGCTGACCGTGAAGCCGTCGGACGCGGCGAAGCCCTTCAGCGCCGATAAGAGCTATTACGCGCTGCTGCTGAACAAGAAGACGAACTATTACGACCTTTTCCCCGCGGCGCTGAACGGCGAGGGAAATCTTGAGATCAGGATTAAGCCGGTGGGCGATTATTTCAGCGAGGGTACGATATTCATCTATTCCGGCACGGCTCAGGCGACCGGAGAATCCCCGACGCCCGTCGCCGACACGTCAGGCGCAAAGTCCGGCAGCGGCTGCGCCGCGGGGCTGGGCGCGCTCGCGCTGCTGGCGCTGATACCGCTCGCGCTGCGCCGGAAGAGGTAAAATGGGTCGGTATTCCCGATGCCGCGGCGACAGCCCTTTCAGCTAGGAAAGCGCCGCGGCGGGGCACAAGAGAGAAGCGGCCGCGCGGCCGCGTGGGGGCGGGTGGTGCTGTTTGTTTTTTTTTTTTTTTTATGTTTTTTTGGGGGGGGCCGCGGCCGCGCCGCTGCGCG
>JAUNJZ010000012.1:58924-59776 GCA_030533085.1 Synergistaceae bacterium
AGGAAAGCGCCGGGGGGGGGCACACGAGAGATGCGGCGGGGCGGCCGCTTCTCTTCTCTTGTATATTTTTCTTCTTTTTTCTTGAGTATCTTTTTTTCCGCGGCCTCTCAGCCCAGCAGTTCCGCGCTGTTGCGCACGTAATCGACTCCCGACCATACCGTGAGCAGCACGGCGACCCACATGACCGCCATTCCGCCGGGAATGTTGAAAAGCAGCATAATTATTCCTATTATCTGCGTCACGGTTTTCAGCTTTCCCCCCTTGGAGGCGGCTATGACGACGCCCTCGGAGGCCGCGACCATTCTAAGGCCGGATACGATGAACTCGCGCGATATTATAACGACCACCATCCAGGCGGGGAAGCGGTGAAGCTCTACAAGCGCCGTCAGCACCGCTATGACGAGTATCTTATCGGCAAGCGGGTCTATGAATTTTCCCATGTTGGTTACGATGTTGTGTTTGCGCGCTATGTATCCGTCAGCCGCGTCTGTCAGCGACGCGATGATGAAGACGACGCCCGCGATGAGGTCTCCGATGTTGAAACCCTCTATGAATCCGAACTGTGTGCGCAGCGTGAGGAATACCAGTATCACAGGCACAAGAAACACTCGGGACAGGCTTAGCATATTTGGCAGATTCCATGGTGACGACGGCATGGCTGTTATCTCCTTCATATATATCTTTGCGGCTTTTCCGCTCTTCTCATGTGTTGCCATATCTCTGATATTTATAGCACAAATGTTCGATTAAAGTAATCCGTACGCGAAAACACTGCAATACGCTAGGTTTATGGCGTCTCCGCCTAAGCCCGATTATGATATCTTTCGCTATTGACTAACAAACGACTAACAG
>JAUNJZ010000063.1 GCA_030533085.1 Synergistaceae bacterium
CGAGCGCGTAGTGGACTTTCACCACCTAGTTGTTGACCATGCCGGGCGCACGAGACAGAGCGCGCCGCCCACGCTTCGCAGCTGCGGGGGCGGCGCGCCGTTTTTTTCTGCCGCGCGCTCTTTACGCGCGCGAGAATTTCATCTTGATATCTTCCGGTTTTCCGAAGTAGACCCAGGAGGTCACAAGAATGTCGACGCCGGCAGCGGCAAATTCCGCCGCGTTCTCGGCGTTGACGCCGCCGGCGGCGGCTATGACCGCCCGTGGATTGAGGGGCTTCGCCTCTTTGACGAAGGCGGCAAGCTCTTCAAGTGAAAAGCGTTCGCACTGTATCATTTCGACGCCGGCGCGGAGCCAGCGCATAGCCTCTTCCGGACAGTCGGCCTCCGCCTCTATTTTCTTCTCAGGAAAGGCGGCGGCCATCCGCGGGACGAGAGCGGCAAAGTCCTCTGTGAATATGCGGTGCTGGTCGAAGACAAGTATCGAATCGGAAAGCCCCAGCCTGTGCAGCGAGGCTCCGCCGGCAAGCGCCGCTTTGAGCGACAGCGCCTTTCCGCCGGGGAAGTGCTTTCTCGTCACTGCGACATGGATCTTCGGATTCACGGCGCGCGCCGCCGCCAGCATGGCGGCCGTGCGCGTGGCGATGCCGGAGGAATATTCCATCACATTCTGCGCCAGCTTGTAGCAGCCGTGAAGCTGTCCAGCCGTTCCGCTCGCCGCGAGGCATATTTCACCGGCGGCCGCGCGCCTCCCCGATTTGAGAAAGATTTCCGTCTTCGCTCCGCACTTCTCAAATATGCGCGCCGCCTCCTCCACACCCGCCAGAGTGCATTCCCTCTTCGGAAAGCACTCCACGCGCCCCGGAAGCTCCTCTATCCCCATCGCCATCGTCGTGAGATCCATGTGCTGCAAGTCCTCATGAATCAGCTCCTCGACGTATCTGTCAGAAATATAAAACATGCGCTATCTCCCCCTTTGCAGTTTTTCCAATACAAAGTATATCGCAAGGCTTACCGAGGCGAGCATCAGACAGAGGCGCGTCGCTTCATCAAAATCACCGCGCGATACGCAGTTGAATATCTCCAGCGAAAGCGTATTTGTGCGCCCCGCGATATTGCCCCCCAGCATCATCGTGATGCCTACCTCCCCGGAGGCGCGCGCCACTGCCAACAGCAGCCCTGAATATATGCTTCTGCGCGAGAGCGGCGCGGTGACGAGAAAGAATGTCTTAAACGGGCCGCAGCCCATCACGCGCGCCGCCTCCTCGTACTTCATCACCTCCGGGCTTTGAAAGGCCGCCTGCACCGGCCGCACGAAGAGCGGCAGCCCCGCTGTGAAGGCCCCCGCCGCCACGCCGGCCTGCGAAAAGACCAGACGCAGGCCGAAATGATCGTAGAGAGGAGCTCCGAGCGGGCCGTTCTTTCCCAGCAGCATCAGCAGGATATAGCCCAGCGCGATGGGGGGAAAGACAAGCGGCAGCGTGGTGAGAAAAGAGGCGGCCCTGGCCAGCGGGGAATCGGAGCGGCTGAACCAGCGCGCGGCGGGAAGCCCCACAGCCAGAAAGAGCAGCAGCGCGACAGAGCAGCTTCTTACCGTGAGCCAGACAGAAAAACGCAGTTCAGCTGAGAATAGAGTCTCTATCGCGCGCCCCTCCCTTTACTGCACGCCGTGCTTTTTCAGAATGACCTTCGCCGCGGGCGATTGCAGGAATTTCAGGAAATTCTCGCTCGCGCCGTTCCCCGCCCCTTCTACTACTGCCGCCACCATCACGATGGGCGGATAGCCTGAGGGTATTTCCAGCGAGCCGCCTATCTTATCCTTCCCGGCGCGCACGACGACGCGGTTGACAAAGCCGGCGTCCATCTCGCCGGAGACAAGGTAGGAAAATACCTGCGGCACAGTGGAGACCGGCGAGACCTTTTCCGCTATCTTCGCCCCCAGCCCGGTCGTTTTGAGATAAGCGGCGGCGGCGCGGCCGTAAATCGCGGCCTTGGGGTCTGGATAGGCGACGGACTTCACATCGGCGCGCGTCAGGTCTTCAGGCGACGAAATGGTCAGCCCCTTGCGCCAGGCAAGGACAAGGACTGTGGAGCCGAGCGTCTGCGTCTTTGCGAACTTAACGCCGCTCTTCACTGATTTCAGCGAATTGCCGTCGCTGATCACGACGTTGACGCCGTTGCCGGCCTCCACCTGCGCGAGCATCTGCCCGATATTGCCGCCGTAAACCTCTTCAATGGCCCCGCCTCCTGCGCGATATGCCGCCGCCAGCTCCTTCGCCATATTCATATAGCCGGCGCCGGTGGTAACGGCCAGCTCCGCAGCCTGCGCCGCGGAAGAGACTAAAAGGGCGATAACGAATGCAACAGCGATAGTTTTGAATTTTTTCATGCGAATACTCCTTTGTCAATAACAGCCGCCAAATAGCGGCGCTCAGGCAACAACCGTCGGAAGAATCTCCTCCGGTCTGCCGTATCCAGTGATCCTGCCCGCCTCGACTGTGAAAGCCCTGTCCGCCAGCCGCATTACCTCCTCCCTGCTGTGTGTGATATAAAGCACCGGAACATGAAAACGGCGCGGGATCTCCGCGATATAAGCTACGAGATCCCACCTGCGTCTCTCGTCAAGTGATGAAAGCGGCTCGTCCATGACGATGAAGCTCGTAGCGGATAGGATGGCCCGCGCCAGCGCCGCGCGCTGGCTCTCGCCGCCGGAGAGCGAGGCGGGGCTGCGCTTCAGCAGTCCGGCGATGCCGAAAAACTCCGCAAGCTCGCGCAAATCGATATTGAGCCTCCTCCCGCCGGCAAAAGAGCCGAAATTCAAATTCTGATAGACGCTCATGTGCGGAAAAAGGCGGTGCTCCTGAAACATATAGCCGACGCCGCGCCTCTCCGGCGGCAGATCGATCCCCAGCCGCCCGTCAAAAAATATCTCTCCGTCAAACTCGATATGCCCCTCGTCGGGAGCTGCCAGGCCGGCAAGAAGTCTGGCCAGCGTCGTCTTTCCCGCCCCCGACGGCCCAAAGACGGCGGTAATGCCGACGCCGTCGAGCTCCAACCGCATATCCAGAGAAAATTTATCAAGCCGCTTTCTCACGTCAAAAGAGAGCAAAGTATGCCCCCCTTCCAAAATAAATGCAACATTACTGCGTTGCAATTATAGCAGAATAAGCGGCTGAGGCCAATTTCAGCGCAGAGAATTTAATGTGCCTATAGAAAAGAAACAGGCGGAAAATGGCAACGGCTTTATATCGCCGCCTGTGATAAAAAGGCAGACGCACACATATGCTCAATAATATCTTGTTCATTGACATGTCTTAATAGGGTTGCGTATAAAAATTCAATGGCTCTTTGGGCGTTGCGTTTATTTTTGTGTTCTTAAGATATAGGGACATATGGCTATATTCTGCGCGTTATACAAAATAATCTTGCCCGCCATATCAGAAAAGCTACTTCGTTTTGCAACATGTCTATAATTAATTAATACTCCTTAATAATTTACCTGTAAGTAATGAAAGACACGAATAAATAAAAATGGAAATTTTTTCTACTTAATAAAAATCAAAACTGTTAAATAGTACTTGACAACAAAGCCGGTTTCGTTTATCTTATTGACGTTTCCAAAAAACAAACATATTTTTTGTTTAGTGGAAACAAGTGGCGGCAAGTAGAGATAAGCGAAATGCATTATATTCTTGAGAATCATCTAAGGAGATATATTCAATGGCAAAGCATGAAGTAACGCCCGAACAGCTGGCAAAGCTTGACGAAATATTCTCGAGGGCAAGAGCGGCGGAAAAGCAGATTGAAAACTACACGCAGGAGCAGGTAGACCGCATGGTTCGCTGCGTTGCCTGGGCGGCCGGCAACCCCAAGACCTTCCAGGAAATCTGCTGGATGGGGGTAGACGAAGCCGGCGCGGGAGACAGAAACGGCCGCTACGGCAAGCGCCACAAGATACTGGGGGTGCTGCGCGACGCGCTGCGCCAGAAGAGCGTCGGCGCGATCGAGACAATCCCCGAAAAGGGCATCACTCGCTACGGGAAGCCGGCCGGCGTCATCACCTCCCTGATACCGATGACAAACCCCGAGCTAACCCCGATAGTGACAGCCATCTACGCGCTCAAAGCGCGCGACGTCGTAGTATTCTCCCCGCACCCCCGCACCGTCAAGACGACGAACAAGGTCGTGCAAATCATGCGCGACGCGCTGGCCTCCATCGGCGAAAATCCCGATTTCCTCCAGTGCGTTGCCGAAGTAAATATGGATCTCGTCGCGGAGACGATGAAGCGCTGCGACCTCATCATGGCCACAGGCGGACCGGCGATGACCAAAGCGGCCCACAGTTCCGGCAAGCCGGCCTACTGCTCCGGCGCGGGCAACGCGACGATGATTTACGACGAGACGGCGATCCCCGCCGAAGCGGCCCGCAACACCCGCATAAGCAAGACCTCGGACTTCGGCTCCGGCTGCTCCGCCGACGGCAACATCATCATCAGCGACGCCATCTACGACGAGACAGTCAAAGCCCTAATCGCCGAAGGTGGCTACCTCGCGACAGACGAAGAGCGCGAGCTTATCAAAAAGGCCATGTGGGACGAAGAGGGACACCGCATCGTCGCCACAGTCGCCGTATCCCCGCAGGAGCTTTGCCGCAAGGCGGGCTTTGAAATACCGGCCGACCGCAAGTTCGTAATGGTCAACAGCGAGGGCATCGGCAAGGAATTCAAATTCTCCGGCGAAAAGCTCACCACGCTGCTGACCCTCTACAAATACGAGGGAGAATTTGAAAACGCGCTGAAAATGATGGACGAGATATACAAGGTCGGCGGACGCGGTCACTCCTGCGGCATCTACAGCTTCGACGAGGATCACATCCAGCGCCTCGCGCTGCGCGCCCCCGTCACCCGCGTCATGGTGCGCCAGCCCCAGTCAAAGGCCAACGCAGGCTCCGCCGAAAACGGAATGCCTATGACCTCCAGCATGGGCTGCGGCACATGGGGCGGCAGCCAGGTCTCAGAGAATATCGCGCTCAAACACTATATGAACAGCACATGGGTAGCGCGCCCCATAATGAAAGACCAGCCGTCGGAAGATATACTCTTCGGCGAATTCTTCGACCCCACAGTGACTAAAGAACAAGGAGTCAGTGTTAAACAGTAAAAGTGCATAGCATAAACAGAAAAGTTTTACAAATTTTTTGTACCTAAAATGCGGTTACCGCATAAATAAAAAGGAGATGAGCGTTATGAGGAAGATGTGTAGCGGCTTTGCGACATTGTTGTTGGTGTTTGCAGTGGTTTTTGTATGGGGTTGTGATGCGTTTGCTGCTGATAAGTTAAACCTCATGTGGGGGTCAACCAGTCAGACATCGGGCCTTTACCCTATGAATGTTGCAATGGGAGATTTGGTTAATAAGTATGTTGGTGACAAATGTGCTGTCACTGTCCTTGAAACTGGAGGTACGGCAGACAATTTCAGACGTATGGAAAAAGGTGAAGTTCAATTTGGACAGGCCTCTGCAACAGATGCTTATATGGCATTAAATGCGGTTGGTGTTTATGAGGGGAAGCCAAGGTTGACAAAACCACGTTTTATGCTTGCGGTTCATCCTTCAGTCTATGTTTACGTAGTCACGGCAAGGAGCGGAATAAATACGTTGGCAGAGTTGTCAGGTAAAAAGTACAACCCCGGTCTCAGGGGATCCACGACGGAGTTGGTCTCGCGCATGGTGCTTAAGAGCCTTGGGATTACCCCAGACTATTATCCCGGTAGTACGGGCGAAGCAGTGGACGCTATTAAGGATAGGAGAATCATTGGTTATACAAAATCTGCTTCTGCTACAACACCGGATACATCTGTTCAGGATATTCAGACAGTACTTGATATCAAAGTTCTTAATTTTAGTGAAGAGCAACAAGCTAAAGTAAAAGCGGATCACCCTGAATTTGAGTTTATATCAGTGCCTGCCGAAGTGTATAAACAAAAAGAAGATGTTAAAACAGTTGGGGAACTTATGGGAATGTGTGTCACAGCAGACCTGCCAGAAGATCTGGTCTATGAGATGACAAAAGCGATATTGGAGAATCATGCTTACATTGAGCAGAGCTATGGTGGTATCAGAGGGCAAAATATGATGGAACTTACCGCGCAAGCATCTGTCTGGCTTCACCCAGGAACAATAAAGTACCTGAGAGAAAAGGGATACGAGATTCGCCCTGAACAGATTCCTCCTGAGGCAAGGTAAGAGCAAAATAACGCGTTTGCCACAAACCACGAAAGCATTACAAATTTTGCGAATCGACGAGCATATCGCAATTTTATCGAAGCCTGATGTCATGTACTAAAAGTATGCACGTGGCATCAGGTTGTTTATAAAAATAAGGGAGGTTGGTATCATGGCTAAAGCATCGACAGAGGTTGGATCCGAGAATAGCGGTGTATTAGCGCTGGTTATAAAGATTGCTGCCATCACGTTTGCGTTGTTTCACCTTTACACCGGTGTTATGGGGCCTTTTCAAAGTATGTTACAGAGATCTGTTCATGTAGGAGGGGGATTCGCTGTTTTCTTCCTGATATCCCTTCAAGAGCGTCTCAAAAAAAAGCAAAGCAATTATGCGACGCTTGCAGATAGTGTGTTACTTATTATTACTGTGATTGCCTCAACGTATATCTTAATTTGCTACGACAGGATAGTCGATCCGTTTTTTGAGCCTGCGAGACTGGACGTAATACTTGGCCTTCTTATGACGCTAGTGGTATTGGAGGTCACACGAAGACTTATTGGGTGGTTCATTCCGTTATTGGCTCTTTTGGTACTGGTATATGCGCTTTTCGGCAATATTTTTCCTGGTACATGGCAACATGCCGGCGTCTCTCTGGACTATGTGGTAGAGGTGCTTTATCTGTCAGACAGAGGGCTTTGGGGGCTCGTAACGGGTATTTCGGCTACAATAATTGCAGCCTTTATAATTTTAGGTTCTGTACTTTTTGCAACCGGAGGAGGAAAGGCTTTTATAGACCTTTCATGCTGGATTGTAGGTGATTCTTATGGCGGCGCAGCCAAACTAGCAACAGTGGCAAGCAGTCTTTTTGGAATGATCTCCGGCAGCGGAAGTGCTAATGTTGCGACTACAGGCGCATTTACCATTCCTCTAATGAAGCGCATCGGCTATCAGCCAGAATTTGCAGCGGCAGTTGAATCCACAGCCTCAGAGGGCGGACAGATTATGCCCCCTATCATGGGTGCAGCAGCATTTATCATGGCAGAGATTTTAGGTATGCCGTACTTTGGCATTGCTATGGCCGCAGCTATACCAGCGTTTCTGTTCTACTTTGGCGCTTTTTTCTCTGTACACCTCGAAGCAAAAAAAAGGGGATATCGTGGGGTACCGAAAGATGAGATCCCCAACATTAAAGAGTTACTCTATTATAAGAACTCTCTACCTATATTCTTACCGGTTTTTACTGTTATATTCTATTTTATTAAAGGATATACTCCGGTTTCATGCGCAATGAGAGCTCTGTTTGTGGCAGTTGTTTTTTACATTGGATCTGACTTGAGCAACTGGAAGCACCGTCTTAAGGTTCTAGTCAGCGCTCTTGAACAAAGTAGCAAAGATATGCTGTCTGTTATAGCGCTGATTGTCTGCGCGCAGATATTGTTATGTCTTATTTCAACAACAGGCGTTGGTGTAAAGTTTACCAACATGATCATACTCCTTGGTCACAATAACATGATTTTAGCTGGTGTTTGTGCAATGATAGGCACGACAATACTTGGCATGGGACTTCCAACTACCGCGGCCTACCTATTGGGATCAGCTGTTATGTCCCCTGCATTGATAAGGCTTGGTGTTCCAGCTATTGCAGCACACTTTTTCATTTTCTACTATGCATGTTTTTCTGGCTTGACTCCTCCTGTATGTGGGACCGTCTATATTGGTGCTGCAATCGCGGGCTCTAATTGGCTTAAAACAGCTTGGATTGCAATGCGTTTAGCTGTCGGTGGGTACATCGTACCATTTATGTTCCTCTCTTCACCGGCTCTGTTACTTGTAGGGGAAAAAATGGAAATTGTACAATCTGCGGCAACCAGCTTAATTGGTATCTTTGCTATGGCAATAGGAGCAATGGGATATTTCTTATCTCATGTTTCCATACCGAATAGAGCAGTCTTTTGCCTTGCAGGAGTATTGATGGTGCATCCTGGAACAGCTACTGATATTGTGGGAATAGGTGCCTTACTAGTTGCCTTAACAATGCATATATTTATGCATAAGAAAACAACATATAATTTAAACTGTACAGCCAAGAAAGGAGAGTAATTTTATGGATATGCATGTAATTCCGAACATTAAGGTTAAGATACCAGGTCCCAATGCTCAAGAGTTGTTGAAGCTGCAAAAGGCTAACTTGCCTGCTGGTTTAGCTCAGAGAATGCAGACATATGCGAAACAAGGTGAAGGGGCATTACTTGAAGACGTTGATGGTAACGTTTTTATTGACTTTGCTGGAGGTATGGGGGTATTAAATATCGGTCATAACCATCCTGAAGTCAAAGAGGCTGTTATAAAACAAGCCGGTGAGTTTTTACATAGCAATATAAATATAGTGCCATACGAGACATATTTACGTTTAGCTGAAATTTTAAATAAGATTGTGCCTATTGAAGGCCCAAAGAAAACATTTTTCTTGCAGAGCGGCGCAGAAGCTGACGAAAATGCTGTAAAAATTGCAAGATACTACACAAAAAGGACGGAGATAGTAGCTTATACTGGTGCGTTTCATGGACGCACCCTACTTGGGATGTCACTTACCAGCAAACCAAAACCATATAAGGTCGGCTTTGGGCCACTTGCTCCAGGGATTCATAGAATAGAATATCCATATTGTTACAGGTGCCCTTACGGTTTAGATAAACATAACTGCAATCTCCATTGTGCAAAACGGTTACGTGATTTTTTCCTTGAGCAGTGTGCACCGGAAGAAACAGCGGCAATAATCTTCGAACCTATTCAGGGTGAAGGTGGTTTTGTCGTTCCTCCAACGGATTATGTTGTTGAGTTGCGCAAAGTCTGTGATGAGTTTGGTATTGTCTTGATCGCCGATGAAGTACAGTCAGGAATTTGCCGTTCAGGTAAAATGTATGCCTTTGAACACTTCCCTGTCGGTCCTGATATCCTTACAACCGCAAAGTCGTTGGGAGCAGGGCTTCCAATAAGTGGTATTGTGGGAAAAGCCCATATAATGGATTCGGCTCCAACCAATGGCGTGGGGGGTACTTATGGTGGTAATCCTGTTGCTTGTGCTGCAGGGGTAAAAGTCCTCGAAGTAATGATAAGGGATAACTATGCAAAAAAGTCAGAAGAACTTGGAAAGAAAATAGAGCAAAAATGCAAAATTTTGATGGATAAATACGAATGTATTGGAGACATAAGAGGTCTCGGTAGTATGAGGGCTATGGAGTTCGTAAAAGATAGAGAAACTAAAGAACCAATGCCAGTAGCTCCGATTTCTGCAAAATGTGCAGAGAAAGGACTCATTTTGGTAACCTGCGGCATTAGGGCTAATGTTGTCAGGCTTCTTATACCTCTTGTAATCACAGACGAACAGCTGGAGGCAGGATTCAGAATTTTAGATGAAAGCATAAAAGAAGTTCTGTTCGGAGTTTAAAGCTGCGTCGACATAAGCAGAGTTATTGTCTGATCGATGGCATTCCGCAGCTTTGTGTAAAACCTCCAAAGTAGCGCAAAAACAGAAGCAACACGTCGGAGGTTCAATTATGTCAAGGAAGTTGCTGCAAATGGCAAACATTGCCAACAAAGACAGGACCATGATCCGCTCAGTGGGTCATGGTCGAGTTCATGGAAAATGACTACGAGCAAAATTAAATGACGAACTGAGCTACAGCAGGCACGACTACCACAACAAGAATACGGACAACCGCTAAAAAGTGCGCAGCAGCAAGATGCTGCGCACTAACTTTAGCATCATAAATAACGTGAATTCGAGTCACTGCTTCTGAAAAAGAGCCAGACCAACGACATATGACAGGCTAACACACATCAGGGATATCTAAGGCATCGAGGTGAGAGGTATGGCCGTTATCCAGATCTACAGAATTTAGAATAGCCACACAGTGTCCATTTGCACCAGGAACCGCTTGAAATCATCATAGCTTCTCTCGATACGGCATTTGGGGTCTGCCTTATATCCGCCGGAGCACATTTTCTCCCTTCGCGCGGCATACCTGACCTTTCTGACAAGATCGGGGGAGGGGAGGATTCGGTTGTGTCAAGAGTTATGCGCACATTTAAATTTGAGCCTTTATTCTTACATGCTAATACGTTAATGTCTATCTGAACCGTTACGCTACTTCTGTTTCGCTCTCGGCCTCGTTTTCTGCCAGAAGCGCCATATTCATGTACCTGACCGCACCCCATTTACTGCCCATTATGTGACGCAGTCTCGCCGATATCAGCATGATCGCCGATTCCGCATCCGGGAAGCTGCCTACCACACGCGTCCTTCGCCGTATTTCTTTGTTGAGCCGTTCCAACAGGTTGTTGGTACGGATGTGCTGCCAGTGCTGGGGCGGAAAACTATAATAGCTGAAGGTTTCGTCTGCGCCGCTTTCCACGATCTTTGCCGCTTTTGACAATTTCATCTCTTGCAGCTTTTGTACCACTTGCGCCGCTTTTTGACGGGCGCTTTTTATCCCTTCTTGGGCGTGGATCGTCTTCACCAGGCGCATCACTTCCGACACCTTATGCTTCGGAACGCTTTTCATGATGTCGCGGTAGAAATGTACTGCGCAGCGCTGCCCATTTTGATTCCGGATAGAAGTCAGGGATGCTTTCAACCAGCCCCAGGCTTTTTTCTGAAATGATGAGCTTCACTCCCGTCAAACCTCGTTCTTTCAGGCTGCGCAGGAATCCTAACCGGCAGGCTGAAAATAAAGCTTTTTTTGTAAAAGTTATTGCAGCCACAATATA
>JAUNJZ010000013.1 GCA_030533085.1 Synergistaceae bacterium
AATGTACGATATAAGCTTTTCGCGGTACTGTCAAGCGGCGGATTTTGTTTTTTCCCGACGGGCGGCGAGGGGGAAGGGCCGGAAGAAAAATACGGACGCGATAAAAAGAGGGAGGCTTTTCTGCGTATTATGCTGTGGAATTTGATTTGTTGTGATAAAATACTACGGTTGATTATGGAGTGTTGTAATAATTTGAAAGGGGAAAAATAAATTGAAGACCGAGATTCTGTCGCAGGAAAAGAACGTTGTGGAGGCCGTGGCCCGTTTTACAGCCGAGGAGGTCGGCAAGGCTGTGGAGAGTACCTACGGCAAGATATCAAAGCAGGCCAATATCAAGGGCTTCCGCAAAGGGAAGATCCCACGCAGGACGCTGGAGCTTTATTTCCCTAAGAGCAGCGTCTACGCGGAGACGGTTGAGAATATCGTTCCTGACGCGATAGATAAGATGATCGAGGAGTACGAGCTGAAGCTTATAGAGGAGCCTGAGGTGCGCCCCGGAGTGCTGAAGGAGGGGGAGCCTTACGAGGTGACGGTGAAGTTCGAGGTCACTCCCGAGGTCAATCTTCCCGATTTGGCCGAGGTCGAGGCGGAGAAGACGATTTTTGAGGCGACGGAGCAGATGCTGGAAGATCAGGTCGCGCGCATCGTCGAGAGCCGTTCGGAAGTCGTTCCCACATACGAGGAGCGCCCCGTCACGAAGGAGGATTATGTTTCCGTAAAGTACGATACGTTCGTAACTCACGAGGACGGCAGCGAGACTAAGGCCGAGGAGGGGCTGAAGACGGAGATTTTCCTTGGCTCCGCCACCATACGTCCCGAGGTGGCTGACGCTATAGTCGGGAAGAAGCCCGGCGACAGCGTTTCCGTAGAGCTTCCTATAGAGGGCGCCGAGGCGAAGCAGGATAAGGCCGTTAAGAGCCGCTATGAGATAGAGCTGCTGGGTATCATGAAGAAGAATACTCCTGAGCTGACGGATGAGTTTGTCGCGGAGCTCACGCAGTCGAGGCAGAAGTCTGTCGCGGAATTTAAGGAAGAGGTCAGGAAGCAGCTTCAGGCGGCGGCGGAGAGGCAGAGCCTCGAAAGTCTCAGGGATTCGGCGGTGAACAGGATTGCCGAGCTTGCCGAGGTCGAGCTGCCGGAGAGCCTTATCAAACGCCAGAAGGATTCCATCAGGGCGCAGCAGGCGGAGCGGATCAAGCGCGAAAATAATATGACGATGGAAGAGCTGTTTGAAAAGAGCGGAATGGATAAGGAAGGCTATGACAATGAGCTGGAGACGGCGGCAAGGAATATAGTCCGCCGCGCCCTCGTGCTGGAGGCGATAGCCGACGCCAACGATATAGAGTGGACTCCCGAGGAGCTTACGCAGGAGATAGCTTCGGTCGCCCGCAATGCCGGCGTCGACCCGAAGAAGCTGGAGGAATATATCTACGGCGACCGCGGCAGGCTCTTTGAGATGGCGGAGAAGATACGCAACCGCAAGACGGTGGATTTCATCGTAACGGCCGTGAAGGTGGCAGAGGTTCCGGAGAAGAAGCAGGCGGAGGCCGCCGAACAGGTGGAGAAGGAGGCGGAGTAGCCGCCTCGGTCCGCGATAAAAATATAATATAAGCAATATGAAAAGGAGGAATATTAGATGTCTTACTACGTTCCTATAGTTGTGGAGCAGTCGGGAAGAGGGGAGCGCTCCTACGATATATACAGCCGCCTTCTCAAGGACAGGATAATATTCCTGGGAACGGCGATCGACGATACTGTAGCGAATCTTGTCGTGGCTCAGCTTCTTTTTCTTGAGAGCGAGGACCCTGACAAGGACATTTCCATATATATAAACAGCCCCGGAGGCTCCGTTACATCCGGACTTGCGATTTACGACACTATGCAGTATATCAAGCCGGATGTCTCTACCATCTGTCTGGGAATGGCGGCCAGTATGGGAGCCGTCCTTCTCACGGCGGGGGCGGAGGGCAAGAGGCTGGCGCTGCCGAATTCCCGCATCATGATTCATCAGCCAATGGGCGGTATGCAGGGGCAGGCTTCAGATATCGAGATACACGCGAAGGAGATACTGAAGACCCGCGCCAGGCTGAACGGGATTCTGGCGGAGCACACGCATCAGCCTTTGGATAGGATAGAGGCCGATACGGACAGGGATTATTACATGTCCGCGGAAGAGGCTCTGAAATATGGAATCGTCGATAA
The DNA here is from genome assembly GCA_030533085.1 of Synergistaceae bacterium. GTDB lineage: Bacteria > Synergistota > Synergistia > Synergistales > Synergistaceae > JAUNJZ01. The sequence continues at coordinate 2,203 of JAUNJZ010000013.1, forward strand.
GATAATCGAAAAACGTTAACACAAAATCTGATGAGGGGATTCCAGCGGGAGTCCCCTCATTTTGCTGCGAGGTGTCTGTTCGCGTGTACGAAAATGGTAACATCTTCAAGGATAAGAAGAAAAGATACTGCTCTTTCTGCGGGAAATCACAGAATGAGGTGGCAAGGCTTTTTGAAGGCAAGCCGAATGTCTTTATCTGTTCAGACTGCGTGCATATTTGCAATATAATGCTGAGGGGCGAACATCTGCACGACGATTACGCGGAGAAGGCGAAGGAAGCACGAAAGCCTGATTATGTTTCGCTGCCCTCCATTGATAAACTGCCCAAGCCGGTAGAGATAAAGGAATTTCTTGACCAGTATGTGATAGAGCAGTCGCAGGCGAAGAAGGTGCTTTCGGTTGCCGTCTACAATCATTACAAGAGGCTGCTGAATCCGGCGGTGGATGACGACGATGTGGAGCTTCCAAAGAGCAATGTGCTGCTCGTAGGCCCTACCGGAAGCGGTAAGACTTTGCTTGCGCAGACGCTCGCGAAGATGCTTCACGTCCCGTTCGCGATGACCGACGCGACGACGCTGACTGAGGCCGGTTATGTGGGGGAGGATGTCGAGAATATTCTTCTGCGTCTGCTTCAGGCGGCTGATTTCAATATAGAGTCCGCGGAGCGCGGGATCATTTATATCGACGAGATAGACAAGATCGCCCGCAAGTCGGAGTCCACCTCTATAACGCGCGACGTTTCCGGCGAGGGGGTGCAGCAGGCGCTTCTCAAAATTATCGAGGGCACTGTGGCCAATATTCCGCCCAAGGGAGGACGCAAGCATCCCAGCCAGGAGATGATTCCCATCAATACGAGCAATATTCTTTTCATCTGCGGCGGCGCCTTCGACGGTCTGGAGAAGATAATATCCCAGCGCACGAATGAAAAGCAGCTCGGCTTCGGCGGCGAGATAAATTCCAATGTCAACAGGCACAACAGCTTTGAGCTTTTGAAGAAGCTGGAGCCGGACGATCTCCGCCGTTACGGCTTTATCCCTGAGTTTATCGGCCGCCTGCCGGTGCTTGTCGCGCTGGAAGCCCTTTCGGAGGAGGCGCTGATAAGGATACTTTCCGAGCCTAAGAACGCGCCTCTCAAACAATATAAGAAGCTTTTCGCGCTGGAGGGTATCACCCTTGATTTTACGGACGAGGCGGTAAAGACTATCGCGCGGAAGGCGGCCCGGCTCAATACCGGCGCTAGAGGGCTGCGGACGATACTTGAAAGTCTGATGCTGGATATGCAGTATGAGATACCCGGCAGGGATTCCGGCGTAACGACGCTGACGGTGACGGAGGAAGCTGTCGAGGGAAGAGAAAAGCCGCTCGCCGGAGGCGGTTCAAAAGAAGATGGACTTTCGGATTAAGGCGCGGGTATATCCTGTCGTTCCCGTCAGGGAGATGATCATCTTCCCGGGGGTCGTCTCGCCGCTTTTCATAAGCCGCCCAAAGTCGATATGCGCCGTTGAAGAGGGTGCGGAGAACGAGCGGCTGATTTTCATAACGGCTGAGAAGAAGCCATACGGGGAGACTGTAAATACAGATAATCTTTACAGCGTCGGCACTATATGCAGGATGCTGCAAAGCGTCCGCATGCCTGACGGTATGCTGAAGGTGGTCGTCGAGGGGGAGAAGAGAGGCAAGGCGGATAAATTCGCCGCGCGGGATTCTTTCATCAGCGCCGGAGTCGTCCCCTTTGATTCAAAGCGCGAGAAGATGACGCTTGAAATAAGCGCGCTGATGCGCCTCGTAAGGAGCGAGTTTGAAAAGAATGTGCAGCTCGACTCCAAGCTGCCTGACGACATTTTCCGCTCCGTGAGCGACATATTGGACCCGGAGGTGCTCTGCGATATAACAGCCTCTCACAGCCGTCTCGATATAACGGAGAAGCAGCGGCTGCTGGAGACTGTGAATGTCGTCGATAGGCTTTCGCTGCTGGTGAGGATGCTCAAGAATGAAAATGAGCTGCTCAGCTATGAGCAGGAGCTTGAAGAGCGGGTGCAGGCTGAGATAGACAAGGATCAGCGTAATTATTACCTCCGCGAACAGCTCAAGGTGATCAACGAGGAGCTCGGAGGGGAAAGCTCAGCCTCGGAGGTGGAGGAGCTGCGCGCTGCGGCGGCTGAATCCGGTATGCCTGAGGCGGTGATGCAGAAGGTGACGAGGGAGATCGGGCGCTTCGCGAAGCTCGCGCCGCTTTCGCCGGAGGCCGCCGTGTCAAGGACTTACATAGAAACAATGATAGAACTGCCCTGGAAGAAATCGACGGAGGACGACCTTGACATCGCCAACGCCAGAAAGGTGCTTAACGCTGATCATCACGGTCTTGAAGAGGTAAAGAGGCGCATCGTGGAGTTTCTCGCGGTCAAAAAGCGCGCCGGCAAGGATATGCGGGGGCAGGTGATATGCTTCGTCGGCCCTCCGGGGGTCGGAAAGACCTCTCTCGGCAAGTCTATAGCCCGCGCTATGGGCAGAAAGTTCATCAATATATCGCTGGGCGGTATGCATGACGAGGCGGAGATACGCGGACACCGCCGCACCTATGTCGGCGCGCTGCCGGGGCGCATCATACAGAAGATAAGGCAGTGCGGCTTCAATAATCCGCTGATTCTGATGGACGAGATAGACAAGCTCGCCTCCGACTACAGGGGCGACCCTTCCTCCGCGCTGCTCGAGGTGCTTGACCCGGAGCAGAACTGGAATTTCACGGATAATTTCCTTGAAGCGCCCTTCGACCTGAGCAAGGTGATGTTTATTACAACTGCGAACAGCACGGCGACGATTCCGGGGCCGCTGCTTGACCGCATGGAGATAATCCCCCTGCCCGGATATGTGATGGAGGAGAAGCTGAAGATAGCGAAGAAGCATCTTATCCCGCGCATTATCAGGGAGCATGGGCTTACAAAGGATGAATTTTCCCTCTCCGACACGGCTTTGAAGGATATAATTTCCTCATACACGATGGAGGCCGGAGTGCGCTCGCTCGACAGGCAGATTGCCAAGCTCGCGCGCAGGGTGACTATGGAGCTGTCGGAGGGCGGCGATGAGACGGAGGCTTCCGCTGTGCTGACAAAGGAGAGGGCGCGCGAGATACTGGGCGCGCCGAAGCTGCACAATACGCGGATACCTAAGGGCGACGCCGTAGGTACGGCGATAGGGCTTGCATGGACCGAAGCCGGCGGAGATGTGATACTTATCGAGTCGGCTGTGATGGACGGCGGCGGCAAGGTCTGTTATACGGGAAATCTGGGCGAGATCATGCAGGAGTCGGCGACGACGGCGCTCGCCTATCTGCGTTCGCACGCGGGAAGCTACGGACTTTCCGGCTTCGAGTGGAATAAAAAGGATATCCAGATACATGTGCCTGCCGGAGCCGTGCCAAAGGACGGCCCGTCCGCTGGGATAACGCTGGCGCTTTCACTCTGCTCTACGCTTACGGGGCGCGCGGTGAACACAGCCTTCGCCATGACGGGGGAGATGACTCTGCATGGCAATGTGCTGCCGATAGGCGGCATCAGGGAAAAGATTCTCGCCGCTAAACGCCTTGGCATAAAAGATATATTACTGCCCGAGGATAACAGAGCCGATGTATCGGAGCTGAGCGAGTGGATACTTAAAGGGATGAAGCTGCATTATGTTTCGGATATATCCGAGGTTTTCGAGCTTGCGCTGAGGGCTGGTGTATAGAATGGCAAACTGGAAATCCGAGCTTTACTGTACGGCTTTCAATAAGGAACAGCTGCCTCCGCCGGCGGCTTATGAGATAGTCTTTGTCGGCCGCTCCAACGTCGGCAAATCGACGCTTATCAACTCGCTGCTGGGGCGCAGGATAGCCAAGGTAAGCTCCAAGCCGGGGAAGACGCGCAGTATAAATTTTTACAATGTCGAAAGCGGGACGATGAAATTTTCTCTCGTCGATCTGCCGGGCTACGGCTACGCGGCGCGCGGCAGGGACGAGCGGAAGAGCTGGTGGAAGCTGATAGATGATTATTTCCGCGAGGAGAGGCCTATATCGTATGTCGTGCATCTGATAGATTTCCGTCACGGGCCGCTGGCGAATGACGCGGAGCTTACGGAGTGGCTTGACGGCATGGGTATGCCGCGTCTTGTGGTCTTCACCAAGGGGGATAAAATTTCTCCGGGAAGGCGCAAGGGGCAGTATAATACTATAATGCGCGCGGGGCTTGACTCTGTGCTGCCGCCGTTTATCACCTCCGGCATCAACGACGCGGAGATGGAAAAGCTGCGCGGCGGCATCGAAGATGTGCTGCGCGAGATGATACGGCTGGACGCGATGGAGAACGACCAACAATAAAACCTGCCCCAGAGTGCGGAACGGCCGTCATTTTGGGGATGGGACAGATAAAAGGACGCGCCACCAGGCGCGCCCAATGAGGAGGAAAACGGATGGAATCCGAGAAGAAGCAGTTAGGCAAGAGTTATGATCCCGTGCCGATCGAAGACAAGTGGTACGCGAAATGGATCGAAGAGGGGCTTTTTAAGGCGGACCCGTCGTCGCCGAAGCCGGCCTTTTCAATAGTCATTCCGCCGCCGAATGTCACAGGCTCGCTGCATGTCGGCCACGCGCTGGACAACACGTTACAGGATATACTCTGCCGCTCAAAGAGAATGCAGGGCTATGAGGTTCTATGGCTGCCGGGGACGGACCACGCCGGGATAGCCACGCAGAATGTCGTCGAGCGTTCGCTGGCTCAGCAGGGGATATCCCGCCACGACCTCGGCCGCGACGAATTTGTGAGCAAGGTCTGGGAGTGGAAGGAGCTTTACGGCAGCACTATCATCAATCAGCTTAAAAAACTCGGCGCTTCCTGCGATTGGGACAGAGAACGCTTCACGATGGACGAGGGGCTTTCCCGCGCGGTGCGCAAGATTTTTGTCGAGCTTTATAAAAAGGGACTCATTTACCGCGGCAAGTATCTGATAAACTGGTGTCCGCGCTGTCAGACGGCCCTCTCCGACCTAGAGGTCGAGCATGAGGAGCAGGACGGCAAATTTTACGAGGTTTCCTATAAATACGCCGATGGAGAAGAGGGCGCCGTGGTGGTCATGACGACGCGCCCCGAAACGATACTCGGCGATACGGCCATAGCCATTCATCCGCGCGACGAGAAGAACCGTCATTTGATTGGCAGGAAGGTCGTCGTTCCCCTTGTAGGGCGCGTAATACCGGTGATTGAGGACAATATGGTCGATCCGGAGTTCGGCTCCGGCTGCGTGAAGATAACTCCGGCGCATGACCCCAACGACTTCCTTGTCGGACAGCGCCACAATCTCGAACAGATACAGGTCATAGACGGCAAGGGGATTATGAACGAGAATGCCGGCAAGTACGCGGGACAGGATCGTTTCGCGGCGCGCGAGGCCATTGTCGCCGACCTTGAGAGGGAGGGCGTCCTGCTCTCCGTCACGGATCTGCGTCATTCCGTAGGGCATTGTTACCGCTGCCATACCGTCATAGAGCCATATCTTTCGGAGCAGTGGTTCGTGCGCACGCGCCCGCTGGCGGACGCCGGCGTTGAGTCCGTGCGGGGCGGAAAGATCCGCTTCGTTCCCGAGCAGTGGACGAATGTCTATTATCAGTGGATGGAGAATATACGCGACTGGTGTATCTCTCGTCAGCTCTGGTGGGGGCATCGTATCCCTGCCTGGTACTGCGAGGAGTGCGGCGAAGTGATAGTTGATGAGACGGCCCCAGAGCGCTGCCCGAAATGCGGCTGCACGTCGCTGCGTCAGGATGAGGATGTGCTTGATACATGGTTCTCCAGCGGGCTGTGGCCCTTCTCTACAATGGGCTGGCCGGAGGAGACGGAGACGCTGAAAAAGTTCTATCCCACCTCTGTGCTGGTGACCGGCTTCGATATAATCTTCTTCTGGGTCGCGCGAATGATAATGTTCGGCCTGGAGGGGATGAAGGGGGAGCAGCCCTTTAACGACGTTTATATCCATGCCCTTGTGCGCGACGAAAAGGGGCAGAAGATGAGCAAGTCGCGCGGGAACGTTATAGACCCGCTGACGATAGTCAGGGATTACGGGGCGGACGCGCTGCGCCTCACGCTCGCCGCGCTGACAGTGCAGGGGCGCGACATATTCCTGTCAACAGAGAGGATATCCACATACCGTCTTTTCATGAATAAGCTGTGGAACGCCAGCCGCTTCGCGCTGATGAATCTTGAGGACGCGGAGGCCGGTGGCAAGATCGACGAAAAGGAGCTTCAGCTTCACGACAAATGGATACTGAACCGAGTTTCGCAGGTATCCGCCGAGATGACGCGGCTGCTTGACGGCTATTTCTTCGGCGAGGCTGCGCGGCTGATGTATGACTTTACCTGGGGCGAGCTATGCGACTGGTATCTTGAGCTTTCCAAGCCCGCGCTGCGCGGCGAGGAGGGCGAGGGCAGACGCAGAACGACGCAGGCCGTGCTGCTGGCGCTCTTTGAAGATGTTCTCCGGCTGCTGCATCCGATAATCCCATTCGTGACGGAGGAGCTTTGGCAGGCCTTCCCATTCGGCGGCGGCCTCATAGAGCGGCGCGGCTGGCCGGAAAAGCGGGTCGCCGCGATAGACGAAAAGGTCATAGCCGATATGGAGTTCATTCAGCGCGTCGTGCGTTCGATACGCAATCTCAGGGCGGAGGCGCGTATCGCGCCGCAGCAGATGATTCCCGAAGCGGCCCTGTCGGTGCATAACGACGAAAAGCTCGCGCTGCTGAAAAGCTGCGAAAAGCAGATAAGGCTGCTGACAAAGGCGGAAGCTTTGACTCTGGCGGCGGCAGACGGGAAGAAGCCGGAGCGCAGCCTCGCGGCAGTTCTCGACGAAGCGCAGATATACCTGCCTGTCGGAGAGCTTCTGGATGTAGAAAAGGAGCTTCAGCGCCTTAAAAACGACCTCGCCCGGCTTGAAAAGGATATAGAAAAGAGCAAGGGCAAGCTCGCGAACGAGAAGTTTGTAGAGAGAGCGCCGCGCGAGGTCATAGAGAAGGAAAAGAACACCCTCGCGGACAACGAGGCAAAGGCGCTGCGCATGAAGGAGAATTTAAAGAGCCTTGCGGAGTAACGATGCGCGAAGATTATGATTCTATAGAAAAAAAACTTTCCCAAATGGCAAGCCCGGGCATACGCCCGGGGCTTGCCCGTCTGGCCCGGCTGCTGCGCGAGGCAGGTATGCCGCAGGAAAAATTTACCGCGGTGCATATCGTCGGAACGAACGGCAAAGGCTCGGCGGCGGCGGCTATATATTCCGCGCTGCGAGCCTCAGGCTACAGCGCGGCGCTCTATACCAGCCCTCATCTCGTCGATTTTTCCGAACGTCTCATGATAGATGGCGAATGCGCGCCGGCTCAAAGCTGGCTTGCCGCGATAGATGAGATAGAGCGCGTAATAGAAAAAAATCCCTTTTTTGAAGACAACCGTCCGACATATTTTGAGCTTGTCACGGCGGCGGCGATTTTGATCATCGCGCGCGAGAGGCCGGAGGCGGCTGTCTTTGAGGCCGGTATGGGGGGGCGGCTGGACGCCTCGAATATCCTGAAGGATGTCGCGCTGAGCCTGATAACGCCGATAGGGCTGGATCACACGGAATATCTGGGGGAGAGCCTTGAGGAGGTGGCGGCGGAGAAGTTCGCCGTCATGAGAAGGGGAGTCCCCGCGCTGTTTTTCGGCGGCGAAGGGCTTAACAGGCAGTTCCGCGAGGCCGCCGCGCGTCAGGGGGCGGAGGCTCATATATTTTCAGAAGAATACCGGATATCGAATCGACGCTCTTCGCTGAAAGGAAACCGCTTTACGCTGACAGGGGGCGGGGAAGTCAGGGAATATTTCACGCCGCTTGCCGGAACATTTCAGGCGGAGAACGCGGCGCTCGCCGCGGCGGCGCTGAAGCTGCTCAGCCGCCGCTTTCCGCGTATCACCGAGGAGAGCGCGGCGCGCGGTATAGCCGCTGCTGAATGGCCCGGAAGAATGGAGCTGCTTCGCGATGATCCTCCGCTTCTGCTGGACGGCGGTCACAACCCGCACGCTATGAGGCGGCTTGCGGAGACGATGGAGGAGATAAGCGAAGGGCGTCCTTTCAATATCGTCCTGGCTATGATGAGGGACAAGGATATAGAAACGGCGCTTGGCTGTCTGCGCCGCTTGAACGCCGTCATATTCTGCACGGAAGTGCCGGGCAGCGAGCGTTCGCTGAGCGCGGAGGAGATGAAAGGGGCGGCGGAGCGGGCCGGGCTTACCGCGCGCGGCCCCTACAGAGAGCCGGAGCGCGCTTTGGCGAAGGCTTCGGCCGGCGGCGTTCCCGCAATCTGCTGCGGGAGTCTCTTTCTGGTCGGCTATATGAAGAGGAAGCTCAATGAATTATAGGGGCTTCGTTACCGGCAAAAGCGAATATGGGCTTACTGTGGAGCTGACGATGCCGGAGGAATTGAGGGGGATCTTTTTCGCCCGCCTCTACGCCCGCGGCCCGCTCAACGACGGCGCGGAGGGAGAGCCGGAGCTGGTCTGGAAGCGGCTGTCGCGCGAATATGGTAATAGGGGGCTGGTCGCTCCGCGTCAGATACACGGAACGACGATCATCGACGCGGACAATACCCAAATACTGCCCAAGAGGGCGGAGGCCGACGGAGTTTTTATCGAGAGCGGAAGGGAGGCGCTGGCGAGCCTGCGCTTTGCCGACTGCGCTCCGGTAGTCATAGCCGCCATGTGTGAAAAGCCGTGGATGGCGATACTTCATTCAGGCTTTAAGGGGACGCTGCTGAATATTACTGCCGCCGCCGTCAACGGCATATTCAAAAGATTTCCGGAGAGGCGCGGCGCTAAGCTCTGGGGCTGGATAGCTCCCGCCGTCGGCGGAGAATGCTATTCGAGAGAGAAATCCGACCCCGCGAGCATAGAGGCGATGAAAAAATTTTCCGCCGTCAACCGCTGCGAGCGCGGCGGCCTCTGTTATTTCGATATCAGGGGAGAGATTCGCCGGCAGCTCCTTGAATGCGGCCTTTCGGAAGAAAATATTTTTGTTTACGAGGGCTGTAACTGCTGTCACAGGGAATTTTTCTATTCCTACCGCGGCGGCGACAGCTGCAAAAGAAATTTTTTGCTGGCCGGGGCTTCCATAAATCGCGAAAAAGTGTGAAAATACTAAATATGAGCCACAGCCGGAGAGGTGAGTGTTAATGGATACGGTTCGGGTTGGAGTAGTCGGCGTAGGCCATCTTGGAATGCATCACGCGAGAGTATACACGGAGATACTTGGCGCGCAGCTTGCCGGCGTGGTGGATATAAACGATGAACGGGGACACGCGATAGCAGACCCGCTCGGCGTGCCTTCGTACAACGATTTTGAAACTTTTATCAGAGAATGTTCCCCTGACGCGGTGAGCATCGTCGTTCCGACAAGCGGCCATTACGAGATCGCTAAGACGGCGATGGAACATGGGCTGCACGTTCTGGTGGAGAAGCCGGTCACCACGAGCGTCGACGAGGCGGAAAAGCTGCTGCATCTGGCGGTGGAAAGGGACGTGCTGCTGCAGGTGGGGCACATAGAGCGCTTTAACAGCGCTGTGCAGCACGCGCGCGAATTTATCAAGGATCCCTATTTTATCCAGACGCGCAGAATGGGGCCCTTCTCGCCGCGCATCAGCGACGTCGGGGTCGTACTGGATCTTATGATACATGACGTTGACATAATCCTTTCGATGATAAATTCCGACCTTGTTTCAATATCTGCTATAGGGCAGTGCATACGTACCGACCATGAGGACATAGCCTCCGTGCAGCTGCGTTTCGCCAACGGCGCTATGGCTCAGATACTTGTGAGCCGCGTATCGGAAAAACGGCTGCGCCAGATGGAGATAAGCGAAGCGGAGCGCTACATCACGGTCAACTACGAGACGCAGGACATCACGGTGCAGCGCTGCGTGCGGCAGAGCGGCGGAAATATCCTCGAAGTGATGGAGCATCCGGTATTTCCTAAGACAGAGCCGCTGAAAATGGAGCTGCAGCATTTCATCTCCTGTATCAGAGAGGGAAAGCAGCCGATGGTGGGAATAAAGGACGGAAAGAGGGCGCTCGAAGTCTGCGTCGCGGCGCTGCGGCAGATCCACGAGGAAAAGAGGCAGAATTATTCGCTTCTTTCCGCAATCTGAAAATCGGTCAATGACATTCGGCGGATTAGGCGTTATCATTTAGAGAGAGGAGAATACCTCTCTTTTTTTAATGCGGAAGAGCTTTTTATGAGGGGCTGGTTTTGATTTGTTTGATTTTCTGAAGAATGTGCCGTCAGTAAATATTCAGGCCTTTGTGGCGCTCGCGCTTTTCGGCGTATCGCTGCTTCTCGCGCGCATGGTCGTGAACATCCAGTCGGGAAAATGGCCAGGCAGTCAGGGCTGGGTGCTCTATCTGAGAATGGTGCTGGGGTTTACCTTCGCCGCCTCGATAGGGCTGGGAATATACAGCTTCGCGGGGGTAGACATTCTGTTCAGATGACGGCGGAGAAGAGGCCGCCGCAAAAAAATATAAAGATACGTCATCCAGTCATATAATAATTTACAGGGAGAGTTGCAATATGGAAAAACTTCTCGCGCGCGCTCTGGCCGGAGACACCAGGGCAATCGGTCGGCTGATAAGCCTTGTCGAGGCGGATACGCCGTCATCCAAAGAGATAATGAAGGCGATATATCCAAAGACCGGAAAGGCCCAGGTGATAGGGATCACCGGCAGCCCCGGAGCCGGCAAGAGCACCTTTGTAAACAGACTTATCGCGCGCTTCAAGGCTGAGGGCAAAAAGGTCGGAGTTATAGCGATAGACCCGTCAAGCCCCTTTACAGGCGGAGCCATCCTCGGAGACAGGCTGCGTATGCAGGATCACGCCGTTGACAGCGACGTATTCATCCGCAGCATGGGCTCGCGCGGCAATCTCGGCGGGGTCAGCCGCGGAACGCACGAAGGGGCACTTATCCTCGACGCCTGCGGCTTCGACGTTGTAATTATAGAGACGGTCGGAGTCGGGCAGTCTGAGGTCGATATCGTGAAGATAGCGGATACAGTCTGTCTTATCCTCACCCCTGGCATGGGAGACGACGTACAGATAATGAAGGCCGGAATCATGGAGATAGCAGACATATTTGTCGTGAACAAGGCCGACAGGGAGGGGGCGGACAAGGTGGCCGCCGACGTGCAGGTGATGCTGAAAATGCTCGGCGAACGCGAGTGGGTCCCACCCGTCGCGCTTGTCTCCTCAAACAAGAATACGGGAGTTGACGAAGTCCGCGAGATAATAAGAAAGCACGGCGACTACCTCAACAGCAGCGAGGAAGGCCGCCGCCGCCGCTGGTCTCAGCTGCAAATGGAGGTCGAGGCTATATTGAGGGGCGAGATCTCGCTGCTGGTGGAGCGCTCATGGAGCGCCCGCAGAAGCGACGAACTGATGGAGATGCTGTCGCAGCGCAAGGCCGACCCGTATACGCTGGCCGGAGATATAATAAAGACTCTGCTGAAATAGATAATTTATATTTTATAAAGGGACGGGGGAAAACAAATGAAAATAGCAACAGCTTCAGACCACGCCGGATACAGACTCAAAGAAGATATAAAAAGGCTGCTTGCCGGCGAGGGGCATGAGATTCTGGACTACGGAACGGCCTCCGGCGAGGTAAGCGTCGATTATCCGGACTGGGGCTTCCGGGCCGCCGACGCGGTCGCCAGCCATAAGGCGGAACGCGGCATACTTGTCTGCGGCACCGGCATCGGTATGAGCATAGCGGCAAACAAGGTGCGGGGCATCCGCGCCGCGCTCTGCCACGACCATTTTACAGCCGTTATGAGCCGCCGCCACAACGACGCCAACATTCTCGTACTTGGGGCGCGCGTGCTCGGCTCCGACGTTGCCTCCGACATAGTCAGGGCATGGCTCGCCGAACCGTTCGAGGGAGGACGCCACAGCTTCCGCATTGACAAGATCAGCGCTTACGAGGACGAGACTTCAAGCACGCACGAAGCCGCCGCCGCGGGAGGACGCACTGTCGTGATAGATCATCCGCTCGTGCGCCACAAGCTCGGCCTCATGCGCAATAAGGAGACCTCTTCAAAGGATTTCCGCGACCTCGTTCAGGAGGTCGCCGGGCTGATGGTCTACGAAATCACGCGTCATCTGCCTCTTGAGGAGGTAGAGATAGAGACCCCGGTCGCTACTACCAGCGTATTCACCCTATCCGGCAAGAAGCTTGCCATCGTTCCGGTGCTGCGTGCCGGCCTCGGCATGGTGGAGGGGATTCTCAAGCTGGTGCCTAACGCCAAGGTCGGGCATATCGGCCTTTACCGCGACCCGAAGACGCTGAAGCCGGTCGATTACTACTGCAAGCTGCCGGCCGATATCTCTGAACGCGACATCTTTGTGGTGGATCCGATGCTCGCGACCGGCGGCTCCGCCGCGGCTGCCGTCAGCCATATCAGGGAGCGCGGAGGCAAAAGAATGTCGCTCGTTTCGCTGCTTGCCGCGCCGGAGGGCATCGCCAGATTCCATCAGGAGCATCCCGACGTTGATATCTACGTGGCGGCTGTGGACAGCAATCTCGACGACCACGGCTACATCGTTCCAGGATTGGGCGACGCCGGCGACAGGCTTTTCGGCACAAAATAATTAACGAGGGGAGTACGGCTTGCTCTCAATATATCTCTTTACGCTCCTGACCTTCCTGTGGGGGCTGATCGGAACTCCGATAGCGATAGCGCTGGCGAGAAAATTCCGATTGCTCGACATACCGGGAGGAAGGAAAAAACATCACAGCATAATGCCCCGCGGCGCGGGGCTTGTGCTGTGGAGCGGTTATCTGATGTGGGCGCTCTTCACTGGCAATCCCGGAGTGGAGGTGCCCTATATCGCTACGGGGGCGTCGCTGATATTCATCGTCGGCTATATGGACGACATGCACCCGCTTCCGCCGCTCGCGCGCCTGCTCTTTCATCTGGCGGCCGCGGCATGGGTGATATACCCGCTGCCGGTGCCGCTCTGGCAGCGCGCTCTTTTCGTATTCTGGATCGCCGGAGCGACGAACGCCTATAATCTGATAGACGGTATGGACGGCCTCTGCATGACGATAACGCTTATAACGGCGCTCTGCGCCCTCTTCGCAGGCGGCAGGGGAGTATGGCTGCCCTTCGCGGGACTTGTCTTCGGCGTGCTGCTGTGGAACTTCCCGCAGCCGCGCACCTTCCTTGGCGACGGCGGCAGCACGCTGATGGGCTATATCTGCTCCTCGCAGCTCGCCTGGAGCGTCTTTCCAAATATCTTCGGAGACGGATTTTTTCAGCTTGCCTTTATACTTTTGTTTTTGGGCGGAGTACCGGTCATCGATACGCTGGTCGCGATGAGCCGCCGCATATTGACGAAAAAATCCCCCTTTGAGCCTGACAGGGGGCACGCGCATCATAAACTTCAAGACGCCGGCCTGCCTAAATGGGGGGCGCTGATAGTGCTGGGCTGCGCTCACGCGCTGCTCGTCACAGCGGGTATGCGCCTTCTGGGGCTGCCGCTCTTTAATCTCTTATAATGAAAAATAGATAGGAGGCTTCGCAATGGAAAAGAAAAAGGTCGTATGCGTAATAGGAACCCGTCCCGAGGCCATTAAAATGGCTCCTGTAGTCATCGCGCTGCAAAAGCAGGGGCATTTCGACGTCAGGATATTGGCGACGGGGCAGCACGCCGCGATGCTTGATCAGGTGCTTGACTTTTTCAAACTTACCGCCGACAGAAATCTGCATATAATGAAAGAACGCCAGACGCTGGACTACATCACCGCCTCGGTGCTGACCGGCGCGGGAGAATATTTCGACGACGAGCGTCCTTCCGCCGTGCTGGTACACGGCGACACTACCACCACATTTGCGGCCGGACTGGCGGCCTTTTACCGCGGCATACCGGTAGGCCACGTCGAAGCCGGGCTGCGGAGCTGGAACATGCGGCTGCCCTTCCCCGAAGAGATGAACCGCGTGCTGATCGATAAAATAGTCACCTGGGGCTTTGCCCCCACCGCGCTAGCGGCCGATAATCTGAGAAAAGAGGGTATGCCGGAGAGCGCCGTCAGCATTACCGGAAACACGGTCATCGACGCGCTCTTTTATACAGTAGCGGCGCAGAAAAAGCCGGACTGCCCGGAGCTGCGCGCTCTGCCCGAAAAGGCCCCCTTTCTGCTCGTTACGGCACATCGCCGCGAATCGTGGGGAAAGCCGCTCGAGGATATATGCCGCGCGCTGATATCCATCACCGAGGCGCATCCGGAGCTGTGGATGGTGATACCGATGCACAAAAATCCGGCGGTACGTGAGATAATACATAAATATCTCGACGGCAGGGAGCAGGTCATTCTCTGCGACCCGCTCGACTATCAGGATTTCGTCTGGGCGATGAACGCTTCAAAATTCATCCTCAGCGACAGCGGCGGCGTACAGGAGGAGGCCTCGGCCATCAGAAAGCCTGTGCTGATACTGCGCGACGTGACGGAGCGTCCCGAGGCAGTGGAGCGCGGCAGCGGCATTCTGGTCGGAGTGAACAGGGAAAAAATAACAGAGAACGCCATGAGGCTGCTCAACGACCCGGAAGCGATACCGGCAATAGAGAAAAAATGCTGCTCTCAGCCCTTCGGAGACGGAACCGCGTCTCTGAAAATCGCTGAGATATTGAAGGAGAGCCTGCAAAATTAAATGGGGATGAATGAAGAGAGAAAGCTTGCGGACAAAATGCTTGTCCGCGGCGGGAAGCCGCTGAACGGCACTGTAGATATCCAGGGGGCGAAGAACGCCGCTCTGCCCATTATGGCGGCCTCCATTCTGCTGCGCGGGCAAAGGCTGACGCTGGACGGCGTGCCGAATCTTTACGATATACAGACCATGCGCAGGCTTTTGTGTCATTTGGGAGCCGAAATCAGCTTTGATAAGCACCGCATGGTCATAGATGTGCCTGAGGAAATAAAATGTGAAACGCCGGTAGAGCTTGTGCGCCAGATGCGCGCCTCCTCTCTGGCGCTCGGCCCGCTGGTCGCGCGCTGCGGCCGCGCCCTGCTGCCGCTCCCCGGCGGATGCGTGCTTGGCAGCAGGCCGCTTGACTTCCATCTCAAAGGGCTTGCGAAGATGGGGGCGGAGATAGAGCTTAAGGGCGGAGCTGTAACGGCTACGGCCGGACGTCTCAAGGGGGCAAACATCACGCTGGATTTTCCCTCCGTAGGAGCTACGGAGAATCTGATGATGGCCGCGGCGTTGGCGGAGGGCGTCACCTTTATCGAAAACGCCGCCAAAGAGCCGGAGATATCCAATCTCGCGGAAATATTGCGGCTGATGGGGGCGCCGGTCAAAGGAGACGGCACGGAGACGATCCGCGTCACCGGCGTCGAGCGGCTGCATTCAGCCGCCGGGGAGATCATTCCCGACCGCATCGAGGCGGCGACATATCTGATGGCCGGAGTGATAACGAACGGCAGCGTCACTGTGCGCGGAATACCGGCCGGCATCATGGATGCGGTGCTTGGCAAGCTGCAAGAGGCCGGCGTTGAGATAGATATATTCAACGATGAGATATGCGCGAAATGCGCGGGGCCGCTTAAAGGCGTAACAGTGAGAACTCTGCCCTATCCCGGCTTTCCGACAGACACGCAGCCTCAGATGATGGCAGTGCTGACGCTGGCGGATGGAACGAGCGTCATTCACGAGAGCGTATTTGATTCGCGGCTGCTTCATATAAATGAATTTAAGAAGTTGGGGGCGAAGATCGAGCTGCAAGACAACGTGGCCATCGTCACCGGAGTGAAGAAGCTTGCCGGGACGGAGGTCCATTCTTCAAATCTGCGCGCGGGCGCGGCGCTGATACTGCTCGGCCTCGCCGCCGAAGAGGAGACTCTTGTATGCGACCTCCAGCATGTTTGGCGGGGCTACGAGGGGCTTGTTGAGAAGCTTCGCTCGCTTGGAGCCGAGATAGAGATAGAAGCCGTCGAATAAGAGGGAGGCGTGAGCTGTGGCAGAATATAACATTATCGAAAATATAAAGACATATGCCTTCGTAGGCGCGGCAGGCACAGGCAAAAGCCAGAGAGCGCAGCTCGTCGCCTCGCTTATGGACGCTGACTACATCATAGACGACGGCCTTGTCATACACAAGGGCAGCATAGTCTGCGGCAGAAGCGCGAAATCCGAACGTAATCAGGTGAGCGCCATCCGCCGCGCACTCTTTGAGTTTGACGACCACCGCAGGGAGGTAATAGCCTATTTCCGCTCCGTCGTCCCATGTTCGCTGATGGTGATAGCCACCTCGGACAACATGGCGGAACGCATACTGCGCAAATTGCAGCTTCCCATGCCGGAGCAGATAGTCCATATCGAGGATGTGGCGTCGCCGGAGGAGATATTGAAGGCGCGCCGCGAACGCTTCAGCAAGGGGCAGCATGTGATCCCCGTATCTCACGTGCTGGTGCGCAAGAACTTTGCCGGAAAGCTTGTGGGGCAGCTGCGCGTATTCTGGAAATCGAAGGACAGGCACGAGGGCGAAAAGACGATCGTGCGCCCGCCATTCAGCTTCTTCGGAGAGGTGCATATAGAGACGGAGGCGCTGGAAGAGCTGACATCTTTCATCGCCGGACGCACGGCGCAGGTATCCAGGGTCAACGAGGTCAAGGTCACTCCAGAGGATGAAGAGGCCGTCAGCATAGAGATAAAGCTCACGGTCACCGCCGGCGGCAAAAACTTCATCAGCGTGGCGAATCTTGTGAGAGAGCGCATCGCTGTGAGCCTGCGCTACTTTACCGGCCTCGACGTAAAGACTGTGGACGTAGTGATAGCGGAGGTGCTGATATGAGCGAAAATGAAAATATACTTCTCAGCCTTTCTCCCGCCGAGCGTGAAGAGATGAAAAAGACGCTATGGCGCGAGACGATGAAAAACACTCTTCAATGCAGAGGCTGCGCGCTGGCCGAGAGCCGCCTGAAGGTCGTCTTCGGCGACGGCGACCCGAACAGCAGGCTGCTCTTTATCGGCGAAGGGCCTGGGGCGGACGAGGACGAGCAGGGAATACCATTCGTCGGCAAGGCGGGGCAGCTGCTCACGCAGATATTGACCGCCGCCGGCATCGACCGCAGAGAGGTTTACATAACAAACATCGTAAAGTGCCGCCCCCCCGGAAACCGCGTCCCGACCCCGGCGGAGTGCGTCGCCTGCGACAGACATCTGCAAACGCAGATAATGCTCATCAATCCGGCGCTGATAGTGCTGCTGGGCAACACTCCCGCGCGCTGGATATTGCAGACTACGGAGGGGATAACGAAGCTGCGCGGCAGGTGGTTCGAATGGCGCGGAACTGCGGTAATGCCCATGTTTCATCCAAGCTACCTGCTGCGCAACGCCAGCTCGAAAGAGGGGAGCCCAAAGCATCTCACCTGGCTCGATATACAGGAGGTCAAAAAACAGTGGGAGGCCGTCAAAGCCACCGGCTCCATCAGCGGGATAAGGTTCGGTTAAAAAAAAGAGCGAGGGCAATAAATATGGAGAAGAAAAAACTGGAACATCTGGCGATAGTGATGGACGGCAACGGCCGCTGGGCGAAGTCCAAAGGTCTGCCGCGCGTGATGGGGCATCACGCCGGCGTGAAGGCGGTGGAGCGCGTCGTGCGCGCCGCCAAAGAGCTGGGAATACCATATATATCGCTCTACGCCTTTTCCACGGAAAACTGGAATCGTCCAAAGGGCGAAGTGATGGGGCTGATGGGACTTTTCCGCTATTACCTGCGCTCGAAGCTCGCGGAGCTTTGCCGCGAAGAGGTGCGTATGCGCTTTGCGGGAGATCTCGCCGCGCTGCCGCCCGATATAAGGGAGATACTGCGCGAGGCTGAGGAAAAGACAAAGGACTACAGCGGGACGCAGTTCATAACCTGCATCAATTACGGCGGCAGACGGGAGCTGCTGGACGCGATAAACAGGCTGTTGGCCTCGCCTCCCGAGGGGGGCGTGACGGAAGAGACGCTGCGCAGGGAGCTATATCTGCCCGATGTGCCCGACCCAGATCTGATAATCCGCACCAGCGGCGAGCTGCGCCTTTCAAACTTCTGGCTGTGGCAGAGCGCGTACAGCGAATATTATTTCACCAACAAATACTGGCCTGATTTTTATAAAGAAGACCTTGAAGAAGCGATAAAAGATTACTGCGAAAGGGAGCGTCGTTATGGAAAAGCTTAAAGCGTTTTTGCGTTCAAGCCCCGATCTTCAGCTGCGCGCGTTCAGCAGCGTGCTAATCGTGCTTGCTGTGATAGGGGGGATAATACTGGGCGGCTACGTATGGGACGCCATCGTGATCCTTATCGCGACTCTCTCTTTATGGGAATTTTACAAGCTGCAATCCTCCCGCATATCGGCGTCGCCGGCGCTGGTAATGCTCTCCGGACTCTTCATACTGCTCGGAACGGCCCTCGGCATCATGAATCTTTCAACAATACTCTGCTCCATATCGGCTATAGCCTTTATTGCGCTTTTTCTTGAGGTCCTGAAGCGTCAGGTCTCAGGAGAGAGCAACGCGCTTGTCTCTATGGGCGGCACGGTTGCCGGTATTGCCTACGTAATACTGCCCTGGTCCTTCATGATCCTGATACGTTCGCGCGAGCTTGGAGCGATGTTTCTGATAACGCTCTTCTTCTGCACATGGAGCTGCGACGTGGCGGCCTATTTCGTCGGCAGCCATCTTGGGAAAACTCCTCTTTGCAGCCAGGTCAGCCCGCATAAAACATGGGAGGGCTTCCTCGGCGGGGCGGCCGCCAGCCTTATGTGCGGCGGACTGCTGGCGCTATTCTTTTCATTCCCGCCGATGCCGCTTCTGCTGATGGGGCTGCTCTGCGGCATAGCCGGACAGCTTGGCGACCTTGGAGAATCCGTGCTCAAACGCGAGGCGGGAGTCAAAGACACCGGCTCTGTCATACCCGGCCACGGAGGATTGCTTGACCGCTTCGACAGCATTCTCGTAAATGGTACGCTTGCCTTCGTCATATTCGAGCTGGTAGGATAGATATGGCCAGCAAGATAAGGCTGGCCGTATTCGGGGCCACAGGCAGCGTCGGCGGCGCAGTGCTCGATATATGCGCGCGCTTCCCTGAGATATTTGAGATAACCGCGCTGGCGGCGCGAAGCGACGCGAAAAAGCTGGCCGCGCTTGGGCGCAGACATGGGGCGAAGATTCTATGCCTCACAGAGCCAAAGGACAAAGGCTGGCGCGAAGAGGGCTTTACCTGCCTGACCGGCAGAGGCGCTCTCAGCGAGATAGTGGAAAATCCGGAGGTAGAGCACGCGGTCTTCGCCTCCTCCGGCACAACGGCGATAGAGGCGCTGCAAAGGGCGCTGACGCGCGGCATAGACGTATCGCTCGCCAACAAAGAGAGCATAGTTGTGGCGGGGCCGTGGGTGATGCCGCTCGTCAAACGCGCGGGACAGCTTCGCCCCGTGGACAGCGAACACAGCGCGGTCTGGCAGTGCATAGAGGGGGCGGAGAAAAAGGAGCTGTCGCGGATATGGCTCACCGCATCAGGCGGGCCTTTTCGCGATTACAGCGCGGAGGAGCTGGAAAGAGTGACTCCCGCCGCTGCGCTCAACCATCCTGTATGGAGAATGGGCGCGAAAATAACGATAGACAGCGCCACGCTGATGAATAAGGGTATAGAATGTATCGAGGCGATGCAGCTCTTCGCCCTGCCGTCGGAAAGGGTGAGCGCCCTTATTCATCCCCGTTCGCAGGTACACGGCATGGCGGAATTTACCGACGGCACGGTCAGGCTGCTTTTGTCACCGGCGGATATGAGGCTTCCGGCCGCGGCGGCGCTCGCCTGGCCGAAGCGGCTGCCGCTGATGGAAAAGGGGCTGCCGCCGCTGGAGCCGGAGCAATGGGATCTGAGCTTCCGCGGCATAGACGAGAAGCTTTTTCCCTGCTTCGCCCTCGCGCGCGAAGCGGGGCGCGCCGGAGGGGCCTATCCGGCGCTGCTCGTCGGCGCTGATGAAAGCGCGGTTGAACATTTCCTGCGCGCTGAGATATCATATTGCGATATAGCGCGTGTGATATCCGGCGTGCTGGAAGGCTACCGCGGCTCCGCCCCCTCGTCGCTCGAAGAGGCGACTGCGCTGGTAGAGGAGGGCCGGGCGGCGGCTGACGAAATTTGCAGAAGATAAGCGGAGGAAAAAAGAGTTGTTGAGTATAATATCTTTTCTGATAGTGATAGCGATATGCGTCATCTCGCACGAAGGGGGCCATTTCTGGGCGGCGCGCTTTCGCGACGTTATGGTGCATGAATTTTCATTCGGCATGGGGCCGTCTGTTTGGAGCCGCCAAAAGGGGGAGACGCTGTATTCATTCCGCGCCTTTCCAATAGGCGGCTTTGTAAAGCTGGAGGGCGAAGACGCGGCGGAGGAGGAAGGCGGCCTTTCGGAAGAGGGCTGCGACCCGTCGCGCTCGCTGGCGAATAAAAAGCCGTGGGAGCGGATTCTGATAATCGGAGCCGGAGCGGCCGTCAACATCGCCCTGGCGTGGCTGCTGACAGCCGTCTATCTCTCCGGCTACGGCGTCTACAACATGGAAGAGGCGAAGCTGGGCAACATCATGGAAGGAACGCCGGCTTACAGCGCCGGATTCCAGAGCGGCGACGTGATAAAAAGCATCGACGGCAAAGAGCTGAAAAGCTGGCCGGACATCAGAAAAAACATTCAGGCCGAGGACAAGGTCGGCGACCGCTTTGAAATAATCGTCGAACGCGGCGGGGAAGAGAAGCGTTTCTCCGTGGACATCCCGGTCAGTAAGGAGGCCGGAGGACGTCTGCTCGGCGTTCAGCCGTCGCATGAAAAATATCCCTTCTTCAAGGCGCTCGGAGCGGCCTTCACATATTCGTGGCATATGAGCGTGGAGATACTGCGCGGGCTATGGATGGCTCTCACCGGACAGATAAAGGCGGACGTTACAGGCCCCGTAGGAATAGCCACGATGGCCGGAGACGCTCTGAAAGACGGCTTCTGGACATTTATAGCCTTCCTCGGAGTGATAAACCTCAACCTCGGCCTTCTCAACCTTCTGCCATTTCCCGCGCTTGACGGCGGCAGGATAATATTCATCTTGATCGAGCTGGTCACGCGCAGAAAAGTGCCGGAAAAGATAGAGACGATGATACACTACGCCGGCTTCATGATACTGCTGGCGCTGATACTTCTCGTCACAGGCAAAGACATCTACAGACTGATGCGATAGGAGCCGGAAAAATGGGAAGCAGAAAAGCGGTAGTTATCGGAGGGCTTCAAATAGGAGGGGGCGCGCCGGTCAGGGTGGAAAGTATGCTCAAAAGCCGCCTCACAGAGCCGCGCGAATGCGTTGAAGAATGCGAGGCGCTTGCCGCCGCCGGCTGCGAACTGGCAAGGGTGGCACTGCCTGACGAAAGCCTCGCCGCACCCTTCGCGGAGCTGATAAAAAACAGCCCTATTCCATTAATGGCGGATATACATTTCAGCCATAAGCTCGCGCTCGCGGCTCTGGCCGCCGGCGCTCCATCAATCAGGATAAATCCGGGCAACATGAGCGGAGAGGCCGGACTTAACGAGGTAACGGCCGCCGCCCGCGACCGCGGCGCAGTGATACGCATCGGGGCGAACGGAGGTTCGCTCGGCGGCGCGCAGCTCGAAAAATGCGCCGGAGACCGCGGAGCCGCGCTCGTCCTTGCGGTAGAGGAGCAGCTTCGCCCGCTGCTCGATAAGGGCTTCTCAGATATAATAATCTCCGCGAAATCATCATCAGTCGCGGAGACAGTGCGCGCAAACTCGATACTCGCCGGAAAATACGAGCTGCCGCAGCATATCGGCATAACGGAGGCCGGAAACGGCAACGCCGGAATCGTCAAAGGAGCCGCCGGCATAGCTCTGATGCTCGCGCGCGGCATAGGCGACACGATCCGCGTCAGCCTCACCGCCCCCGGAACGGAAGAGGTGGAGACCGGCTACAATATCCTCAAAGCGCTGGAGCTGCGCAGCCGCGGCTGGAATCTCGTCAGCTGCCCGACATGCGGACGCAGGCGCATCGAGGTGGCCGAGCTGGTGGAGAGGCTGAAAAAAATGCTCCCCCCGACCGCGCTCGACGGAGTCACCATCGCCGTAATGGGCTGCGAAGTCAACGGCCCGAAAGAGGCGGCGGGGGCGGATTTCGGCATCGCCGGCAGCCCCGACGGCTTCATCGTATTCAGAAAGGGAAGCTTTGTCAGACGCGGCGCGATGGAAGAATTTGAAAAAATTATAGAGCGGGAAATAATCAATTACTAAACCATTATAAATATCAGGTTTATTTTAATCCTCATCAAAAAATGTATTGACTAATCTGGAATATAAATATAAGATAGTCATGTAATATTGCTGTGGCAACTTTTCTACATTCTGCAAAAAAATAAAGAACGGCGGCTTGTGTTTTTTAAGAGACTTAGGGGGTGTAAAAATGAACCAGGAAAGCCAATTCAGTGTATTTTCGGAGACAGGAGCGCTGCGTCAGGTGATGCTGCACAGACCGGGCAAAGAGATCGACAGGCTCACCATCGAGAACATGGACGAACTGCTTTTTGACGATCTTCTGTGGCTCAAACAGGCGCAGAAAGAGCATGACAACTTCGCCGAAATATTGAGAAACAACGGCACGGAGGTGCTGTATTTCAGCGACAGCCTTGCGGAAGTGATAGCGCGAAAGGATGTGCGCGAAGAGCTTATAGGCGACGTATTCAGATTTGAATGCCTCGACAGGCGGCTTTCGGAGGCATTCAAGCCGGTACTGATGGAAATGCCGGCGAAGGAGCTTGCGGATCATCTGATCGAAGGCTACACGAAAAAAGAGGTAAAGGCGATCTGCCCGTGCGGTTTAAGCCTCGTCTCATCAGTTGAAAACGGCAGCGACTTCATCATCCACCCGATACCGAACCTCTACTTCCAGAGAGACCCGGCCGTAACGGTCGCAAACGGCATAGTGATAGCGCAGATGACATTTGAAGCCCGCAGGATAGAGCCTCTCTACTGGAAATACATCACCAACTACCACCCGCGATTCAAAGGAATGCAGATACTGTTCGGCGATGCCCCCGACGAAGTGTGGCCGCAGAAGGCGGAGGGGGGCGACCTGCTTGTCATTTGCGAAAACGCTATGGCCATAGGCGTCTCACAGCGCACAGCCCCGACCACGGTACAGAGGATAGGGCGCAACCTTGCCGCAAAAACGCCTATCAAGCGCGTATTCGCCTTTGAAATACCCAAAGGGCGCTACTGTATGCATCTGGACACGGTATTCACGATGGTGGACCGCGATGCCTTCTGCATCTATCCGCCGATACTCGAATCGCTCAAAGTCTGGCAGCTCGACTATTCAGATGAAGGGCGGCTCATGCGCCTTGAACAGAAAGAGGACTGGCAGCGCGCCGTCGCGGAGACTCTGGGCTTCGACAAACTCCGCCTGATAAAAATGGCGGCGAAGGACAAGGAAGAGACCGCGCGCGAACAGTGGCATGACGGCTGCAACACGCTCGCCATCGCCCCCGGCAAGGTCGTCACCTACAACCGCAACATCAATTCGGCAAAGCTGCTGCGTGACAACGGCATAGAGGTGCTGGAGCTGGAAGGGCCGGAGCTCGGCAGGGGACGCGGAGGGCCGCGCTGCATGTCGATGCCGCTCAACCGCGCGCCAGTGAACTAGCCATTAAAAATAGTTCATTAAAGGATAGTTTTATAAAATATCATTTACACAGCGCTCAAAAAGAAGTAAAATGCAGTGCCTATAAAGCACCATAAATCTGAAGGGAGAAATTACAAATGCCTGTGAATCTTCGTAACCGTCATCTGATTTCCTTGAAGCACCATACGCCGGCCGAGATAGAATATCTGCTCGACCTCGCGACCGACCTTAAAAACAAGAAGCGCGCCGGAATAAAGGGCGACCTTCTTGAGCGCAAAAATGTCGCTCTCATCTTCGAGAAGCCCTCGACCCGCACCCGCTGCGCCTTCACAGTCGCCGCGATAGATGAAGGCGGCCACCCTGAATATCTCGGCAAAAACGACATCCAGCTCGGCCACAAGGAAGACGTCGCCGACACGGCCCGCGTTCTCGGACGCATGTTCGACGGTATTGAATTCCGCGGCTTCAGCCAGAAGGTAGTGGAAGACCTCGCCAAATACGCCGGCGTTCCCGTCTGGAACGGCCTCACCGACGACTATCACCCGACGCAGGTCCTCGCCGACTTCCTCACGATCCGTGAAAACTTCGGCCGCCTCAAGGGAATCCGCCTCGTCTATGTCGGCGACGGGCGCAACAACGTCGCAAACTCGCTGATGATAGGCGCGGCGAAAATGGGTATGCACTTCGTGATAGGCGCTCCGAAAGAGCTGTTCCCCGACCCCGCCCTCGTCGCCGAGTGCGAACAGATCGCTAAAGAGTGCGAATCAGGCGCGACGATAACAGTCACAGACGACCCGAAAGCCGCCGTCAAAGGTGCCGACGCTATCTACACTGACGTATGGGCCTCGATGGGCGAAGAGGCGAAAGCCGCCGAGCGCAAGGCGCTGCTCCGTCCCTATCAGGTCAACAAAGAGCTGATAGCAGCCGCGGAGAACGACGACGTTATATTCCTCCACTGCCTCCCGGCGGTAAAAGGCAACGAAGTAACGGAAGATGTCTTCGAGTCGCGCCACGCGCGCCAGTTCGACGAGGCCGAGAACCGTATGCACACGATCAAGGCGGTAATGGTAGCCAGCATAGGCAACTTCTAAAAACAGCCGCCCACGCGGCGGCGCGAATGCAATAAAAAACGGCGGCCCCCGGGACATGTCAACTGCCCCCGGGGGCCGCGTATATCGCTTAAAACTGCGGTTTTACAAACATATTTTCATCTTTGAAGCGCTTCATATGCTCGCCCCAATTTTCTTTTTCCACATCTTCGACAGATACCGATACTACAGCCGGGTCAATCTTCAATTCTTCCGACAGGAATTTCTGCACCTTGACGGCAAGCTCAGCCTTGGTTTTGTCATCCCGTCCGGGAATCATGCTGATATCCACATGCGGCATAATGGCTTCCTCCCTCTTTCATGCACTGAATATTGCGCGGCGCTTATCTCCGTGCCGCTTCGCTTTCAGCCTTTAGCCGAAAGTCTGAACGACCTTGGCCAGCTCCTCGCGTATCGCGATATGCTGCGGGCAGGCCTGCTCGCATTTGCCGCAGCCGATGCAGTCGCCGGCGCGCCGCCTGCCGTGACGGACGACCAGCCATTCCTCCTGCGTCTTCGCTATTTCCAGATTGCCGTAAAGCGTCACATAATTCATCGCGGTGAAGGAGCCGGATATTCCGATGTCATTCGGACAGACCTTTGCGCAATAATCGCATGTGGTGCATGGAACGATAGGGATGGAACGCAGTATCCGCTGCGCCTCATCGACCACCTTTCTTTCATCCTGCGAAAGCGCCCTGAAATCCTTCATAAAGGAAAGATTGTCCTCCATCTGCTCGATATTGCTCATGCCGGATAAAACTGTGATTATACCCTCAAGCGAGGCGGCGTAGCGTACCGCCCACGACGCGACAGATGCCTCCGGCGCGGCGCGGCGGAAAAGCTCCGTCACAGCCTCCGGCGGCGTGGCAAGCATACCGCCCTTGACAGGCTCCATGATAATAATCGGCTTGCCGTACTTTCTCGCTATCTCATAGCAGCGGCGGGACTGAATGGCGGGGTTTTCCCAGTCCGCGTAATTGATTTGAAGCTGGACAAACTCCATTTCGGGATGAAGCTTCAGAATCTCTTCCAGCTCCTCCGGCGTGGAGTGGAAAGAAAAGCCGACATGCTTTATAAGCCCCTCCCGCTTCTTATCCTGAACAAAGCTCCACATATCGTAATCGTCGAAGAAATGTGTCCGCTGCTCGCCGAGATTATGCAGCAGGTAAAAATCAAAATAGCCCGCGCCGGTCTGCCTCAAAGATGTTTCAAACTGCGCGATGGCCTCCTCTCTCGTATTGCACTCGATCCAGGCGGCATTCTTCGTCGCAAGCTGAAAGCTTTCACGCGGATAACGCTCGACCAGCGCCTGACGTATAGCGTCCTCGCTGCCGGGGTAGGCCCAGGCGGTGTCAAAATAGGTGAAGCCCGCAGCCATAAAGCGGTCCACCATCTCCTTGACCTGCGCGACGTCTATCTCCTCGCCCTTCTTAGGCAGGCGCATAAGTCCGAAGCCAAGTTTTCCTATAGTATCTCCCAGATAAGCCATTACCTTTCTCCCTCCGTACAGGCAGAGCCTGCTTTCAATTTATTTTATTTTTTAACGGGCCGCTTCTATTTTACACCGGATATGGGGCGGCGGCCAACGACCGCGCCCCGGCGCGCAGATCTATTCTTTTTTACCAGCGCGCCTTGCCCGCCCTACTTCAATTTGCCGTACTGCGCGTCGTCAACAGCCTCGCACCACTCGGTAGAGCCATCCTCTCCCGGGACCTCCACCGCAAGATGCGCGAACCAGCTATCCTTCGCGGCTCCGTGCCAGTGCTTCACTCCGGCCGGAATCACAACGGCATCTCCCGGATGAAGCTCGCGCGCCTCCTTGCCCCATTCCTGATACCATCCGCGTCCGGCGGTGCAGAGCAGTATCTGTCCGCCCACCTTCTTCGCGTGGTGAATGTGCCAGTTATTGCGGCAGCCCGGCTCAAAGGTGACGTTAGCGATGGGGACGCCCTCAGTGGTAAGCATAGCAAGATAGCTCTGGCCGGTAAAATATTGTGCATAAGCGTCATTCGGCTGCCCCAGCGGGAAGACGCTCTCCGGCGCGGCGGCCTGCGCGCGCGCCGCGAATGTGAAGAGCATTGCGATTGCAGCTGTGATTATCATATATTTTATCATTTCTCTTTCTCCCTTCAAAAGCTTTTCTGTGTTTTCGATTTTTGGCGCGACAGCGCCCCGCGCGTAATCAACGGATAATACGCGCATTCGGACAAGATGACATACAGAGTGGCGCCTCCCAGCAGCGTCTATATCATAATGGCAAATCCCCGTAATGTATAATGCCTGATATAAATCGTCAGACATGCCGTTTTTGTATTTCTCCGCATATTCATTGAAAGCGGCTCCCGCGGCAATCAAAAAAATCCACGCGGCAGTCAAAAAAACACCCATTTTTATCACACAGCGGGCAATATATGATATGTCAAAAGCCTCTGTCAATATTATAATTATTTATGAATAAATCTATCAGCGGGAGGATTTGCGATGAAGAAATTTATCAACGACGTCCAGGAAGTAGAGAAGCAGATGATTCAGGGAATGGCCAAAGCCTATCCGCAGTATGTGAGAAAGCTTGACTGCGGCAACGTCGTCGTGCGCGCGCAGGCCAAAGAGGGCAAGGTGGCGCTCATCAGCGGCGGCGGCTCCGGCCACGAACCGGCGCACGGCGGCTACGTGGGGGAGGGAATGCTCGACGCAGCCGTTGCCGGCGCGGTCTTCACATCTCCGACGCCCGACCAGATATATGAGGGCATCAAGGCGATAGCCACAGACAAAGGCGTGCTGATGGTGATAAAGAACTACACCGGCGACGTGATGAACTTTGAAATGGCCGGCGAAATGGCGGCTGACGAAGGCATAAAAGTCGCGCAGGTGGTAGTAGGCGACGACGTAGCCGTTGACGGCAGCCTATACACCGTAGGCCGCCGCGGCGTCGCCGGAACCGTATTCGTCCACAAAATCGCGGGCGCGAAAGCGGAGCTGGGCGCGGAGCTGGAAGAAGTTCAGGCGACGGCGCAAAAGGTAATCGACAACGTCCGCACGATGGGCGTGGCCATCGCCCCCTGCATCGTTCCCGCCGCGGGAACGCCGGGCTTCGAGCTGGCGGAGGACGAGATGGAAGTCGGCATCGGCATCCACGGCGAACCCGGAACACATAAGGAAAAGCTGCGTTCCGTCAATGAAATAACCGACATGCTGCTTGATAAAATACTCTCCGACCTTGATTTCAGCGGCTCGGAAGTCGCCGTAATGCTCAACAGCTCCGGCGGGACGCCGCTGATGGAGCTCTTCGTCGCCTACGACCACGTTGCCGACGTGCTTGCTGAAAAGGGCGTGAAAGTCTACAAAAGCTACGTCGGAGAATATATGACCTCAATAGAAATGCAGGGCTTTTCGCTGACCCTCCTGCGCCTTGACGACGAGCTGAAAGAGCTGCTCGACGCGAAGGCCGACAGCATAGCCTTCAAGGCGTAGCGCGCGGAGGGGACGGAATAGAGGCATGACCAATCAGCAGAAAGTCATCGCCATATTAAAGGGCATAGCTGCGCGCGTCATAGAGGAACAGCGCTTCCTGACGGAGCTGGACAACGTCATAGGAGACGGCGACCACGGAATAAACCTCGCGCGAGGCTTTAGTGAGGTTGATAAAAAACTGCCCTCTATGGCGGACAAAGATATAGGCGCTATTCTAAAAACGACCGGCATGACGCTTGTCTCCACAGTCGGCGGCGCCTCCGGCCCGCTTTACGGCACGGCGCTGATACAGGCTGGCAAAGCCGCAGCCGGCAAATGCGAGATCTCCATGCCGGACTTCATCGCCATCATGGAAGCCGCCGTACAGGGGGTAATGACGCGCGGCAAATCCACCGCCGGAGAAAAAACGATGCTTGACGCGATGATACCGGCCAAAGAGGCTATGGAAAAGGAATACGCCGCATCAGGCGACGCTAAAACCGCGCTTGCGGCTGCCGCTGCTGCGGCCAGAGAGGGCGTCGAATATACAAAGACGATAATCGCCACCAAAGGGCGCGCAAGCTACCTTGGAGAGCGCAGCCTAGGGCATAGCGATCCGGGGGCGGCCTCCTTCACGCTCATGCTGGAAACAATCGCGGAGCTGGCCTAGGAGCGGGCAATGGTCGGGCTTGTAATAATATCCCACTCGCGCGCCCTCGCCGAAGGAGTAGTCGAGCTGGTGAAAATGATAGCGGACGACGTGCCTGTCGCCGCGGCGGGCGGCCGTGACGACGGAGGACTCGGCACCAGCTTTGAGAAGATAAGCCGCGCGATAGAAGAGACGGACGGCGGAGACGGCGTGATTCTTCTCATGGACATGGGCAGCGCCGTGATGACCGCGGAAATGGCGGTTGAAAACATGGAGGGACGCGAAATAATAATGGCGGACGTCCCTATAGTTGAAGGCGCCGTTGCGGCAGCCGCGGAAGCGTCAGCCGGAAGCAGCCTCAAAGACATCGCCGCGTCGCTGGACGAAGTACGGAATATCAGAAAATTCTAACAGCTGCGGCGGTATAATTGTTCGCGGAGGGGCGGCGCACGGATAAAAGCGCCGCTCTTTACGTTGCTGCAATTTATAAGAATTTTAGCTTGGCAAAGATGATAGATTCAACGTATCACCTTAATGAAATATTTTTATATGAATGATACGACCTTTTCCATTATGTAAGCAAGCGGCTACAGATTGCGGCTTTACAGCTTATTGGCAGACTGTTATAGTATATTCAGCCGGTCAATATAAATGCTGATTAAATTTTTATCCGCGTAATTGGAAAGGAGTGGCTTGCATGTTGCGTCTAGTGTTGTGGTTGCGCTATCGTGATTCTTTTTTTTACGTAACATACACTTTCTTTTGTATCTTGAATAATTATCTTAACCATAATCAAGCTATGGTGAATCTTTATATCAACAACAGAGGCGGTTATTATCTGGCTCAATGCGGTATCATTTTAACGCATTTCGTTATAATACATTACTGGCGGCTGGTACGCAGAAAAAGGAAACAGGATTACTGGTCGCTCCAGTTTTTGAATAAGCCTTTGGTATCTGTTTTAACTTCTTTTACCCTCGCGTTAATCGTCTACTTTATAATGTCCTGGCTGCGAGCAATACCATTTGCAGTGGCGGTAATGGCGACTGTGGAGCAAGGACGCTGATAACGCTTTCAAAAAGACTGGAAAAGGCATCCAGAAGTTTTGCCCCCGTGCCTTTCTTGTGAGTCCGTCAACAATATCAATAGTCAGTCAATATAAATTGCCAATTATTTATATCTGCGTAATTTAGAAAGAGTGGTTCGCATGTTGCCTCATTATTATTATGGAGAATCATTTTTTGTAACAATATACGGCCTTTTTTGTGGGTTGAATTATTGGCTTAATTATAATCAAGCTATGGTGAATCTTTATATCAACAACAGAGGCGGTTATTATCTGGCTCAGTTCGGTATTATTCTGGCGCATTTCGCTATAATACATTACTTCCGGCTGGTACGCAGAAAGAGACAAAAACAGGATTACTGGTCGCTCCAGTTTTTTAACAAGCCATTGATATCTGTTTTAACTTCTTTTACCCTCGCGTTGATCGTTTACTCTATAATATCCTGGCTGCAGGCGATACCTTTTACAGAGTGGGTAAGGATAACTATGGAGCATGGAGCTCAAATAACTCCCTCAGCAGGGCAGGGAATGACATTGCCGCGCCGTAGTCCGCTGAAACCGTTACATCAGTATCCCCTTAACAGGATAATTTCTGATAAAGTATATGGACTGACGGCATACGTATATTATAATCACAGGTGGCTGTATCATTCTCTTAGAGTCGGCTTTTTCATATTCCTGTTTTTTGCGGTGCAGAATTACAGGCGGGCGCAAAAAGAATACAACGACAGAGGCGAGGGCCTTTTTGACCAGCCTCTTACATTTACCTTGACTTCATTTTTGATAGCGGCAGTGATTTTTGTCATTTTTATTTTATTTGGCTATATGGCTCTGATTCTGATAGTCTCGTGGGTATTAATAATGCATCGTAGCTATGACAGGTAACGCAGCAGAAAATCTCTCCACCCTCTGATTAAGCGCGTCGCGGCTGCCGGTCAATATGCGGCAGATGGCGCAGGCCGCGCAGAGCGTCAACGCCCGTGAGCCGCGGCAAAAGTAATGACGGCGGTACTGCTTTTGTAATAAAACAAACTCCGCATGCCGCACTGGGCTATCATTATACAGTTTTTAAATTCCCGCGCTTCGGCGCTTACAAGCTGTGGCTTTACAGCTGATTGACATGCTGTTATAGTAGCTTCAGCCAGCCAATATAAAGGCAGAGAATTTATATCCGCGTAATTTGGAAGTGGGGTGTGGTGCATGTTGGATCTGCTGGTGTGTTTAGTGGTGAGTCTAGTGTTGTGTTGGCGCTATCATGATTCATTTTTCTTTATGACATTCTTTTTCTTTTGTATTTTGAATATTTATCTTAATTATAATCGAGCTATGGTAAATCTTTATATCGATAACAGAGGCGGATATTATCTGGCCCAGTTCTGCATCTTATTAGTGCATTTCATTATAATACATTACTACCGGCTATCATACAGAAAGAAGAAACAGGATTACTGGTCGCTCCAGTTTTTGAATAAGCCCTTGATGTCTGTTTTAACCTCTTTTACCCTCGCGTTAATAGTCTATTTTATAATGTTCTGGCTGCAGGCAATACCATTTGAATTGGCGGTAATGGAGGCTATGAAGCATGGGTCTCAATAACGCCCTCGGCAAGGCAGGTAAAGACATTGCCGCGTAGTGCGATCAAACAGTTCTATGGTCATGACATAATAAACAGAATAATTGCTGATAAAGTATATGAGCAGACGGCAAAAGTATATGGATTGACGGCATACGTATATTATAATCACAGGTGGCTGTATAATTCTCTTAGGGTCGGCTTTTTTATATTTCTGTTTTTCGCTGTGCAGAATTACCGGCGGGCGCAAAAAGAATACAACGACAGAGGCGAGGGCTTTTTTGACCAGCCTCTTACATTTACCTTGACTTCATTTTTGATAGCGGCAGTGATTTTTGTCATTTTTATTTTATTTGGCTATATGGCTCTGATTCTGATAGTCTCGTGGGTATTAATAATGCATCGTAGCTATGACAGGTAACGCAGCAGAAAATCTCTCCACCCTCTGATTAAGCGCGTCGCGGCTGCCGGTCAATATGCGGCAGATGGCGCAGGCCGCGCAGAGCGTCAACGCCCGTGAGCCGCGGCAAAAGTAATGACGGCGGTACTGCTTTTGTGATAAAATAAGCTCTGCACAAAATTCAGCGGCTTTTGAAGGTGAGGCTGACGGCATGGAGATCTATCGGGACCCGGAAAAGATAACGCGCTTTCTGGTGAGTTGGATAAAGGAAAAGTTCGGCGTGGCCGGAGCAAAGGGGGCGGCTCTCGGCATCAGCGGGGGCATAGATTCCGCCGTGCTGGCGGCGCTGCTCGCGAGGTCGCTGGGGGCCGATAATGTGCTGGGAGTGATAATGCCCTGCCACAGTACGCGGATAGACGAGGATTACGCAATGCTGCTGGCCGAAGCGATAGGTATAAGGACGGTAAAGGCAGATCTGACATCTTCCTACGACACGCTGAAAAAAGAGATAGAAAAGACACTTCCCGAATTGAATGCGCTTTCCTCCGCGAATATCAAACCAAGACTACGCATGACAACGCTTTACGCCATAGCCCAGCAGTACGGATATCTTGTCTGCGGAGGCAGCAACAAGGATGAAATTACCTTCGGATATTTCACGAAATACGGAGACTCGGCCGTTGACCTCATGCCGATGGCGGATCTGCTCAAGGGGGAGGTTCGCGCTCTCGCGGAATATCTAGGCGTACCGAGGGAGATCATAGAGCGTCCTCCTACCGCCTCTCTATGGGAGGGGCAGACCGACGAAGCGGAGATGGGGCTGACTTACGACGAGCTGGACCGCTATATCGCCACAGGGCGCGCCTCTGAGGCGACGGAGGCGAAAATCAAGGCGGCAATTACACGTTCCGGGCATAAAAGACTTTTTGCACCGATGGCAAAACTGCCCGAGAACTTATGATTCATAAAAATTTAATCTAATCCATGAGGTGATTCTTTTGTCAGGACATTCGCATTGGGCGGGTATCAAACACAGGAAGGCGGCGCAGGACGCAAAGAAGGGCGTAGCTTTCCAGAAGCTTGTCAAGGACATAATCGCTGCCGCTAAGGACGGCGGCGGAGACCCAAACAATAATTTCCGTCTTAAAGTCGCCATTGAGCGCGCAAAGGCCGGAAATGTGCCGGTAGACAACATAGAGCGCGGCATCAAGCGCGGTACCGGCGAGTTCGGCGGCCCGATGGAGGAGATCTATTACGAGGGCTACGGCCCCAACGGCGTGGCGGTGATGGTGCAGGCTATGACCGACAACAGAAACCGCACCGCGCCGGATATGCGCTCCCTCTTTTCAAAGAGCGGCGGCGCTATAGGCGAGATGGGCTGCGTCGCGTGGAATTTCGACCGCCGCGGCGTTGTCGAGATCAGCGGCGGCGGGATAGACGAGGACGAGCTTATGATGGCGGCTCTCGAAGCCGGCGCGGACGACCTTGAAAGCTCCGACGAAGGCTTTGAAGTTACCTGCGACCCGAATGTGCTCTCTCAGGTGGGGCAGTCTCTGAAGGGGGCAGGCTATAACGTCGATACGATGGAGGTTCAGATGATACCTAAGAATACAGTCTCCATCAACAACGCCTCGGACGCGGCGAAAATGCTTGCTATGATAGAGCGTTTCGAGGATCACGACGACGTTCAGGCGGTTTACGCCAACTTCGATATCCCGGAAGAGATTCTGGCGCAGCTTGACTGACGAAAAAAAAGAGGGCGCTCTGCGCGCTCTGGGAATAGACCCCGGTCTCGGCACTCTGGGCTACGGGGTCGTTTCGCAATATGGCGGCGGGCTGGCGTGCGAATGTTACGGAGTGATAAAGACGCCCCCCGGGCTTACGCTGGCGAGCCGTCTTTCATTGCTTTACGACGAGCTGAAAGCTGTCGCGGAAAAATATCCGCCTGATATGGTTGCCGTGGAGAAGCTTTTTTTCGGCCGCAATGTTACGACGGCTGAAATGGTGTGGCAGGCGAGGGGGGTCGTGCTGCTGATGGCGGCGCAGCTCGGCTTTGAGCCTTACGAGGTGAAGCCGAGCGAGGTAAAGCTTGCGGTCTGCGGCTACGGCGGCGCGGAGAAGGGGCAGGTGCAGGGTATGGTGGCTCATCTGCTGGGGCTTGCGAAGAATCCCAGCCCCGACGACGCGGCGGACGCGCTGGCAATCGCTATAGCGGGGCTTGCGCTGCACTCCTACGACAGAAATATTCTGAGAGGATACTGAAATGATAGATTTCCTGCGCGGAACGCTGTCCGCAATATCAAAAGAGAGCCTGATCATCGATGTGGCGGGCTTCGGCATCGAGCTGTATCCCACAAGGGCGCTGATGGCCTCGGCTGTCGTCGGCGAGGAGCTTAAATGCCTTGCCTATTTGCAGATAAGCGACGCGGGGCTGGCGATGTTCGGCTTCGCCTCCGAGCAGGAGCGGGATTTTTTTCTTGAGCTGCTGCAGGTCAAGACGATAGGCGGCAAGCTCGCGATCACGCTGATGCGCTCTCTGGAGCTGGGGCGTATCGTAGAGGCGATCAGAGCCGGAAACGTATCCATGCTATCCGTTCCTGGGCTGGGGGCGAAGCGCGCGGAGCGTATATGCTTTGAGCTTAGGAGCAAGATTGAGAAAAAATTCTCTTCATTCTCAGATCTGTCCGCCGCTCCGGCCTCTTTTGACTCTTTTGTTACGGAGGCGCTTTCCGGCCTCGGCTTCTCGCACGGCGAGTGCGTGAAGGCTATCGCGACGGCAAAGGCTCAGGCGGAGGACGACGTCGAATGGACGGAAGAAAGCCTGCTGATGGCGTCGCTTGGCATACTTCAGCGCAGGTAGGGGGATAAAAAATGGAAAAGAACAATCCCGACAACAAGCTGATAGAGACTATGCGCCGCGAGAAAGAGGAAGAGACGCACACTCTGCGCCCTCAGGCGCTGAACGATTTCATAGGACAGAGCGCCCTTAAAGACAAGCTGACGATTTTTATGACCGCCTCGCTGAGACGCGAGGAGCCGCTTGACCACACGCTCTTTTACGGCCCTCCCGGGCTTGGAAAGACGACGCTCGCAGGAATAATCGCAAAGGAGATGAAGGGCAGCCTGCGCGTGACGACCGGCCCCGCTCTTGAGCGGGCGGGCGACCTGGCCGCCATACTCTCCAACATACAGCAGAACGACGTGCTTTTTATCGACGAGATACACAGAATGTCGGCCAATATCGAAGAGATACTTTACCCGGCGATGGAGGATTTTTCTCTCTCCATAGTCGTGGGGAAGGGGCCTCTGGCGCGCAGCATACGGCTGGCGCTGCCCAAGTTTACGCTGATAGGCGCGACGACAAGGCTGGGGCTGCTGACCTCGCCGCTCAGAGCGCGCTTCGGCATCGTAGAGCAGCTAAGCCTCTATTCGTCGGAGGAGCTGACGGCGATCGTAAGACGCGGAGCTGGTGTGCTCGGCGTGAATATTGAGGACGACGCGGCGGAGGAGATAGGACTTCGTTCACGCGGTACGCCGCGCGTGGCGCTGCGCCTTCTCAGGCGCGTGCGCGACGTTGCCGAAGTGAAACAGGCGCCGCGCGTTCAGCGCGACCTTGCCCGATACGCCCTTGATATGCTCGGCATCGACCCGGAGGGGCTGGACGACGGCGACCGTAAATTTCTGCGCGCGCTGATAGAGCTATTCGACGGCGGCCCTGTTGGCCTCTCGACGCTGGCGGCCGCTCTCAACGAGGACGCGCAGACGATAGAGGACATCTATGAGCCGTATCTGATACAAAAAGGGCTGCTCGAACGCACCCCGCGCGGACGGCGCGCCACCCGCAACACATGGGACTATCTGGGCATACCGGTATCGCCGCATTTCACGCAGTACCAGCAGAGTCAGCAGAGTCTCTTCAGCCCGGAGGAGGAATCATAGAATGAATCAGCTCGGAAAGGCGCTCATAGCTCTGGGACTGCTGATAACGGCTGCCGGCCTGATAATGCTGCTCGCCGGAAAGCTGAATATTCCCTTTGGCAAGCTTCCCGGAGATATCACATATCAGAAAAAGAATCTTACGGTATTCGCCCCATTCGGCACAATGCTGGTCGTCAGCCTTATACTGACGCTTATCTTCAATATTTTTTCAAGATGGAAATGAAGAAATATATCTTTATCGTCATTTTATTGCTCGCCCTCACCTCCGCCTCGCCCTCGCAGGCCCGCGAAGTGACTGTGCTGCTCATGGAAAACGCGGCGCGCTGTTCTATTGGCGGGAACGCCCTCATAATAAGGGACGCCGGTGGCAGGAGCACAAAGCCGTTCAGCGGCTCCTTTCAGATAAATTATTCCAAAGGCGCGATGACCGCCGGAAAATACTCATATAAACTGCCCGCGGTCATTACAAGCAGCTCGCCGCTCGCCTGCGGAGGAATAAAACATCATGGTTCGCTGGTCATAGAAGCCGGTTCGCGCGGCCTTAACGTTATCAACAGAGTGAATATGGAGGACTATCTGAAAGGCGTTCTTAAAAGCGAGATGAGCCCCGGCTGGCCGCTGGAGGCGCTGAAGGCGCAGGCCGTGCTGGCGCGCACCTATACGCTTTCGTCAAAGAAGCATGGCCGTTATGACGTCTGCTCGCGCGTTCATTGTCAGCTCTACGAGGGGACGGAAGGGGAAGCCCGCGCGATAATAGAAGCTGTTACGGCGACCGCCGGCGAAATACTTACCTATTCCGGCGCCCCCGCGCAGATATTCTATTTCGGAGACAGCGGCGGAATGACGACCTCTGCAAAATCAGTATGGGGCAAGGATATACCATATCTTGCCGCCAGAGCGGATCCGCTTCCGTCAAAGGGGCCGAACGCCGCGTGGCAGGCGACAGTATCCATGAGCCAGATAGAAAGCCGCCTCTCCGCGGCTGGAATCCGTGTCGGAACGATATCCTCGCTGCGCCCTGTCAGGCGCGACGAAAGCGGACGAGTGCTGCAGCTTGAAGTAAAAGGCAGCGGCGGCAGTCAGCTCATAGCCGGGAGCAAATTCCGCACGGCGCTCGGAACCGGCGTGATAAAAAGCACCCTCTTTGAATTTAACAGCCGCAGCGCCTACAATCCCACGGTTCAGCCGGCGCGGGAAACGGCGGCAGCGCCGGAGGCGGCCGTACAGCCGGAGCGGAGTTATCCCGCTAATATAGACGCTTCGACAATGCCGGAGAGCGACGAAGACAAGCTTGTATGGATGGCGAAAAATAAAATCTTCACCACGGCGGAGCTGATGGCGATGATAGGCAAATCTAAAGAATATCCGCGCTTTGTCGCTGAGGGCGAGGCGCGCATGAGCGGCAAAAAAATTCCCGTCAGCCGGACGGAGCCGCGCCCTCAAAGCGCCGCCCCACAACCAGCCGCAGCCTCCGCGCCCACGGCGACGGCGCTTTCAATGGAGGCGGCGAACTCGCGGAATGTGACGATATTCGGCAGAGGAACGGGACACGGCGTAGGCTTCCCGCAGTGGACGGCAAAATCGCTGGCCGAGGCCGGATGGAGCTACATAAAAATGCTTGAATACTATTTCCCCGGAACCACTTTGAAAAAGGAACTTTAGATGAAAATGGATCTTTCAAAAACGGCGGCCTACGATTATGAGCTGCCAAAAGAGCTGATAGCGCAGGAACCGGCGGAACCTCGCGATTCCTCGCGGCTGCTTGTAGTTCACAGAGAAAGCGGCTGGAGCGAAGACCGGATATTCCGCGATATAGCTGAATACCTCCGCGCCGGCGACCTGCTTGTGCTCAACGACACGCGCGTCCTGCCGGCGCGCGTAGAGGGAATAAAAAAGGGCGGAGGCGGGGCGAAGGTGGAAATATTTTTCCTCAACCCCGGAGATACGCCGCGGCAATGGAACGCGCTCGTGCGCCCCGGACGCAAGCTGCCGGAGGGAACGCGCGTCGCTCTGGACGAGCGGAACGAGGTAACAGTGGGGGCGCGCCTTGAAGACGGATTGCGCACTATAATATTCGCGCCGGAGAGCGACCCCTTTGAGCTGATACACAGATTCGGCGAAACGCCTCTGCCTCACTACATAACGAATACGCACGCCGACCCAGAGCGCTATCAGACCGTTTACGCCAGACGCGAAAAGGAAAATTCCGTGGCCGCCCCGACGGCCGGACTGCACTTCACCCCCGAACTGCTGAAAAAGCTCGATGAAAAGGGGGCGCGCCGCGCCTTCGTGACGTTACAGGTTGGACTTGGCACATTCCGCCCCGTCAAAGCCGAAAATATACGCGACCACATCATGCACAGGGAAATCTGCGAAATACCGCCGGAGACGGCGGCGCTGATAAACGAGACCAAAAAGGAAAAGGGACGCGTCGTCGCCGTCGGAACGACGGTAGTGCGCACGCTGGAATCCTTCGCCGCGCAATACGGCGGAATAATCCCCGGCTCTCTGGCGACAAGGCTCTTCATCAGCCCCGGCTATAAATTCCAGGTAACAGACGCGCTGATAACCAACTTCCACCTGCCGATGAGCACGCTGCTGATGCTGGTCTCCGCCTTCGGCGGCTACGAAACGATGATGCGCATATACAAAGAGGCGGTGGAGAAGCGCTACCGCTTCTTCTCCTTCGGCGATTCAATGTTTATAGAATAAGAAGCGATTCCCACCTTTTCAAACAAGAGGGATTTATATTTTTTATGCCTAAAATTTGCATAAAAAATATAAATCTGTTATACTCTTTAGAGAGGTGAGAATCATGATTTTGGAATTCAGCATAGAAAATTTTCAGGTTTACAGTACCGAGGTTAAATTCAACCTGGAAGCGGATCTGAGAACAAAGAAATTCCGTTCCAATGTTATCGCTTCGCAGCAGGGAAATATCCTGAAAACAGCCGCCATTTACGGGCCGAATAATACCGGGAAAACATGTTTGATGAACGCGTTCCGCGCATACCAGGCTGTACTGCTGAATAAGCCGATTAAATTCCGCTCAAACTTGTTTACTGATTCAGACGCTTTCAGCTTAGGCGCCGTTTTTTTATGGAACGGTAAAAGATATGAGTACTTTTTCCGGTACGACACAAAGTTAAGAATATTTATAGAAGAGGGCTTTTCGCATATCTATCTTGACAGATACGGAAACAAATCAAAAGAGCTGTTTTTCTATAGAAACACAGAAAATAAGAGCGCTGTCAGCGGTAGTGACAAACTTAAAGAGGCTATAAAACTTTCTTCTAAAGACAATATCCTGATAAACACACTGGACGCTGCTGAATTTCCTCTGTTACAGGAGGCGCGAGAGGCGCTAAAGGGTTTTGCCGAGAATGTCACAGTATTGTCAATGCAGTCGCTGCCGCCATATAAAACGATAGAAATGCTCAAAACCCCAGAAAGTCCAGAGGCAAAGCAAATCATCGAACTCATAAAAAAGTCCGATCTTGATATTGATGATTTTAAATATGACGAAAGATTTTCAGAAGGCGTTTTATTTGAGGCAGATGAAGAGACTGAAAGGGCTAGAGGACTCCAGCACCTCGAAAAGGCTGCGGATGTTTTTAAATTGACATCCATCCATAAAGGAAAGGCGCTGCCGAGTATAATTTTTGATTCGCTGGGCACAAAGAAAATAGTCTCGCTCGCAGGCTATCTGGTTGAATGCCTGAATAAAGGCGGCTGCCTGCTTATCGACGAACTGGACAGCGGCATTCACTTTAAACTTTCACGCGCTATAGTCTCTGTCTTCAACAGTTCACTGAACGACCGCGCACAAATGATTTTTTCAACGCATGACGCGAGCCTGCTTGATATAAAAACGCTCTTCCGCAAAGAACAGATATGGTTCACAGATAAGGTCGAGGATGAAGTGTATCTCTACTCGCTATCCGACTTTACGGCGGAAAATTCAGGCATACGCGCCGATTCGGATCTCTATGAACGCTATGCAAAGGGATTTTTGGGGGCGCTGCCAGACCCTTCGTTGATAGATGTTCTTATAGACATACATGGCGGTGAACAAAATGAATAAATTTCCGCCGTTCTTGCAGCGCCAAAGATTTCGGCGCTCCGTATGTTTGATCCTTGAAGGATACGAGGAATATTATTATTTTAAGAAACTCCTGACTTTGGGTGTATTTTCTCCCGTTTACGATATCAGACTTATCAATGCGAAAAGCGCAAGCAGTATTCCTGCAAAATATCAGGATGCGCTTGCAGGCAACTCATATTCGATAGTTTTGATTGTCTGCGACAGGGATAGAAAACCGCAGGAATATCTCAGGATACTTCGTGGAATTGAAGATATCGTTGGAAACGGCAGGGGAGAAGAAATTATTACTTTTACTCGTCCATGCACTTTACAGGTCATTTTATATCACTTTGGCGAAGCTGCATTGACAACTCAGGCAAAACGCGCAGCAAGAGCCGACGTGCTACGCCTGACAGGCGTGGCGGATTACGACGCCCACCAGGCTCAGTTGAACGATATCTGTAGTAAAATACACCGTAAAAGCTGGGATGCCATGCGCGAACGCCTGAAACTACTAAGCGCCAATCCAGATGATATACCGTCAAGCAACATGGGTTTGCTTTTTGAACGGTTATGCGCTGATGATTTTGCATGGATTGATGACTTGAATAAGAGCATTCTTGCGAGATATAACGAGGCGACTGAAATGCCGACAATAATGTACGGAACAAAAAACTGCCCAGACGTGCGCAGCTCGCTTGCGGAAACAGAGGCCGGAGGGCTGGATATAGAATTCAGAAGCTTTGACGGCAGCGTAACAAATCTTAAAGAATTCATCCGCCTGCGCGACAGCCGCGCGGAATTTGACGAGATAAAGAAAAACGGCCTGATTGGCATTCCCTGCTTCGTAACGGAAGAGGGAAAAATATGTTTTGATATCAGTGAAGTCAAATAATCGAAGATACAAAAATAAACTTTTAAAGCGAGGGATAAGAATGCAACAGGAAGGAAGGAAGGAAGGAAGGAAGGAAAATTTTATTGAACTGGAGTTTGTTCGAGTAGCGGCATGTTTAATGGTAATAGTATTACATGTAGCCGCGGCAAATTTCTATACCTTTGGCCCGCATTGGGCTGTCTCAAACACAATTCATAGCTTTGTCCGCAGCTGCGTTCCGCTGTTTTTCATGATAAGCGGCGCGCTTTTGTTAAAGAAAGGAGCGGCCGACGATCTCTCCTTTTTTATCAGAAAAAGATTTGTCAGGATTTTGCCATCGCTGATTTTCTGGTCTTCGCTGAGCTGTCTGGCATACGTCTGCTTAAAATCAGAACCTCCCGTATACTTCTTTTTAAGATTTTTTGGCACCAGCGGATTCTACCATCTGTGGTATCTGTACGCTTTGGTTGGTCTCTATCTGCTGATACCGATAGTGGGAAAATGGTATGTCAACTCTTCCGGACGT
The DNA here is from genome assembly GCA_030533085.1 of Synergistaceae bacterium. Lineage (GTDB taxonomy): Bacteria > Synergistota > Synergistia > Synergistales > Synergistaceae > JAUNJZ01. The sequence continues at coordinate 43,587 of JAUNJZ010000013.1, forward strand.
GAGATAGCTTTCTTTCTGGCGGTATGGTTTGCGGCCTGTTCCTGTTCTACCGCTTCGTCGCTTGTCAGCGAGTTATCCGGAAGAAACGCTGACATGCTGAAGCTGTATAATATATCGGAATTTGCAAGCTATATCGGCTTCTTCGTTCTCGGTACATTCCTCTTTGAAGAGAGAAACCGCTATCTGATTGAAAAAGTGAAGCCGCTTGCCGCGTTCCTCGTCTTTGTTATCTGCGGCCTGATGATTGCCGGAATGACCGCTGTCTATTCCGAATATATGTCCCAGCCCAATCAGTTGTTTTACAAATACAGATGTCCTTTGGTAATTATCGCGGCGGTATCCTTTTTTATTTTTTCAATGAGGCTGAAGTATAACAATACCAGAATAAATACTCTCATCGCTAAAATATCAAAATACAGCTTTGGAATATACTGCGTTCACGCCTTCGTCCTATACAAAATACCCGTAAGCGAACTTTGCTCCATGACAGGCATTACATGGCTCACAATATTGTTGGTGAGTATCTTTGTATTCCTCGTTTCTCTGATGATCTCCGTGATATTAAAAAAATTGCCGCTTCTGTCGAAGGTCGTTTGATAAGGAAATTAAGCAAGGGAGTCCCGGCGTTTCAGGGCCCCCCTTGCTTTTTTAACTGAGCCAGCGCTCCATATTTGACAGGAAAAGCCTGTAAAGATGCGCCGCTACTGGGCCGGGGCGGCCGGAGCCTATTGTCAGGCCGCCGACGCGCACGACGGAGAGCACTTCGTTTACCGTGCCGGTGATGAAAGCCTCATCCGCGACGGCAAGCTCTTCTTCGCGCGGACAGCGTTCCTCTACGGTAAAACCGTTCTCGCGAGCAAGCGTGAGGACGACATTGCGCGTTACTCCGTCAAGCACGCGCCCTGTGGGAGCGGTGATGATTCTGCCGTCTTTGCAGAGGAAGAAGTTGTTCGTCATCGCCTCGGTGATTTCACCGCCGGGCATGTAGAGCGACTCGTGGTTTTCTTTATCGCCGCCGCCAAGCGGTATGAGGGCGAAAAGATAATTGACGCTCTTGCAGAGCGGGAACGGGCGCTCCATTCTGTTCGGCACGAGCGTCGCTCCGCGCCTGCGCTCTTCTTCCGGCGTTTTATTTATGCCGCCGAATAGAACGAAGAAGCGCGGCTCCGGGAAGAAGCCCTTATCATTTATATCCCCGCCTGTTATATAGGGGCGCACAAGCCCATCGGATGGGCAGCCGTCCATTCCTACGCCGGTTTTTATGATATCCGGCAGCAGTGGAATTATCTTATCGGCGGCTATTCCCGCCAGCCTCGCGCTCTCGGCGAAGCGTTCGAGATGCATATCCAGAGCGAAGAGCCTGCCGTCATAGATACGCGCCGCCTCAAATACCGCGGCGCCGCGCTGAATTGCCATATCTGTAACAGGGAGCTGACATTCGGAGATAGGCGCGTATTTACCGTTGATGTAGCAGAGCGGCATTTTATACCACTTCCTTTCCGGAAATATAAGACGCTATCAGTATAAGGCGACAGCCCCTCGCTGTCTAATATTTTTCAACCTTTTTGCGGCTTTTCGCTTCAAATCCGGCTGGCAAAAAATTCCCGCCCCGCAGAGTTTTCCGCGGGCGGGAAAAGGTTACATTTCTGTCACGTTATTTTTATGAAGCGCCGCTTTTCGCCTCCCCCCGGCTGTCAGCGCCGCCTTTTGAGCTTAATCACGGAGAGCGCCGCCGCCGCAATCAGCAAGCCGCCCCAGCCAGCGTTGCAGCCGCCGGAGCTGTCGGAGCTGCCTACATGTATATCAAAGCTTTCCTCCGTCCCCGGTATGACCGCGCCATTTTTATCAAGAGCGAAGAGGCTCATATTGAGCGTGGAATTACGATATTCCTGACTGATGGGGAAGTCATGCTTGAATTCATATATAGAATCGTATTCGTCCCATGCCTTTCCGTCGTAACGTCTGACGAGCGCTATCTTTGCGTCGCGCGACAGCAGCGTCGTATCGCCATTTTTCAGCTCGTAACGAACAGTCTGGGTATAATTGCGCACATTGTAATTGCCAGCTCCGTCGGCGCCCGTACCAATATCGGCGCTGGCCGGTATCGGTACGGCTACGCCATAGAGGGAAAGCGTCTTTCCGGGATTTACATTTATCTTTCCGCCGCTGATATCCTCGTTAAAGAACATTCCTTCAACAACGTCCTGCGAGGCTTCAACAAAATAATTCTCTTTGCTTTCAACGCCTTCGCCGCGTATTTCAGCCCTGACAAGCTCAAGCTTGTCGCCCTTCGCGAGCTTCACCAGCTTTCCATCCCTTTGAGCGCCGTTGACGAGAAGCAGCGGCTCGCCGATATCATAGCGGTAGAACTCCACCCTGTCGGAGGATATGTCGCCGCAGTCGGCCAGATAGCCTATTTCCACTTTCTGTGTGGCGCAGCGCACATCGTCGATATTGTAAAGAATCGTGTGAATATGCCCCGCCCTGTATTCCCATGTGTCGTTCGCGCGCCAGCGCGCCGGAATCTCGTAGGAGTAGTCGTAAGGATTGCCTCCGTTCCAGTAGTTGCCGGGGAAGTTGTCGATATAGATGCGGCAGCCCTTATCTCGCGCAAACTCATTTATCTTCTCCCAGTGCGGAGTGCCGTTTGAGAAGCGGCTGAGCAGCTTGTGTTCCACAACGCCGACTGTAAGCTCTCTGTCGTCGCTCGCCAGCTCATAATCTCCTGACATGGCGCTTACCACTATGCGGTAATTTCCTTCTTCCAGCTTGCTCATCGTCTCCCAGCCATTTATATCAAGGCTGGTTGCGCCGCCGAAAATCAGCGCGCTGAATTTATCGCTTGTCACAGCAACCTTCACATTCTGATTGCCGAAGCTGTCCGGGCTGGTTGGGTCATAGATCAAATCCGGCAGCGGCTCTGCTCTCAGCTTATCCGCGCTTTTTTCCGACCATGAGGCTGCCATGTAATAGTCCGTGGAGACGGCTTCCTGAGACGTCACCCCCGTGTCGTTTATAAGAATGCTGCGCAGATAGCGGAAGGTCGTGTCGTCGTCTGCGCGGCTGACTACGACCCGTATATCAAAGGAGGCCGCGACGCTCACATCCCTGCTGATGGTCCCCATTACGAGGAAGTCCCTGTGCGGCGCGATTTTCCTGTCGTTTTCCGAAGGTATCGTTATTTTTAGCCCGATTGAGGCCTCGGCCAGGCTTCCCAAGGTGAATATAATCATAAGGATTAACGCCGGCAGCAATAGTCGTCTTTTACACATCTTGCATCTCCCCTTTACTGTTTTATACAGATACATTCATAAATATTATATGCGGGGGATGAAATAAAAAAATACCCCTTTCGGGGTATTTTCAGGATAATTTCTTTATCAGTTCGCCTTTCGAGCGGACGGAGAGCTTTTTATAGACGCTCTTTCTTATCACGCGCACTGTCCCCTCGGATATGCCCAGCCTCTCCGCGCTCTCCCTTGCGGAAAGGCCGTCCGCCAGCAGAGCGGCTACCTGTCCCTCGCGCTTTGTGAGCCGCGTCGTCCGCGGAAGCAGCTCCTCCTGAATTTTTCGCCTGCCCGCGGCCATGAGCGCCGAAAGTTTGAGTATTTCAGCCCTTCCCGCTACATTCAGCCTCTCCAGCAGCTCGCCTGTCTCTTCTCCCAGCTCGGCGAAGGGAAGCAGCACCTTGTCGGGCAGAGCGGCCTCCAGCGCCTCTTTCAGCAGCGCCGCCGCCTCACGCGGCTTTCCCTCGCGCTTTTTATCGACGGCGCGGTAAATAAGGAAGTAAATCAGCGGCAGCATCATATTGCGGCTCTCTGCGTTTTTCGTAAGTTCGCTGATGAGTCCGCGGAATTTGACAGGGTCGTTGTCCAGCAGCCACCCCGCGTAAGTTATGTGCGCGAATGGGCGCGCGGCCTCGTATACGCGTTCGTCTATGGCTCTGACGTCGCGGCACCATTGCGGTATTTTTTCTTTCAGACCGACGGCGGAGAAGAGAAAAGCAAGGCAAAGTCCGGCCGCCGTGAGATTGCTGTGCTCCTGCCCCTCCACGCCGATGCGCCGTATCTTTTCCGCGGCGGCGCTGAATGCGGCCGCGTCAGCGCGCAGAATCGCGGCGCGGGCCAGTGTCAGCTCCGCGCAGAGGGATACGCTGTCCTGATTTTTCGCCTCCGAAAGGTAGAGAGTTCTGTAAGACTCCGCCTCCGCGCGCTCCGCGTCGCCGGAGAGCAGCAGCATTTCTGCTTCCATAGCCGACGCCGCCCCCGTGCCGTGGCCGTCTGTCAGCCTGTGATAGCGGGGGAGTCCTCTTTTAAGCTCTTCCAGCGCGGAGGCAAGACGGCCGGAGCGCCGCCAGAAGAGACAGACGACCGAAGAAGCGCCGAATGTCCATGTGCCTGTAAGCGGAAATATGCCTGCGGCTCCGCCCAGCAGCGCGTAGGCTTTTTCGTGCGCCTCGGTCATGGCCGGCAGGTCGTTGAATACCAGAAAAAATTTTATAAATTCTATCTCGCCGCGAATCTTTCTCTGCCTTGTCTCGCCGTACAGCTCAGAGGCCGAAATTTCGTCCAGAAGCCGGAGGCAGCGGCCGAATAGCCTGTTATTGCCGCGCAGCAGGACATAAAGGGATATCTGCGTTATACGCTCTGGGCGGGCCGTCAGTATTTCACGCGGGCAATCCGTAAGCAGCTTTTCAATCAGCGCGCCGTCAGCGAAACCGACAAGCTCTGTAATATCCTTTGCTGCGAGGGGCAGTGAGAACAAGGCTTCATAATCGCCCGCACGCGCGCAGAAAAGCGCGGCGGCGAAAAGCTCGCCGACCGCGGCGCAGGCGGCGGCCGCCTGTCTGACGGCTCCGCGCCGAAATGCCTCCGGCTGCTGAGCGAATTTTCGCGCGAGGTAGGCGCGCATAAGGCTGTGGAAGACATAGCGCTCTTCAGCGGCGTCGCGGCGCACAAATGGGTCGTCGCGGAGCAGCAGCTCTTCATCCTCCGAAAGACGCTCCTTTCCCAGCATCAGCGCCCCCTGTCTCGCGGAGAATTTGTCAAATAGCGAGAGGCGCAGCAGCATATCTCTTTCCTTTTCGTCAAGCTTATTCCAGAGCGCCGTTTCCATAAGCTGCGATATATCGCGGGCAGATTCAAATTCGCCGCGCTCACTGTAGGCGGCCATTTGCAGACGCAGCGCGGAGATCCACCCCTCCGACGTCTTCATCAGCTCGTCGAGCTGCGCCTCTGACAGCAGGACGCCGGAGAGGCTAAAGAGATTTTTTACATCCTCTCTTCCAAATGTGAGCAGATTGCCGTCGATCCTGTGTATCTTGGGATTCGTAACGGTAGCTGCCTCGCGGCGCAGCGGCTGCGTCAGCGCTATTATATGCAGGCCGCGGCAGCGGTGAGATGAGAGCGCGTCAAGCAGCCGCGCGGATATCTCAAAGCCGGCAAGCTGATAGTTGTCAAGGACTAATATTTTCCTCCCCTTGCAGCGAAAGCCGTCCATGACGGCGGATATCTCCGCAATGGTGGCGGCGGTAGGCAAAAGGAGCTTTTTCAGATATCGGGCGGCGTCAGGGTCGGCTTTGCCCAACAGCGAGGCGAGCGCCTCCCACGCATTTTCTGGCGGCTCTCCGAAAAAGGTGTGCCAGTGCGTCTCAAAGGAACGAAAAAAGGGGTCTCCAAGAGCTTCGGCGACGGCGGTAGTCTTACCGAAGCCGGAGCCTGCCTCGACAAGCGTCAGCGGATAGTCGGCGGCGCCTTTCAGCGCCTCTTTAAGCAAAGGCGGAATGTATATCGGCGTGCGAGCCGGTTTTCCCCGAACCATAAAAGGCCAATCCTCCCCTTCGCATACCCTCCGCGGCCTATTATCAACAAAGCTTTTAACCGTCCGCCTCTATTTTAGCATTATATCCGGCGCTGAACACAGTAAAAACGCTCCCTGTAAAACATAAAGGGAGCGCTTTTATTAAATTTTTTATTTAAGGCTTACGCTGCCCTTTCGCCGAGCTTGTAGACCTCTTCCACTGATGTTGAACCTGCGTGGTAGGCGAGGGTCGTCGGCGTTTCACCGTCGAGGACCAGGAAGTCGGCCTGTTTTCCTGCTTCGAGGCTGCCGACTTTCTTCGCGCGGTTTATCGCGTAGGCCGCGTTGAGCGTCGTCGCGGTCAGCGCCTCTTCGACCGTTAGGTCCATGTTCATCACGCCGAGACCGAATATGAAGGGGACTGACTCGCAGAAGCAGGAGCCGGGGTTGCAGTCTGTCGCCATAGCCACAGGAACGCCCCAATCGACCATCGCGCGCCCCCTGGCGTAGGGCTTTTTCAGGCTGTAGGCCGTAGCCGGAAGCAGTACCGCGATGGAGCCGGCTCTGCCCATTGCGCGCAGATTTTCCTCGCTCGCCGCGAGAAGGTGTTCCGCGGAGCGGGTCGCAAGCTCCGCCGCGAGTCCGGCGCCGCCGAGGTCGTGGACTTCGTCGGCATGTATTTTCGTCTCAAAGCCAAGCTCTTTCGCGGCTTTGAGCAGTCTGCGGCTCTGTTCTACCGAGAAGACCCCTTCTTCGCAGAAGACGTCGCAGAATTCGGCTATTCCCTGAGACTTCACGCGCGGCAGCATTTCGCCGATGAGTATTTCATCGACGAAGCGGTCCGCGTCGTTTTTCCATTCCAGCGGCACGGCGTGCGCTCCCATGAATGTCGGCACAACGTCAAGCGGCGTTTCCGCGCTTATTCTTTTTATCACTTCAAGCATTTTCAGCTCAAGCTCGAGCGAGAGGCCGTAGCCGCTCTTTATTTCGACCGTCGTCGTCCCTTTGGCGAGCGCGGAAAGAGCCAGCTTTTTCGTCGTCTGGAAAAGCTCTTCCTCTGTCGCGGAGCTGACGGCGTTTACGGAGGAGAGTATCCCGCCGCCGCGCTTGAGTATCTCAAGGTAGGGGAGGCCGGCAAGACGCATTCCAAACTCATCCTCGCGGCGTTTCGCGAAGCATAGATGCGTGTGCGGGTCAACAAAGCCGGGGATCACACAGGCGCCGCCGAAATCCTTTTCAAAGCAGAGCTGCGAGCGGTCAAGCCCCTTCGCAACATCTTCCTCCGCGCCGATTTTTTCAATGAGGCCGTTCGCGACGAGCATCGCGCCGCCCTTTATCTCCCTGATTTCAGACTGCTCAGCGCCTGCGAGGGCTTTGCCTTTGTCCACAGGAGTGAATATCCGCATGTTCCTGTAGAGCTTTTTCATTATTATTCCGCCTTTTCGCCCATAAGCTCAAGGAGCTGCAATTCAAGCACCTGCGCGGGGTCGAAATCCGCAATCTGGAGGTAATAGGCCGCGCTTTCGAGTATCGCGTTGACCGGTATCATGCCGTAGACTTCGGTTTCAATGACCTGAACGCCCCAGCGCTTCGCCTCCATGCGTATAGTCTCCAGTACGCGGTAGAGGGAATTTTTCTCGTAATCGACAAGGTTCATGCTCACCTGAGTTATGCCGCGCTCTTCAAGGGCGAGGCCGATGCCCTTCACGTGGCAGAAGCCGCCTGACGAGGCGCGGACGGCGTTCGCTATTTTTTTCGCGATGTTCACGTCGGCTGTGTCAAGATTGACGTTGAAGGCGACGAGGAACTTGCGCGCTCCGATGACGGTCGCGCCGGCGGTGGGGTGGAGCTGCGCCTCTCCGACGTCGGGCTTGCGGTCGGGGTTGCTTTTCGCCTCTTCTTTCAATACTTCATACTGCCCCTTGCGGATGACTTCAAGCCGCTTCCGCTCCGGGCGCAGCGCCGCGTCTTCGTAGAAATAGACGGGGATTCCGGTCTCTTTATAGTAACGCTCGCCGAAGTCGTGCGCGAGCTTGATACATTCTTCCATAGTGATGTCCTTTATCGGGGTGAAGGGGACGACGTCCACCGCGCCTATGCGCGGATGTCCGCCCTGATGGGCGTTCATGTCGATGTGTTTTTGGGCAGTTTTTGCCGCTTCCAGCAGGGCTTCCTGAATTGGAGCGGGCGCTCCGACAAGGCTGACGACCAGACGGTTGTGGTCTTCGTCGGCGCGGTGGTCGAGAAGATATACGCCGCGTTTTCCCTTAAAGCAGTTCACTATCTCGTCTATTACATCCTGCCTTCTGCCTTCGCTGAAGTTTGGTACGCATTCGATCAACTGCATTGCCATAACTGATTCCTGCCTTTCAATTTTTTAGACGCCGTTTCCACAGCGATTTTACTTTAATCTACCGCCAGCCGGACATAGCTGTCAAGCGATGAAGCCGCCCTCTGTCAATATTACGTAAACAGACGCAGGACGGCTGAAATACTGTTCGCCGCGCAGGGCGGTCTTTTACCGACGCGGCTTCCTAATTAAGCTCGCCAGTTACCTTTTCAACGGCCTCTATTATCGCGCCGTTTTCCACCAGCTCCAGAGACTTCAGAAGAAGCGGCTGCATGAACTGATCCTTTTCGTAGAAGGGAACGTGCGCGCGGAACTCTTTGAATGCTGCGCCGGAGCCTTTGCCGGGTTTCAGCGGGGCGCGGAAGTCCATTCCCTGTGCCGCGTTGACCATTTCAATGGCTATGACGCGGTTAGTGTTGTCGAGTATCTGACGCGCCTTGCGCGCGCTGTAGCCGCCCATAGAGACGTGATCCTCCTGATTTGCCGAGGTCGGTATGGAATCGACGACGGAGGGGTGCGCGAGCACCTTGTTTTCAGAGACGATAGCCGCCGCGGTGTACTGCGGAATCATGAAGCCGCTGTTTACGCCGCTTTCTGATACGAGGAACGGCGGCAGATCTGAAAGCTTGTGGTCTACGAGACGCGCCACGCGGCGCTCGGAGATGCTGGCAAACTCCGCGGCGGCGATGCCGAAGAAGTCCATCGCCATAGCGATAGGCTGCCCGTGGAAATTGCCTCCGCTGATTGCCTCTCCGTCTTTGTGGAAGATTATCGGATTGTCCGTGACGGAGTTGATCTCAATCTCGATTTTTTCCTTTACATAGCGGATCGCGTCGCGGCTCGCTCCGTGTACCTGCGGCAAGCAGCGCAGAGAGTAGGCGTCCTGAACGCGGTCCTTTTTATAAGCCTCGACAATTTCGCTCCCCTCGAGCAGACGGCGCATATTTTCGGCGACAGCCCCCTGTCCGGCCTGCGGACGAAGGTCGTGCGTCCTCTTGTCGAAGGCGTAGGGTACGGCGTGAAGCGCTTCCGCCGACATTGACGCGGCTATATCGGCGTTCTTTTCCATATTCATCGCGTCGATGACGCAGAGGGCGGCGACGGCGTTCATCACAGTCGTTCCGTTGTTGAGGGCAAGCCCCTCCTTGGCGTGCAGCTCGACCGGCTTCATGCCGACCTTCGCGAGCGCCTCCGAGGCCGCCATTTCTTTTCCCTGATAGACGACGCTGCCGTATCCAATAAGCGAAATGGCGATATGCGAGAGCGGGCAGAGGTCGCCGCTTGCTCCTACGGAGCCCTGGCAGGGAACGACGGGGTGTATACCGAGGTTCAGGTAATCTACCATCTGCTGCAATGTCTCGAGGCTGATGCCGGAGAAGCCGCGCGTCAGCGTGTTTATGCGCAGCAGCATTATGGCGCGCACCACATCTTCAGGATATGGCTCGCCGAAACCGCAGGCATGGCTCAGAAGAAGATTCTCCTGCAACTGGCGCGCCTTTTCGCGGGGAATGACAACGGAGGCAAGGTCGCCGAAGCCGGTGGTAACGCCGTAGACGACGCGCCCCTCTCTTGCCCATCCCTGAACCGCCTCGGCGCACTCCTTTATCTGCTCCTTCGCCTCCGGCGATATCTCGACCTTCCAGCCCTTCCGCGCTACATTCGCCACATCTTGCAGGGTCAGCGATTTGCCATCCAAATAGACTGTTGTCATTTTAAGCTCCTCCTTCAAAGATTTTTAATTTTCTGTTTCATATCTTTATTTTGTGCTATAATAATTCCGTTCATAAAAACTATTTGGAAATTTGACGAAAATATGATGCTTTCGTGCTTTAATACTTTTCAATCCTAAACCTTTGCGCTACAATTAGTATAGTCTTAAAATCGGCTAAGTCAAGGAGAAAATTTTTGATATATCAAAATTAAGGAGTGATTTAAATGTACGACGCATCAGGAAAAGCATTGGAGCTCAGACTTGAATTCCCCAACGGACTTCCCCCGAAGCCGGAGTTCGATCCGGGCATCAGAAGAGCGCCCAACCGCGGACAGGTTCTTAACGACAAGGAAGTGGTGCTGGCGCTGAAAAACGCCCTGCGTTACATACCGGAAGAATATCACGAAGAGATAGCGCCGGAGTTCCTTGAAGAGTATAAGGAGCACGGACGCATATACGGCTACCGCTTCCGTCCCGCCGGAAAGCTCAGCGGCAAGCCGATCGACAGCTATAAAGGCAAATGCACCGAAGGCAAAGCCTTTCAGGTGATGATAGACAACAACCTCGACTTCGACGTGGCGCTTTATCCCTATGAGCTGGTCACCTACGGAGAGACTGGGCAGGTCTGTCAGAACTGGATGCAGTACCGGCTTATAAAAAAGTATCTTGAAATAGTAACGCCGGATCAGACGCTGGTCGTACAGTCCGGGCATCCGCTAGGCCTCTTCCGCTCCCACCCCTCCGCGCCGCGCGTGATACTTACGAACGGCCTTATGGTAGGGCTCTTCGACGACCCGGAGAACTTCCGCCGCGCCACGGCGCTCGGCGTTGCGAACTACGGGCAGATGACCGCCGGCGGCTGGATGTACATCGGCCCGCAGGGAATAGTACACGGCACATACAACACACTGCTGAACGCCGGACGCAAAATGTTCCACCTACAGGAGGGCAAAGGGCTCGCCGGACATCTCTTCATCTCCTCCGGCCTCGGCGGAATGAGCGGGGCGCAGCCCAAAGCGGCGGAAATAGCGGGAGCGGCGGCCATCATAGCCGAAGTAGACCCCTCGCGCATAGAGACGCGCCACAGCCAGGGCTGGGTAAGCAGAAGAACGACCGACCTGGCCGAAGCCTTCAAATGGGCCGAAGAGGCCATGGCAGAAGGCAAAGCGCTCTCGATCGCCTACGAAGGCAACATAGTAGACCTCCTGCAATACGCCCTTGACAACGACAAAAAAGTCGAACTGCTCTCCGACCAGACCTCCTGCCACGCCGTCTACGACGGAGGCTACTGCCCGCAGGGAATCAGTTTTGAAGAAAGAACGCGCCTCCTCGCGGAAGACAAAGAAGAATTCAAACGCCTCGTAGACAAAACGCTCAAAAAACACTTTGAGCTGATCAAAGCCCTCACAGCCAAAGGGACCTACTTCTTCGACTACGGCAACGCCTTCATGCGCGCCGTATTCGACGCCGGAGTGACGGAAATAGCGAAAAACGGAGAGAACACCTACGAAGGCTTCATCTTCCCCTCCTACGTGGAAGACATAATGGGGCCGCTCCTCTTCGACTACGGCTACGGCCCATTCCGCTGGTGCTGCCTCAGCGGAGATCCGGAAGACCTCAAAAAGACCGACCGCGCAGCCATGGACTGCATAGACCCCAACCGCCGCTTCCAGGACCATGACAACTGGGTATGGATACGTGACGCGGAGAAAAACCGTCTCGTAGTAGGCACACAGTGCCGCATACTCTACCAGGACGAAGAGGGCAGAATGCGCATAGCCCTCAAATTCAACGAAATGGTAAGAAACGGAGAAATAGGCCCAGTAATGCTCGGCCGCGACCACCACGACGTATCGGGAACAGACTCCCCCTACCGCGAGACCTCCAACATCAAAGACGGCAGCAACGTAATGGCAGAAATGGCCATCCACTGCTTCGCCGGCAACTGCGCCCGCGGCATGAGCCTCGTCGCCCTCCACAACGGCGGCGGAGTAGGCACCGGCAAATCCATAAACGGCGGCTTCGGCCTCGTACTCGACGGCAGCGAAAGAGTAGACAGAATAATCCTCGAATCGATGAGCTGGGACGTAATAAACGGAGTAGCGCGCCGCGCCTGGGCAAGAAACGAACACGCGATAGAAACAATAGAAAACTTCAACGCGAAACGCGGAGACGGACACATCACACTGCCCTACATAGCGGACGAAACATACCTTACGAAACTGGTAGAAAACAGCAAATAACCCAAAGGCAGGAGGCGCGCGCAAATAACGCCCGCCTCCGCAGAAAAACGGGAGTGACAGAAAATGAAATTTGAAGAAATGACAGTAGGCGCCTTCATAGACGAACTCGCCTCCAACTCTCCGGCCCCCGGAGGCGGCAGCGTAGCCGCCCTCTGCGGCTCCCTGGCCTCCGGCCTCACCTCCATGGTAGGAAGCCTCACCGTCGGTAAAGAAAAATATAAAGACAATTGGGAAAGCATGGACAAAGTATTCAAAGAAAGCGAAGCGCTGCGCGCGGAATTCGTCAGACTGATGAACGAAGACACAGACAGCTTCAACCTCTTCATGGCCGCCATGAAAATGCCCAAAGAAAGCGACAGCGAGAAAGCCGCGCGCAAAGCGGCGATGGCAGAAGCTGCCAAAACTGCCACCGAAGTGCCGCTGCGCACCCTCGAAGCCTGCGCCTCAGCGGCGAAACTTGCCTGCGAAGCGGCCCAATACGGCAACCCCAACGCCGCAAGCGACGCGGGAAGCGCGGCGCTGCTCGCCGACGCGGCGGGAAAAGCCGCCTCTTACAACGTGCGTATAAACCTTCCCGGCGTAAAAGACGAACAATTCGCCGCCGAATGCCGCGCCAGAATGGCAAAGGCGCTCGAAAAAATAGCAGCGTACTCAGAAAAAACCGCCGCGCTGATGGACAAGGCGCTGGGGTAAGAAGGCATAAGCTTCCGCCCCATTAACAAAAGCAAAAACTCCGCGATTTTAAAGTCTGACTTTAAAATCGCGGAGCTTTTAACTGACAGCGTTAAAGGGGCTTACCAGTTTTTCGCCTGTATCTCGAAGTAGGCCTGCGGGTGCTGGCAGACGGGGCACTTTTCCGGCGCCTTTTCCAGTTCGAATATCGCGCCGCAGTTGCGGCACTTCCAGAAGAGCTTGCCGCCCTTAGCGAAGACCGTTCCGTCCTCGACATTCTTCGCCAGCTCGCGGTAGCGTCTCTCATGCTCGGCCTCGACCTTGCCGATATTTTCAAACATCAGCGCCAGCTCGTTGAATCCCTCTTCACGCGCCTCTTTCGCCATGCGCGGATACATCTCCGTCCATTCCTCGTTCTCGCCGGCCGCCGCCGCGAGAAGGTTGGCAAGGGTGTCTCCGATGCCGGAAAGAGCCTTGAAATGCAGCTTCGCGTGCTCCTTCTCGTTGTCGGCCGTCTCCTGGAATATGGCCGCTATCTGCTCATAGCCGGCCTTCTTCGCGGTCGAGGCGAAAAAGGTGTACTTGTTGCGCGCCATCGATTCTCCGGCAAAAGCCTCCCAAAGATTCTTCTCTGTCTTGCTTCCTTTAAGTTCCAATGTTATTCCTCCCCAGATATAAAGTTCCCACGCTTTATATTTTATATCGAAGTGAGAAATAAGCAAGAAATATTAAAAAATAAAAATTATAATATGGCGGTTAATCGTGATTTTAAGGAAAGAACGATAAAAGCGCCCCAAATGAAAAGGCGGCCCTCCGCAGTTTGAGCGGGCCGCCCTTTCACATCCTTATTTTAAGAGAGGTAAAGGAAGCTTACCTTGCGGGCCTGATTATTACCACCTCGCCTACCCACTCGGTAAAGGTGGGCAGGTAGTAGACGTTCTTATAGCCAAAGTCGCAGAGCATCTGACCGGCCTCTTTACTGATCTTGTCATTCGCGCCGTATACGATGATGACCTTGTTCACGTCGGGAATCATTGTGTGGACGACGGCGTCAGCGAGCAGCTCGAAGGGGAGAGACTCCGCCTGCGGGATATGTCCGGCTTTGAAATCGGGAAGGCTGCGGACGTCGATTATAGCTATCGGGCGATTCGTCTCAAGAAGGACGGCCACTTCCCGCGCCGATATCTTCTTCAGCGGGTAGACAGACGCCTCCGCCATACCGATCCCCGCCGTTCCCATAATCAACAGCGCCGCCAGCATTACTCCGAATATTGATGCGAACTTCTTCATTGGTAAATCCTCCGTTTGTTTTGATATTTTCGTGGTTATATTTATACCTTACTCCGCCGGTCGGATACAGGTATTTTTCTCTAATATCCGGCTCAGTAAAAGCTTTGTTTTTGACGCGGGAATGAAAAGGCGGGGGAGGGAACGGAAGAAAAGACTGCGCGCGGAATAATGGCGGCGGAAAATACAACAAGAAAGCCGGCCTTGCGGCCGGCCTTTTAGTTGATTGATTATGTTGTGCTAGGGAAGCTGGCCAAGTTTTTCATAACCGGCGGTGTCCAGTGCCGCAATTAACGCTTCTTTTGTCTTATAAGGCTGGGTTGGATCTGCGGGAGAAATACAGGCGTATTTGTTTCGTACATATGTTATGCCGTCAACCACAACTACATATCCTCTTCGGATAGGTGTGGAATTAGCAGGCCACTGATTAACATCGGATTGTTCGTTGGCGAATGTCACTGTGTACAAGATTTTCCCGCTATTGTCCGTTACAGGATAATTCCACCAATACAGTGCGCTAAGAGAAGGTCCTCTATAAAGACCGCTATTTTGGATATACGTCTCATAATAATCCTGTGCCATCTGTATTGGAGGATTAGCGGCGTAATAGTCTTCATAAAGCTTCGCTTTCCATTGGCTAATGGCGTTCTGGTTTGCTAGGCCTGTATAGGGAAGGTTCGCAGCCAAAAAGCTCAGCCACGAGGTCTCAAAACGATAGCGCGCGCTTGGGTCTACATCCTCATCGATATGCTTGGTGCATAGGATCCATTTCTTTTCCGCGCCGTCCACCAGATACCAGTGAAGCCCGATGGTTCCGCCGCTCTGGCAGAGGCCGTCGATGGCCGCGCTGTTGTCCGAAACGCTAAAAGTCACTCTGTTCCCGATATCGCAGTTGTCTATCGCACTTTGCAAAATTTCGGTGGTGGTTTTAGAGGCCGCGCTTGCCGCGCGTTCAACATTGAAAGCGGATAAAAGTGTGCGCCGGTTCGCCTGACAGACGACTTCCTCTGATTTTTCCAGCGGAGCGGAGGTTGAGACAACGAGTAATCCGGCAAGGATGCCGACGATTATGACGGCGACTAAAATCTCAACGAGGGTAAAAGCTCTGTTCTTAGCATATTTCTTATGAATGAATGAATGAATGAAATTTTTCTTCATTATTTTCTCCTCCTAGACATTATTGTTCATAAATGATATTATATATCCAAAGATAATCCTATTTTCGAATATCTAACCATATCTTTCAAAAAAAGAATATATCTTGAAGACAACTATAATCATAAAAGGAGTAAAAGTCAATAAAGAATTCAACTTCCGCAGGGCGACAGCATTTACTTGTTAATTGCTAAAGTAACCGCGAGTAGTATTTTCTCAAAGTCGCGTTTAGTTCAGCAAGAAGTCC
>JAUNJZ010000064.1 GCA_030533085.1 Synergistaceae bacterium
TTGTTATCACATCCTGATGTTGATCGGGGCACCTCAATTTGCAGCTTGCGTTTACCTCTGCAAACTTGCGCTTACTTTTGCAATTAACCTTTGTTACTAGCCTGTTAATTGCCAAAGTAACCGCGAGTAGTATTTTCTCAAAGTCGCGTTTAGTTCAGCAAGAAGTCCACATTTTGTCATTGGAAGCATGCTCGCAATAAGTTCGGCAAAGATGGCCCCAGTTTAGAGCCTGGTGAATGTAAACCATACATTTGGCAATCGACTAAAATATCTGAAAGCCGTGGTAATGCTGGACAAAGAGTACCGTAGAAGCGACGTTGGATTGCCGCAAGGAGGAAACCTGTCGCCGTTACTGGTGAATGTGATGCTCAACGAGCTTGACCACGAGCTTGAAAAAGAGATGGCATAAATACGTGCGCTACGCGGAAGACATGGTCATCTTCTGCAAATCCAAAATGACAGAGATAGACGCTCATAGGTTTAAAGAGGCAAAGGGACGCACTGCGTTGATAAATAACGGCGCGGCCTGTGGTAAAATGAATTGGGAGGCGAAAGAATGAAAATAGGCGTACTTGGCATCGGAGGGGTCGGAGGCTTTGTCGGCGGCGCGCTTTGCAGGGTCAATAAGGATACATATTTCTGCGCCAGAGGAGAGAATCTCGCGGCGATAAAAGAAAATGGGCTGCGCGTCGATTCAGAGCGGCTGGGCAGCTTCACCGCGCATCCAGCCGCCTGCGGGAGCGCGGAAGAGACAGGCCGCTGCGACGCGGTGATAATAGCCTGCAAGGGGCAGGCGCTTGCGGCCGCCTGTGCCTCCGCCTCCGCCTCGCCTATGATCGCTCGCGGTACTGTCGTCGTGCCGCTGCTGAACGGTCTGCTCGTTTCTGAAATAATGAAACCGCTGTTGCCTCCCTGTACTCTGGCGGACGGCGTTATCCGCATATTCAGCCACATCGGGGCGCCGGGACATATCGTACAGGAGAGCGGCGCCTGCTCCGTCATAACCGGCATGAAAGGCGGAGAGGCCGCTTCCCCCGCGCTTGTCGAACTCTGCCGCCTGATGTGCGAAGCCGGCGTTCCCGCCAGGTTGTCTGACGAGATAGAGATAGAGAGCTGGAAAAAATTCGTCCTCATGTGCGGCAACAGCGTTATATTCGGGCTGTACGGCGGGGCGGCGGGCGTCGTGCGCGCCGACCCCGGGCATGCGGAGCTGTGCCGCGCCGTCTGGCGCGAACAGCTTGCGGTAGCCGAGTCGGAGGGGGTAAAGCTGCCGGATGATATGATCGAGAAAAATCTCGCGGAATTTGAGCGCCATCCGGACGCTACAATAACATCCCTCTACCGCGACCTCAGCGCCGGAAAAAAGCCGGAAGAGACGGAGCTTGCACACCTCGTCGGGCGGATCGTGGCGCTTGGGCGCAAAAACGGAATAGCTACGCCGCTGCACAGCAAAATGTTTGAAAAATACGGCGGAAGGCTCTGATTGTTTTCTGCAAGAATCTTTCTTTTTCTCTCGCCTTTCTTTCGTTTTTCGCTTATAATTGATTCGTTATGAAAGAACGCGAAAGAAAAACGAGGGAATGCGAAAGAAGGCGCGCGAATGAATCCTTTTGAGAATATGAATGTTGAGTTCAAGGAGATTTATCTTCCGGAAATAAAAAAGGATGTCGTCGCTTTTGCAAATACGGCGGGCGGCGAGCTGTCTGTCGGCATTCGTAAAGACGGGGAAATTGTCGGCGTTGCCGACCCTGACGATGTAATGCTGCGTCTTTCTTCTTTGCTCAGAGATTCCATCCGGCCTGACGTCATGCCTTTTGTTCGTATCAGAGCGGTTGAAAGGGCGGAGAAAATCGTAATAGAAATTACAGTGAGTGCCGGAACGTCCAGACCTTATTATTTGCAGGATAAGGGGTTGAAGCCGTCCGGCGTCTACATCCGCCGCGGCAGCGCCTCCATACCGCTTAGCGACGAAGGGATTCGCGAGATGATCATGGATAACGGAGGAAGGTCGTATGAGGACTGCCGCAGTATGGAGCAGCAGCTGACCTTTCAAACGCTGGAGAACGAGCTGTCCGCCCGCTCGATTGAATTTGGCGCCTCTCAGATGCGGACGCTGCGCCTCGTCGGAGACGACGGCCTTTATACCAATCTGGCGGAGCTGCTCTCCGATCAGTGCAGGCATACGATAAAGACAGCGATTTTTCAGGGGAAGGACAAGGCTCTCTTTCGCGACAGGCGTGAATTTTCCGGCTCCCTTCTCAGGCAGCTGCGCGAAGTATATCAGCTGATAGATATGAACAACAAAGTTAAAGCGACGTTCTCAGGGCTGGAGCGCACGGATATGCGCGACTACCCAGAGGAATCCCTCAGGGAGGCGCTGCTCAACAGTATTGTTCACAGGGACTACTCTTTCAGCGGCAGCACCCTGATAAATATTTACGATGATAGGATTGAGTTCGTCTCTCTTGGCGGTCTCGTCCCCGGCCTTTCCGTAGAGGCGATTTACATGGGCGTTTCGCAGTCGCGCAATCCAAATCTGGCCGCGCTCTTTTACAGAATGAGGCTGATAGAAAGTTACGGAACCGGTATTGGGAATATACTCCGCCTCTATCGCGGAGAGGAAAAAGCGCCTATCTTTGAGACGGCGAAAGGAGTATTCCGCGTAACGCTTCCGAACCGCAACGAAGGGGCATGCGAGACGCGTCTTGCCGAAAGCCCGCCTGCGGCGTCCGACGAAGCCCCCTTAACTGTGAAAGCCGGCGATGAAAAGAAGCTGCTTATGCTTTACGCTGAAAGGCACGGCGGCATCACGCGCAAGGAGGCGGAGATACTGCTGAACGCCCGAACGACAAAAGCGTATATGTTTTTAAGGCAGCTATGTTCAGATGGCAGGCTGCGCCCTGACGGGCAGGGAAAAAAGAGCCGCTATATTCCCGTGGAGTGAGAAAAAACCTTTCGGGGGCAGCGCGGACTTTCGGCATAAATCGAATCCAAGCCGATTGAAGTCGCGATTTACCGCGTAGCCGTCAGATGCTATAATCAATTTGAATACGGAATACGAAGGAGGCTGCGGCATGATAAGTTCCGTTCTTCCCTACTGGGATCAAAATATAGACCTTGATATCGCGCCGTGGATTCCTTATGGAAAGGATTATTCCCCCGTCACTGTGAATACGCTGTGCGACCCGCTGCTTGGCAGTCTGGCGGGGCTTGCGCTTGAGATGAAAAGCGAATTTCTCTATCTGCGCAGCTTTCAGAGCGGCAGCGTGGGGACGATGGCGCGGCAGAACATCATCGACCCCGTCCGCAACTGCACGATGGAGCTGGGCTTCACAATGGTTTTCTCTTACTCTGAGCAGCTTGAACAGTGCGTTCTGCCGCTGCTCCGTAAATATCCGGGGCTTATGGCGGGGCTTACTATCTGCGACATCTGGCGTGACAGCGTGCTCATCGACGAGTGCAAGGTGCTGATGCTGGTGGACGAGGACCCGTTCTTCGACGAGGCTACATTCATAAAGTCGCTCCACGAGGCATTTCAGTTCCTATCAGGCAGGCTCAACTCCAACCTCTCATTCTTCGCGGAGCGCTTTGGATACCACCGCTTTTCCATCAGCTACGAGACGGACGACCTCACGCAGATGCGCATTACTCAGGCGCTCTTCGATATGGAGCTTGAAGCGACAAAAGAGGTGCTTGGCCCTGTGCCGGAGCTGAAAATACCAGTGATACCGACGCTAAGATAGCCGCTCGCCGTTCTCGCCGTTGCTGAAATATAAAGGCCCTCGTCATGCGACGGGGGCCTTTGAAATCTTCCGGCCTGCTGCGGCAGGCGCTGATTTTTTTAGGAAGCCGCGCTTCCTTAATCAAAATCTCTGCGCTCTTTGATTCTGGCGGCTTTGCCGCTGAGCTTACGGAGATAGTAGAGCTTCGCGCGGCGCACGCGCCCTTTGCGGCTCACTTCAATTTTGTCGATCGAAGGGCAGTGGACGGGGAAGATTCTTTCCACGCCGACGCCGTTTGATATCTTACGGACTATAAAGTTCTCGCGAAGTCCGCCGTGCTGACGGCCTATCACTACGCCTTCAAAGACCTGGATACGTTCGCGGTTTCCCTCTTTGACTTTGACGTGAACCTTGACCGTGTCTCCCGAACGGAATTCGGGGATTGAATCGGCCTCTTTATGGAATTTCTTCTCTACCAGAGCTATTCTTGGATCCTGCATGAGGTTTTCCCTCCTTTGTGTAATATTTTAATTATCTTTTGCGGCGCTTTCCGCGCCGCTTTTCCTCGTCCGGCTATCGCCAGCCGAAGAACCTGTCAAGCGTAATGCTGACGGCGCTCCGCACTGAAAGATGATTCCAGCCGTCGCCTCCGCCGATGATAGGCGCCATCACCGCGTCCGCCGATTCTGTCACCTCGTCGTGCAGCCCCCAGCCCGTGCCGAAAATAAAAACGGGGCTGTGATCCTTTTTCAGGATCTCCCTTTTAAGGGTGAGCCAATGCGTGGCTCCTTCGCGCAGCTTCGCAGTCGTGGCTATCTTGAAAGGCTCTTTCTTCTCTCTTTCTCGCAGCCACTCCAACGCTTTCTGGAAGGAGGCGAAGATTTTCAGCGTTGAAAAAGCCTCCTTACGGTCGGGGTTGTACTCAGAGCCCCAGCCGGAGCTCCAGTGCGCCGCTATCCGCTTTGCCATCTCGCGCTGCTGCGCCAGCGGCGTTACAAGCAGATATTTTTTTATTCCGTAGGTTCGGCAGGCACGCGCGATATCGTGCAGATCCATTCCGGTTATCGCGGTGGAGGATTTTTCACCGCGCTTATCCAGCACAGGATAATGCAGCTCCATCACGTAGGCCCCTCCCGAAAGCCAGGGGATCAACCCAGCGCGCGCGGCGATATCCGGCCTGCGCGCCAGCGTGCGTTCTACCGATTGCCTTCTGCGCCAGCGCTCTATCGCCTTCGCGTCGCCCTTCGTCAGCACCTCCGGCACGCGCTCGCCGCGCCATTCGGCGGGGCGGGTATAGTGCGGAGTGTCGAGCATTCCGCTGTAAAAGGAATCCTCCGTTACCGAAGCGCTGTTACCCACGACGCCGGGAATAAGACGTGAAACCGCGTCTACTATCGCCATCGCCGGCATCTCTCCGCCGGTGAGGACGAAATCGCCCAGCGATACCTCCATGTCCACATATTTCTGCGTGAAACGTTCGTCCACGCCCTCATAGTGTCCGCAGATAATCGCCAGATGCTCGCGGCGGGACATATCCTCTACCAGCTCCTGATAAAGGTGCGTCCCCTGCGGGCCGGGATAGACGACGTAAGGCTTCGTATCCGCCGATATATGGGCCAGCGCCTTCGCCAGCGGCTCCGCCATCAACATCATGCCGCCGCTGCCGTAGCAGTAGTTGTCGATCTGACGGTAATCGCCCTCCGCGAAATCCCTTATGTCAACTACCTCTACTGTCAGCTTTCCAGCCGCGATCGCGCGCCCCAGTATGCTGGCGGACAGATAGCTGCGCATAAGCTCCGGAAAGGCGGTGACGACAGATATTTTCATAGCGCTATCACAGACCCTCTGGAATATTTACTGTCATG
Organism: Synergistaceae bacterium; assembly: GCA_030533085.1. Taxonomy (GTDB): domain Bacteria; phylum Synergistota; class Synergistia; order Synergistales; family Synergistaceae; genus JAUNJZ01. The sequence goes on from JAUNJZ010000064.1 coordinate 5,588, forward strand.
GTGCCTTTTGCCACATCGACGCTTTTTATCACGTCGGCTACGGCAGGTATGGCTCTGACGCCGTTACCGGCGCTTTCGAGCACATAAACGTCGTTGCTGCCGGTGTAGATAACTTCCGTTATCTCTCCGAGCCTTTCTCCAGTGGCGTGGTCGAACACCTCGAGGCCGATGATATCGTCCAGCCAGTATTCGTCCTCCTCGAGCGCGACCCGTTCGTCCCCTGCGACGGTGACGACGGCTCCCCTCATGGCTTCCGCCGCTTCGCGGCTCTCCACACCCCGAAGATGAAGAAAGAAGGTCTTTTTTCCCCCGTACGGTTCGATTCTGCTTACGGCAAAGCTGCGCATGGGCTTTCCCGCCACCGTAATGTCGAGATTCTTCATGCCCAGAAATCGTTCGGGAAAGTCCGTCATCGGCAGCAGCAGCATATCTCCGCGCACGCCGTGAACCCCCACGATCTTACCGATTTCGTATCTCCTCTCAGAGGCGCCCTCAGTCCTCTTTGACATCAACATCCACCTTTTCGCCGGACTTAATGGAAGCTGCCTTCGCTACGTGGCGGACGGCGTTGATAGTTGAGCCTTTCTTTCCTATTACGCGGCCGATGTCCTCGGGATCGACTCTGATCGTGATGAGGATAACGCCCGTATCGGAACGTTCCTCTGACACAGAGACCGCCTCCGGCTTTGTCACAAGCCTGCGCACAATCAAATCGACAAGCTCTGCATAATCTGCCATTATTTTCCCCTATTCCGCGGCGGCGGGAGCGTCGATAATTCCCGCTCTTTTAAGCAGCACCTTGGCCGTGTCCGACGGCGATGCCCCGTTGCCGAGCCAGAAAACCGCGCGTTCCGCGTTTATCTTGATTTCCGCTGGTTCCACAAGCGGATTGTAGGTTCCCAGTATCTCGATGAAGCGTCCGTCTCTCGGTGAATGAGAGTCGGCCACTACCAGACGGTAGAAGGGAGCCTTCTTTTTCCCGTGACGGGAAAGACGAATGCGAACTGACATTTGCGCTAACACCTCCTGTGTTTTTTATCTTAACGGCCGGCCGCCGTCCAAAACTCCACAGCGTGGCCGCCTATATTGAAAACGGGGATTAAATCAAATCTCCGAGTCAATCCGTGCGAATCAGCGGAAGAAACCGCGGCGTCCCTTGCCGCCGGCCATACCGCCCATCCCCGGCGGCATTTTGAAGCCGCCTTTTCCTCCGGACATCTTGCCGAAGCTCTTCATCATGCTCCTCATCTGCTCGTATTGAGCCAGCACCTGATTCACCATCTGCACCGAAGTGCCGGAACCCTGCGCTATACGCCTGCGTCTGCTGCCCTTGATTATCTCAGGGTTACGGCGCTCTTTGAGCGTCATGGAAAGTATGATCGCCTCAGTCTGCTTCATCCGTCTGGGGTCTATCTCTGCGTTTTTCAGCGCCTTGCTCGCCCCCGGTATAGGAAGCATCTCCAACACCTTCTCAAGCGGGCCGAGCTTTTTTATCTGCTGCAGCTGCATCAGCATATCCTCAAGAGTGAAACGGTTCTTCTTGAGATTTTCCGTCATCCGTTCTATATCGGCCTCCGAGGCGGCGGACTGCACTTTCTCCAGCAGACCCTCCATATCCCCCATGCCGATGATGCGCTGTGCCATGCGGCGCGCGTCGAATACTTCCAAATCTTCAGTCTTTTCACCGCAGCCCGCGAGCTTTATCGGCACGCCGGTGCTGGCGCGTACAGCCAGCGACGGGCCGCCGCGCGCGTCGCCGTCGAGCTTCGTCAGCACGACGCCGGTCAGACCAAGACGCTCGTGGAAAGTCCCCGCGACATTGACCGCTTCCTGACCGGTCATCGAATCGACGACGAGCAGAATTTCAGTCGGCGCGCTCGCCTCCTTCATGGACTCCAGCTCGCGCATCAGCTCGTCGTCCATCTGAAGCCGTCCCGCGGTATCCAGCAGTATCAAATCGCAGAGATGCGACTCCGCGTAAGCGCGCGCGCCGCGCGCTACCGCCACAGGATCCGTTTCCCCCGCCTCCGGGCCGAAGAAAGGAATGTCCGCCTTCTCCGCCAGAACGCGAAGCTGCTCGACAGCCGCCGGACGGCGCAGGTCGCATGCGACGACAAGCGGCTTATGCCCCTTCGACATTCGGCGCGCGATCTTCACAGTCGTCGTCGTCTTGCCGGAGCCCTGCAGCCCCACCATCATATAGACGGTTGGCGGCTTCGGCGAGATTACAAGCGGCGCGGGGGCCTCTCCCATTATCTTTATAAGTTCTTCGTAAACTATCGTGAATATAAGCTGCGACGGGGTGATAGATTCAAGGACATTCTGACCTGTGGCGCGGGCTTTGATAGCCTCCACCACGTCCTTTACTACTTTATAGTTGACGTCCGCCTCAAGCAGCGCGCGGCGGACCTCGCGCAGCGCGAGATTTATATCTTCCTCAGAGAGCTTGCCCTTGCCGCGCAGCCCCGCGAAAATATTTTCAAAACGTTCTTTTAGTGAGTCAAACATGCCGGCACCTCAGCCTCAAGTATCCTTCTGAACTCTGAATAAAAATCTTCCGGCAGCCGCTCCCTGTTCTCATCAAGCGACTGCTTCATCATATCGAGCCGGTGTCCGAACGCGACGAGACCGAAAGCGCTTTCGTATTCCTCCATGCGCTCCCGCGCGCGCGTAACGAGATCGTGCGCTCCCTGGCGCGAGACGCCGAGCTTTTCTCCCGCCTCCGAGAAGCTGAGATCCTGCGAGAGGATCATTTCGCAAACCCGCTGCTGCCTCTTCGTGAGCAGCATACCATAACTGTCAAACAAAAGCCCGTCTCTGATACGCTGATCTAAAGAATCTTTCTCCGTCACGACAAACACCCCTCTCCGCCAACCAGAGGATTATACAGGCAGCCCGCCAGACCGTCAAGTGTAATTACTTTACAGATCAGGGCAAACGCATCAAGAAAGGCCAGAAAAGACATGCGCCAGATACAACATATGTTACAGTAACGATTACATCGAACATCTAATTTACTTTGGCAAGCGACCTAGATATTTTGAACCGACAGTGGGCGGCGGTTAAGTGCCGGGGCTATATTTTTTAAATTATACCGGCGCAATCAGAAAAACAGGATAATTAGGCGCTCTCTCCGGGCGGCTGCCTTATTTTTATGCGCTGAAAGACTGTTGCCTTTTAACTCATATAGAAAAATCGGTCAGATAAATATATAATAAAGAAGGCAGCCGGCTATGAGCGCAGGAGCGCAGGGCCCGCACTTTCGGCGCCGAAGGGCGGAACGGGCGGAATCGCTTTGCCGGCGATATTCAGAAAAGCCGTTTATATCGGCGAAAAAGCGAAGGGGGCGGCGCGGGGGAAAAATTTTCAAAAGAGCTGACGGAAATATCGATCAAGTTCGGCGCATGGCTTTTGTATGATCTGATAAGGGAGGTTTTCAATTATGGAAAAGGAACAGAATAGCGCGGCTGTATTAAAGTTTCTTGTCTACAGCCTCTTTGGGATATTCATGTTTTTCTGCCCGCTGGAGCTTGGCGGCAAATCGACAATACCAGTCGACCACATCATCACCTTTATAACGACGCATCTTAAGACAGCGGCAAAATATTATATCCTGCTCGTAATGTATATCGGCGCGGTGCTGCCTTTCATCAGGAAGAACTGGAACAAAAACGGCATCAGCATCTTCTTTTCTATCGCGAAAGTATGCGGAGCCGTTGTGGGAACGATCCTCGTGTTCAACCTCAATCCCCCCGCGTGGCTGAGCCGCCCGGACTTCGGCCCCTTCCTCTACGATAAGCTTTCTACCCCCGTAGGGCTCGTCATTCCCATCGGCTCCGTATTTCTCGCCTTTTTGGCCAGCTTCGGGCTGATGGAATTTACCGGCGTGCTCATGACCCCTATCATGAAGCCGGTATTCAGAACGCCGGGACGTTCGGCCATCGACGCGGTCGCTTCCTTCGTTGGAAGCTATTCGATCGCGCTGCTTATCACGAACGGAGTCTACAGGCAGGGAAAATATTCCGCCAGAGAGGCCGCGATAATAGCGACAGGCTTCTCCACAGTCTCCGCGACATTCCTTCTTATCGTCGCAAAGACATTGAACCTCATGGAGCACTGGGGGCTTTACTTCTGGGTTTCCCTCGTCGTAACCTTCGTGGTCACGGCGATAACGGCGCGCCTGTGGCCGCTCTGTTCCATCCCTGATACCTATTTCACAGGCAAAAAGACGGAAGAGCCTGCATACAGCGGCAGCATATTCGCCCGCGCATGGAAGGCCGGAGTTGAGACGGCGTCAAAAACCGCCCCGCTCCCCAAACTCGTATGGGATAACCTCTACGCCGGACTCAACATGTCATTCAGCGTCATTCCCTCGATAATGTCCGTAGGGCTTCTCGGGCTGGTGCTTGCTGAATACACGCCTCTCTTTGACTGGTTCGGCTATGTATTCTATCCCTTCTTTAAGGTATTCGGGATCGAGCAGGCTGCGCTGGCTGGAAAAGCCGCCGCGATATCGCTTCCCGAGATGTTCCTGCCCGCCATACTGGTGGCGAAGACGGCGACTCCGCTGGTAAAATTCGTCATCGCGGTCGTCAGCATTTCGGAAATACTCTTCTTCTCCGCCAGCATACCCTGCATTTTGGGAACGGATATCCCAATATCGCTGAAAGACATCATCGTGATATGGTTTGAAAGAGTCGTGCTCAGCATCGTCATCACGATACCGATAGCAATGCTGCTGGGCTTCAAGGATGTTGTGGAAGCAGTCGCGCAATAGGGCGAAAGCATAACAATCTGGCTTCACAGAGGAGCCGCGCGTTTGTGCGCGGCTCCTCTCTAGTTTTTTCGGCTATCTGAGGCACAACAGGAGAAGAGCAGACAAAAAAACAAGGGCTTAAAATCCATAGCCCTTGCCTGCTGTCATATTATGGTGGAGCTGAGGCGATTTGAACGCCCGACCCCTTCCGTGCGAGGGAAGTGCTCTCCCGCTGAGCTACAGCCCCATCAAGTAACGCGGGTAATTCATGGAGCGGAAAACGGGACTCGAACCCGCGACCTACGGCTTGGAAGGCCATCGCTCTACCAACTGAGCTATTTCCGCCCGCAACAGGAGATATATTATCACCCATGTTCAGATACGTCAAGCAAAAAAATCCCTGTGTCAATAGCCAGAGAAAATGTCACCTTAAAAGTTCAGAGAAAATGTCACA
>JAUNJZ010000014.1 GCA_030533085.1 Synergistaceae bacterium
ATAAGCTTTTCGCGGTACTGTCAAGCGGCGGATTTTGTTTTTTCCGCGGGGAGCGCGAATGGCGGGAGCCGCGGATTTTTTTTGCCGTCGGTCGCGATATTCCGCTGCAATGCAATTGCGTTTTTGCTGTAAAAAACTATATAATTAGTGAGCCGCCGATTATGGGCGGCGGTTATTCAGTCGGCGTTTTATTGACCAAGTCCCTTATTCCCTGTCGATGAGATTGGAGGAGGTTGTTTTGAATACTGAAAGGATTTTAGGCAGCGCCGGGCTGCGCAATACGAGGCAGCGGCGGATGATTCTGGAGCTGCTTTTCGCGCAGGGCTCGCCGCTTTCTCACGGGGAGATTCTTTCCAGAATCGACGAGCATCTTGACCGCGTGACGCTTTACCGCACGCTGGAAACTTTGAAGAAGGCGGGCATCGTACATCAGGTGCAGGGTATCGACGGAGTATGGCGCTTTTGCGCTCACGACGAGGATTCGTCCGGCTGTCCGGGCGATCATCCGCATTTTCTCTGTCTGGATTGCGGCCGCATGTTCTGTATCACGGATCAGCGTATGCCGCGCGTAACTGTTCCGGAGGGGATAGAGGTCGAGGGGAAGCAGTTTGTGGTTTACGGAAGGTGCGCGGAGTGCGCGACGCAAATTTCAGAGAAGAGGGATGTATCGGAATGAAGATAACGCAAATACCGCTGGAGGAGGCCGTCGGCCTGCCGCTGGCTCACGACCTTACGCAGATCGACGCGAAGAATCACAAGAAGTCGGCCCGTTTCAAGAAGGGGCAAGTGATAACGGAGGCAGACCTTGAGACGCTGCGCGATATGGGGCGCGAGCATCTTTCCGTGATGGAGCTTTCTCCCGGCGACGTTCACGAGGACGACGCGGCGATTCAGCTCGGGGAGGCGCTTTGCGGCGAGAATCTTCGGCTGACGGCTCCCTCTGAGGGGCGCTGTAATCTTGTGGCGGAGCGCTCCGGCATTCTCTGGTATCTGGCGGAGACGGTGAACCGCGTCAATCAGGACCCCGACTGGGTGCTTTCGGCGCTCGCGCCGCACCGTCCGGTGCTTGAGGGGCAGGTGGTGGCCGGTTTCCGTATTCGTCCGCTCGTGCTGGAGGATTACCGCGTGGAGCGCGCGGTGGCGGCGGTGCGCGGCAGTAAGCCCTTTGCCGTGCTGCCCTTCCGTCCGCTGAAGGTCGCTCTGGTGACTACAGGCAAGGAGATTGTGGACAACCGCGTGGAGGACGCTTTCCGCCCGAAGCTGCTGGAGAAGCTGGCGCGGCTGAACGGCACGCTTATGGGACAGCGTTTCTGTACCGATTCTCTTGAGCAGATAAGCGAGGCTGTAGGCAGGTTCCTCGACGAGGGGGCCGACGTGATTATCTGCACCGGAGGTATGAGCGTCGACGCCGATGATAAGACTCCCGGCGCTATACGCTCGCGCTGCCGCAGGATTTCTTTTCAGGGAACTCCCGCCCTTCCCGGCGCGATGCTGATGCTCGGCTGGGCCGTTTCGCCGGAGGATGGCCGCGACGTCGCCGTTATAGGCGCTCCCGCCTGCGTCGCCTTTGACGACAGGACGGCGCTGGATAAGCTGCTGCCTTTTATATTCGCCGGAATAGAGCCGGGGGATCTGGTGCGGCGCTGGGGGGTCGGCGGGCTGTGCGAGCGCTGCCCCGTCTGTCATTATCCGGCCTGTTCTTTCGCGGCCGGTTCTTAGCGGCGGCGCTTTTATCGGCTTTTACTTAATTAAAAATATTAAACAGAGGAGACGACGAAGATGGATGTCGGACTTTTGAGCAGGATAAATGACGAGGTGCAGGCCGGAAAGTACGGCGTGCTATGCACGGTAACAAGCGAGGACGGCTCTACGCCGCGCAGCCGCGGGGCTTCCATGTGGGTGCGCCCTGACGGCACTATCGCGGGAACTATAGGCGGCGGCCTTATCGAGTATGAGGCGATACAGGAGGCGCTGCTGCTTATGAAGAGCGGCGAGGGGACGCGGATATGGCGCAAGGGTCTCACTGAAAAGGACGGTATGGCCTGCGGCGGCAGCGCTGAGATTTATATGGAGACTATAGGGCGCTGCGACGAGCTTGTCATTTTCGGCGGAGGGCATGTGGGGCGCGCGGTGGCCGAGCTTGGCGCGTTTGTCGGTTTTCGCGTAACTGTCTGGGACGAGCGTCCGGAGTTCGCCAATGACGAGCATATTCCCTGGGCGCGCAATATCGCCTGCCCTATTGATAAGATATATGAAAAGGGGATCACGCTGCACGAACGCAGCTATGTCGTGATTATGACGCGCGGGCACGCGCTGGACGCGGAGGCCGTGACGGTAACGGACGGTATGCCGGGGGCTTATTACGGCATGATAGGCTCGCGCAGCAAGATAGCGACGCTGCGGAAGAAGCTTCTTGAGCAGGGGGTAAGCGTGGCGCATTTGGACCGCATATATCAGCCTATCGGCCTGCCGATCAGGGCGGAGACGCCGAATGAGATCGCCGTTTCCGTGATGGCGGAGATTATAGCGGTAAAGTACGGCGCTGATATCAAAAGGCTGCGCGGTTAGGCAATAAGACCGAGCGCGGGCTTCGCTCTTTACACTTTGAAGTATTGTCCCGCTCCCTTATAAATTCAGGGAGCGGGTTGTATTTTATATTTCAAAGGAGAGTGTTCGCCGATGCCGGCAAGCTTGTTCAAATCTGTAAGATTCCGTTGGTTGGGGCTTTTGTCCCTTTCGTTGTGCATATTCATGGCGCTGACGCCGCCGCCGTCCGCGCGGGCGGAGGAGCGGGGGCGGCTGTTGAAGGAGGTCGTGCTTTCCCGTCACGGCGTGCGCAGTCCCATACAGAGCGCGGAGAGGCTTGCGGGGTGGAGCGAACGCGGCTGGCCGGAGTGGCCGGTCAAGCCGGGTATGCAGACGGAGCGCGGCTCGTCGCTGATTTTCAGGCAGTGGAGAGAGGAGGCGGCGCGGCTTGCCTCTCTCGGCGTGAAGTCTGAGGAGGTTTTTATCTGCGCCGATTCGGAGCAGCGCACGCGCGCCGCGGCGGAGGCGATAGCGCGGGCTTTTTCGCCGTCAGGCGATATCGTTCCGCCGCTTTCGTACAAGGCGGAGGTCTATCCGATTTTTCATCCGGTCAGAGCCGGACTTTCCTCTATTGACAAGGGAAGGGCGGAGAGCGAGATTCTAAAGGGGGCGGGCGGCTCTCTGGAGGCTCTGCGCCTCACGCTTTCCGGCGAGCTGGGACAGCTCGCGGCTATCATGGGGCCGCTTCCCTCCCGCACGCTTGAAAGGTATAAGCTGCGCGCGGGCTCGACTATAATAACAGTGCCCTCATCAGTGGTGTTCCCCGACGGCGGCCGTTCGGCGGCTATCGCCGGCGGGCTTGGGGCGGCGTCGTCGGCGGCTGAAATATTCATGCTTGAGTATTGTCAGTGGCCAGAGGGCAGAGCCGGCTGGGGTGAGGTGAACGGCGAGGTGCTTGAAAACATTATGCCCGTTCACAGCGTGATATTCAACATCGTGCAGCGCGCCCCCTCCGTGGCTCTCGCGCAGGCGGCGAATCTCACGGAGCTGCTTGCCGCCGCGCTGCTCTCCGACGGCAGCGGGCTGACGAATATACCGACGACTGTCAAGACTCCCGCTCTGGCTGCGAAGCTTTCCATCTTTGTCGGACACGATACGAATATCGCGGGGACGGCGCAGCTGCTGGGGCTTAACTGGGAGCTTCCCGGCTTCGCGCCGAATGACGTTCCGCCCGGAAGCTGTCTCGTCCTGTCGCTCTGGCAGAGAGGGGGCGAAAGGTATGTGACGGCGGAGTTTACCGGGCTGTCGCTCGCCACGCTGCATGGAGATGCTTCCGCCCCGACGCGCGTGAACAGGCAGAGGCTCAGTCTCGCGCATATGAGCGGCAGGGACGGCGCTGAGGAATGTTCGCCGGAGGAGTTCGCGGATTGGGTCAGGAGGGCGACGGCAAAGGGGCGCTGACGGGGAGCCTTTTCAAAAAAACGTGGCGGCGCGGGCTATCGTAAGCCGCGCGCCGCCTTTTTTATTTTCGGCTGTTATTTCTTCGCCGTTACCGCGTAGCCGCCGTCTTTTTCAGCCCAGGAGCTTTTCCATCCCGCGTGCTGCGCGAAGCGAATGACGTTTTCGCGCGAGGTGACGGTATCCACCAGAATCTCTATTTCGCCCGCGCTCATCTTATCCAGCACCCTTTTTGTCTCTATCACAGGCTGCGGGCAGGACAGTCCGCGCGCGTCCACAGTTTTCTTTTCCATTTCAAAGACCTCCTATGCCATTCTGTTTCTGAATACGAAGCCGACGAGCAGGCAGAATACAAGCCCGATTATCGTGGCGGGAGCGCCGAAGGCGCCGATCCCCGCGCCGGAGCTGGCGAGCGAGAAGTTGTGCGCGAAGGCCGCGCCGACCAGCATTCCGAGTATGAAGGAGCCGGCGTCGGAATCTCCCTCGCCGGACATGATGAGCATTCTGCCCGGGCAGCCGCCGGCCAGTGTGAAGGCAAGTCCTGACAGCGCCATGCCGAGGAAGTTCCAGAGATGCATGGTATGCGCCACTGGCTGCCCCTCAAAGCCGGCCTTGAACTGGCCGAGGGCGAGGTTGGTCACTAAGGCGGCGGCGATGAAGGCGGCTATCCCCTTGAAGAGATGCGAGTCGCGCAGCATTATGAGGTCGCGCACAGCGCCGATGGTGCAGAAGCGCGTCCGCTGCGCGAGCCAGCCGACGACGAGGCCGGCCCCAAGCGAAATCAGTATCGGGGCGTGAGCCGCGCCGGGGCCTTTCGCGGAGAAGAATATCGGGGCGCTTCCCTCAGGGCCGAAGAGGGGCTTCAGGAAGAGCAGCGCGAGAAAGGAGAGAGCCAGCAGCGGCATGACGAGCCCCGCCGCCTTTGGCGTGGGGCGCGAGGCTCCGAGACTGAAGCCGTTGTAGAGGAAGCAGACGCCGATCCCTATTCCCGCCACAAGTCCGGCAATGCCGGGCAGCGCGTTCCAGTCGCCGCCGGCAAGACGCAGATACGCGCGCCACGGACAGCCGAGGAATACGAGAGCGCCGATCATGGCGAAGAAGCCGAGGGCAAAGCGCACCATCGGCGAGGAACCGCCGCGCGGCCTGTATTCCGCAAAGGCGAGAGCCGATACGAAGGCTCCGAGTATGAAGCCCGCTATCTCAGGGCGCAGATATTGCACGACGGCGGCGCGGTGCAGGCCGAGCGCCCCCGCGATGTCGCGGGTGAAGCAGGCGACGCAGAAGCCCATATTTCCGGGGTTGCCGAATTTGACAAGCAGCGCCGCGATGACGCCGAGAACGAGCCCCGCTATTGCCGGGCCTTTTTTTGACATAAGAAAACGATCCAAGGTTATTACCTCCTTCATTATATTGTGGCCGATATGAAAATACAAAGCGACAGTTCGCCGGCGGACGCGGCTCTCGCCCCTTCACATATCGGTACGTCGGGAGGCGTGGAAGGATAATCCCTTAGCGCGGGTATGTGAGAGGGCGGCGGCAGACGGCGGACTCGGTACACGAGCCTGGATTTGCAAATCACGTCATGGCGGCTGTCCTCCCCTTTTGAAAAATTTCAAATGTACTTTCGGCAATTATTACATCAAAAGGGGGCTTTTGCAATTACGGCGGCGATATTCTTGTGCAGAAGCCCAAATGAAGCCTTTGCGCGGCGGCGCGGCGCGTACTTTATGATAAAACGCCGGCCTTTAACGCAAAAGTATCAATCAATACGCTTACGCAGAGCGCTTTAGGCATAAAACACAATGCGCGGATGAGGCGGCGGCGTTATACTTCCTGATGTAAGACGAAGAGAGATGAGCGGCTTTGAAAATGGATAGGCCGCCGCGCGAAGGGGATGAATAATCATGTCTACAGGCAGGGAGATAAAGGGGCCGCCGGCAAAGAGGATAAGGAGAAGCCCCGAGCTGCTTATAAAAGAGCTTGACTCAAAGATGAAGAAGCTGGAAGAGAGAATCTATAAAAAAAACCGCGACGCGGTACACTGCATAGGCACGGCTATATTGAAAAGGGCGAATTTCGACTTTTCATCATTCTCGAAAGAGGATCTGGCCGATATACAGGAAATGACTCCGCGCGGAGAGGAAATAATCAGCGGCATCATCGAAAAAGCCAACCAGAGCCAAATACCCCTATAAAGCCCCAGAACAGAGAGACGGAAATTTCTTCCGTCTCTCTGTTCGTAAATATAAAATTCAAGGCGCTCCGCCGGCTAGATAAGGAACTGGAAAAGGTCGGGCTTATCGTTCAGATATTCGTAGACTATATTATGCTCTTCCATACGTTTTATCAGCGGCGCGTAGTCACCGGCGCGCTGAAGCTCTATTCCGACGACCGCGGGGCCGCGCTCTCGCGAGTTTTTCTTTGAATATTCAAAATAGGTGATGTCGTCGTCCGGGCCGAGGACATGCTCAAGAAATTCGCGCAGCGCCCCCGCCCTCTGCGGAAAGCGGACGATGAAGTAATGCTGCAAGCCCTGGTGAAGCTGCGAGCGCTCTTTTATCTCCTCCATGCGCGTGATGTCGTTGTTGCTGCCGCTGATGACGCAGACGACATTCTTGCCGCGTATTTCATCTTTGATGTTTTCCAGCGCCGCCACGGAGACGGCTCCGGCCGGTTCGACGACAACCGCGCTTTCGTTGTAGAGCTTGAGTATCGTCGTGCATATCTGCCCCTCCGGCACCTGCACGAGCTTATCCACGACTTCACGGCAGATGTCGAAGGTCAGCTCCCCGACCTTGCGTACCGCAATGCCGTCGGCAAAGGTGTCTATCGCGGAAAGCTCCACCGGCTTGCCGCTGTCGAAGGCGGCCTTCATAGAGGCCGCGCCGGAGGATTCTACGCCGATGACGCGCGTCTCCGGGCTGAGGCTCTTAAAGACGCTGCCGACGCCCGCCATCAGTCCGCCGCCGCCTATCGGAAGCAGAATGTAATGAAAATCGCCGAAGGCTTCGTTGAGTATATCCAGCCCCAGCGTCGCCTGCCCCTCGATGATGAGAGGGTCGTCAAAGGGGTGTATGAAGCTTCCGTTTCGCTCCGCGCACCACGCCATCGCCTCGCGGCAGCAATCGTCGTAGGTATCTCCGGTGAGGACGATATTGATGTTGTCTTTGCCGAACATCTTAACCTGATTGATTTTCTGGTTCGGCGTCGGCTTAGGCATGAAGATCGAGCCGGATATGCCGAGCTTGTTGCAGGCAAGAGCCACCCCCTGCGCGTGGTTGCCGGCCGACGCGCAGACGACGCCGCGCTCCAGCTCCTCCGGCGAGAGGCTGGCTATTTTGTTGTACGCGCCGCGTATCTTATACGAGCGCACTATCTGCATATCCTCGCGCTTGAGCCATACGTTGGCCCCGTAACGCTCGGAGAGCGGGATATTGAGCATAAGCGGCGTATTCACAACGACGCCGCTTATGCGCTGTTTCGCCTTTTGAACATCGTGAAGCTGCGGACGGTAATCAGACATGGCGCGCCTACAGCCTCACGTTGATGATAGCGGTCACGCCGACGCCCTTGACGCGGCGGAAGCGCTGCAGCGGATTCAGCGAGTCTATCGGAATGAGCGCCGTCGCGCGGAGGCTGCTGAACTCTCCCTCAAGCTGAGCCACAGCCTTGGTGCGGTCTATCGCGTCCTGCGTCGTCGCGCCGACCTGCGCTGCGCCTATGCGCGCTCCGTCGCCGATGGATACTATGGGAACGACCTTGGTGTAGCCCTCGTATTTGACGCCTTTGTTGAAGGTTATCGTATTGATGAAATCATTCATCTGCGGCGAGATCGCCGTGACCAGCCAGCCGCCGGCAATGCCGATAGCCCCCTTCTTCAGTATATCGCCGAGATCCAGCGCCCGCGCGGAGGGGACGGAGATCATCACTGTCGCGCATATCACGAGCGCCGCCGCGGCGTTTTTAAGATTGCGTTTCATTTGGCAACACTTTCCTTTCGGCTGTATTTTTCAAGCGGCGGCGACAGCTCAGCCGCCGCCGCGCACCGTCAAAGATTATACACTAAATATCGCCGCGTGAATCAGTCTTTGACGCGATAGAAGCTTCCGCACCCTCCGCCCCCGCGCGCAGTCTGGCTTTAACGAAGGCTACAAAGCCGCGCGCTTCGGCGGCGGCGGTATAGATAAGGATGAGATAGGGCGGCAGGAATACGAAGAACATCACGATAAAGAATACGGTGGTATTCTCCGGCAGCAGCTGCAGCGGGGTGAGCAGCAGAAAAAAGGCCAGCGCCGCGTATATCTTTTTTGATGGTGGACGGCCCTTAATAATGTCCATCACCCGCACAAAAAGAGCCGTGGCGGCGATATCGGCGACGCCGCAGAGGATGCCCCCGGCGCGCAGCCCGTTCAGGTACGTCTCTCCGCGAAAGGAGGAGGCTATCCAGAGAAATAGTTCGTCAATCATGGCGCGTCACTCCGAAGCCGGCGCAGAAAGAGCAAAAAGAGCAGCGCCCCCAGAGCCTCAAGGGCAATATAAGAAAAATTGCAGAGCTGGACGAAAAAGCGCCCTATCCACATATATTCCTCCATCGACAGCCCGAAGCGGGAGGCGGCGGAGAGGCTGAGCCAGATATAGCCGGCGGCCGTCACGGCGACCAGCGAACAGAGCAGGGCGTCGCCGGGGAGCGTAGGGCGCGCGGCTGAAAGCCCCTTGCGGTAAAGACGCACGATACGCGAAAAGTACAGCACCAGCAGAGAATCAAAGAGCACCATCGCCGCGCAGAGCGAAATGCGCACGCCCCAAGGGAAATAGTCCCTGCCCCCCACTACAAGCAGCCGCTCCGTCCACATGGGAAAAATATCCCGAATAAAGGCTAGCAGAGCCGCCGCAAGCAGCAAAGCCGCCTGACGAACAAGCTCCCAGCGCATATTCCCGCCTCTTCCGGCGATATCCTCATAGGCATATTTGATACAGCCAAAGCAGAGCTGCTGCACAAAAAGCCAGAAAAGGCAAAGCAGCCGCTCTATGAGAAATATATTTATCTCCCGCACCCTCTCTCAAAGCCGGAGGCGGCAGTCCGCCTCTCTAAAAGATATCCGCCGCGGGTCTGTGGCGTTTATCAAGAATATCTATCATCACGCGGTCTACCGTCTTCATCCCCTCGCGCGACACGCGCCCGACGTTGGCGACAGTCTCTTCTATCGTTTCGCCGAATACCCCCTGCGGCACGCCGAGCCTTTGATTCCGCAGCGCCCACTCCGCCGCGTAATATGCCTCCGACGCGGCTGAGCCGACCTTCAGCGCGCAGCTCTCCTTCGCGCCGTCGCAGAGCATTCCCGCGATATTCGCAAGCAGCAGGCTGACCGCCGTGCATATCTGCTCATAGCTGCCGCCCTCCATAAAGGCCATACCGGCCGCAGCTCCGGCTCCCGCCGCGACGGAACAGCCGCAGACCGGCGAGAGGCGTCCCAGATTATGCTTGACGAAGCTCGTAGCCAGATGGCTCACCGCCACAGCCTTCGCTATCTCCGTCTCACTCTTGCCGCGGCGCTTTCCAAGCACGGCTACCGGCAATATCGCCGTAATCCCGTGGTTGCCGCTGCCCGCGCTGCTCATGACCGGCAGCAGGATTCCGGACATCCTCGCCTCCGCCGCCGCCGCTGTCGTAGCGCGTATCTCCAGCGCCTCCGAGAGCGCGCCGCCCTCCATTTCCAGCATTGTGAGGCTGAACTTGCCGCTTTGCAGACAGTCTCCGCAGCTCCGGCATTCATCGGCTGTTTTCAGACCGCCGTCCGCGACCCTGTAATTCATCCGAATACCCTCCCAGATGAATTTTATATCATCGTCGTCCAGCTCATCCGCCATCGCCAGCACATCCTTGAAAAGCGCCGGAAAACCGTCGTCGGCGAAGCCGCCGGATGAAGCGGCTCTCTTTGTCTCAAAGCGCGTTTCATTATCGACCGCGACCTTTATTACATTGGAGTGACTGCCCTCTATAAGACAGACGGCCTTATGCGCGGGGGTAAAGACAGACGCCAGAACATAAACGCCGCTTCTGTCCGGGTCGCAGTAGATAGAGACGCGCTCGTCGCGCACCCACTCTTCCGCCTTCGCCACATCGCCGGAGCTGCTTCCGCGCAGCACCTCCAGCCCCAGCGACGCATCCCCGCATATAGCGCCCATAGCCGCCGCGATGGCATTGCCGCGCGCCCCCTTAGTGCCTGGAATGCCGACAGCCATGCCGTTCTTATAAATTCCGGAGCTTACCGTCACGCGGACGGAGGCCACATCCTCCCTGTCCGGCAGCTCCGAACAGGCGCGGGCCACAGCAAGCGCCACAGCCCCCGGCTCCGTACAGCCCAACGCCGGCTTGACCTCGCCGCGAAGAAATTCTTTCAGTGTAAGCACAATCACGCCTCCTTTTTTATACCGTAACCTTCTTATCATATTTATGTCAGTAAGATTATATCATTCCACAGGCTTTTATACGGCTTATGCCCGCTCAGAGGGCAGCCGCGCCGGAGCTGGCAGGAAGCGGAGCGGGGGAAAGGAAGGAGAAGGAGGCGTAAGACCGAGTGCGGCGCACGCCCGACTCTTTCGGCGACGATTTATATTATTTCCGCCGTCTTCGCGATTATTTCATCCGCCGCCTCCGGCCTTGCAAGTTCCTTTGCCGCTTCGCTCATTTCCTGCGCGGCGCCGCCGGAAAAGAGCGCGGCGGCCGCCTCCGCCGCTTTTGAGGGGCGTGGGATATGCCAGGCTGCGCCTTTTGACGTGAGGTAGGCCATGTTCAGCTCTTCCTGTCCTGGTATCGGGTCGATGAGCAGCATGGGCAGTCCGGCGCACAGCGCCTCGGAGACGGAGAGGCCGCCTGGCTTCATCACCGCCGCGTCGGCGGCGGCGTAGTAGTTTTCCATGTCAGGGACGAAGCCTTTTACTCTCACGTTTTCTTTGAAGCGGAAGTATCCCTCCATCTGCCAAAGCAGTCTGTGATTGCCGCCGCATACTACTACGACGCGCAGCCCGCGAATGGCCGCGAGAGATTTTGCCGCCGCGAAGAGCGCGCCGGCCCCAAGGCCGCCGCCGCTGACCAGTATCACGCGTTCGTCCCGCGGGAGGCCGAGCCTTGCGCGCGCCTCTTCTTTTGCGGGGAGTTTTTTGTATTTCCGCGCTATAGGCACGCCGCTGTCGCTGACGTTGTATATGCCGCGGGAGGCGCGGCGGCTGACGGCGCGTTCGCTGCCGGCGAAGGACCAGGCGAAATCTGCGCTGAGCTGGAAGCTGTGACATTCAAAATCGGTATCGACGCAGCAGACGGGCATAAGCCCACTCTGCGCGCGGGCCAGCTCCGCCGCGCCGAAGTAGTGGGTGAAGAGCGCCGCTTCCGTGCCGTTTGCCGCGAAGAGTCTGTCTAGCCGCGGCAGGTAGAGGCGGCAGAGCTTTTCATGAGTCCATTCAAAGGCCCGCGACTGCGCCCCAGGACGGTCGGAGCCCCAGTAGAAAGCCCCCCAGAGCCACGGCGCGCGGCGCGCCATAGCGGCGTAGCCCTCCGATACGGCATATTTCAACCATGGGGGAATTATGTCGAGAATGTCAAGGCAGAGCAGGCGCCCCTGCGGGTTGTAGGCGAGAAAGGCTTCGCAGAGGGCGAAGGCCGCCGTTTTATGTCCCGTTCCCTCCGAGGCGTATATCACAGCGAGGGAGTTCAGCTTTTTCATGCAAGTCCTTTGAAGAGATCTCCCAGCGTCACCTTAGGAGCGGAATTGCGCTCCTTCTCGACGCGGATCGCCGCCAGTATCGAGTCGCGCATCTGCTCCTGCGTGTAGTTGCGCGGGAAGTAGAGGGCGGAGGCGTCTCCGTGGCCGCCGCCGCGGATTTTCCTGCCGTCTTTCAGCAGAGCCAGCACGCGCCCGGCAAGGCCGTCGCGGCTGCGCATGGATATGGCCCAGTCTCCTCCCAGCCTGCGCGCCGCTACAGCCGCCACCTGCGGCGGGTTTTCGTCGCGGTCCAGCAGCAGTCCGCAGAAGTCGGAGACGTCGCCGTATTCAAGAATGCCGTCGCAGACAAATGACAGCTCGCCGCCGGAGCGCCAGATATGTTCCTTCGCCTGAGCGAAGCGCGCCTCCTGCCGTTCGGTAAATTCCGACGCGCCGCGCCGCTCCGCCGGCGAAAGCTCCGCGCTTGGGTCGCTCATAAGGCGCGCGAGCATCCCCCACTGGCCGCACATCGTCACCAGCGCCTGCCACAGCCTGCTTTCAGGTATCTGCCCAAGCCACAGGTCGCGGTCGTTGGCGATTCTCATCACAGGCTCCAGCTCGGCAAGCGTCTTTTGAGTGCGTTCATCCTTCGCGTTATCGCGCAGCCAGCTCCAATAAACCAGCGCCCCGCAGTAATTCGTATCGATGACCGCCCATTTCCGGTTGCCGTAGCGCTCAGAGGTGCTTTTGTGGTGGTCGAAGAGAAAAGGGGGCTTCGAGCCGTCGCAGAGCCTGTCTATTTCGTCTATCGTCTGCTCGCGCTGGCAGAAGAGGTCTAGCACCAGAGGCTCCTGTCCGGCGGCGAGCGTTTCCAGTATCAGCGCGTCAACGTCGCCGTAGCCGGTGAGCGATATCCGTATCAGGCGCTCGTGATGATGGACATGCCAGGCAAGCGCCGCCGCCGCGACGCCGTCGAGATCTGTATGACTGATTATATGAAGTAGAGGTTTATCCATTGTAATTCCTCCGATTTTTGTCAATAATATATCACAAAGAGGTGTATGTAAATGAAAAAAGCTGTAATAGAAATAGGAACAAATTCAGTTAAGCTGCTGCTCGGGGAATGCGCCTCCGGCGGCGCGAAGATACTCTACGACGTGAACGTGATAACGAAGCTGGGCGAAGGGCTGAGGGGCGGCGGCGAGCTGTCGGCGGCGGCTATAGAGCGCACGGTTCAGGCGGCTGGGAAGTTCGCCGCTTTCGCGCGCTTCGAGGGGGCGGAGGAGATAATATGCGTCGGAACCATGGCGCTCCGCACGGCGAAGAACGCCGGCGACTTTATCCGCCGTCTCTACGCGCAGAGCGCTCTGGAGCTGCGCGTGCTGAGCGGCGGGGAGGAGGCGGAGCTGTCAGGGCGCGCGGTGTTGAACGGAATAGCGGGGGCGGACAGCGGCGAGCTTTTGATTTTCGACACAGGCGGCGGCAGCACGGAGTTCATATATTTTAAAGACGGCGAGGCGAAGCGCTCTTTCAGCGTTGCGATTGGAGCGGTGACGCTGACCGACGAATATTTCCGCGAAGCTCCCGCCGACGCGCGAACAGTCTGCCGCGTTACGGCCGACCTTACGGAGGGTTTCAGATCGGACGGGGTGAGCGCCGCGCCGCGCGTCATCGGGACTGGGGGCAATGTTACCGCTATAGCCTCGGTGGCGGCGCGGCTGGCTGAGTACGACCCGGAGAAGGTACACGGAAGTCCGCTCTCGGCGGAAGAGCTTATGCGCCAGATAGCGCTGTACACAAAATGCACGGCTGAGGAGCGCCGCCGTATCGTCGGGCTGTCGCCCCAGCGCGCCGATATCATACTTGGGGGAGCCTGTATCATACTCGCGGCAATGGAGGCGGCGCGGGTGAAGGAGATAACGGTCAGCGACAGAGGGCTGCGCCATGAGCTGCTGAGAGGCGCGCTGGACTGCTGATTGGGGGCCGCCTGGCTTCGCGCCTTGACCGCCCCCTTACTCCCCTTTCAGGAAGCCCGCCTCATGACGCAGCAAAAAGCTCTTCACGTCAAGGCCGCCGCCGAAGCCGACAAGCTTTCCGTCGGAGCCTATGATGCGGTGGCAGGGGATGATTATCGCGATAGGATTTCTGTTGTTCGCCATCCCCACAGCGCGGAAGCCCTTTGGCGAGCCTGCCGCGCGCGCGATATCGCCGTAGCTTGCCGTCGTCCCGTAGGGTATTTTCCTCAGCGCCTCCCAGCAACGCAGCTGAAAGGGCGTTCCCTGCGGCGCGAGCGGCAGCTCGAAGCTACGGCGCGCGCCGCTGAAATATTCGTCAAGCTGGCGGCGCGCCTCGGCCAGCAGAGGCGTCTCCTCACGGCGCAGATCCCCGCTTATAATGTCGCGGCTGCGCTCAAAATGCAGATCGGTCAGTTTGCCGCCCTCTTCCGCCAGAGTCAGCTTCCCAACTCCCTCATAGGAAACCTCTATAAGATATTTCACCCCATCGCACCTCGCATTTCTATATCATTTCATCAGACAGGCAAATCGTTCAGCCCCGCAAAAGAACTTCTCACATTATCTCTTTTATCCAACGATATGTAAACCGGACAGGATTTTTAATTCAGTTTTGATTGACTTATTAAAAAGTTTTGCTAAACTAGTATTGTATTCTCTGGGTGAAGAAATTTCACGACTGCCTTTCAAAACAGGAAAGTAATCTTTGTCAGGCATTTCGCCGTACTTTTACCGAAGGGATTTTTTGGTAAAATCATATCATTACAGCTATCTGATATTTTTGTATTCATTGTAGTCAGCCAAGCGGATGAAAAACAAAAGAGGGAAAAAAATGGGCGGTAAAAAAACTGAAATAATAAATTTTGAAACGGCGGATAAGAAAAAAATCTCGATTCCCGTAGCGACTATTGTCGGCGACAGCCCCGGGCCGGACGCGGTGATAACAGCCGGCATCCACGGCCGCGAGTACGGCGGAATACTCTCCGCGATTCAGCTCCTCCAGCAGCTGACCCCGTCAGATATCAACGGCAGCGTAAAAATCATCACGGTCTGCGACACCGCCGCAAGCGAATGGCACAGCGGCAAGGAGTCTCCGATAGACGGGCTGAATCTGAACCGCTGCTTTCCGGGAAGGCAGGGCGGAAGCTACAGCGTCGAGCTGGCGGCCCGCATATTCGACGAAATCAAGGGCGCGGATTACCACATGGACATACACAGCGGGCTGTATCTTGAAAGCTGCATACCATTTTCCACCTACCACCGCGGACGCAGCGGCGCGCTTAACGACCGTTCGCACGAAATAGCCTACTACTACGGCCTGCCGAACATAGTCATCACAGAGAGCGAGGGGCGCTGGCCCGACAAAGGGACATGCTACGCGGCCGCCTACGAAAATATAGGCATTCCCTCCGCGCTGATGCTGACAGGCTCCTTCGGAGTATCGGGGAAAGAGGATATACAGCGTCACATCAAGGGAATAAAAAACGTCCTGCGGCACTTCGGTTCCCTAAAGGGCGACGCCGCGCCTGTCGGCCGCCCGCTGATACATGAGAATATGGAATGGCTTTATACAAAGAACGGCGGCATATACCATAGAATGGTCAACGTCGGAGAGCGCGTGCGGCGCGGGCAGCTCATCGCCCTGATAACGGACTATTTCGGCGCTCCCGTGGAGAAGATAGTCTCCCCCATCAACGGACAGATCCTGATTTTGACGGAAAGTTCCGTAGCCTCTCCAAAAGACTTCGCGGCAGCCATAGGCGTTACGAAATAAGAGGGCGCAATGAAGCCGCGCGCCGACAAAGAAAACAGGACAGAGACAGCTTTCTGATAGCGCCGCATCCCGCTGGCCGCGTCGTTTCGCGCGGAAAAAACGGCGGAATTTATAACTTCTTCAAATCGACAAACTGTTAAAATAAAAGAAAAAACAAAGCGCTGCGGCATGGGCTGACCGCGGCACTAAGCTGAATCCGCTTATCGTGAAATGAGCGCCGGCAGCGCGGCGCTCATTTCGTGAAGCTATTTTCATATCCTTAAAGCGGAGGCCTTCTCAGCCAGATGGGCGAGGGCCTTTCGCTTATTTAAAAGTACAGCTCATACTCCTGCGGCGTCGGCGCGTTGTAGACATATTCCGCCTCGGCGCGTTTCGCCCTCGTCCACAGCTCAAGCAGCTTATCCGGGAAGGCGGGAGCAAGATATTCCTTATCCTTTTCAATCCCGTCAAGCACATCGTTCAGATTAAGCGGGAATGTCAGCTCCTCTTTGGCGTCCTGACTCTGATAGCCGAGCGCCACGGGGTCCATTCCCTTAACTATCCCGTCTGCGCCGGCCAGCACCATCGCCGCGAGGAAGAAGTAGAGATTGCAGGAGGCGTCTCCGGTGCGGTATTCTACGCGCGTCTCCTCCTTTTTGACATAGCCGGGGATACGCACCGCCGCCGCGCGCGAACCTTTAGCGAAGGTCGCGGAGACGGGGGCCTCGTAGCCGTGGACAAGACGGCGGTAGCTGTTCGTGCTCGGACAGGCGAAGGCGAGCAGGCTGCCTGTGAGGCTGTGCGAGAGCATACCCGCGATATAGGACAGCCCCTCGCGGGAGAGATGGAAAAGCTCCTCGCCGGGGAATATGGATTTTCCATCCTTCTCAAGGAACTGATGCACGTGCATACCGTTGCCGGGCATCTTGTAAAGGGGCTTTGGCATAAAGGTGACGCAAAGTCCCCATTCGGAGGCCACCTGACGAATGATCCATTTCGCCAGCGACACCTTGTCCGCCGCCGCGGCCATATCCATAAAATCAAGCTCTATCTCAAGCTGCGATACGGCGACCTCGTGATGGTGATATTTCACCGGAATGCCCAGCACCTCCATCAGATGCACCGTCTCGTTGCGGAAATCCATGTAACTGTCATCAGGCGGCATACGGTGATAGGCTCTGTGCAGCCCGACGCGCGGCTTGTCGTCATAGCCCTCGCCAAGCCCCTCGGAAGATTTCACGCGGTAAAAGGCGCCTTCGACGCCGCTCGCGTACTCCGCCTCCTCAAAGACGTAATACTCAAGCTCTACCAGCACCTTCGCAGTGTCGGCGATATTGTTGTCGCGCAGGAACTTCTGCGCGTTGCGTATCACATTGCGCGGATACTGGTCAAAGGTCTCGCGCTCCGTCGATACCACGTCGCATAGAACGTGAAGCGTGCGGTAGCCGTCGCGCGTCTCAAAAAAGGCGGTGGACATATCGGGAATCGCCACCATGTCAGAATTGTTCACCTTGGCATAGCCATAGTTTGAAGCGTCAAAGCCAATGCCCTCTTTCAGCACCTTTTCGGATACATAGCCTCGCGGCAGAGAGACGCTGCGGATATTTCCGGCAATGTCCACCATCAGCAGATTAAGAAAATCCGCCTCTTCGATATGGCCGTTGAAACGTTCAAGCTGCATTACTAACCCCTCCATAATTTTTTCTGACTATCGGAGCTTGCTCTGTAACCGTGAAACTGGGAACTAAGGTTAGTTTACCATGAATGACAGATAAGTCAAAGCTCAACAGGCGGAGGCCGTTTGTTCCGGCAGCGGGGCGTTTATATCCTTACGGAAGGGCGCGCGCAGATGCGTCAGATAAAATTTCAGCGCTTCAGGAATTTTTCATCACGACGCCCTCGATCGTATCCGCTACATGCTCGCAGGCGTCAACGCATTTTTCAAGGTAGATATATATCTCCCTCCAGGTGATGATAGTCACAGGATCGTCGGAGGTAGTGTGCAGCGAGCGCATACCGGATATAAAGAGCCGGTCCGCCTCTTCCTCCATTGTGTTGATATGAACGATATGGTCGTGCAGCTTTTTTGAATACCTGAAATTCGCGAACTCCTCGACGAGCCGCCGCGTCTCGCCGCAGCAGCGGATAAGCAGAGCCACGAGCGGAAGGGCGTCCGGACGGACGGAGCGGATATTGTTGCAGTAGATACGCAGCAGCACATCCTCTATCTTATCCGTCATTTCGTCGATATTCTGGCTCAGCTGTATGATATCCTCGCGTTCGATCGGAGTGATAAAGGCCTTTGCAAGCACATTTAGCAGCTCGTGCTTCTTCTCGTCCGCGGCATGTTCGACATTGTGCATCTCGCGCAGCCGCTCCTCCATACGCTCCGGGTCGAAATCGGTCAGCGCATTTTCCAGAAGCTGCGCCGCCTCACATGCCAGAGCTGTACAACAGATAAAATTTTCAAAATAGAAAGCGTCCCTTTTTCCCGACATCTCGCCAGTCTCCTTATCCGTGATATTATACGCGGAAGCCCCGCATATCAGAGGACGGCCATAAAGAGCTTCGCCATGACAAAGCTGATTAGGCCGCAGCCTGGGAAGGTGAATATCCAGGTCAACATCATATCCGAAACCACGCCGAAATTGATGGCCGAAAGGCGCTTCACCGCGCCGACGCCCATAATGGCGCTGGTCTTTGTGTGCGTCGTCGAAACGGGGATGCCGAAAAGACTTGAAAGCAAAAGACAGGCCGCGGCGGCAAGATCCGCTGAAAAGCCCTGATACTTCTCAAGGCGCACCATATCCATGCCGACGGAGCGGATGATCTTTTCGCCGCCCACACTCGTACCAATCCCCATCACGGTGCTGCACAGAAGCATCAGCCAGAGAGGTATCGTCATTCCGGTCACGCTGCTCTGACCGTCGCAGAAAGCCATCCCCAAAAACAGGACTCCGATAAATTTCTGCCCGTCCTGCGCTCCGTGCATAAAACTCATGGCCGCCGCGCCGAAAATCTGCGCGTGCCTGAAAAAAATATTCGTCCTTCTCCTGTCCATATCGGCGCAGACGACAGTCAGCCCCTTACAGATAAACCAGCCGCTCGCAAAGCCCAGGACGAGGCTCAGCCCAAGGCCGTAGATAACCTTCACCCACTCGCTCATATTGACGCCTCCGACGCCGTCCTGAATGGCAATGGCCGCGCCGGTAAGGCCGGCGATCAGGCTGTGGCTCTCGCTGGTCGGTATCCCGAAATAGGAGGCACCGACGCTGTAGACGACGATTGAAAACAGCGCCGCGCATAGAGCGGCCAGAGCCTGATTCGTATTCCCGCCGAAATCCACCATATTGCTTATAGTAGAGGCGACGGAGCTGTTTATCTGAGTCATGACAAGAACGCCGAGAAAGTTGAAAATCGCGCTGGTTATAATGGCGGAGCGGACAGGCATACAGCGTGTCGTTATACAGGTCGCTATCGCGTTCGGCGCGTCCGTCCATCCGTTTACGAAAATCACCCCCAGCGTCAGCGCGACGGTGGTTGCCAGAACAGCGCTCGAAGTCATCTCCTGTAGGAAAAATGACAGAGACAGATCCATAACAGGCGCACGCTCCCCTCATTTTTTGCCGCCGGAACAAAAAAGCGGAACTCCAACAATCTGAAGTCCCGCCCGCAATTAAAGCCAGAGTACAAAATACCACTGCTGACAATTATTAGCCGCGAATAAATAGAGACGCGCCCCGCGCCCTATGACAGACTCCACCTCTTATTCCAGCGGTTACATACATTAACATCAAAGGATATCTCCGTCAACAGTATTTACTAAAGCTACAAAAGCTCAGGCGTTTAGAACTTTTCGTAGGTCATCAATGGTATCGCGTATCTTTTTTTGTACTTGTAAGTTAGGCAGTTGGACAGGCAATATAGGGCTGCCGTTTTTAATACCTAAATATTCTAACGCATAACGGATTGGCCCGGGGTTAGGAGTCAGATAGGCGATTTCGTTCAGAGGACAAATTTGTTCCTGGTATATTTTCATTACTTTTTCTGCATCTTTTTCTTTAAATGCTTTCAACAACGCGACGTAAATTTGTGGGAAAATATTTGCCGTAGCTATGACTCCGCCTGCAGCACCAGATAATACTCCCCATGCAAACATTGCTTCGAAACCGCATAACACGGAAACGCTGTCCCCGATTCTATGAATCACCTCCGCAAATTGCATAGGGTCATTCACGCATTCTTTTACGGAACAGAAATACGGGTTATTATCGGATAACCTTTGCATAGTACAAGGCATCATGTTTACGGCGGTTCTGGACGGAAGATTTTCTATCATAAACGGTATCTCTGTAAGCTCAGCAAAGCGATTGAAATAATCCAAAAGCGTTTCCTGTCCGCCAAAGGAGGTAAAATATGGCGTTAAAAGCATGACCGCATCGGCTCCGATTTTCTTATATCTTAGCGTGATATCGACACAATCACCAAATCCTGGAACAATTACACCAGGTATGACTGGGTATTTACCGTTTGCTTCTTCAACGCAAAATTCCACCGCCTCAAGACGTTGTCTCATTGAAAGCCCTACGCCCTCACCCGTGCCTGCCGTTGGCATTAGCCCGGAGGCTCCATTTGAAACGACATAGTTTATAAGCTTCTTAAAATTCACTTTGTCGATATCGCCTGAAGCGCTTATTGGAGTAACCAGCGGTACGATGACGCCTTCAAGTTTTTTCATTTCAGACCACTCCTTCTAAACTAATTAATTTTTAGAGCATTTTATACAAAAGATAGTTTTATGCAATTTATTACAATAAGTTTAAAGAAATATTATTACTGTGAAATAACGACTCAATACCGGACAATAAAAAGTGGGAAAATGCATTTACCACCCTTTAGCAAAAGAAAGAACCGAGTCGGGAATAGTTCCATTCTTATAGTCTTCCAGAGCGTCCTCGATTATTTCCAGCCCTTTGTCAATTTCTTTCCTCCCTATCACTAGAGGCGGCTGTATTCGCAGAACATTGCCGTGAAGAAATGTTAAGATAAGGCCCTTTTCCCAACACCTATAACATATTTTTGCACATGCGTTTATATCTGGCTTTCCATCTGCTTTCACCATATCCTGCCCTATTGTCAACCCAAGCCCTCGCGTTTCTCCCAGCATTGGGTTTACATTTCGTATTGCAGACAGTCCATCTTTTATCTTTTCCCCAAGGATCACACTTTGTTCGATGAGCCTTTCATCTTCTATTACCGCGATTGTCGTAAGTGCGGCCTGACAGCAGATAGGATTTGCCGCCAACGTGAAACAATGCCCTGGCGCTTTTAATGAGTCGGCTATTTCTCCTTTCATGACAAGCGCGCTCAGCGGCATCCCTGAGGCAAGCGCTTTTGATATGGCAAGAATATCTGGTTCGATATCAAAGTGTTCTATAGCGAACCATTTTCCAGTGCGCCCCATACCCTGCTGCACTTCATCTGAGATAAAGAGTATTCCATGTTCTTTGCACAGGGAGTGAAGTGCCTGAACATATCGTTTAGGTGGAACAGCCACACCAATATCTCCGCCGATCGGTTCAAAAATCACGGCGGCTGTTTCTTCTGGAGGCAAATATAATGAGAAGGCTGTTTTGATTTCCTCCAGACATGAGAGGGAACATGACGAAGGAATCTGTTTCCAGGCACAGCTGCTACATTGAGGATATGAAAAATGGTAGAAGCCCGGCAACATTGGGCCGATCCCCTTTCTCATATTTAAACTGATAGCCGATGCAGAAAGAGCGCCGTATGTTGAACCGTGATATGCGGTTTGAAAGGTTATTATTTTACTGCGGCCTGTATATTTGCGCGCAAATTTTATCGCTCCATCAATGGAATCTGAACCTGACAGCCCATACGCTACCTTTTTCTTAAAAGCCCCCGGAGATATCTCAATTAATTTCTCTGCTAGCTCAACAGATGACTCTTCATACATACATGCCGTTGTATAGCTAATCAAGCTCTCTGCCTGTTTTTTTATTGCTTCGACTACGCGCGGATGGCATGTCCCAGTATTTAGAGACGCCGAGCCAGCAGAAAAATCAATATAGCTGTTTCCATCCGCGTCATTAAGCACAGCCCCTATTCCAGAATGGACGGCAAAGGGATAATATTGCGGACGTGAGGCCGCCGCGACGGAATTGGCGTCACGATATACTATATCAAGCGATTTCTTTATACTTTTCATTGAGTCTCCTTATAAATTCTTTGAAGCCGGAATATATGTTTCAGTGAACTTTTGCTTTATCCAAAAAGTTCATAGGATAACGCGCCTAAAATCTTCACGCCAGCTTCAATTTCTTTCTGGGTTGCCGTTGAGTAGCAGAGCCGAACCATGTTTGACGATTTATCTGGATCTATCATGAATCCAGAATCAGGAACACAAGCCACACCTCTATCAAGCGCCTTCATAGCGAATTCAACAGAGTCATAACCTGAGGGCAACAACATCATTATGAAGAGCCCCCCATCCGGCGAGCTCAGCTCTACCGAAGGATGAAGATGCTTTCTTAGCAGCTCAGACATAAAGGAACACCTTTGCCTATATACCTGACGGCAAAAAGAAATGTGCTTCTCAAAGTTATAGTGCGCAATGTAGTTGTAGGCGATATGCTGGGCAAGCAAATTGCTGTGAACATCAGTTGTCTGTTTAGCAATGTTAAATAACGGCATGTAAGATTTGTCATATACAACAAAACCAATCCTCATCGAAGGAGCTATGACCTTTGACAGGCTCCCTACATAAAACACTCTCCCATCAATGTCCAGTGATTTTATAGGAAATACAGGGTCGCCATGATAGCGCAACTCAGAATATGGATCATCTTCAAATATAAAAAAGTCATGCTTTTGAGCGAGGGCGTACAGCTCTTTGCGTTTTTCCATACTCGCTGTGGCTCCAGTCGGATTAGCAAAGGAAGGGATAGTATATAGCATTTTGACGCCTTTTTCCTGAGCAAGTAGAATACTTAATTCGTTGATATCTATCCCGTCCTCGTTAATTTTTACTCCCTTCAAACCAGCTCCGTAAATACGGAAGATATTAAAGCAACTTGCGTAAGAGGGTTCTTCCGTTATCACTAAATCATTTTCGTCAAGGAAAATTTTTGAGATCAGGTCGCAGGCCTGTGTGGCTCCGCTGACTATAGTGAGCGCATTGTTTTTGAAATCAAGATTAAACTTAACAGAAAGGCGTTCTTTTAGGATTTCTATTAAAGGAGCATAACCGTGAGCTGTACCATATTGCAATACTTTAACGCAATCATCTGCGAGGCACTGTGATGATATCGCAGCCAACTCTTTTATGGGGAAAGTTTCTGAAGAAGGATTGCCATTGGCGAATGAAATTATACCCGGCTTATTGGCAGCATCCACAATCGCTCTGATAACAGAACCTTTTAGGCCTTCCATACGCTTTGCAATTTTATTTTTCATAATAAAAAACTCCTTTACAACAACTATTTTGTTAAACCTTTTTCTATAAAAGGCAATAAAACATATGTGCGGCAATTTAGAGAAATTGCGGCTTCGTTATTAAACTTATATGTAACTGGCAAATACCTCCATAAGAATGACGAATAATATAATTGACAAGGACTCATTCTTATGACGCGCAAGAATATCTTTCCTGCGTTTAATTTACTGTCATCAACAAGGTCTGTAGTTATACACTGGAAGAATTTTATGAATTATTTTGTTTATCCCTACCTCCAAGATATGCGGCCTCTACCTCCGGTGTGTGCAGAAGTTCGTTAGACATCCCCTCCATAAGAATCGTCCCGGTCTGCATAACATAAGCTCTATGAGAGAGTAAAAGAGCTTTTTTAGCGTTTTGTTCTACTATTAAAATGGTCATTCCCAGATTTTGGTTGATTTCCTTCAACTCATTAAAAATTTCATTTATAATAATTGGCGCCAGCCCAAGAGAAGGTTCATCCAAGAGAAGTACTTTCGGCATGGACATCAATGCGCGACCTATAGCCAACATCTGTTGTTCTCCGCCGGAAAGAGTTCCAGCATACTGCGCGCGGCGCTCTTGAAGGCGTGGAAACAGTTGAAATATCTTCTCTCGCTGATGTTCAATCTGCCCCCTATCCTTTAATGGAAAAGCCCCCATATCCAAATTTTCATCTACAGTCAGCGGGGCAAAAACTTTACGCCCCTCAGGCGATAAGCTTATACCGGCCGTAACTATCTGGAAACTCCGTTTTGGAAGAGTTTTTCCTTCCAGAAAAATTTCTCCTCCTGCTTTGGGAACATCTCCCATGACAGCCTTCATCATAGTTGATTTTCCAGCACCGTTTGCCCCGATAACAGCTACAATTTCTCCAGGATATACGCTGATATTGACGCCTTTTAGGGCTTGTATTGCCCCATAGCTGACCCTTAAGTCTCTTATCGATAGAACTGGTGTGTTGTCCACCTGTTAATCCTCCTCTCCTAAATATGCTGCAAGAACATCAGGGTGGTTTTGGATCTCGAGCGGGGATCCCTCCGCTATTTTTGACCCAAAATTCATGCAGATGATGTGAGGACATATGGACATCACAACATCCATATGATGTTCTATCAAAAGAATTGTCAGATTAAAGTCTTTATGTATCTGTTTTATTAAACCATTCAGTTGCAGAACTTCATCCGCGTTCATGCCTGCCGCCGGCTCGTCCAGCAATAAAAGTTCCGGTTTTAACGCTAGAGCCCGCGCGATTTCAAGTCGGCGCTGAAGGCCGTAAGGAAGCGTTCCAGCCAGCTGTTCCGCCCTGGCTTCGAGCCCAACCCGTTTAAGAAGGCTAAGACTTATCTCCCGTGTCTGCTCTTCCATATTCTTCCAGCGTCCCAGATGCGAAATAGCTTCCCAAAAACTATATGGAAGGTGCTGCTGCGCCGCTGTCATAACGTTATCCAGTACTGTTGACGCTGGGAAAAGACGCAAATTCTGAAATGTGCGCGCAACTCCAAGCGAAGTAATCTTATATGTCTTTAATTTATTAACGGCAGTATCCTTAAATTTTATATCGCCTTCTGTAACATTATATACGCCTGTAATCAGATTGAATATTGTCGTCTTGCCAGCGCCATTGGGACCAATCAGCGCGGCAAGCTCTCCCCGCTCTATTTTAAAAGACATATCTTTCACCGCATTTACTCCGCCAAACGCCTTACAGACACTATTAAGTTCGAGCATCGTCTTGGACATTAATGACACCCCCTTTTAAGGTGAAACCTTTTATAATACAAAGATTTAATATATTTGGGAGTAAGCTCATTGGTTCCCATTATTCCTTCCGGTCTTAGTACCATTATAAGAACAAGGACTAAACCGTATATCAGCATGCGGTATTGAGCTATTGGACGGAAGATTTCAGTTACAAGTGTTAAAATCGTAGTGCCGAGAAGACAGCCGCTCATCGACCCTAGGCCGCCAAACACAACAACGGAAACCAACTCATTCGACTTAGTTGTATCGAACATGACTGGTTGAATGAAAGTCATATAACCAGCCGCAAGAGCCCCGGCAACACCGCAATAAAACGCCGAAATTACAAGACTGAAAATCCTGCATCTGAAAGTATCGAACCCTAATAAAGATGCTGCAATATCATCATCCCTGCACGCTTTAAAGGCTCGCCCATAACGACCGTTAATCAGGAAAAACATGGCAACCGTCATTATAACAAGAAACGTTATGGCAACTGGCATGGATGTATACGGTTCTATTCCTGGATATCCTCTGGCTCCGCGCGTAAGACTATTCCAGTTTTCAATTATCAGCCTGATCGCTTCTCCTAGCCCCAATGACGCAATTGTGTAATAGTCGCCAACCAGTTTTAATGTTGGAATTCCTATTAAATATGCGCATATCATGGCCAGAATCCCGCCAACAATAATGGCCGGTATAAAGTGAATACTGTATTCAATGGTCAAAATTGCGGCGGCGTATGCGCCAATGGCCATATAACCAGCGTGCCCGAGTGTAAAAATTCCTGTGAAACCGGTAAGCAACGACACTCCAAGGGCGGCTATACAGTTTATAGACAATAGTGTTATTACACCGCTAAAATATCCATCCATGTTATCGCCTACACTTTCTCTCTGATAGAGATACCGAACAGCCCGGACGGGCGCACAATGAGCGTCGCTATCAAGATAGCGAATACAACCAAATCACGGAACTGACTCGAAATAAAACCTGCCGTAAGCATTTCGGCAAGCCCAAGAATAATACTGCCTATCACCGCACCTGGAAGAGAGCCTAGGCCTCCGATTACAGCGGCAACGAACGCTTTTGTCGTAATCATCCCTAATTGCGGATACAGCGTGTAACGTACAGACAGGAAGATGCCACCTACGCCAGCCAGGAGCCCCGCCGTAAAAAAGACAATGGCAATCAACCTGTTTACGTTCACTCCCATCAGTCCAGCTGTGGAAAGGTTGTATGATGCAGCACGAATCGCCAGCCCCCATTTTGTTTTTAATAGGAAAATCTGTAAACAGACAAGGAAAACAACGGCCGTAATTAATGATAAAACGTCAAATGCACTTG
The DNA here is from genome assembly GCA_030533085.1 of Synergistaceae bacterium. GTDB lineage: Bacteria > Synergistota > Synergistia > Synergistales > Synergistaceae > JAUNJZ01. The sequence continues at coordinate 26,035 of JAUNJZ010000014.1, forward strand.
TCGTTGCAATGCCAAAAAAATTTATTGGCTGTGTAGGTATTACGGGCGGCAACGCTCTAAAACGTCCGCCTACCGTAACGACAAAAATATTCTCTATGATTATGCTCATGCCCATAGAAGCAATCATCATATAAAGAGTTATCGGGGTACGTTCCCGTATGGGCTTATAAGCAAGCCGCTCAACAATAACAGCTGAAATCCCTGTGCCTGTTAATGCGGCACACGAAGCAATCCAGATATTAGCGCCGCAATAAAGGAGTATAAAGTAGCAGATATAGCCGCTGATTACAAGAAAACCTCCATGTGCAAAATTAGAAAACAGCAAGATAGAATATACAAGCGAATATCCTACCGCAATAAGCGCATAAACAGACCCTAACGATAACCCATTAATAATCTGCTGCATTAAATTTTCCAAGTAAAATCCTCCTTTATTGAGAGAAGGTTTAAGAAAGCGCCTAAACCTTCTCTCCTCATGTTACAAATTGTTATATTTTTGAGTGGTATTGGATATTATTTGGGTTCGATTTTCTTGTAGAACTTTGCTTTGAGGTCATTGTCAACTTTTAGTATGACCCCCGACTTTTTATAAGGGTTATGATCTTCGGGATTTATCGTCAGCACACAATGCTTCAGTTGAAGGTTCTTCGTATTTTCAAGGGCGTCCCTTATTGCTTCACGATCAACTTTTCCTGCCCGTGTAATCGCGTCTGCAAGCCAATATGTCGCATCGTAACCCATCGTAGCAAAGACAAATTCTTTACATTCGTCATTATAGACTTCTTTGTACTTTTTGAAGACCGGCGCCATATTGGGATCTTCAAGGTATGTATGGTTTATCCAATACGTACCAACCATCGCATTTCCGGCGATTTCGTTCATAAACTCGCCATATGAGTCGCTGCCTATTACGGTTATGTCATCAAGCCCAAGCTCCTCCATCTGCTTTAAGGTAAGAGCCATGTCTTTTCCGTTTCCAGGCAGCCAGAGCACATCCGCACCGGATGTCTTAATCTTTGTCAACTGCGCGCGGTAATCGACATCGGCATCCATAAAACCTTCATCGGCAACGATCTGTCCACCCAATGCCTTAAAATCTTTCGTGAAATATTCACGAAGTCCATGAGCATAATCGGAACCCACGTTGTAAAGAATAGCCGCTTTGGTTTTGTGCAGTTCATTTGCAAGTTCTGCGGCAAGCGCTCCCTGATAAGGGTCAGTAAAACAGATACGGAAAGAATATGGACGAACCTTCCCTTTTGTATCAACTGTAACAAATGGATTTGTTGCGCCGGTTGATATTCTCGGAACTTTCGCGTTGTTTGTTATGGATGCTGTCGCTATTTCAATGCCGCTTTGGATTGATCCCAAAATAGCTACAACTTTGTCATTGTCTACCATACGGCGAACCGCGTTAATGGCGTCTTCATTACGGCATTTTGTATCGTATATGATAAGCTCGATGGGGCGGCCTAAAACTCCGCCGGCAGAGTTGATTTCATCTACCGCGATTTTTACCATATTGATTTCCGCAATGCCAAAAGCAGCAGAGACACCGGTCAAAGGCGTGAGGTAGCCAACCTTTATAGGCTCCGCGGCAATTGCGGTCGATGCCCATAATACTAATACCAACGTTAAAAACAGCTTTTTCATAAGTACTACCTCCTCAATACATTTTAATTTAAATTGAAAGTACCTTATAGTGTTAATCAGATTCTCGCCTTACTATCAGAATACCATGTTAACAACGAATTTAGCTCTACCGGCAACCGTTCAATAACTTCATCAGAAATAGTTGTCAGAGGCGAAAGAGCATCGCCACAATCTATTCCTATCAGTTTCATTGCCTGTTTTAACGGTCCTGGATTTGTTTCCGCAAATACCTGCCGCAATAAAGGTACCGTATGCAGGACTATCTCATGCGCGCGCTTTAGATTTCCTCTTTTTATCGTTTCAAATAAGTCAACCCAGATCTCCGGAATCAAATTAGAACTGGCCAGTATGGCACCGCTACCGCCGCAGGAAATTTCCGTAAGAAACAGATATTCCTCTCCGCATAGAAACGAAATACGATCCTTCACTCTATTCAGAAGATCTAACGCTTGCCCCAGATTGGGTGTACATTCTTTTATTCCGATAATCTGTCCTGCCTTATCGTTATCGAGTAAGCGCTCGACGGTTTCCGGTAACATGTTAACCCCGGTGCGATAGGGAATGTTATATAAAACAAGAGGAAGCGAAACAGCCTTCATCAACGATTGGTAATAGTCGATAATTCCATCTTGATTGGCGACAACGTAATATGGAGTAACTGCCATTATCGCGTCAATCCCCGACTCTTTACATAGCCCGCCAATCTCGATAGCCTCAGGCAAACCTGGTCCTATTACTCCTGCTATCACAGGAACTTTGCCATTTGCTATTTCTACTGCCGCCTTAACAGCTTCAAGTCGTTGTTTTTGTGAAAGCGCGCAATATTCCCCGGTTCCTCCAAGAACAACTATACCTTTGCACCCATTATCCGTTACATAACATATTAGCTTTTCTAAAGCGGATTTATCTACCGTGCCGTTTTTAACCGGCGTGCAAAGCGCAGTATAAATCCCAGAAAGCTTTTCCACTAGCATCCCCTCCCTTGCTACCTTGTGAGACAGAACCGCTTGACAAACATTTGTAAAGAGCAATAAACGTTTATTACGTACACATAAAATGTTTGTCAACCCCTTTCTTTTAAGATAAAAATTTTTAGTTTTATAATAGATATAAGACTTTAGTATATTATGCAATTTTGTTGTTTTTATTGATTATAATTTTTTAAGATAAAGGTTCGCGAATACAAATCAATCGTGTATAATTTATAGCGTATTTTAAGTTTGCTTAAACACAATATAACTATATTTATCTTAAGGGACGTAATTTATGAAGGAACAAGTTGAAATAGCAAAAGAATACATATTAAAGAGCATTATTACGCACAGGATTCCACCAAGCAGCGTATTGTATGAGACTGTCGTTGCAAATACATTGTCTATGAGCAGAACACCTGTCAGGCAAGCCTTAAACGACCTCGTCTCTATTGGGTTATTGGAGCATACCAAGGGTAAAAGAGGTTATGTTCTGCCAGAACTTTCTTGTGAGGATATGCTGCATGTTTTCGACACAAGAAAGTGTATTGAAATGCTGGCGGTCCAGGAAGCCGCTGGACTAAATTATTCTTATGAAAATACTGAAATTCAGATTATATTATCCTTAGTTGAAGAAGAGAAAAAAATGCGGGAGGCTGGCAACCGTTTTGAATATAGCCTAATAAATAGAGATATTCATTTTAATTTTGTAAAATTAAGCAGAAACGCTTATCTAACACGCATTTTTTTGCCAGTATTCTGGCGCACCTCGCTGTATGACTTTTCTTTTTCAACTTTTTACAGAGAGCCTTTTAGCTCTCAAACCTTTTTTGGCGGATTTGATGAACATCTCAATATCGTCGATGCTATTTGCAAAGGAGATTCTCTAAAAGCTAAAGAATGTATTGACATACATATTACACCCAATGTAGAGCGCTTTTTGAGGATATATTCCGATTTGCAGGATTCAATAATTTAAGGCCCGCAACACGTTGCAGTGTCTCATGTCCGCTCGAAGCGTTTTTTCGGCGTTGTCCGGGCGGCTGTTGCTTCCGCGGGTTGGGAAGGCAGTGATATTGCGACAGCTTCGCGGAATGCCGAAAGAGAGAAATCCCCGCCCTTTTGCGCGCGGCGGGGATCTCTTTGTTTTTGGGCCGTGGACTTTTTATCAGATATCCTTGTCCACGATCACGCCTCTGTTTGTTTCGCCGTCCATGTAGGCGGCGAAGCTGCCGCGGTAGATGCGGATGGCGCTGTCCTTTCCCCAGGGCTGCCAGCTTTTCTGTTCAAACCAGTCGTTGTTGACGATGTTTCTGTCTTCGCCCGCGAATACCGGCATGTAGAGAACGCCGTCAACTTCAAGGTCGGAGAAGAAGTGCGTGCCGTAGGATAGCTCGGGCATGAAACCCAGCCTTGGGATGCCCAGCTCCACCATGGCGCGGCAGTTTGTAAGCTCGCTGTAGAGCACCGGAACTCCCAGCTCCGGGTTGCTGGAGCCTATGCGCCCGGGGGCGACAAGGATATACGGTTCGTCGCCGGAGGCTTTGTTAAGCTCCCCTATGAGCCGCGCGGTTCCGTGGAAGTCATGCCGCGCGTAGTAGATGTTGTAGTCCACGTAGACGATTTTGTTTATCCCGGCTATTGAGCCGTGCGTCACCATGCGGTCGGCCTGCAGGATGATCTGTTCTTCTTTCAGCTCCGGTATGCCGCCGGGCAGCATTGTGTTGGACCAGAAGGGGCGCGACTGAATGAGGCAGAAGGAGTCTTCCGTCGGCTCGAAGGCAAATTCCATGTCGGCGGGCAGCCCCATCTTTTCTTCCAGCAGCTTGAGCGTCTTTTTTATGCGCCTGTAGAAGTCGGGGTACATGCGCGGGAAGTTTTCAAAGGTGAAGCAGAGCTTTGTCCCCGGCGACTGAGAGGCCATGTTTTTCATTATGGGAGAGAAGCTGCCTTCGCCCTCTTCATAGCGGTATATCTGCGCGTAGGCCGCGAAGTCGGGGTGGTAGGATAGCAGCTGTTTCCATTCTTTTTTGATGTCAAGGGTCGTCAGCTCGTTTGGGCGCTCCGCGTCGATGACGTGGAAGGTCTCCTGCGCTATGGCCGCTATTTTCTCCGGCGCGAAGCCCTCGGGGCGCAGTATCGGGTTTGTGAGCGATACCGTGCGGGCATAGCCGCGTTTTGTGCTCATTGTGCCCATGCCGAATACCATGCGCACAAGTCCGTCGTTCTGCTTCACTCTCGTGGTCCAGCGGCGGAAGTTCTGCGAGTAGCCTACGCCGGCCATTGTGGGATAGTAGTATCTGCCTCGCCACCGCCCCGCCATGCGTATGATGATGATGCCCATGTCGTCGTCGCCAAGGGCGTGGCGCTTGCGGTAATCCACGGCGGCGGGGAAGAAGGTGCGTGAGTAGATGCGCCGCACCTCGTCCTCCACGGCGCAGGCGCGCTGCTCCAGCGTGCCGCGGTTGTTGCCGAGAAAGTTTGTCAGGTATTTTCCGGCGAAGGAGTGCTTCACATCGTCTTCAAGACGGCTGGAGCTTCTGATGACTACCGGGTCGTTCATTTCGGCAAGGAAGCGCCGGATATATTCCGACGCGGCCGCGGGCAGCGGCGCGGCCATAAAGCTCCGCTCTATTTCCAGCGGCTCCCCGTTGGCGAGCAGCCTGTCCAGCGCCGGTATTTTCTCAAGGAACTGATGAAATATCTCAATGCTGAGATATATTGATTTTGGCACCTTCGTGCGGCTCATCTGTTCGTCGCCGCTGTCGCGAAGCTGACGCAGCGCGAAGAGCAGCGAGCGTCCCTTGCCGCCGACGGAGCCTTTTCCGCAGATCAGCGGTGCGAACTCAGGATCGTCGTGCGGCTGCCACTGAAAGTAAAGTTCTCTTGTCTGGTCTGCAGAGGCCATGCTATTCACCGTCCTCTGGCGTTTTGTCTATCACTATCCCCGTCTCCGTGTCGCCGTCCAGCAGCACGTCGAAGAGCCCTTCGTAGTGCCGCACGGCGGGGTGCGTGGTGTCGTTCCATTTATGGCTGTCAAACCATTCTCTGTTGTAGACGTTCCCCTTCGCCCCGTCAAATACCGGCAGGTAGAGGATATTGTCTCCGTCGAGGTCGAGGAAGAAGTGCGTTCCGTATGACAGCTCCGGAGCCATTCCCTTTTGCGGAATGCCCAGCTCGACGAGGCAGCCAGCGTTTGACAGCTCGTTGTAGCGCACAGGAACTCCGAGCAGCGGGTTGGAGCTGCCCCAGCGTCCGGGGCCGACGAGTATGTAGCGCTCGCCGTCAAGCTTGTCGTTGATGTCGCCAACGGCGTATGCGATTTCTGAGAAGTCGGCCTTTTTGCCGTATATTTCAGGGTCGACGAATACGATATGTTTCGTGCCTTCAAGCCTTCCGTTGGCCACCATGCGGTCTCCCCGCAGGATCGTCTTTTCCGGCGGCGTATCCGGTATCAGCACGCGCCCTTTGTCGTCGTAGACAGAGAGTGGGCGGAGCTGCACCAGCGTGAAGAGGTCGTCTCCCGCCTCGTACGCGAATTCCATATCTACCGGCAGCTGAAGCTCCTTTTCAAAGAGAGCGAGCAGCTTTTTGAGGCGGGTAAAGAATTTCGGGCAGCGCCCGGGCAGCTCGGCAAAGGAGAATATAGGGCGCGGGGCGCTCATGTTCTGCGTGTCGCTGTGTATCCAGTGGAAGGAGTTGTCGGCAAACCACTGCATGTAGCTCTGCGCCATCTTGTGCCTTTTCAGGATATCCTTCACGGAGCAGGCGATATGCTGCGAGGCGAAGCTCTGCTCGTCAAGATCCACGTAGTCATAATTTTCCTGCGAGTGCGTCACTATCTCATGGGGCTTCGTCCCCTCCGGGCGCAGGTTGGGGTTGGTGAGATAGAAGGTCCTGGCGTATGAACGATCCACAGTGCGCGTGCCGAGGCCGAAGCAGACGCGCGCGACGCCGTCCTCTTTTCTGATGCGCGGCGACGGGCGGCGGAATACCTGCGAGAAGGCCGCGCCTGCCAGCTCGGGGTAGTACATCCGGCCATAGCGGCGTCCGGCTATCGGCTGAAGAAGCACCGCCATGCGCTCCCCGCCCCATTTGATGCCGTGCTTGCGCTTGTATTCGCGCGCGGCCGGATTGTAGGTCGAGGCGTAAACTATCTTGATCGCCGCCTCCAGCTCCGCGCGGCGCTCCTCTCTGCTGCCGGAGTTCGCGACGAAGCGTGTGGCGTATTTGCCCGCGAAGGAGAGATTTACGTCGTCTTCGAGCGTCGATGAGGAGCGCACGGATATCGGAACCTCTATCTCGTCGAGTATCTTTTCCAGCGGCTCGCTGAGCGACGGCGGCAGCGCCGCTTCGCCGCAGATGCGGTAAAGCTCCGGCGCGTCCGAATGTTCGCGCAGATCCATCAGCCGCTCCCAGAGATTGTTCTGCTCCATAAACTCGTTGAATACGGAGGTGGTGATGACGAAGGAGCAGTCCGGAAGGTGCACGTCGTCAAGCAGCCCGTTCCTTTCCAGCACGAAATGCGCAAAGGATAGTCCTTTCGCCTTTCCGCCGATGCGCCCGTCTCCGATAAGCCAGCCGCGTTCCTGATAAAATGGCACGGGGTCATATTGTCTGTAGTAATCGCCGTAGTTCATAGCATACCTCCTAATGGTCCGGGCGTTTTTCCGAACCGAATCTTACATTGCCTGAGGAGTAACCGCTTATCGCGTCGTTCGCATCTAACCGGCGGAAGCTGCAATTTGAAATATTATATGCAAACGTTACTTAATCAACGCTTCCTTAACTCATTATTATTATATAACGCTTCGCCCTTTCTTCAAAGCGCCAATTTAACTTGTTAAAATATATTTTTTTGTTCTGTCGCGGAGGTTACGTAAACGTAGCATTCTTTTAACGTTATTTTTACACATGCGTTTACCTTGAATAGTATAATAGGATGAAATTATGTAATGACGGCGAAATTGAGAGAGGTCTTGCAATGATATTGAATAACAGGGAGCTTAGCTGGCTGGTCTTTAACGAGCGCGTGCTTCAGGAGGCGCAGGACAGGACTGCGCCGCTGATGCAGAGGCTCCGCTTTCTTGGTATCTTCTCCAACAATCAGGATGAATTCGTCAAGGTCCGCGTCGCAAAGCAGATTCGGCTGAGCCGCGGGACGGGAGCGGGGGCGCGCGCCGCGGCCGCGCTGCTGCCGCAGATATACTCACGTATGGCGGACTCGCGGCAAAAATTTGACTCCGCCTACGACGGGATACTTTCCGAGATGGCTGCTATCGGCATAAATGTCGTGAACGAGAAGCAGCTGAGCGAGGAGCAGGAGAAGTTCTGTCTCGATTATTATTCCTCCGTGGTTGGAGAGCGCATTGTGCCGCTGCTGATCCGCAAGAGGACGAAAATGCCATTTCTAGGCGACGGCAGCATATATCTTGCCGTCAAAATGACGGCGCGAGCTTCAAAAAGCGCGCGCTATGCCGTGATACAGATTCCCGTCAGCAGCGCCTGTCCGCGCTTCGTCGAGCTGCCGTCGCCTCCGGGGAGCAGGGATATCATCTATCTTGACGACATCATCCGCCTTTGCCTTAAGGAGATATTTTTTATGTTCAGCTGCGAAAGCGTCAGCGCGCACAGCTTCCGGATCGTGCGCGACGCGCAGTTTGAGGTGGACGGGGATATATCAAAAAGCCTGATGGAAAAGGCGGAGGAGGGCATTGAAAACCGCTACCGCGGAAAGCCGGTGCGCTTCATCTATGACCGCGATATGCCTGAGGATCTGCTTTCGCTTATCGTCTCCAAGCTCTCGCTGAAGGACGGCCCTTCGCTTGACCCCGGCGGGCGCTATCATCTCAAGCGCGACCTGATGAAGTTCCCGCATGTCTGCCCGCGGTTGGAGGAGAAGCTGCCTGCGCCGCTGCGCCATCCCGCGATAGAGCCGTTTTCCAGCCTCTTTAAGGTGATCGCGGCGCAGGATGTGATGCTGCATTTTCCGTATCACACCTTCAACCATGTGATAGATTTTCTGCGCGAGGCGGCTATCGACCCCAGGGTGGAGAGCATATTCATAACGCTTTACCGCACGGCGGAGCACTCAAAGGTGATAAACGCGCTCATCGGCGCTGCGAAGAACGGCAAGCGCGTTACCGCGGTCATCGAGCTGCTGGCGCGCTTCGACGAGGGGCGCAATATAGAATACGCGGATATTCTCCAGCGCTCCGGCGTCCGCGTTATAGACGGAGTGCCGGGGCTGAAGGTCCATGGCAAGCTGATCCTGGCGGAACGCAGAGAGCGCGGGGAGTGCCGCGGCTACGCCTATATCGGGACAGGGAACTTCAACGAGGCCACGGCCAGAATATATTCTGACTTCGGCCTGCTCACCAGACGGCGCGAAATAGCTGCCGAGACGCGCGCCGTTTTCGACTCTATCATCTCCCACAGGCCGCTTGCCTGCCGCGAGCTTCTCGTCGCCCCCTATAACATGCGTTCGGAATTCGAATCGCTGATAGATGAAGAGATAAAAAACGCGAAGAAAGGAAAAGAGGCCTATATCAAGGCGAAATTCAACAGTCTTACCGACCCGGAGATGATACGGCTGCTCTACAGAGCCAGCCGCGCAGGCGTTAAAATCAGCCTCATCGTAAGGGGCGTCTGCTGCCTTCAGCCAGGGATCGTGGGGTTGAGCGAAAATATCAGAGTGATAAGCGTCGTCGACATCTATCTTGAACATGCCCGCATGGTCATATTCTGCGGCGGCGGGGAGGAAAAGGTATTCATCCTCAGCGCTGACTGGATGACGCGCAATCTTAACCGCCGCGTCGAGGTCGGAGCGCGCATACTGGAGCCGTCCATCAGGCGGCAGCTTAGAGAGGTCTTTGAAATACAGTGGCACGACAATGTAAAGGCCAGGGATATTTCCCAATTCGGAGTCAACGAATACGTTAAGAGCGAGGGAGATGAAAGCTGCCGCTCGCAGCTGGCTCTTCATGAATATTACCGGCGGGGCGCCGAAAGGAGAATATGAAAATGAAAGAAATGAAGACGATAGCGTCGATAGATATAGGCAGCAACGCGGTGCGTTTTCTTGTAGGCAGTATGGAGAATGGGGCGGCCGACGGGAAGAAATACCGCAAGGTCGCCTTTGTCAGAGTTCCAATACGCCTCGGCGAGGATTCCTTTACCGCGGGCAAAATCGGCGCGGAGCGCAGGGGGAAGCTCTGCGAGGCCATGAACGGCTTTTCTCATCTTATGAAGAGCTACGGCGTGCTGGAATATCGCGCATATGCCACCAGCGCGCTGCGGGATGCGAAAAACGGCGCCGAAGTGATAGCGGAAATCAGAGAAAAGAGCGGCCTCAGCGTTGAAATAATCTCCGGGGAGCGCGAGGCCGAGATCATATACGCCGCCGCGCGCCCATCCTCCGGCGACGGCGGCTGGGATAAAAACTCGCTGCATGTGGACGTAGGCGGCGGCAGCACGGAGGTCGTCGTCTACGCAGACGGCCGCGTCGCCGAAGCGCGCTCCTTCCACCTGGGCACGGTACGTATGCTGAAAGGCGCCGTGACAAACAAAGAAAAGGAACGCTTCAAAGGCGAGCTTAGGGTCATCGCGGAAAAATACAGGACGCCGCAGATCATCGGCTCCGGCGGCAACATCAATAAAGCGCAGAAGCTGCTCAATAAACGCGAGGACGAGCCGCTCTACTTTGTCGAGCTGAAAATGCTCTACGACTCACTGAAAAGGATGTCCTTCAAGGAGAGGATGAAAAGCTTTAAGCTGAATCCATACCGCGCGGACGTGATTATACCGGCGCTGAAAATATTTCTCACGATCAGCAGAATATGCCGCGCGCCGGAGATCTTAGTGCCGCGCGTAGGACTGGTGGACGGAATACTTGAAATGATATGCGACGAAAGGCGAGAATAAGCCGCGCCCCGCAAAACGTGTCAAAGCGAAAAAGCTCCGGCTCCAGGCTATGGCCGGAGCTTTTTCGCTTCCGGAAAACGTATGATAAAATCATAAAAAAAACATAAGCAGATGATAAAATAGGAAGGGCAAAGAGAATTACAGCGGCTCATTCGAGCCGGAAGGGACGGCGCGGATTGGAAAATAAAAAACGCATATACCTGATGAGGCACGCCAAACCGGAGCTTCCAATGGGCGGAAGGATCTACTACGGGCAGACGGACTACCCGCTTTCCGCAGCCGGCGAAGCGGCGGCGCGCGAACTGGGAGAATTTTTTCTGAAAAATAAAATAAGCTTTGACAGCCTGTACTCCAGCGACATGACGCGCGCAAGGCGGACGGCGGAGCTTGTCGCTCCGGGAATGGATATCGCCATAGTGCCGGAGCTGCGCGAAATATGCCTCGGAGAATGGGAAGGGCGCTCCTACGACGAGGTACGGGAAGAATTTGCCGAAATATATGAAAAACGCGGAATGCAGTTTGACAGCGTGGCCCCGCCGGGCGGCGAGACCTTCCGCGAGCTTCAGAGCCGCACGGCTCCGGCGCTGGAAAAGATACTCGCGGCGCACGAAAGCGGAAATATCCTCGTAGTCGCGCACGGCGCGGCGATATGGAGCCTGATGGCGCATCACTTCGGGCTGAATCTGAACGACATGTTCTTTTTCGCCCTTGATTACTGCAATATAAATGTGATAGAGCCAACAAACGGCAGAATGAGACTGCTGCGCTACAACTGGTCGCCGCTGCCGTAAAGCGGCTGATCGAGAGCACGGAAGCCGTGAGGCAAAAATCTGAAAGGGCGGGAGGACAAAGATGAAATGAAAAAAAGAGCTGGCGGAATATATACCATATTTGTCATAATAATCTCGCTGATATTGATTTCAGCCACAGCCTGGCTGGCCGTTGAGACGATGAAAAGTCATAACTACCGCAAAGGGCTGGCGCTGATGGAAAAAGGCGATTACAGGGAGGCCGTGCTGCGCTTTGAAAATGCGGCCCGCTATTCGCTCCGCCCCGACACGGCCGTGCTTATGGCTCTGGCCGATTCGCGCCTTGCCATCGGCGACATTGCCGGAGCGAAGGAGAGCTTCGAAAAAGTCCTTTCCGCAGAGCCGGGCAGCGCCCGCGCCAGATATAATCTGGGAAAAATATATCTTGGAGAGAAAGACTTTGACGCGGTAAGAAACGAAATATCGAAGCTTGAAGAGCTGAATACGGAAGAGGCGCGCGGCTACGCCGAAGAGCTGAAAACAGAGCTGCGCGGCGGCGTCGTCAAGGGCTTCTTCGACGACATCCTCAAAAAAATAATGCCCGAACTGCCGGACGCGCTGAAAGAGGCCGTCCCCGGCTGGGAAGAATAAAAGGGGCAAAAAAGATGCGTATAAGATACAAAGCTCTCCTTGCGACGCTGACACTGTCGGGATATCTCGCGTTCCCAGCCATGCCGGCGCGCTGCGACGAAGCCCCGCGGACGATAGAGGTCGTCAGAGAGACGCGGCACAGAAATATCTTCGAAATACCGGTATATATAATACCCAAGCTCGGATACAGCTTTGTCAGCGTCCAGAACGGCGTCGCGGACAGGAATAAAAAGGTGTCCATCGAAGGGACGCTCCTGCACATGTCCTTCTCGCGGCTGCTGGAAGAGATATCCAACGACTGCCTGAAAAAGGGCAACATGGAAGTCAAGTCGCGCTCATCATTTATATGGAACGGCAGCCGCGCGGAGCTGATGAAAATATTCCAGCAGAACGGAAATACCACGGTAGGCAAATGGGTGCTGATAGTAGACCGCGGGGCCGACAAATGCTGGATGATAAGCGGCTCCTACCGCGCGAAAGACATGAACGCCGCGCAAAACGTGCTTGATATGATAAAAAGCGCCTGGTGGGAAGAAGAAGAGAAAAACGCCTCCGCCCCATGGCCGCTCGGCGGACACATCGAAACGGCGGGGACCCCTTTTCGCATAGCCGGCTTCCGTCAGAACGCGCTGATATATACGAAAGACGGAAAGATCCCGACTCAGCACGCTGATCATGCGCTCTTCGTCATATCCACGCAAACGCGCGTCGTTCCGCAGGAAAAGCATGAGACATACGCAAACGATCTGATCTCCGGCGTAGAGGCCGGGGCAAAGCTTGATATAATCTCACAAAACAACGAAACAGTAGACGGTCTGCCCGCCGTCGTCACCGTGGCCTACACCGCCGACGAGCCGCGAAGCCTCATCTATCAGGCCGCCGTCTTCCGTTCCTCCAAGGTGACGACCCTTGTTGGCATAGCGCGCGGCGACGCGGCGAAAAATCTGGAATACTTCCACAAAATGACCGCCTCCTACAAAGACAGTCTGTAGCGCGCGGCACAGAAGACACAACAGAATGAAAAGGAGAAAAAATTTATGAAAAAGCTGATATCGGCAATGCTCATGATATTGATAGTAACGTCCGCGGCGGCGGCCGCCCCGGGAGGCCCTCCGCGCCACCACCATCATCATTGGGACGACGGATGGTTCGGAGTCGGACTGCTTCTCGGCACGATGATGAACAGCCAGGCCCAGGCGCAGGCCGAAGCGGACGCGATAGCGCAGCGGCAGGCCTACGAACGAAAGGTCTCAGAAGTTCGCGGAGCCGCGCGGGAAATCGCATCAGCGCAGAGCGGCCATCTGATGCAGTTGATCTCGCAGGTCGGCCCTGAACATGCGCTGCAAGATATCAACGCTTACTGGCAGGGGCAGGGACAGGCAACATTCCTTGACGGCCGCCTTCCTGTCAGCGTGCTGCGCGTCGCGGGCTTCCAGCAGGAGCTGACCCTGCTCTACACAGTGGATCAATCGCTGCTGAATGTCACAGTGACGGTAAGCGCCCCGCAGTACGGCATATCTGAGAGCAGCAGCGCCCAATACACGCCGCCCCCTCCGCCGGCGCCGGTAAAAAGCGCCTCCAGAGTGCTGGGCTTCACCGTATCGGACGAATTCCGCACCCCTGACGGCTTCCTGATCGCGGGCAGCGTGACCCCGGCGACAGCGGCGGCCTACGCGGGGCTGAAAAACGGAGCCGTCGTCTATAAAGTGGACGGGCACAGCACTGCGCAGGTCAGCGTCGAACAGATGAACGCCTACATAAACAGCCGCGCCGCCGCCGACGCGACGGTGGAGATCACCTTTTCAGACGGCGGTCAGCAAAAAACGGCGCGCATAAAGCTATAAACTGCGCTCCACAAAATTTTGCAAAAAAGTATTGCGCCAACCGCGGAAGTCGTGATAGACTTACAGACGTGCGAGCGGACCCGTAGCTCAGATGGATAGAGCGACTGCCTCCTAAGCAGTAGGTCATCGGTTCAATTCCGGTCGGGCCCGCCATTAAAAAATTAACAAAAAAGAGTGCCTGGACAATTTTATCCGGGCACTCTTTTTTTAATCGCCGCCGCCGCGCGCAGCTATCTCAGACGTTTCATCGCCAGCGCCTCCGGCGCTGTTGCCATACCTCCGAGCGAGGTGCAGCGCAGCTCGTGCGCCATCATTTTTCCCGTCGCGTAAACGGCGTCAACAGTTCCGTCGATCCCGACGGGATTCTCGTAGCCGCCAAGTATCATGTCGGCGCATATAAAAGCCTGCGAGGCGAAGGAGCCGTTGCGTGTGTGGCAGGGTATTTCGACTGTGGACTGTACAAGGTCGCAGACAAGCCCCATCGCGTTCTGAAACATTATCGCCGCCGCGTCGGCGCTCTGGCGCGCAGTTCCTCCGGCGGCGTCGGCGACTGCCGCCGCCATAGCCCCCGCCGCTCCTATCTCTACCTGACAGCCGCAGACCTCCGCCGCGAAGGTGCCGCGTTCGGCGAGCACCCAGCCGGCCGCCCCGGCCGCCCAGAGGGCGCGGAGCGCTCTTTCGCGCGGCAGCTTCATATCCTCGAGCATCGTTACGAGCACTCCCGGCAGAACGCCGGCCGAGCCTCCGGTGGGGGCGGCGCAGACGATGCCCTGTCCGCTGTTGACCTGCATCGCCGCCATAGCGCGCGCCGCGGCGCGGGTGTGTATGCCGCCAAGGGCGAGCCGCCCCGCCGCCTCCGCGTCCATTATCTTTTTGGCCGTTGGGCGGAGCAGGAACATCTGCGGACTTTGGTCGGATAGGCCGAGAGCTACGCTGGATTCCATCACGCGCAGCCGCTCCTCCATCTCGCGGTTCAGCTCTTCTTTTGATATTCCAAGCAGCGCCGATTCATATTCAAGCGCGGCCTCGCCAAGAGACAGCCCCTCCTTTTCCGCGAAGGCGATCATCTCGCCGCCGCTGCGGAAGAGCGGTTCGCCGCGGAGCGGATGGAATACGGCCTCGCCGCGCCTGATATCTCTCACAGAGTCAAGTTTGCGCAGCTTTTCAATGATTTCGGCGGAAGCCGGACGCGAGGAGGTCAGCAGAGTAAAGCAGCGTCCGCCGGCGCGGCTTTGCGATATCTCTCCGCCGCGGCGCATTATTTCCGCCGGCGAATCGTCCTCCGATTCCACAAATAGGCAGTATGAATCGCCTCTGATATCGACAGCCGCGCCGTTCAGCATACGGAGTACGAAAGCGCCGCCGCCGGTGGAGTCCGCGACAGCCTCTACCCTGCCGCCGAAGCCCAGCTCCAGCGATATCTTGATGCTGTTTGGGTGAGCGGCCTCCGCGAATGGGGCGAGCTCGAAAGTTGTCTCGATCCCCTCTTCGCTACAGAGCTGCGCGGCCTCCTTGAAGCGGGGATCTGTGAGAGGCAGTCCAAGTATGCCCATCATCAGCGCCAGGTCGCTTCCCTGTTCGCGGTAGCACTCTGCTATCGAAGAGCCGGGGGCGAATGTGAAGACCGCCCGCTCCGGCGGCAGTCCGGCGAAGCCGCGCAGCAGCTTCGCTATATGGTACGGCCCCGCCGTGTGCGAGCTTGAGGAGCCGGGCATTATAGGGCCTATGACGTGATTCAGTATACTTGCGGTCATTTATTCATTCCCCTTTTTAAGAGACTGCCGCGAGCACCTGAGCTTGCGCGCACGCGGAGCGCTTTTATTTTGCCTATTTTCTGCCGATCACGGCGGAGATGAAATTCATATATTTTCCCGCCCCAGCGTTCATCGCCCTGCGGTCGCCGACGGCATATTCGTTGTCGCAGGCAAGCCAGTCGTTCCAGCATTCTTCAAAACTCTCCATTTCACGCAGAGAAATTATCTCCGCCCCCTCCGCCGCTGAAAGTATCCGCCGCCAGCAGGCCGCGTCATGCAGCGTGTCCAGATCCTCCGGCCGCCATGAAAGCAGCAGCTCCGGCGGGATATCGTCGTGAATGTCCTTTTTCATCCCCGGCACGGCAAAGAGCAGACGGCCCCCCTTTTTTATCAGCGGCAGCAGATGTTTGCCCAGATATTCCGGGTCGAGGCCGAAGTAATGATAAGAATCGACGGAGACGACAAAGTCGAAGAAGCCGTCAGCGAATGGCAGCTCGTGAGCTTCGGCCTTTATCGGTATGATCTGCTCCGAAGAAAGCCCCATCGAGTCAAAGAATTTCTTGTTTTCGCTCGGCGATATCCAGAGATCCGCCGCGAAGACGCGCACGCCGCATTCCTTTGCGAGAAAGAGCGAGGTGACGCCGCGGCCGCAGCCGAGGTCGAGCACGGTGGAGCCTGGGGGCAACGGATTTTCCGAAAGCAGCTCTTCGAGCAGCTTCATCGGATTTGGCCCCATTATGTAGTCTTTCAGCGCTTCCTGGTCGTATTTTTCTGATTTTATATATCGCATTGTCTGCCGTCGCCTTTCTATGTGTTTATTGTCCGCGGCATGACCGCCGGGAGGATATATCCGTAGGGGACACCCCTCCGCCAAAAGCGGCTCATAACGGGAAAATATCACTTGCGCGCGCCGCTGTCAACTTCGCGCGCCTTTTTTGACGAAGCGCTCCGCGCCGGTGACGCGGGCAAAGAATTTTTTGCGGCGGCGGCTCTTTTCGCCGTCAGGCAATAGCGTATAAGTTTACAAAGGCCGGAAAGATTTGAACAAAGAGCCGCGCTTACCTTTTATTCACAAGCCAAATCCCGCTCATTATCATTACTGCGCCCAGGGCGAGCCAGAGCGTGTAACGCTCTCCGATGAGAAAATAGGAGATGACCATTCCGGCGACGGGCTGCAAAAACTGAAAGACGATAAGCTTCGCTACGGGCATGACTGAGAGCGCCTTATACCAGAGCAGATAGGCGAAGGCTGAGGAGAGCGAACCGAGAAATATGACTGAGAGCCATGTCTGCGTCGTGAAGGCGGACATCTGCGAGTAATCCGTGCCGACGATGAGTGTCGTGACGAAGGCGTACAGCGTGGCGAATACCATTTCCCAGAATATCAGAAAGGCCGGCGGCATGTCCTCCCGCAGGTAATTGCGCGATATGACCAGAAATACGGCCCAGTTGAGCACGGAGAGCAGAATGATATAGTCCCCGATAGAGCCGAAGGAGCCAGTTTCCGCCGTCCCCTTGACCGTGCCGAGGGCCAGCACCAGCGTCACGCCGGCCGCGGAGAGAAGAAGCCCCGCGGCGCCGGAGCGGGAGATTTTTTCCCCGAGGAATATCCAGCCCAGCAGCGCGACTATGGCAGGGGAGGCGACCATCATCCAGTTCGCGTTGCCCGCCCCTGCCGTCTTCATCGCGACGGCCTGTATTCCCTGATGAAAATATATTCCCTGAAAGCCTATCAGCGCGAGGATTATAAATTCTCTCTTCGTCGGCAGCCTCAGACTGCCCTCAAAGAGGCAGCCGGCGGCAAGCACCGGAAGGCCGAAGAGAAAGCGCAGCAGCAGGATAAGCGACGGCTCTGCCTGCGCGAGGGCGTATTTGGTGGCGGCGAAGCTGCCTCCCCAGATTATGACGGTGGTCAGTATGATGAAATAATCCGAGGGGCGCGGCCCGGCCGCTCTAATCCCGGAAGCTTGCTCTTTGGACATCAGGGCACCTTCTAAAACGATATTTTAACGACACGAGGGAATTATAGCGCGATATCATCAAGCTGTCACAGCCGCCGCCGCGCGCGGCGCTTTTATTTTGACGAAGCTTCCGCGGCGGCCTCCGCAAGAGAGGGCAAAGTCCCTGAAAAGCCGCCCGCCGCGCGGACGGAGGGTGCATGGAAACAATAAATCTCGGCGAAACTCGACAAAATTCTGTGCGAAAATCTAAAATTGTATAGAAAAAGCAGCACACGAATATAAAAATTATATCGTAAAAATATGAAAAGTCTGTTGCAGTTACTACCGATAAGGGGATATAATAATGGTGCTTTGTGTACTTTTTCGCAAGTGCTGCATATCGCAGCGCGTCTGTCTCACAAGAAGCTCGCTGTAAGGGGCCAGAGACATGCGATACAGTTGTAACTTTCTATCGGAGTTACATCTTTATCTTCCGGAACGGGAGGGTTTCGGAAGAAGACATTAAGGAGGGTGCGTTTTATGGTGGAGAAAGCGTCGGAAAAGCAGTGGGAGCAGCTTGCTGAGCTCCTGGGCAAATACCGCGGCACTAAGGGAAGCGTTATTCCCGTGCTTCAGCAGGCACAGGAAATCTTCGGCTATCTGCCCAAAGATGTCCTGATCGAAATCAGCAACAAGCTCGAAGTCCCCATCAGCCAGATATTCGGCGTGGTGACATTCTATGCCCAGTTCCATCTCGAGCCGCGCGGCAAGAACATCGTCAGGTCATGCCAGGGAACGGCATGTCACGTCCGCGGGGCGAAGGGCGTACTTAACGCCATTCGTCAGAAGCTCGGCCTTGAAGAGGGCCAGGTAACGACCCCCGACCTCAAGTTCACCCTTGAGACGGTGGCCTGCATCGGAGCCTGCGGTCTTGCTCCCGTATTCATGGTCAACGACGACACGCACGGCAGGCTTACGCCTGAGTCTGTTGGTCCGATACTGGACAAGTACGCTTAGGGAAAGGGAGGAAGGCTAAATGGCAATCAAAAGTCTTGAAGATCTTCGTAAGATAAAGGCAGAATCAAAGAAACAGACAGAAGCGAGAAAGCTCAACGACAGACAGATCATCATCGGCATGGGCACCTGCGGCATAGCCGCCGGCGCGCGCGCGGTAATGACGGCAGTCCTTGAAGAGCTCGCGAAGCGCAACATTCACGACGTGGCCGTTCTTCAGACAGGCTGCATCGGCATGTGCCAGAAAGAACCCCTTCTTGACATAGTACGCCCCGGCGAAGACAGAGTCACCTACGGCCCGGTCAGCCCGACCGATGTTCCGCGCATCATTGCGGATCATCTCATCAACGGCGTAGTCGTTGAGGATCTCGTGGTAGCGAAGATCCCCAGCAAAGAAGCATAGGTCGAAGGGAGGAATTTCAAATGGCTCTCGTAAGAGCTCACGTGCTGGTCTGCACCGGAACGGGCTGCGTCTCCTCCGGTTCAAGAAAGGTAATTGCGAAATTTGAAGAAGAACTCCGCGCCAACGCTCTCGACAAGGAAGTAAAGGTCGTCGAGACAGGCTGTCAGGGATTCTGCGAACAGGGGCCTCTCGTCATCATCTATCCCGAAGGCACCTTCTACACACATGTACAGGAAGCCGACGTTACTGAGATAGTCTCCGAGCATCTCATCAAGGGACGCATCGTGAACCGCCTCCTCTTCAAGGAGCCGCTCACGGCGCAGAGCGTTCCCGACTATGCGGAGATCGACTTCTACAAGAAGCAGCACCGCCTCGTCCTCAAAAACTGCGGCCATATCAATCCCGACTCGCTTGAGGAATACATCGCGGCCGACGGCTACGAGGGACTTGCGAAGGTTCTCCTCACAATGACGCCGGAGCAGGTCGTCGAAGAGATGAAGAAGACCGGACTCCGCGGCCGCGGCGGCGGCGGATTCCCCACCGGCATGAAGTGGGGCTTCTGCCAGAAGTCGCCAGGCCCGAAGAAATACATTATCTGCAACGCTGACGAGGGCGACCCCGGCGCATTCATGGATCGTTCGCTGCTTGAAGGCGACCCGCACGCGATACTCGAAGGGATGATCATCGGAGCGTACGCCATCGGAGCCGACGAAGGCTATATCTACTGCCGCGCCGAATACCCGCTCGCGATAAAGCGCCTGAAACAGGCCATCGCGCAGGCGGAAGAGGCCGGACTTCTCGG
This sequence comes from Synergistaceae bacterium, assembly GCA_030533085.1. Classification (GTDB taxonomy): domain Bacteria; phylum Synergistota; class Synergistia; order Synergistales; family Synergistaceae; genus JAUNJZ01. Next base: position 45,739 of record JAUNJZ010000014.1, read on the forward strand.
AAACAACATCCTCGGAACGGACTTCAGCTGCACCCTCCACATCAAAGAGGGAGCCGGAGCCTTCGTCTGCGGAGAAGAGACGGCGCTGATGGCCTCCATCGAAGGCAAACGCGGAATGCCGCGTCCACGCCCGCCGTTCCCTGCCGTTAAGGGACTCTGGGGCAAGCCTTCCAACATAAACAACGTCGAAACCTTCGCCAACGTCCCCTACATCTTCCGCGTCGGCGCTGAGGAATACGCGAAGCTGGGAACCGAGAAGTCAAAGGGAACGAAGGTCTTCGCCCTTACCGGCAAGATCAACAACACAGGACTTGCCGAAGTCCCGATGGGCATCACGATGCGCGAGATCATCTTCGACATCGGCGGCGGCATAATCGGCGGCAAGAAATTCAAGGCAGTCCAGATCGGTGGCCCCTCCGGCGGATGTATCCCCGAGCAGCTGCTTGACACCGCTATAGACTACGACTCGCTCATCGCCGCCGGAGCGATGATGGGCTCAGGCGGACTCGTCGTAATGGACGAAGACACCTGCATGGTCGACGTGGCGAAGTTCTTCCTCAACTTCACGCAGGCCGAATCCTGCGGCAAATGCACCCCCTGCCGCGAGGGTACGAAGCGTATGCTTGAGATGCTCGAGAAGATCACGGACGGCAGAGGTGAAGACGGCGACATCGAGAAGCTCGAAAAGCTCGCCTCCTCCATCAAGGCCGGCGCCCTCTGCGCCCTCGGCCAGACGGCTCCGAACCCGATCCTCTCCACGCTGCGCTACTTCAGAGACGAATATGAGGCGCACATCAAAGAGAAGAGATGCCCGGCCGGAGCCTGCCAGCACCTGCTGAGCTACAAGATAACCGAAGCCTGCAAAGGCTGCGGCCTCTGCGCGAAGAACTGCCCGGTCGATGCGATCAGCGGCGAACCGAAAAAGCAGTACGTCATTGACCCGGCGAAGTGCATCAAGTGCGGCGCGTGCTTGACGAAGTGCCCGTTCAAAGCGATCGTGCGCGGCTAATTTCGGCTAATGGAAGGGGAGTAAAAAGAATATGGAACTTGTTAAGGTTACAATAGACGGCATAACTGTAGAGGTGCCATCCGATTTTACCGTGATCGAAGCCGCTGCCAAAGCCGGAATCCGCATTCCTCAGCTCTGCTATCACCCGGAGCTTGCCAAGGAGGGCGCCTGCCGCGTCTGCGTAGTGGAGATAGTCGGCGGCCGCGGACTGGGCGCAGCCTGCGTCTATCCCGTAGCGGACGGAATGGTAGTACATACGAACACACAGAAGGTACGCGAGACCCGCAAAGCGGTCGTTGAGCTTCTTCTTGCGAACCACCCGCAGGACTGCCTCTTCTGCCAGAAGAATCAGGACTGCGAGCTTCAGCAGACGGCTGCCGACCTCGGCATCCGCGAAGTGCCCTACACCGGCGAGAAACGCTCCGCGAAAAAGGACGAGAGCAATCCGAGCCTCGTGCGCGACCCCAATAAGTGCATCCTCTGCGGCCGCTGCATCAGAGCCTGCCACGAGCGTCAGGGACTTGACGTTTACGCGTTTGTAAACCGCGGCTTCAAGACCATCGTTGAGCCGGCCTTCGGCCTCGGCCTCAACGAAGTCGCCTGCACATACTGCGGACAGTGCGCCGCCGTCTGCCCGACAGCGGCCATCTGCGAGCGCGACGACACTGAGAAAGTATTCGCCGCCATCGCCGACCCGAAGAAATACACCATCGTCCAGACGGCTCCCGCGACCCGCGTCGCCCTCGGCGAAGCTCTCGGCCTGCCCGCCGGCGAAATCGTCACCGGCAAAATGGTCGCCGCTCTGCGCCGCCTCGGCTTCGACAAGGTATTTGACACGGACTTCTCCGCCGACCTCACAATCATGGAAGAGGGACACGAGTTCCTCCACCGCGTTGTAAACGGCGGCGTTCTGCCGATGATAACCTCCTGCTCACCGGGCTGGATCAACTTCATCGAAATCAAATATCCCGACCTCCTGCCGCACCTCTCGACGGCGAAATCGCCCCAGGGAATGTTCGGCGCCCTCGCCAAGACCTACTGGCCAGAAACGCAGGGGATACCTGTGGAGGATATCTACAGCGTCTCCATCATGCCCTGCACCGCGAAGAAAGCCGAGTGCGTGCGTCCGCAGCTCCAGAGCAACCCCGGCATTCCTGATGTTGACACAGTTCTCACCACTCGCGAGCTGGCGAGAATGATCAAAAACGCCGGAATCGACTTCAAGAACCTTCCTGAAGAAGAGTACGACAGCCCGCTCGGCTCATCGACAGGCGCGGCGGTCATCTTCGGAGTCACAGGCGGAGTCATGGAAGCGGCCCTCCGCACCGTCTACGCCGTCCTCAACGAAGGCAAAGACATCCCCGGCATCATCTTCGAGCCGGTACGCGGAATGGAAGGCATCAAAGAAGCCACGGTCGACGTCCCCGTCAATGGACAGAACGTCACCGTCAAGCTGGCTGTAGCCCACACGCTGAAAAACGCGAAGATCCTCATGGACAAGGTTCGCGCCGGCGAAGCCGACTATCACTTCATCGAAGTCATGGCCTGCCCCGGCGGCTGCATCGGCGGCGGCGGACAGCCCCAGCCGGTCAACGCGGAGATTCGCGCGGCGCGCACGGCGGCCGTCTATCGTGACGACGAGGCGAGCACGCTCCGCCAGTCGCACAAGAACCCCGATATCCAGGCTCTTTACGACAACTGGCTTGGCAAACCGCTCGGAGAGAAATCACACCACCTTCTCCACACCCACTACAAAGCCCAGCCGAGAGAGCTGTAAGAACGACAAAAGCGACAAAAAAAGGAGAGGCCCCGCGCCTCTCTTTTTTTGTCAATTTTTAAGCGTAATCGCTAAAGCACTCACAAAACATTTGCATCCCTTACGCTGTAATTAATAATACAAGAATCCATGACCTTCCCCGGCGCGTTTGCTTTAATCTCGAAATGTGTGAATTGGCAAAGCATCTTTGAAAGAGGTATAATCCATAATGGATATTATAATAATGAGCAAGCTCCACAGATGTACGTTTGTTAACAGGGAGATACTTATAGTTTTGTAATATCTGTAAAGCCAAATATATAAGGAGCAGAATTAAATTGGAGACAATTGAATGCATCAAAACGCGCCGTTCTGTGCGAAAGTATACCGACCAGCCAATTGAGCGTGAAATCCTTCAAAAAATAATGGACGCGACAGTTTATGCCCCGTCATGGAAGAATACGCAGATTGTGAGGTATACATTTGTAGCGGACAGAGAAAAAATCAATTCTATTGCAACGGAAGCGGTACTTGGATTCGCTTTTAACACCAAGACAATGCAAAGAAGCGCCATGCTGGCGGTGCAGTCTGTCGTTACAGGCATCAGCGGCTATGAGCCGGATGGGTCTTTTTCGACTGACAAAGGGAATGGCTGGGAAATGTACGACGCCGGAATTTCCGTTCAGACATTTTGTCTTGCGGCGCATGAATATGGAATAGGAACCGTCATTATGGGTGTTGTGGATGACCTGAAAATTCGGAGTATCCTTGGAATCCCAGACACAGAAACAGTAACAGCCGTTATAGGTATGGGCTATCCCCTGGAAAATCATTCCGCTCCGCAGCGCAAAGATGTAAGTGAGCTGGTACGTTTCATCGGATAAAAAAGACAGGTCGTTCTGCAAAGACATTCACGTCAATGCAATTCCATTTAGATACATTAGCGGAGGATCGGCGATTGCGTATCCTCCGCGTTTTGTTTTTGCCTGGATGCAGGTCATTCAGACAGCTTTCCAAAAGCACAAAAAAACAAATTTTTTGCTCCGGTGAAATCACCACAAACCGGCTACAGACCGTAATACTTGCCGATCTTCTCCAGCGACTCGCTCCACGGCTGGTAAGCGCCTCTTTCCCTCATTATCTTCCATGCAAGCTCGTTCATGCCTCCCGGCGTGGCGTTATCCGTCATGAAAGCCTCGGCGCGCCCCTCGCCGCATTCCTGACGCATCAGCGTTGACAGCGCCTCATTCATATAACAGGTATAGTCAACGGCGCTCCGGTAGTCCAGCCCCTTGCTCATGCACCATTCCGTGATCTCGTTGACGAGACCGTAATACGGCACCATCAGCCCCGTGACCGCGGCCAGCACCTCAAGATCCTTTTCAGCCGCGACCTTTATCACGCTCCCGAGCAGCGACAGCAGCTCCTCACAAAGCCGGTCGCAGCCGAAAAGCACCACCGGCCCTATCCTCTTGGCGGCGAAGGGCAGCGGAACGGCCCTTACGACGCTGCAAGCCGGGGCGAACCATGGCGCGGCCTTTGACAGCTTTGTGCCTGCCGCGATATGGATAATATGATTCTCTTTTCTGAAACGCAGCGTAGGAGCCACCTTTTCAAGCACCTGCGGCACAAGCGTCGGAAAAACGACATCGGCGCTTTCAATAAGCTCCTGATTTGAAGCCGCGACGACAACCTTTTCAGGATATGCCTCCGACAGCGCCTCCGTCCTCCGCCTGTCGATATCAAATACAAATATCCGCCCCTCAAACTCAGGCGACGCGCAAAATCCCTTTGCCAAAGCGGTGGCAATGCCTCCGGTTCCCGTAAATCCGACATCGGCCTTCACAGCCATTGCAAATCCTCCCCCTTCTGTAGAGTGAAATCCCCTTTTGCTACAGCTTCTTCACGAAATCATAATCCTTATAGACGAACATATCCGCCGCCAGCACATTCTTCTCGTAATTTTCAAGCTTCTTCTTTATCTTATCGGAATGCCTGCTGTACATGGCGACCATAAACGAATGGACGAGCGCCAGCACGCAGGCGTTGGCGTCGGCCAGCACCACGTAACGCTGAGGAGTGATGAAGTAGAGCTGCGACATCGGCACGATAGGCGACAGCTTGCTGTCCGTCACGCTGATGATGCGCACCCCCTTTTCCGCCAGCACCTCCGCTATCTTCTGCACCTCGCTCGAATAACGCGGATAGCTGAATACGAGAGCCGTGGACTTCGGCCCTATCATTCCCAGCAGCGATATCAGCATCATGTCAACCTGACTGACGACGTGAACATTTTCCCTGTAAGCGCAGATAAAATTCGCCGCGTATAGCGCGATGAAATTATGTATGGGGCCGCCGACGAGGAGCAGGTGATCGCAGTCCAAAAGCATCTCGGAGGCCTTGTCGAAGGAGTCGGGGTCAATGCCGTTCAGCGTCTCCCTCATCAGATCCATCTCCAGGTCGAAAACCCTCCGATAGACCTTGCCGTCCGAATCGGTATGAGGCTCCTGCCTGAACTGTATATTATTGCTGTTTATCGTCTCCTTGCGGAGGTCGAGCAAAAGCTCCGAAAAGCTGTTATAGCCCAGAGTATAGACAAAGCGGGTCAGCGTCGCCTCGCTGACGCCGGCCGCGCGGGCTATCTGCGGCGCGTTCATCAGCGCCACATCAAAGATATTATCGAGAATATACTTTCCCAATAAATTATGCTTCTTGCTCAATGTGGCAGACATGGACATAATTTTTTCACTGACGCTCATCTGATATCCTCACCCTTGATCTTCACGGATTATTTTATCTGTAAATGATAAATTCCAGCCGCGGCTAAGTCAATACGAAAGGGCGCTTTCTAAAAAGAAAGAAAAGAAATCAGTCTTTTTATCCCCTTATCCAATGCGGAGAGCGACATTCTTTAATCTTTCGAGCGGGAAGACGGCAGCCTCTATCTCCTCCCGCGACGGCGGCAGCAGATCAGGGAATGGCGCTTCCCGCCCGAGATTTCTGTACGTCTCGATTCCAAGTCTGTGATAAGGAAGAATCTCAACGGCGGAGAGATTATGGAGCCGCTCGCAGAAAGAGGCCATACTCTCATAATTCTCAACGTCATCATTCACCGTCGGTATAAATGGCGTGCGTATCGTTATCTTCGTCTTGCCTGAGGCGTCGATTCTCAATATATTGTCGAGTATCGCCGCGTTATCCGCCCCAGTGTAACGCCGGTGCTTCGCGCCGTCCATGATTTTTACGTCAATGAAAATTCCGTTCAGATAATCGAGCAGAGGGGCGACGGCCTCCCAACCGGCGAAGCCGCAGCTCTCTATCGCCGCGTCTATCCCGCTCTCGCGGCAGAGCGTCAGAATCTCCAGCGCAAACTCCGGCTGCATAAGCACCTCTCCGCCGCTAAGCGTGACGCCGCCGCCATGATGAAAAAATATACTGTCCTTCTGTATCTCCTCCATAACCTCGCCGGCCGTCATCTCCCGCCCGTAAAGCCTTACCGCGTCGTGCGGACAGGCATCCACGCAGGCAGAGCAGCCGCTGCAGCCGGACTTTGCCCGCATCGTCCCGCCCTCGCTCTTATAGATAATCCCCTCAGGGCAGGCGCTTTCGCATCTTCCGCAGCGGAGGCAGGCGGAGCGCAGAAAAGCGGCCTCATACGCTATGCTCTGGGATTCCGGCGTGGAACACCACGCGCATTTGAGAGGACAACCCTTAAAAAACACCACAGTCCTCAGGCCGAAACCGTCTTTATTTGAAGATCTCTCAAAGCGCAGAACCCTGCCCCTCCGTACCATAACGTATCCTCCTCCGCTGGCGGCTAACAAGCCTTTTGCATGTGCGATATGCTTGTTCTGGCTATAATATCGTCCTGAACGTCCTTATCAAGCTCGACAAAGAAGGCAGTGTAACCCGCCACCCTCACAAGCAGCCCCTTGTACTGCTCCGGATGCTTCTGGGCGTCCAGCAGCTTCTCCTGATCCACGACGTTGAACTGAACGTGGAAAACGCCGAGCGAGCAGAGTCCTTTCAGCAGCGTCATCATGGCCGCCGTCCCCTCGTCGTTGGCGAAGAACTCCGGCATCATCTTCATATTGAGCAGAGTCCCCTGAATATAGCGGTTGTGCGGAATGTGCGAGATAGACTTCAGCACCGCGGTCGGCCCTTCAACATCGGTGCCGCACATAGGGCTCACGCCGTCGCCGAGAGGCTTCCAGGCGGAGCGTCCGGAGGGAAGCGCGCCGACCTCCATTCCAAAGGCCGTGTTGCCCGTCACAGGCAGGATACCGGGACTCATCGTGCCGAAATGGCTGCTGTAATTCTCTATCTCATCCGCGATAAAGGTGAAAAGATCGCCGGCCATTTTATCGACCCACTTGATGTCGTTGCCGTATTTCGGCGCGTTAAGGCATAGACGGCGGATATCAGGCTCGTTAGCAAAGTCGTCGGCCAGAGCGTCGAGCAGCTGCTGCATCGTTATCTTTTTTTCGTCGAATACAAGCAGCTTTACGGCCGCGAGGCTGTCCACAAGATCCGCCACGCCGATCATATCTATACCGTTGCCCACATGGTACTTTGTGCCGCCGTCAGTGTAATCCACGGCGTTTTCAACGCACTCGCGGTGCGTGAGCGAAAGCGTTGGGACCGGCCTGCACTCCCTGCTTATGTAGTCCATAATGTGGCTGCCCTTGACGATGCACTTTATGCCGTAGCTGATGTGCTTCTTCACAGCCGCCTCAAACTCTTCGTAGCTTTTGAAATTCCTTGGGTCCTCCGTCTCGACCGTCATAAATCTGTTGTACTTGCGCGATACGCCTTTCAGCAGCGCGGCCTCCACCATTCCGCCGAGATTCAGGTCGGCGAACGACGTAAAGCCGCACATCTTGCCCTCAAGATTCGTCTCGACGCAGCCGCATGGGTTCCAGTTGTAAGCCTCGCGCAGCGGAACGCCCTTGTTCATCATCATGGAGGTTCCGACCTCGTCGCAGTGGAAGGCGGGGAAGCCGGTTCCCAGCTTGATCAGATCGACAACCTTTTTCAGGAAGGAATCAGGGTTTCTGGACATGCTGTATCTGACGGAGAGCGATGGCTGGTAAAGCTGCACATCCATCGTCGCCTGAAGTATCATATAGGAAACGTCGTTGACCGCGTCCGCTCCGGTACGGTCGACTCCGCCGGCGCAGAGATTCTGATACATCGGATAGCCGGCTGAATATTTCGCGGATATTTCATCCTGGAAGATGCACGGCTCGGAGAACTTGACCCAGAGACAGTCAAGCAGCTCCTGCGCCTCGTCGGGAGTAATCTTGCCGGCCTCCACGTCCGCCTTGTAGAAGGGATAAAGATACTGATCCATCCTGCCGGGGTTGTAGCTCGCCGCGTTCTGCTCCATGAAGATAACTATGTGATAGAGATAGAAAGACTGCACCGCCTCGCGGAAGCTTTCCGCCGGATACTCCGGCACCTTCGCGCATATTCTGGAAATTTCCAGCAGCTCGGCCTTCCTCGCTTCGTCCTCTTCGAGAGCCGCGAGCCGCGCCGCCTCCTCTGAATATCTTCTTGCCAGCGCGACAACTCCGTCGGCGCTCGCAAGGAGCGCTTTGTAGTATATTTCCTTTTCGTAATCGCCGGGCTTTGCCGTATCGAGCTGCGCCATCTTCTCTACGATACGGCTGCGGATGGCGATAATGCCTTCATTGAGAACGTCCGTGTATCCGGCCGTCACCTCGCCCCAGCCGCGGACAAACTTTCTGTCGATAAAGACGGCCCCGCACTCCTTCATCGTCTTAACGTCCTCCGGTATCTGCGCCAGCCACTTTTCGTAAAGAGAGCGCCCCTCCCAGAAGGGCTTTATCTCCTTGCGGAAAAGCTCCTTTTCCTCCTCGGAGATGTAGAAAGGGTCGTAGCGTCTGCTGCTGATCGTCTCCAGCTCCTTGTCAAGCACCGACCAGCAGCTGTCCGGAGAAACGATGCCGCCGCGTATCTTGCTGCCGGAGCAGCCGACGATAAGCTCCTGCGGCCAGATAGTCACGCTCTTGTTCTCGCACTGATATTTTACGCCAAGCGCCTTGCGAAGCACCCAAGGCAGACCGCCCGTCGCTTTGAAACTTCTGGTGAGGAGCAGCGCCGGTTCAAGGTCAACCTCCGGGCGCGTACCGACGACCCGTGATTTAAGACATTCTATTCTTTTCATGTATTCCTTCGTCATGACAGATTCCCCCTCCTGATATGTTGTGCCGTATATTGATTGAAGCCTCTTGTTTATGGCTGAATGATATCATATAGAAATTATTTTTTCAAGATATAATTTAATAAAATTATTTTGTTATTTTCTGATAACATTAAGCTTCTTTTCACCCAGAAAATATATCCGAAACTCCATCGTTCCTTTGACCGGCAATATAAATGATAATGGCCACGTATTCTGTAATATCGGAATACCTGGCCATTGCTTTTGAGAAACTTTATCAGCGCCCCAGCACCAGCCGCGGCAGCCACAGCGCCAGGTCGGGGAAATATGTAACCGCTATCAGCGTCGGCAGCCAGCATGTTACCAGCAAAATCATATTCGGCTTCAACATGGCGGAGAGCGGTGTCTTTGTCACCTGAATGCCAAAGTAAAGGGCGGGCGCTGTCGGAGGCGTCAGCAGGCCGATAGCGACGTTCACTCCCATTATCGCGGCAAAATGGATTGGGTCAATGCCAAAGCTCTGCACCACAGGCAGCAGAATCGGCGTTCCCAAGAGAAGACAGCTTGTGTCGTCCATTATCATTCCCATGACAAGAACCACAATGTTCACGCCCAGCAGGATAACCGTTTTGTCGTCGGAAAAGCTTCTCAGGAAGTCCGCTATCATCCCCGGCATATCTTCCATAATATATATGCGGCTCAGCATCATGACGCAGAATATCATTACCATGATTACACCGGTAGTTGAGGCCGTTTCCACAAATGTCTGATAGAGCTTTTTCACCGTAAGCTGCCTGTAGATAAAAAAGCCTACCGGAATGGAATATATGATTGCGACGGCCGCGGCTTCCGTAGGCGTGAATGTTCCGCTGTATATGCCGCCGAGTACGATCACCGGCATCAGCAGCGCTGGAATGGCGGCCGCCGTATCGTCGCGAGCCATTTTAATAAAGTCGCGCGTCGGCATTTTTGCGCGCACCTTTATATTGGGGTCGTTTCTCAGGATGATCAGACTCACTATTGAAAGCAGGGCGACCAGCATCAGTCCCGGGCCGACCGTGGCGAGGAAACAGGCAAGAAGCGGCTGACGCCCGGCCCACGAATAAAGAATCATGTGAGCGCTCGGCGGTATCAGCAGTCCCAGAGGACAGGCGCTCGTGAGCAGCGTCGCGACATACGCCTTTGGATAGCCCTGCTCTTCAAAGCGCGGAAGCATGATGCTGCTTATGCACGAAAGGGTCGCAAGGCTGCTTCCAGCAATGGAGCCAAATGCCGCGCTGGCGACGACGGCGACTATTGCCAGACCTCCCTTTATACGCCCGACAAATATTCCGACAAAGTTGACAAGGCACTTGCCAATGCCGCTGCGTTCCATGACGAGCCCGACCGCTATGAACAGCGGCACGCAGAGCAGCACAAGGGAATTGCAGACACTATATCCATATTTCATGAGGAAGCTGTCCTCATACCCGATCGTATGTATCAAAAACAGAGCCGCCAGCACAAAGACATAGGGAAGATACATTCCGATGAGCAGACCGAAAATTATAACCAATATCGCAAACGGAAGCATTGCTAAAGCTCTCCTTTCTCAGCCGCGGCATCGGGCAGGGGCGTCGTTATCTCTTCCAAAAACTGCACTACCACGTAGAACGCCATCACCACAAAACCGACAGTTACAGCGCTCATAGAGGTCATCAGGGGAAGTCCCCACGCGGAGGTCGTCGGCCATATTTTGACGCCGTTGACGATATAGGCGACAGAGAGGTTAAGCGTCTCTATAGCGACGAGAGACTGGAGCAGGCTGGCGAATATGCGAAGCGCTTTCTTCCCTTTCGGCGGAAGTATCCTCTCCAGAATATCGGCTCTGACATGTTCATGTTTTTCCATTGCGTAGGAGCTTCCGATAAAGTACATCCAGAATGCTGATATCATTACAATTTCGTCATAACCGAAAAGATCGACCCTGAGCACGTAGCGGCAGATAACGACCGCGCCGAGTATTCCTATCATCACGCAGCTTGTAATAAAGAGAATGAGCTCCTGTATTTTCAGAAGCCACCCCCAGAATAAAGAGGCTTTTAATCTATCCAGACAATCTCTTATAGTCTTTAGCATTGTGAGCGATCACCCTCTCTTTCCCGTCAGCCTCCGCCCGCGCGGCTTTGAGCGAACGGAGGCCTGACGTTTTATTGTTTTTCTGTCTATTTGCCTGAAAGCTTTTTCTGGTTTGCGACGACTGCCGCTTCAAGAATCTTGAGCGTATCGCTGCCGTAAACGTCGGCATACTTCGGCCAGACCTTCGCTCTGACCTCCGCGCTGCGCTTCATGCATTCCTCTGGGGAATATTTGATAACCGTCACGCCATGCTCCGCAAGCAGCTTCTCATACTTTTCCTCTACTGTTCTGGCGACCGGCACCCATTTTTCAAGCTGAAAGGCGATGCATTCCTGAACGATCGCGCGGTTTTTCTCTCCGAAGGACTCCCAAAGATCCTTATTGATAATCAGCCATCCCGGCGTTGAACCCATGTTGTTGGCGTCAAAGCATTTGATCATGTCGCGCGCCTGAAGATAGGCGTCCTCCGCAGGAATATTGGAGGCGCCGTCTATCTGTCCGGTCTGAATGGCGCTGAATACTTCCGCATAGTCCATTGTCACCGTATTGTATCCCATTTCGCTCGCCATATCCCTGACAGAGGGCATCGCCGGCACTCTCAGCGAGACGTTTTTCTTCGTGTTGTCCTTTACATTTTGCGGAACTTTGCTGAGGATGAATCCAATCCTCGGATCGACCCATCCGCCAAGGCTCACAAATCCGGCCTCTTTTGAGTACTGTTCAATAAGCTTGCAGAAGGGCGATTCCGGATCCAGAAACATAAGCTCATATTCTGGGAATCCGTTGGTGCAGAGTCCGGGAAGATTTCCAATATCAAGCTTCGGATGATATCTTTTTGTCAGCCAGGTAAACGAAGCGTCGATTGTTCCAGCCCTGACTTCTTCGATTGAATCTTCGTATGTACAAAGCTGTCCGGAGGGGAACACCTTAAAATCTATCTCTCCGTTCGTCTTTTCTTTTATCATCTTCGTCAGCTCTTCAAGCGCCTGGCTTGTGTAGCTGTCAGCCGGATATGGCGCGTAGAATTTCAGACGCCTTTTCGCATAGGCAGAATCACAATTCAAGGTCAGTACTACAAAAGCAACTACGATTACGCTGATAATTCCTACAATTCTTCTCGTGTTACGCATCACAAAAAGCACCTCCTGTTTTTTTCCGTCAGCCCACGGGCTGAGCCACCGCATACAGAACACAGACACCTGAACCCATACTTACGCTGCCAGGCACCACTCCTTGATTTATATATAATTTCTTCGTACTGTTACTATCAAAAATAATAACACAATAAAATTATTTTTTCAATATATATTTTTACGAAATTATTTAGTTGTAATTTCAAGAAAAATGTCTTTTTAGGGAGATTTAACGCTTTTTGTGGTAAGTTACTGCCGTTTTGGCTTTTGTGGTATCGAAATATATGTCTGAAGGGCAAAAATTCTTTAAATAAAAATTTTTTATTCGGCGGCGTGAATTTCATTTTTATATATTTCGCCCGGGCGTCGCAGCGCTGACGCCTGCCTCCGACGGTAAGCGCCTGTTAAAATCGAGTAGGAGGCTACCCATTAGTTGAGCAGCCGACCTCTCACACCACCGT
>JAUNJZ010000065.1 GCA_030533085.1 Synergistaceae bacterium
TTTCCATTCTCTTAGTTTCTCTCTAATTGCACAAAAAGTAAATGCTGTCGCCCTTCGCATACTGTCCTTTGAACTTGACCTGACCCGCGATATCCGTTTCCGAAATCCCCTGCTGCTTGCAAGTCATGTTCGCGGAATTGTTGAAAACAGAGACGAGCAATTTTACCTTTTCGTAGATGAAATCCAGATGTCTGACGATGTGCCGAATCCCTATAACGCCGACGGGAAAAGAATTACCTTTTACGACGCGCTGAACGATCTCAACTCAATGCCTAATCTTGACATTTACGTTACAGGCAGTAATTCAAAAATGCTCTCTTCTGACGTCCTTACAGAATTCAGGGGACGAAGCGACGAAATACGTGTGCATCCGCTCAGCTTTGCTGAATATTACTCTGCCGTCGGAGGCGATAAAAACGACGCCTTTGACTCATACTCCTTTTACGGAGGAATGCCGTTGATCTTATCCCGTCCTACAGATGCCGCCAGGATGGATTACCTGCAATCCCTGTTCTCCGAAGTCTATCTGAAGGACATCGTTGAACGAAAGAAAATAAAACGGGAAGATGTCTTCTCTTCTGTCATTGATCTGCTTTGTTCATCTGTAGGCTCGCTCACCAATCCGACCAGAGTCGCCGACACCATTAACTCCAGACAAAGGCGCTCGGGTGAAAGCGTTGTTTCCGGGAACACCGTGAAAGCATACATGGATCATCTTGCTGACGCCTTCCTCTTCAGCGAGTGCAAGCGCTGGGATGTCAAGGGAAAAAACTACTTTGACTACCCCAACAAATATTATTGTGAAGACGTCGGACTGCGTAACGCGCGAATCGGCTTCCGCCAGCAGGAGACAACGCACATCATGGAAAATATCATCTATAACGAGTTAATAATTCGCGGCTGTGCCGTCGATGTCGGAGTCGTCTACGGCAGCGAGAGAAACAGCAAGGGAAAGCTGTCGCCAACAGCCAGAGAAATTGATTTTATCGCGAACTCCGGAGACAGAAAAACTTACATTCAATCGGCATACGCGCTGGGGAGCGATGAAAAAGCAATCGCTGAAAACAGACCTTTCCTGCTTACCGGCGATTCTTTCCCCAAAATTATTGTCAGACATGACATTACGAAACGCTGGTATGACGATTGCGGCATACTTAATATAGGCGTCGTGGACTTTTTGCTGGACGATTCCATTGTCTGACGCGAAGCTCCATGCCTTGCGGAGTCTCGCGCCGCTTATGCCTTTTTCTCCGCTAACTGGTCTATGCTGATTAACCGATAGCGTGCAGTCAATCACGGCTGTACGCTATTTTATCCTTAAATACGAGGATTTGCATAATATGATTGATATTTACATCATATTGCGCTAAGATTAAAACCATGGCAAGGAGATGAAAACAGATGAAGCATTACGAAAAACTGATCGAGCTTGGCTGCTTTTCCAGGCAGACGCTGGCTGAAACAGTGGGCAGCGACTCCGCGGCGGCATCTGTTATATACGAATATATGAAAAAAGGCTATATCGAGCGTGTGCGGCATGACCTATATACCGTCATCAGCTTAGAAACAAGGCAGCCTATTCTATCGCGCTATCAAATCGGAGCCAGCCTATTCCCAGATGCCTGCATTACACATCACAGTGCCTTTGAGGTTTTCGGCTATGCAAATCAAGCATTTTATGAAACCTATGTATCTACAAAAAGCCGATTTGCCGACTTCGATTATAACGGCGTATCCTATCATCGGGTATCTCCAAAACGCAATGCCGCAACGATTATGCAAGGCACTGTGCCGGTCACAGGTTTGGAGCAGACTGTTGTTGACTGTATCAGTGATTTTGAAAAAATCGGCGGATTGGAAGAAACCCTGCGCTGTATGCTCCTTATTCCCGCACTTAACAGCACCAGGCTTTTGTCAGTGCTGAAACAATATGACAATGGCTTTCTATATCAAAAGACCGGGTATCTGCTGCAAGAGCTGAACGCATCTCTCGCTCTGCCTGCCGCCTTTTTTGATGAATGCGCAAGGCATATTCCAGCCGGCAAGCGATATCTTACAAAAGAAAAAGGCGGGCTTGTATTCCATGAGCAGTGGAAATTATATGCACCGGCTTCGATACGCGGTTTTATAGATAAAGGAATGGATGACTATGATGCGATATGATCGGATCGCTCTCGGCAGGCAGGCAAAGGATCTCGGTTTTGTACGGGATACATTTGAAAAAGTCTGCCGCCTGGCCGAGATTCTGCGATTCATGGAGCAGGACGAACTTCTATCCGCCTGCCTCGCGTTAAAGGGCGGCACGGCAATTAACCTCACCATCTTTAATCTGCCTCGTGAGGAAATGCTTGTCAAACGCAAAATCGTTTCTGCACGCGTTAGAAAATATATGGAGGGCAGCGGCTATGTCATATTGCAGTCCTCCTCTTAGCCTGAGCGTGTTGTGTTGTCATGAACTTAACATATCAGCATGGAGAACTGTTTGCAGCCTCTGCAGCAGCTGCACTATGAAATTACTTAACCCACAGCACAATCCTGTTCACTATTCGGCCTCTTTTTATGCTTCCGGGACTCGCTGGCTTAAATCGCTTGCCCCAAATGTGCTCATAATATATTATACGTTACCAATCCCGTCTGCCGGCGCAACATTTTTATAACATGGCCCGGAAGCCGTATTGAGAATAAGGCGGCGCGTTTTTTTCTTGATTTTGCGAAGTCTTATTTTAAGCAGCTGGCGCAGCGTGTATCTGAATGACAAAAATTCTGCCGGAGGCCGCGCCCGCTCTCTTATCGCTCCGGAATCAGAACGAAGACGGCTTCTTCCGAAAGCTCCCGCGTCTTTGCCGGTATTGCCGTGAAGGGGGCGGGGCAGGGGCGTTCGTGGGGGAAGGTGAAGATTTGTTCCTTTGCTTTGTCGGGCTTTACGGCGCTTTTTCCGGCGGCGATTACGCGCGCGGCTCTGTTTCTGTCCACTTCGCTTCCGTAGGATATGCCGCCCGGCGTCAGTCTGAGCTCAAATTCCGCGCTCTGCGGGCTGCGTGAGTTCCAGCCGGAGGCGGCCTTTGATTTTATTATGAAGTCGTCGCCGTCGGCGCTTATTGTTACAGATATGACGTTGTTGCCGGGCATTTTCATGTGGTCGGCGGCAAACTCCGCCTTTTTGAGTTCCGCCGCGAGCCGCGCAAGCGCCTCATTTTCCAGCAGCGCATCCGCCGCGGTGAGCGCGGCGCTTACCGCAAATGCCTCGCATTGGGCCTTTTCATGTTCCACGTAGTCCCCTTTGGTCGCTATGCGCCATCCTATGAAGAGGAAGGAGGCAAAAAGAGCCGCGAATATCAGATATTTGGCCGCCCTTTCCGCCGCCGACAATAATCTTTTTCTCATAGTCATCTATTATATCAGCATTTATAATCTTTTTGTGTTAGAATAAAATTTGGTGATTGTTATTATGGATAACTTAAATAATAAAAAAGAGAATGACGGCTTCATCAGGATAAACAGTACGGAGGGCGGCGATATTGTCCGCGACGAGGTCTGGCTTATATGCACAGTGATAAAGTGGGTACTTATCGCCGTTGTTACCGGTATATCGGTCGGGCTTGTGGCCGGGGGCTTTCTGCTTGCGCTGCACTGGGCGACGGCTATGGCGGCGCGTCTAGGGACGTGGCATTATCTGCTGCTTTTTCCCGGTCTGCTCGTCAGCTATTTTCTTGTCAGGCTGCTTGCCCCGCAGTCTGCCGGACATGGCACAGAGGCCGTTATCGACGCGATTCACAACTCGAAACGCACGCTGATAGACGTTAAGGCCGTTCCGGTGAAGATTGTCGCGACGATCGTCACCATCTCGTCAGGCGGTTCCGTCGGCATCGAGGGGCCGTGCGCGCAGATTGGCTCAGGGGTCTCTTACGTGCTGGGAAAGATATTCAATCTTGATGAGTCCGATATGAAGAAGATAATAGTATGCGGAATAGCGGCCGGCTTCTGCGCCGTATTCGGCACGCCTGTTACCGGGGCCATCTTTGCCGTCGAGGTGCTTTTCGTAGGCAGTATGTTTTATGATATGCTCTTTCCCTCTCTTATCAGCGGCATTGTCGGTTATTTTACCGCGGCCAGCATCGGCGCGGGGCATCTTCCCTTATATACGGTCGCGATTCCGCAGATAGGGCCGTGGATTCTGGTGCAGTCGCTCGCAGCCGGAGTCTTTTTCGGGCTTGTCGCTATAGCTAACATAGAGGGAATACATCTTGTTAATAAGGCTTTTATCCGCTGCGGCGTGGAGGGCTGGAAGCGCCCCGTAGTCGGAGCGACGCTGCTGCTGCTGATAGCCCTGATTTTCGGGAGGGAGTTTCTTGGCCTCGGAACGGATACTATCTGGGGAATGGTGGCGGGGGAGAAGCCGCTGCCTTTCGGCTTTATCGTCAAGATAGCCGCGATGGGAGTGACGCTCGCCGCCGGAGGCTGCGGCGGCGAGATAACGCCTACGCTTTTTATCGGCGCGTCGGCGGGGCTTCTCTTTTCGTATATTTTCGGCCTTGATCCATCTTTTTGCGGAGCGCTGGGCGTCTGCGCCGTGCTCGCCGCCTCTACGAACACGCCTGTTTCCGGCACTTTGCTGGCGATGGAGCTTTTCGGCTCGCAGATCGCGGCCTTTGCCGGTCTGGCTTGCGCTGTCTCTTACCTTGTCGTGGGACACAGAAGCCTTTATCCTACTCAGGTGCTGCTCTCTCCGAAGTCGCGCACATTCTTCATCCGCCGGACGGAGCGGGGGGAAGAGCTGGTGCGCCGCTTCAACAGCATTTCATTGCCGCGCATCGTGAAATTCTATCTTGAGATGATGAAGCGCAGGCTCATCGACAGGAGGTAAGCCATGAACTGGGATTCCATGCGAAAGACGCTGAACAGAATACTTACGGCCTTCGCCGTCGTCATGCTGATGATATGGGTATGGAAGTTTTTCGGCCCAGGCAGCGCGCATACGCGGCGCGCCGGAATGGCGGCGCTGCGCGGCGCGGGGATGAATTTTTCGTCGCTGCTGTGGATATCTGTGGCGGTCGTCTGCCTCGGTTATCTGCTCTGGCGCTTCCTCGGCTGGCTATTCTGGCATAAATATTTTAAGGGCGAAAAGCCGCCGGAGGACGAGGAATAACGAAAGGGCGGAGCGCGGCTCCGCCCCTTTAATTTTCGCCGCGAATCAGCCGCCTATCTGTGTACCAGAGAATACTTCTCCACAGGGGCGAATGCGTCCGTAAAGGCCGCTATCCGCGGGGTAAAGGACTGGCCCCAGCGGTGCGAAAGAAGACGCTGTATTTCCGCTCCGGCGGCCTCGCGCTGCGTAATGCTGTCTGAGGCAGATGCCACTATCATCACATTCTGCCGCGTCGCGGCGCTGTTCGGGAAAGAGGCGGGAAAAATCATCACAGTGGGGAAGACCTCCGCGATGCTCGCGTAGATGCCGCTGAAAAGCGGGTCGTCTATCGAGGCTATGATGTTGACGATAAAGAGGCCGTCGTCCGTCAGAAGCTCGCGAGTCCGCCGCATACATTCGACGGTCGTCAGATGAAAGGGTATGCTGTAGGAGGAGCCGAATACGTCTCCGAAGATCGCGTCATATTTGCGTTCGCCGCGCTCAGCCTCCCTGTTCAGGAATATGCGCGCGTCCTCGTGGAATATCCGCTGTCCAGGGCGGTCATTCAGCGCGAAATATTTCCGCGCCGCCTCCGTAATGCCCGGATCCAGCTCTACCACGTCCAGCTCCACCTCCGGCCGCTCCGCTCCGAGATGCTTCGGCACGCAGTAGCCGCCGCCTCCGAGCATCAAGACCCTGCGCGTGTCCGGCTTATAGTGAAAGGCCAGGTCGTAAAATCTGGTGTATTCGCTAACAAGCTCCTCCGGCCTGTCTACGAACATCAGCGACTGAGCGCCCAGCGGGTCGGTCTGCAATATTCGGAGCTGACGCCCTGTGCCGAAGGCGCTGCGCTCCGCTATGCGGACGCTGTTGTATCTTGTGTTGAAATTTATTCCTGATGGCATCGCGGGCATTGCCCCCGACTCGCTCACAAAGCAGAAAGCCAAAGCCGCCGCCGCTATGGGAACGCTCTTCTTCCAGCCAGGACGGTAGACGACGGCCGCCGTGACAGCCAGGACGAAGGCGACCTGAAAAAGTATCGTCGCGGAGGCGAAGAAGGATATCAGCACGAAGCCGCCGAGAAAAGTGCCGACTATGCTGCCGGCCGAGGAAATGGCGGAGAAGCTGCCCACCGTCGTGCCGGCCGAGCCAAGATTGTGGATGGCGAGGCGCACGATAAAGGGTGAAACCATTCCAAGCAGCACGCTGGGAATCGCGAAGAGGCAGAGCGCGGCTATGACAGAGCCGACATAGACATTCGCGACGACGCGGGAAAGCAGGCCAAGCAAAGGATTAGCGATAAAAGCCATCAGCGCCGTGAAAAAGGCGGCCATAGCTATGACGGCGGCCAGCGTTTGAGGCGACGGCTTCTTGTCGGAAACGACGCCGCCGAGCCAGTAGCCCAGCGAAAGGCTTGCCATAACGATCCCAATCAGCGAAGTCCAGACGACAAGCGACGTCCCCATATACGGCGCAACGACGCGCGAACCCGCCATCTCCAGCACCATCACCGACGCGCCGCACGAAAACGAGGCGAAGGCAAGCTGCCTTATCCCTATCGCCGGCGCGGAAGCCTTCGCTTGCGGCGCAGCGCTCTTTTTATCTTTTGTGTTCTTCTCTGCCATTACACGCACCTCCAAAACTCTCGGTATAGAATATAGCATAATCGGAATAGCGGCAAGAAAAAATCAGCCTCGCGGCTTCGCGTCAAACCTCAATATTTTAGCGGCGCGTATACCGGAGCGCGGCTCATGCCCGACATCGCCATGAACGATTTTTCTTCGTTCCCTCCGCCGCGTGGCTGACGCTCCGGTTGCCATGAACGGCGAGTGATAATATTATAAGCGCCGTCGTTTTGTCTCCTGCGGCAACATTTTGAAAGAGCCTTGAAACGACAGAAAAAGCAAGATAGAATGTACTGAAAATGAAATTGAGGTGACACGATGGAAAAGCATTTGGTGCCATATCAATCAGTTGTTACGGAAATAAAAGATATCATTTCTTCCGGACAGGAAGCAGCCTACAGCGCTTCCAGCAAAGCGATGCTCTTTACATATTGGAATATAGGAAAAAGAATCGTAGAACAGGAACAGGGCGGTAGTGAACGTGCGGAATATGGCAAAGGCCTGATTTCTGCATTGGCAGAAGAGTTGACAAAAGAGTTTGGAAAGAATTATTCCAAAAGAAATTTGCATTACTATATAAAATTTTATCAGTATTTTCCGGATGAGCAGATTGTGAACGCATGCGTTCACAATCTTAACTGGACGCACATCAGGAGCCTTCTTCGTATTCCAGATGAAAATGCCCGCTACTGGTACATGAAGGAAACAATCAACGAGGGATGGAATTCAAGAACCTTAGACCGTAACATCAGTACTCAATATTACTATCGTCTTCTTCAATCACCGAAGAGAGATGCTGTAATTGAGGAAATGAAGCAGAAAACTGTGGAATATCAGAAAAATCAGTTTGAGTTAATCAAGAGTCCGGTGATTGCGGAATTCCTTGGCTTTAGAAATGAAGATACTTATTTGGAAGGGGATTTAGAGGCTGCTATTCTTTCGCATATTAGGGATTTCTTGATGGAAATGGGAAGAGGATTTGCTTTTGTCGCCAGACAACAACATATTGTAACAGAAACCTCGGATTATTATCTGGATCTTGTCTTTTACAATATTGAACTTAAGTGTTATGTTTTGATAGATTTAAAGATGGGTAGAATTACCCATCAAGATGTGGGACAGATTGATATGTACGTGCGGATGTACGATGACTTAAAGCGAAGGCAAGGAGATAATCCTACGATAGGAATCCTTTTGTGTTCTGAAACTGATGAGGACATTGCCAGATACTCAGTGCTTCACGATAATGAGCGATTGTTCATGTCAAAATATCTGACTTATTTACCTACGAAAGAGCAGTTAAAGGCAGAGATTGAGCGGCAGAAGGATATTTTTTCCATGCAGCATACGGTTTTGCATCATTATAAAGGGATATGAATAATATGATAAAAATACTATTTGTCTGCCACGGCAACATCTGCCGCAGCCCTATGGCGGAGTTTATGATGAAGGATATCGCGGCGCGTGGCGGCGCTGCGGATAAGTTTCTGATAATGTCCGCTGCGACCAGCGCGGAGGAAATTGGCAGCGACATGCACCCAATGTCGCAGGCCATGCTGCGCGCCGAGGGGATTCCCTTTGAACCGCGCAGGGCGGTGCGGCTTACGCGGGCCGATTACGAAAAATACGATTATATTATTGGCATGGACGGGCAGAATATCCGCGACATTCTGCGTATATGCGGCGGCGACCCTCAGGATAAGGTGTGGAAGCTGATGGACTTCACAGACGAGGCGGGAGAGGACGTCGCCGACCCGTGGTATACGGGCAACTTTGCGCGCGCCTGCGGCGATATCAGAAAGGGCTGCCTCGCGCTGATGAAAAAGACGCGCCTTGCTGCCGGAAAAACTGTATAATAAAGCCGGACCGAATGTTACGGAAAATAATCTGTAGGAGTGATTTATATGAATACATCAGAGGCAAAGAGAGCGAGCAACAAAAATCTGGCTGAAAGCGTCTGCAAGGCTCTTGAGGCGCGCGGCTTCCATGCGCTGTACGCTGAAAACGCGAAAGCCGCCTGCGAAAGCGCGTTGGAGATGATAGAAGACGGGGCGACCGTAGGTATCCCCGGAACTGTGACAGTGCGCGAGATCGGCCTGCCGGAGCGGCTTGTGGAGAAGGGCTGCCGGATTTACGAACACTGGCTGTCGAATATGACGCCGGAGGAGCGTGTCTCCGCTCTGCTGAACGAGCTTCAGGCCGACTGGTTTCTGACAAGCGCCAACGCCCTTTCGATGGACGGCACGATCGTCAACATCGACGGCATGGGGAACCGCGTCTCCGCAATGTCGTGGGCGCCTGGAAAAATACTCTACATAATCGGCGTAAATAAAATCACCCCCGACGTACACTCCGCGCTGAGCCGCGCGCGCAGCATCGCCTCGCCGCCGAACGCGCTGCGCAACGGAAGAAAAACGCCCTGCGTCACAACAGGGCGCTGCATGGACTGCAACAGCCCGGACCGTATATGCCGCGTCGTGACGATGATAGAAAGAGCGCCGATGGGGCGCGATTGCCGCGTGATAATTGTAGGGGAGGAGCTGGGGTACTGATTTACCCTGCTCAGCGAGCGCCTGCTATTACGACTGCATCCTGTGGGTTCGCCTACAGAATCACCTGATATCTGTTTTTGAAAAGGCTTCGCTGTCATCCGAAGCCTTTTCTGCTTAATTCCATGGTTATAATGTGGCTTTTCTTACTTGCCTGATTTTGTGTTTTCTGCTTATATATCAGATATAAAAGATAATGTTTTACAATATACCGATGAGAGGAGAAAGGTATGAATACAAATAATCCATTTAGCTCTTTAAGCCAATATGCCCCGAGCGCGGCTTTCAATACAAGTGTGGAAACATTGGTAGTTCAGACGCTTCGCTCAGCGATAACGCAGGGCGCATTCTATCCGGGGCAGGAAATAGACGAAGCCGCTATAGCCGATGCGCTGCAAATCAGCAAGATGCCTGTCAGACAGGCGATTGCCGCGTTGGAGGTAGAGGGGCTTGTAACTAAGGTGCCAAGAAAAAAAGTTTACGTCACCAGCCTGGACAAACATGATATTGAAGAGATATATACAACGCGAATAGCCCTTGAGGAAGTGGCGATCAGAGCGGCTGTAAAGAAAGCAGGAGAAAAAGACTACGAGCTGTTGGAAAAAAATCTTGCTATCCCATTATCGCAGATGGACGGCTATGTCGGATTTCTGGAAGTAGATAAGGAATTTCATTCTCTGCTCTACGCGCCGTCTGGGTGGCAAAGAGTGATGAAATATTTACAGCAGCTGCGAAATAACACTGCGATGTACAGGATTTTGAGGGAACCATGGCCAATTGAGAAAATCCAAAAATCCCTGGATGAACATTTATCTATTTATGAAGCATATAAAAAGAAGGATGAGGAAACAGTCACTGTGCTTCTTCGAAAACACACTTTAAGAACCAGGCCGACTATTACTGATATAGATTTTGCGAATAAAACGAAACAAGAAGAGCATCAATCGCCCTGGCAGAATTAATTGAGGACTAGTGCTTCAGCTTGCTCGAAACAGGCTTGTCTGGCTGTGGACAATGCCTGTTTTACTTTTTTAGTTACTTTGCCGCTTTTGACGAAAATATAGAACTTTTCTATTAGGGTAGGACATAGCCTTCCCCGCATAACTAAATAGTCGTCACTGAAAAAGTCCTATTACTAGGAACAAGCCGTTTCTTCCATCCAA
>JAUNJZ010000015.1 GCA_030533085.1 Synergistaceae bacterium
TGATTGCAACAGCTTACAGCGCGGATTCCTGGGCTTAACTGCAAAAGTCAGGAGGCGCACTCCTGTCCCTCCGCGCCTCGCCTTTTCTTTTTTATCGAAGGGGAAGGGCCGCCGTCAGGGGAGCGGGCCGTCCCAGAATCGCGGTATGCCTATCGAGTAACCCACCGTAAAGCCGCCCTCTTCGTCGTAGACGAATATCAGCTTCGCGTTGGAATTGTTCGTCGGCACGGAAAAGGCCAGCCCGGCCTCCCAGCGGCTCTCGCTGTTTGACCAGTTGAGCAGCGTCTGCCCGTAATTGCCGAACAGCTCGACATTCACCCCCCCCCACCACGAACGGGTGAAGACCTTCTGTATCCCCAGATGCAGCCAGTATGCCTGATCTCCCACCAACGGGGACTGTCCGAGGCTGTACAGCTCGTCGTGTATACCGAGCATCGCGGCGTAGGCCAGCGAATCTGCGTCGCCGGTCTTCAGTCCGCCGCCGAATATCACCTTGTAGTCCTTCATTATTGGGATGAAGCTTATCAAGCGCGTGTGCGAGACGATGTTATAGTCGTAAGGGAACCAGATGTCGCTTGTGGCCGCGATCCCCTTCGACGGCAGAATCGGATCGTCGAGAGTGTTGAACGAAACCGTGAGATACGGCCCGTGCTGCGTATCCTTCACGTCGCTGTAGGATGTCACCTTCTCGCCTGCGTAGCCTATTCCGACGCGGGTTCGATCGCCCAGCGCCGTGTACCAGGCCAGCTTCGCGGTGTAGCGTTCAAATTCCGTCTCTTCGAAATCATAGGGGGTATATTTCTCGCGGCGCGCGCCGAGCACCAGCCCCCACTGCGAGTTATTCCGGTTCTGCGGCGTGAAGTAGCGCAGCATACCGCCCCATACTGTGCCGAGGCGCAGCTCCAGACCGGCGGTGTCCCCCTCGACGAAGGTGTCGTGCGCCAGGGCGGAGGCGGAGATCCAGCGGTTGGAGTTGAGATTGCTCGCGTAGCCGTCCACGCCGAATTCATATTTTGCCGGTCGCTCTATCTGGAAGACGACGGCGACAGAGCCGCGCGACAGATTTTCCGTGCGTCCGTCCACGGATTTGATATCCTCGCGCTCGGAGAGCCGCGCCACTGTCTCCGCGACAAGCTTCATATCAAGCGGTTTGCCCACCCAGTCGTCATATCTTCTGTGCAGGCTCTCGGCCACTCCGCGCGGAACACCCTCAAAGCGCACCTCGGCTACGGTCGGCGCTCTCGGCCTGCTTCTGACCGCGCGGCTGTGATCCCAGGTATGACATTTTTCAGCGACGAGCGCGTGCAGCTCCGCAACCTTTTCATCGGCCGCGGCGACGCCGGCGTCTATGATCTCGTCGTAGCCCCCCGAAGCGAAGGTGCTGAAAGCGGCGACATTAGGCGATATCACGAGATCAGCCGCCTCCACGTTCTGCCGTATCTGCTCCACCATAAGGATATCGAGCGTCTGAGCGGCGACGTCGAACATAGTGCGGAAGCTGTTCTCTTTTTTTGTTATATCCTCAGGCGAAAGGTTGACCGCGACGATAGGATGTCCGGGGAATATTTTTTTTGCCTCCAGCACCGGCAGATTTGCTTTGAGGCCGCCGTCCACGAGCAGCATTCCGTTCATCGGCCACGGGTCGAATACGACCGGAATGGACATGGAGGCGCGCAGCGCGGAGGCAAGATTTCCGTTTCTCATTATGACGGTGTCGCCGTTGAGCAGATTGGTCGCCACAGCCGCGAATGGATATTTCAGATGATCGAAGTCCGTTACCGTCACGTCGGATGTCAGCTCGCTGAGGAAGGCGTAAAGATTCTTCGCGTTCAGCGCCCCCAGGCGTCCCTGAGTGTCTTTCCCCTCCGTTATCGTTACGGAGAAGAGCGAATCGTTTGTGCTCGCCGGCATGTTGCTGCGCGCCATACCGGTATCCAGACCGGTGCGTCCCGACATGATCTCCATCAGATCCACCCGCGAAAGGGTCTCCCTCATCATCTCCGGGCTGTAGCCGGCGCTGTAAAGCCCTCCCATAATGGAGCCCATGCTGGTGCCGATGATGGCCGCCACCGGTATATTTTCGCGTTCCAGCACCTCGAAGACGCCGATATGCGCCAGCCCCTTCATGCCGCCGCCGCAAAGCACAAGCACCACCCCCTCATCGTGCGGGAAGCCCCACTCACGGAAATGCCGGCGCGTCTCTTCGCTCCTGGGGCCGAATTCAGCCGCCCCCGCGCAGCCGGAAAGGATGAATATCAGCAGTGCGGCGAGTGCCGCTGTCTTGTTTTTAAAATTACCGTTCGACATGATTGCACCTCGACTTTATATTTCAATCTGCTTTTTGGCTATTATGCACAAACAAAATATCAGCTGGGCGGTCGCCTTTGTGCCCTCTGATAATGACATATCCGATTTTATTATATAGGATAAAAGAGATTTAAGCTCATAAATTTGGAGGATATTCTCAATGCGCGCTGATGGAATCTGTAAAAGAGGACTGACCGCCGGTATAGACGTCGGCGGCACGAATACGGACGGCGTCCTTTACGAGCCGCGCGAGCGGCGCGTAGAAGGCTGGGTAAAAATCGCGACCGACCATTCCGACTACGGCGGCTGCGTGGAGAGAGCGCTTGAGGCTCTCGTCTCCGGCGGCGCTGCCGGGGATATCATCTCGCTTAACATCTCGACGACGCTCTCCACCAACGCGCTGCTGGAGGGGGCGGGGGCGCCGGTCAATCTCGTCCTCATCGGCTTTGAGGATTTTCCGCATATAAAAAAAGAGATCCTGAACGCCGTCTCCCCCGCCGCGCTGCTTGAGGCGCGCGGAGGGCACAACGGAAGGGGAATAGCGCGCGCGCCGCTTGACGAAGAGGCGCTGCGCTCCTTTGCCGCGCGTCACGCAGGAGAATATTTCGCGCTGTCGTCGCTTTACTCTCCGCGCAATCCGGAACATGAGCTTCGCGCCGCCGAGCTGATAAGGGAAGCCGGCTGCGCCGGCCTTACATGCGGCCACGAGCTGGCCCGCTCGAAGCTGAACTCCGTCAGAAGAAGCGTTACGGCCTTTCTCAACTCCTCGCTGATGCCGCTGACGCGGCGGCTTATCTCCGGCGTTGAGGCGAGCGCGGCGCGTATCGGCCTTGAGTGTCCGCTGATGTTCCTGCGCAGCGACAGCTCGCTCGTCTGCGCGGACTGGTGTCTGCGCTTCCCCATCGAGACGATATTCTCCGGCCCCGCCGCCAGTATGCGCGGGGCGATGATAATAGGCGGCATTCAGGGCGGAGATGCGCTTGTGGCGGATATGGGCGGCACATCGACCGATATCGGCCTCATTCGGAACGGAGGGGCGCTATATTCGCGCGAGGGGGCGGAGATAGGCGGCTACAGGACGATGATCCCCTCTCTTGAGATATCTTCCATCGCGCTGGGGGGCGACAGCCGCGTGGACGCGGGAGAGGACGGCTCTCTCTCTGTGGGGCTGGAGCGCGTTCTGCCGCTCTGCCGCGGAGGGCTCTCGTACACCCCCAGCGACGCGCTCTGCGCGCTGGGGCTGCTGGCCGCGGAAGAGAGAGAAAAGAGCCTCGCCGCCTCCGACGCTTTTGGGCGGCGGCTGGGGCTGACAGCCGAAGGATTTGCAAAGCTTGTGCGCGCAAAGACGAGCGCGCGGCTTCTTGACGCGATAAGCGCGGCGGGGGGCGGCGGGCTGAAAAAAATATGCGTCGGCGCTCCGACCGCCGCCTTCGTCCCGGAGGGGGCGGAGGACTGGCTGATACCGGAGGCGGCGGCTATCGCGAGCGCAGTCGGGGCGGCGTCGGCCTCCCTCTCGCTCAGCTGCTCCGTTTCGATAGTCCATAACTTTTTTGACGAAAGCTTCAGCGCCTTTCTCCCGTCGCGCATGATAAAGGGAAAAGACTTTGAGGCAATCCGCGCCGAGGCCGCCGCCGCCCTTGACGAGCATCTGCGCCGCCAGTCGCGGATGATGGGCTTCGACGGGGCGGAGACGGAAACGGAGGAGGAATACGAATATTTCGGCGACGGCAAGGGGCTGTCCTCGCTCGCCGCGCTGACGCTCAACGGCCGAGCGGTTGTGCGAAACGCACAATAGCGGCGCGCATATTTTGTATAAAAATACACTTTTGCGCGGCCTCTGTGCGTCTTGCACAAAAAACAAAATTCACTCTTTTGGTAATTCATTAAATTTTCACAATGACCTTTCCGCCGCTCCGTATTAAAGTATCTGCCGTAAACTGCGGCGTTGAATTGTTTGGGGGTATTAAAGAATGATAGCTTCACTAAGCGAACGGATATCGTCCATATTGAAGGGCTGCGAGCTCCCCTCGCTCTCCGCCGTGCTTGAAGAATCGCGGGAGATAGCTTCGGGGATAACGATAGGGCGCACCAGCTTCATGGAAAAGTTCGACGTATCTTCAGAATACGAATATAAGCTGCGCTGCATAAAAGAGAAAAAAATCATGTACCACGCGCACATCGGCATGAATACATGGGAAGAGACTGTAACGGCTCTGGGCGGAATATACCGCTTCGCCGAAGAAAATAATTTCACGATAGACCGCGCCGGCATCTGCATCGACCGCCGGATGTCGCTGCCGCCGGCGCTGAGAAAATCCGCGCCGCAGGAGAGCGGCCCTTACCTCGAAAGCGAGGAGGATTGGCGGCAGGTCGGCCGCGCCGCGCCGATACAGCCCCACATGGGGGACTTTATCATCGGCTTCCCGGCCTCCACCGTGAACGCCGTGGCGGCGTTAAAGGCCGGCGTCACGACTGTGGGAAATCTCTCTCAGTTCTTCGCTCATGAAGCGCCGATGTGGAAGCGGCTGGATATAACGACAGTTGAGACCGTAAAGGCGATAGGCATAATGGGGGCGCTGCGCGACAGAGGAACGCTGATGCATTCCTATCTGGACGACGGCTTCGGCGCCCTGTTCCTCGACTGCTCTACTGCCGCGGCATGGGCATACCTTGAAAAATACATCGTTGAAGAGCTGCTGGGGGCGCGTATCGCGCACTGCGTCGGCGGCCTCGTATCAGACCCGGTCAAACGCGCCGGCTGGATATTCGCCCTTGACGAGATACACAATCATGAATGCGTCGGCTCAATGTTCTTCGGAGACACAATATCCTCCGACCGCGACCCGAAAAAGAATGTCGCGCTGACGGCGGAATATCTGCTTTGGGACGTCATGGCGCAGCTTGAATGCCCCACAGGCCACGGGCTGATGCCGGTGCCCTTTACGGAGGCCTCGCGCGCCCCCTCGCTTGAGGAGATATGCGAAGTTCAGCTGTGGGCGAGAGAGATGGAAAAAATAGCGCGCCGCATGTATCCCTACTTTGATTTCAGCGAGAGCCGGAAATTCGCCTCGTCGATATGCGCCAGGGGAAGGAAAATATTCGCCGACGCCCTTGCCTTCTTCGCGGATTGCGGCGTGGACACGAAAGACGCGGTGCAGCTGCTCTACGTGCTGAAAGCCATAGGGCCGCGCGCCTTTGAGGACCAGCTGAACCCGTCGGCCTCGGCGGGCGGCTCCGCGAAAAAGGAGCTTATACCGAACGACATATTCACAAGGACGCTCGATCAGGCGGAGCTGTGGCGGCCCCGTTACGAGAGCGAAGAGGCGAGGGCTGCCCTAGGCGGACTCCGCGTTCTCCTGGCCTCGACTGACGTTCACGAACACGGGCTGCTGCTGATAAACAAACTGCTTGAAGCCGCCGGCGCATCAGTCTGCAACATCGGCGCGGAGCGCAACCCGGACGAAGTCGTTTCAGAGGCCGCGGCGAAAGACTCCGAAATAATCTTCATCAGCACGCACAACGGCATGGCCCTTGAATACGCAAGAAACCTGATTGACGAAATGGAAGAGCAGGATTATAAAAGACCGCTCTGCATGGGCGGCGTCCTCAACCAGAACACCGACGAGGGAACCACTCCGGTGGATGTAAGCGGCGACCTGGAAGCCATGGGCATAGCCGTAGTGACGGAGCTGGAGCTGCTTCCGTCGCGGGCCGCGGCGCTGATGAAGCGCGCGGCGGCGAAAGAGGGCGCGGAAGAAAAAGTTGATTAAAGCTTTTGCAATATCATAAAACCAAAGGAGAGTGTCACAATGAAACAGAAACGTACTTTTAAGTTTTTTGCTCTGACCCTGCTGCTGGCGGCAGCGTGCGCCCTGGGCGGCGCGAAAGCGGAGGCCGCGCCGCTTGTCCTCAAATTCGCGGGACAGAATCCGCCCGACCACGCGGCGACGACGGCGATGAATGAGATAGCGAAAGAAGTTGAGGCAAAGACAGAGGGGCGCATTCAGATAAAAGTCTACCCGGCGAACCAGCTCGGAGACTACTCGCTCGTCTACGAAGAGCTGATACGCGGCACGATAGAGATGGCCGCCATCTCATTCCCCAGCCAGTTCGACAGCAGAATGGATCTCATCTACGTACAGGGCTACACCAGCAGCTATGAGCAGGTAGCGAAGGTCTACGACCCGAACGGCTGGTTCTTCAAAAAAATGGATGAATTCAACAAAGCGCTCGGCGTGAAGCTCCTCGGCATGTACCTTGACGGAATGGTCGGCATCGGCACGGTCAAGGAGATGAGAGATCCCCTCAATCCGAAGGTAGATCACGGCGTGCTGCTGCGCATACCGAACATGGATGTCTTCAAGACGGCGCTTGAAGGGGCGAGATTCCGCACGATCTCCATTCCCTTCGCCGACGTCTACCAGTCGATGCAGACAGGCGTATGCGACGGAGACACAGGATATGCCATCGTCGCGGCCTACACCGCGCTCGGCGACGTCATCAAGCACTGGTACAACTTCAACAAAAACACCGAATGTCTGGGCGTTATGATCAGCGCCAAACTTTGGGAAAAACTCCCCGACGCTGATAAAAAGGTTCTTCAGGAAGCGGTCAACAAACAGGCGGCCCTGTCGATAAAGAACGCTGAAGCTAACGACAACAAATATCTCGACCTTATGAGGAAAAAGGGCATCGTCGTCCACACCTACACGACAGAAGAACTTCGTCCCCTGATGGAAGCCTTCGCGGCGACGTGGAGCCAGCTTGACAGCTCCAAAGGCAAAGAGCTGATGGACGAGTTCAAGAGAGAGATGAAGAAAATTTCCGACGCCACAAAATAACCCTTTCCAAATAAATCCTTTCCCAACAGGAAGAGGGGCAGCCCGCCGGCAACGGCGGACGGCCCCTCGCTTCTTACAGCCGGTAAGCCCGCGCGGTAAAGCTATCTCCGCTCCGGGCCGCCCAGCTCTTTTATATGCAGCGCCATATAGCAGGCCATGAGCTGACGGAAATCAAGCATGGATATCCCAAGCCGCTCCTCGATCTTTCGCAGCCTGTACGATAAAGTGTTCCTGTGCAGATGCAGCCTTTCGGCGGCCAGATGCTTGCTGAAAAGCGACTCGCAGTAAACCTTGAAGGTCTCCGCAAGCTCGTTAGCGTCGTTATCGCCTCGGAGCGCCTCGAGCTTTTTATCGAGAAAACGCAGAGGGAAGCAGGGCTTTACGGAAAGCAGCATCTCCTCCAGCAGCAGAGCTCTGAATGAGTAGACCCCCGGAGGGAGCGTCAGCCTGTCGGCTATCTTCACCACATCCCAGGCGTTTTTGTAGGACATCGGCAGCTCGTAAATGTCGCGCGCCGGCCTGCCGATGGCTATCAGCGTTTCTATAGAGGCCTCTTTAAGCTTCCTGTGGATATCATTCGCCCTCTCGGCCGCCGCCTCGGCCTCCTCCATGAGCCTTTCGTCGTCGGAATGCTCGTAGGGGCATATAATGGCGAATCTGTCGCGGGAAACGCTGGCGATCAGCGCCTGCGGATCCGGAAAGACCTCGCGCATCAGCTCTATCACGCGGCTGTGAGTCGAGGAATAATCTATCTCCTCCGATATCGGGTCTGTGAAACTCTCGTAAGAAAGCTTCACCGGATTCTTCTCCAGCGCCAGCCCCCTGAAATTGGAGAAGAATATCGCTATCACCCCTCGCGGCCCTTCGAGGTTGACGCCGAGCCGCGCGGCCCGTTTCGTCAGCAGAGCAAGGTCGTCGCCGTCCGGGTCGAAGCGTCCGATATCGCGCGCCAGCTCATTTATCTTTTTCTGCGGCGAACCCATGCCCGGAGAAAGTATCTTCTCGCGCAGCATACTTTCGATCTGATTTTTAACCAGCATGGTAAATTGCAGCACGACCTCCGGCTCCCCGGCTATGGCCGCCGTGCCTATCACCCTGCCGTTGTAAAAGAGCGGCACGGTAGAGCCGGGATACCATACGCCGAGCTTCTTCGCCGCCTCCGCGTCGTCGAAGCTCATCTTCTTATACTTGACGCAGGGGACGGATGGCGGATGAAACTCCCCAAGCCTTTCCTTAGCCGGAGCGCCGATGATGATGCCGTTCGTGTCCGTTATGATAATGCTGCGCCCCATCATGGAGCTGAGATATTCCGATATCTCCTGAGCGTACTTCTCAAGCATAAAAGACACCCCGCAATAAAAATTTATCGGACGCCGCCGCAGCCGCCCAAGCGGATTATAACATCAATAACGCCGCGATTCGCGAAAAACCCCCGCGGATAAAAATGCGGAAATACCGCAAAGAAAAAAGCCGCCTCTCCGGCAGCGGAAAGACGGCCATGCCCTGCGTGTACAGTTTTAGTTTACCACTTCAGGAAGCCGCTCCATTTGCCGCGCCGTGCTTCGTTTTAGCCTTTCTTCAGCTTTTCAATTTTAGGGATTGAGATGTAGAGGTGCGCTGTGGCGGCGGCGTTCATCAGCAGTATGAGGCAGAGGGCGACCTTGTATCCGGCGGGGGAGAAGCGGCCGTCCACTATCGGATAGAAGTTCAGTATCACTCCCAGCAGCCACTGCACGGCGAAGGAGACGAGGAATATGACGAAGTTCAGCAGCGCGAAGATGCGTCCCGTTTCGTTCGTTTCAAATAGGCGGCCGATGATGGGGAAGGATATCATAGTCATCGTGGAGAGGAACATCACTCCGGCCCAGAGCGGCGCTGTGAGCGGGCCGCCGCAGAAGGTGAGGGCGGCGAACAGCAGCGTGAAGAGCAGTCCGGAGTATAGATATAATTTTTCCCAGGTGAGCCAGTTCAGCCGCGCGAAGAGGTCTGCGAGCACGCCGTTCAGGAGATAACCGGCGGCGATGCCGGTGGAGCTGAGCAGCAGCAGCAGGCCGACGGCGCGCTCGTCCAGCATGGCGACGTCGCGCAGCCACGGGCCGAGCCAGAGGTAGGAGAAGGAGAAAAGCACAGCCTCCGTCGCCGTTACCACCGGCGCGACGTAAATGAAGCGTTTGTCTCCGGCAAATTTCAGCATTTCCTTAAAGACCTTTGCGAGGGAATCCCCGCTCGCCTCTCCTGAGGGGCTGTCGTCCGGCACGACGAGCGCCAGCATGAGCACGGAAAGGAATACCGCGCCTGCGCAGAGCATTATCAGCGTGCGCCACGGCATATATTCCAGCGCGATGGAGACGGGACGCGTGGCGGCCATGAAGCCGATGCCTCCGAGAACGCTCTGAATGCTGTATACGAGAGCGAGCCTTTTTCGCGGAAGCCAGTGGGCGTAGGCTTTGAAGGAGGCCATGAGGGAGCCGGAGAAGCCGACTCCCATCAGCGCGCGGGAGGCGAGCAGCGAGAGATAGCCTCTCGCGGCCGCGAATAGAAGCACTCCGACGAAGGCTATGACGAGCATGACGGCGAGCGTCTTCTTTGCGCCGCGGCGGTCCAGGGAGACTCCCAGCGGTATCTGCGCCAGTCCGAAGGATATCAGGTTCACGGAGGAGATGAAACCGAGATCTGCCGGCGAAAGTCCGAAGTCCGCGACGATCACCGGCGCGAGTATTGAATTTATGCTCCCCATGAACATTCCGATAAAAAAGGCGAAGCCAAAGGGTATCAGCAATCTGAAAAAGAGCGGCGAAGCCAGCCTCTCTTCACTCTGTATCATATTCAAAGCCTCCCCCTGTTTTTTCATACCGCGCTTATGCGCCTCTTTCTGAAGGGCTGCGTCAGCGACTCGCTCCTGCGCAGCTCCGTTTTGACTGCCGGAGGCAGGATAGCCGCGAGCCCGGCGCGCAGCTCCGTCAAATCCAGAGCGTCGCCGCCGCATACATTTATCAGCAGCTTTTTTTCTCCGTCTTCGTCGGACAGCTCCGCCTCGTAGCGCCACAGCTCGCCGTTGCTGTACAGCAGGTCGTCCAGCTGCTCGATGCAGAAGCGGCGGCCTCCGATATTTATTCTGTTTCTAAGCCGCCCCTTTACTGCTCCCAGCCTCGGCAGGCGGCTGCCGCAGCCGCACTTCCCCGCGGCGAGCGACGAGATATCCCCCGTCCTGTAGCGGAAGAGCGGCATTGCCTCGTTGGCGAAGACGGTAACGACTATCTCCCCTTCTTCGCCGAAGCCAAGCTGCCTGCCGGAGAGGGGGTCTATTATCTCGATGAGCAGCGAGTCGTGGCGGATATGCTGCGCGCTCTCTTCCGCGCACTGCACGGCGCAGCCGAAGCAGCTTTCGGTCATTCCGTAGTGCGTGTAGACGCGGCAGCGCCACGTCTCCCTGATAGCCTCCGGCACGGGGGCGGGGACGTAGTCGGCGCTGAGCAGAAGGCTCTCTGGGCGCAGCCGCGGATATTTCCGGCAGAGGTGGATCATCTGGGAGGGTATTCCGACGATGGAATCTCCCTCGTTTATCGCGCGCGCCGCGTCGTCAACGTCCGATATATTACCATATATGACGGCTGGTACGCCGCTTTTTTCCACTCCCTCTTTGAGCAGGCTCGCTATGCTGCCGGGGGTGTCGTCGGACATCATGATGAGGCAGCGCCTGCCGCCGCCGATTATCGGCCTCATTCCCAGCTCAAAGAGGCGCGCGGTGCGCCGCAGATCCTTTTCCGTGAAGTATATCCTTTTCGGCGCTCCGCTGCTGCCGGAGGTGGGGATCGACGTTACGCGCGCTATATTTCGTCCGGCTTCGCAGAGGAAGTCCTCCGGCGCGGCCGTTAGCTCTTCCGGCAGTGTGAAGGGTATCCGCGCCAGCGCCTCGAAGGAATCCAGCGCGTCGATATCGACGGAGGCAAAGCGCGCGGCGGCGGCGCTGTTTTTCGCCATCGCGCGCCGCATCGTCTCCCTTACGCGCGCAAGCTGCCAGCGCAGCATTTCGCCTTCGTCTATCGGCGGGAGGAAGCCCGTCAGTTCGCCTGTCATTATTTCAAGAGCCGATATCATTGTTCAGCGCGCCTCCGCGATAAAAAGTCCGTAGCCGCAGCGGCAGGGGCGGCCGTCAAAGCCAAGCAGCGCCTCGAGCGCCTCTTTTCCGAAGTCAAATATCAGCTGTCCCCACAGCTCGCGCATCTCCCGCGTATGGTCTTCAAATAGCAGCGGCGCGAAGCCGCTTTTTTCAATGCGGGATATGATTTTTTCCTCGCGCTCGACGCGCCCCATAACGCCTGAAAAGAATCTTTCCTCCTCCGGCGCGTAGAAGTCGGCGACCGCCAGCTGCCCGCCGGCCTTCAGCGCGCGGCGGCATTCGGCCAGCGCGGCCTCCGGCTCTTCCACCTTTGAAAGGCTGCATCCAAGAAATATCCCGTCAAAATGCCCGCCGCCGAAGGGAAGCGCCAGAATGTCGGCGCAGCAGAGCGCGCCGCCGGCGCGAAGCGGCTCTTCAAGGACGGCGGGGTCGTTGTCTATGCCGACCATCGAAAAGGCGCTGTTGGCGTTCACCCACGCGACAAACTCCCCCGCGCCGCAGCCCGCGTCGAGCAGCCGCGCTCCGGGGGGGAAGGCGCAGAGGGAGAGCGCCCGTTTCATAAGCTCGAGGCCGCCGGGGCTGGGAATGCGCGCTCTGTCCTTCATGCAGGCTCCTTCCAGAGGGTGAGATAGTTTACGCAGAAGGGGACGAGCCGCCCATTTTTCGCGACGTGCAGGCTGCACATGCGCAGCCGCTCCACGTCTAGATTGCCGGCGTCCTGAAAGGCCATTGAGGTGACGGTGAAGCCGTGAGAGGAGAGGCGGGAGAGAAAATAGTCCATGTCCTGCATATCCTCCGTCGCGGCGGGGGCGCAGCAGTCGCCCTCCGGCCTCTGCCAGCGCCGTCCGACGAACTCGCGGTTTTTATCGGCGGGATTCTCCGCGCCGCAGCAGCAGCAGGCCGCGTCGTCCCGCTTCCGCGTGAGCGGGTATAGCGTTCCGTCCTGTTTTACGATGAAGTCTCCGTGAAAGCCGCAGAGCGGATGGTCGCATTTTGAGGGCTGGAGATTTCCGTCTCCGACAAGGCCGTCAGTCTGCCTTTCAATCTCAAGCATCAGCTCGTCCAGCGTAAAGCGCGATTCGTCGCGCGGCAGATGAGGGATACGTCCAAGATGGGCCACCGGCTGAAAGTGGACGCCGCGCACGGCGGGGGACATCTTTACGCCGTAACGCAGTATGTCTCCGACGGCGGCGCTGTTGACGCCGGGGACGACGGTCGGGACGAGCGTCACGCCAAGATTGTATTTCGCGCAGTTGGCTATCGCCTTTTCTTTTACGGCGAAGAGCGCTTTGCCGCGCAGTATTTTATATATTTCGTCGTCAGTGCCGTCGAACTGCATGAATACGAATGAAAGGCCGGCCTCCGCGAGCTTTTTTACGTAACTTTCGTCTTCCGCGAGCCTTATTCCGTTGCTGTTGAGCTGCACATATTTGCAGCCAAGCTCTTTTGCGGCGGCGACGAGCTCCGGCAGGTCGTCTCTCATCGTCGGCTCGCCGCCGCTGAGCTGGACGAGCGTCTTTCCTGGCACGATGAAGCCGGCCATCTCGCGGCGCAGCTCTTCAAAGGGAATATCCGGGCCGTTCTTCTTATCGGCGAAGCAGTAGCGGCAATGCAGATTGCAGCGCTCCGTCACCTCCAGCACGACGCAGCATGTGTCGTTCTTGTGTTCGGGGCACAGCCCCCCTTCGGCGCAGGCCGAGGGGCAGCGTTCGCTCTCCCCCTCTTTCAGCTCCTCCGCCTCTCCGTACCAGCTAAAGATGCTTTTTTTATTCTTCCATATCAATACGGAAAAATCCCCGTCCTCGGGGCAGCTCTTTTCCAGCCATGTCGCGCCGTTTTTCACCACGATGCGCGCGTCGAGCCGCCGGCCGCAGACGGGGCAGACGCTGTATGTCCTGCGTATGACCTTTTCCATTTTATCCCCTACTTATCCTCTATGGAGACTTCTACCTGCGTCATCTTTCCCTTCGCGAGGCTCTCCGGTATAAATACCTGACCGCAGGAGGGGCAGCGCTGAACCTCCGTGTTGAAGGAATGATCGAGATAGCTGAAATATGCCTTGTGCATTTCCAGCTCCACGCCGCATCTGTTACACATCAGCTTTTTGTTTTCTTCCATGCCAGACCTCCTCCAATTCTATCTTCATCCGGTGGGAATAGGCGTTGTGGACGCGGTAGCCCTCGCCCTCAGGCGAGTATTCGACCCAGCAGGTCATATTCCCCGTTTCGCAGTAGCCGGTGTAATGCCCGCTCTCCGGGTCGAGAAGCTTGCGTCCGGTCTTTTCGCAGAAGGCTATCACGGCGGCCAGGTCGTCTTCGAGGATCTTTTCCCGGTGCAGCTTCGCCTCTGTCTCCTCGGACATTGTCAGCGCGGCTAATTTTTCTCTGGGCATATCTTCGTTAAGCAGCTCTTTCATCAGACTCTCCTTCACCAGCTCGCGGTTGCGCCGCCGTTTGCTGTAGGTCGGCGGGCGATCCTCCCAGCCGCCTATGTCGAAGACCAGGTCGAAGAGGTGGCGCACAGGCTTTCCGGCCTCGGCAAATATATCGCGGCAGTTCGTACAGTAGACCAGATAGGGAAGCGGCTTTTCAGATATCCTTTTATCTACGAGCCACTTCGCGTAGGGCGGGTTCGCAATAGACATCTGTCCCCCCCACGAACAGCATTTCGCCAGCTCTTTCCCATATTCCAGCTCTCTTACGGAGTATCCGCTTTCCGTCAGCATATCCCTGACATTTTGCAGCGTCTCGGGGAAATTGCGGGCGGCGCACGGGTCAAAGAGAGCTATCTCCCCGCCCCCTGAGAGCTTCACGCCAAGCTCGCGGAAGATGTCGCCGGCCATCCGCCCCTTTATCTGCGGAAGCGCCTCGCGCATCATCTCGCGGCAGGTCGGGCAGCCGAAGATAAATTCCGGCTCTCCCAGCTTCCGCCACAGTTCGGCCGTCTCTTCGCAGATCTTTTCGTAAATTTTAACGTCGCCGGACCAGAGCGCCGGAGCGCCGCAGCAGTCAAGGCGTATCGCCGTCCCCGGAAGCCGCTCGCGCAGAAGCCGGTAGGAGCGAAGCACATATTCGGGGTTGGAGCCTCCCATCTGACAGCCGGGGAAGAATAGATAGCGCGTCGGTTCGGATGGGGGAGCGTAAAAAAAGGCGGCCCTGTCGGAGCGGGCAAACTCCATATCCCGCAGCCAGAATTCGTGGAAGGCCCAGGGCATGGCGTTCTTCTCGCGCATCGCGCGATGGCTGTCGCGCATAAATTTACCGACGTCTATCTCCTCGGGGCAGACCTTGCCGCAGAGGCCGCACTGATTGCAGGTGGAGATGAGGCGCGTCGCGACTGTGCCGTTTCCGTCGAGCGTGCCGGGATTTATCGTAATGTGAACCTCTTCTTCGATAAGCTTTGGAAATTTCTGGAAGTAGGCCATCATGTCGCAGGCGCGGATGCAGGAGTCGCAGCGGCATTTGAGGCAGCGCGCGGCCTCCGCCATGGCCTCTTCCTTCGTGTAAGCGCCGTCCGGCTGCGGCGGCACGCTTTCGCGCGCCTCTACGCCGTTCAGATTGAGCTTGATCTTCGTCGGCGTGTGCGGCTCCGCGCTCTTCATATTGCCGGTCTTGATGTAGCCCTCTATCAGCGCGGAGGCTCTGAGGCCGTGTGCTATCGCCTCGACCGCCGCGGCTCCTAGGAGCGAGCCGCCGATAAATATGCCCTCGCCGGCGGCCGCAACGTCCTCCGCCCCCTCGCATCCGAGGCCGAAGCGCTCTCCGCCCTTTCCCGTCGCGACGTAGACGGCGTCGTATTCCTTCTTTATCTCTTCAAGCTCCGTTACCTCACAGTCGGTCAGAAGCCTGTATTTTTCTCTGGAAAATTGTTCTTCTATGTCCTTCATGAATATATCCGGGGATAGTATATCCCACAGATGGCCGCCGATCCGGCTCTCCTTTTCATAAAGGGTCACGTCGTACTTTTTGTTCGCCAGCCGCAGCGCGCAGGCCAGCCCGCTCACGCCGCCCCCTATCACGGCTATCCTTCCGTCCTTCGCCGGCATATTATAGCTGTTGGGGGCTGTCCTCGTCGCGTAGGCGACCGCCGCCTGCTCCAGCCGTTTCAGCTCTACAGCGCCGCCGCTTTCTCCGCGCGGACATTTTTCGCGGCAGCGTTCATCGCACAGCGCCGCGACGATTCGCGGAAAGGCGACGGCGTTTGTGTAGAATCTGTAGGCAAGGTTAAAGGCCCCGCGCTCGACGCGCGGAATAAACTCGCGTATGTCGAAGTGGAAAGGACAGGCCGAAACACAGGGGGCCGCCTCTTTTTCAAGGCAGTCGCAGCGTATTCTTCTCTTCATATCATCCATCGGATCACTCCTCCGGTTCCAGATAGCCGAACTCCTCCAGCAGCTCCCTTGCGCGCCCGTAGGTGGCCTTCATCAGCTCCGGACATTTGACCGCCTTTTCATAAGGGTCGCAGTGCGTGATATCCTCGCAGTTGACGGAACCATATTTTTCGCAGAGCTCATAGCGGAACCACTCGACCATCTCTTTTGTCATCTCGACATTCTTATCGTCAAAGAGCGCCAGCATACAGACCGCGCCGGTGAGCGCGCCGCAGGCCAGGCCGCTGTGCATTCCGTTGCAGAGGGCGCGGGCCGCCTTCACGAACTGCTCGTTGCTTTCGCCGCGCAGCCTCAGCCCCATTTCGATAATTATACTCGAACAGCAGAGGCCGTCTATCTTCAGCTGGTACATCTGTTTCATCGCGTCTTCCATCGCCTATCGCCACCCGTCGTCCACAAATGATTATACTGGGCCGTATAAATAATTACACGGCCCGGGGATTACCTTTTCAGATTGTTTTGCTTACGCCGCGACTAGAAGAATTTCTCCGTTACGCCGCCAAGGGAGCGGAAGAAGTCCGGCTCTCCCTCGTACTTGACCGGGTTGGCCTTGATATCCTCAAGCTCTTCGTAGAGATCGGAGCCGAGGAAGTACTTCGCGGGAGCCTCCGGCTCTTTGCCGGCCGCTATCGCGTCAAGTCCGGCCTTCACCTTCGCCGGTGTCGCCGGTATCTCGTGGATACGCACGCCGCAGGCGTTCTTGATGGCGTTCAGCACCGCCACGTGACCGGAGGACTGGAAGGCCTCGGAAGCGCCGGAGGAGCCGAAGGGGCCGACCTCGTCGGGACGCTCGTAGTGGATCACGTTGATGGCGTCGGGGATATCCTTGATGTAAGGCACGCCGCAGGAGGCGATATTGCCGTGTCTCTTGACATCCTCGTATATTTCGCTCAGCGCGAAGCCGATGCTGTGCGAAATGCCGCCGTAAGCCTGTCCGTTGACCGCCGCGAGGTTGCCGACCTTGCCCACGTCGTCCACGCAGGTGAAGCGCAGCACCGTCGTTTTGCCGGTGGCCGTGTCGACCTCGACCTCAGCCATGTTGAGGCAGTAGGTGTAGGAGGGGCTTGGGTCGCCGATACCGGTGTTCGGGTCAAGGCGGCAAAGTCCCTCGACGCTGGTGCAGGACCAGCTGCCGGTGTACTTCGTGGGTATGCCTTCGGCCTTCATCTCATCATATGTGCGGAAGGTGCCGTCCGGCTTTTTCATCGCGTTTATCAGCTGCTCGGCGGCCGCCATCGTCGCCTTGCCGCTCATATAGTGGGTACGGCTCGCGCCGGACATGCCGCTGTCGGGGCAGAGCTTGGTGTCGTTCTGCACCAGCTTGATCATATCGGGGGTCACGCCGAGCGGCTTCAGAGCTTCGAGCGTCAGCATCAGCGAACCGATGTCGCCGCCCTGTCCAAGCTCCTGATAGGTGTCGTACTTTGTGAAGGTGCCGTCGGGATTCAGCTCGATAGCGGCAGAAGCCTTGTCCGTCTGTCCCTCTGTGACGTTGAAGCCGCCCCACGCGAGGCCGACGCCGCGGCGCTTCTCAGGCGTGTCGTTGGCCTTCGCCTCGGCAACGGCTCTGTCGTAGTAAGGCTTCAATATCTTCATCATCTCTTCCATCGGGTACTGACGGAAGGGATAGCTGTTGATGTTGGTATCTCCGGGACGGCCGATATTGCGCCAGCGGAACTCAAAGGGGTCGATCCCGGCCTTTTCGGCGAGCATATCCATCAGCGCTTCGCTGAGCGTGTAAGCCTGCGGCGAACCGTAGCTGCGGTAGGCTGTGCCGAAGTTGTGGTTTGTATTGGCTACGCGGCAGAGACCGGCGACATTCGGTATCGTGTAGGGGAAGAATGCGAAACGCGCCTGCTTTGTGAAGCAGTCGTCGCCGCCCCATGAGTACGCGCCGTGGTCGAGGCCGAAGTCAAACTCTGCGGCGATGATTTTGCCGTTCTCGTCGCAGGCGAGACGCCCGTTAGAGTGGCAGGGGCAGCGCTTGCCTGAGAAATGCTGATGCTCCTCGTAGCTCATCGAAAGGGCTATCGGAGCCTGCATGACGACGGCGGCCGCTCCGGCCAGGCAGAGGTCGCCTGCGTTCGTCGACCAGCCGAAGCTCGCGCCGGTGGGGTTCATCATGACGCGCAGCTTTGAGGTCGGTACGCCGAGGCAGTTGCCTATACGGCTGATGGAGGAGTAGACGCCCTGCGACTTGCACTGGAATGTAAGGAAGCCGTCCTCGTCAAAGTACGCCTGCACGGAATCGCCTTCTATCGAAAGATGCGGCTCGCGCGACGAATAGAAGCTGCCCTCTACGCTGAACGGCGCTTCGTCGATGATCTCCGCCACCTTTGACGGCTCTTCCAGCCCCGCGCCTTTAAGAACCGGCTGTTTGCAGAAGATATTCTTCGTGTCCTCGTGAATATTCATAGCGTCGGGCATGGCGGCGTCGAGGAAGCTGAGATATTCCGGAAGCTTCTCTATCTCTACCTTTACCTTAGCGGCCGCGGCGCGCGCATGTTCCTTCGTGTCGGCAACGGCGAGGGCGACGACGTCGCCGTAACGGTAGATCTTGTCCTCCGCGAGAACCTTGCGGCTCGGTATCCTGACTGTGCTGCGCTCGTGGAAGTTGGCCTCCGCCATGACGTTGGTGCCTCCGGCGGCCTTCAGATCCTCGGCGGTGATGATCTTCGCCACGCCGGGCATCTTCTCCGCCTCTTCCTTGTCTATCTTCAATATATTCGCGTGATGCGCCAGCTTGGGCTGTACCATAGCCACATGCCAGACGCCCTCCGGCATCTTCAGCGTCTGGTCGTCGCCGTAATCGGCAAGTCCGCAGACCTTGGCGAGAGACGTGGGACGGACGAGCGGCTTGCCGTAGTATTCCTTATCTTCGGGAAGCTTCACCTTGATATCGTCGATAGTCGCCTCGCCGCGCACGACTCTCGCGGCGTCCATAACGGCGTCCACTATCTGCTTGTAGCCGGTGCAGCGGCAGACGTTCTTATTCTTGTGGAACCAGTCGCGAACCTCTTCGCGCGTCGGATTGTTGTTCTTCAGCAGCAGCGCGTAAGCCGACACGACAAAGCCCGGCGTGCAGAAGCCGCACTGTATCGCGCCGTTGTTCATGAAAGCGACCTGTACCGGATGCAGGTTGGTAGGAGTACCGATGCCCTCTACGGTAACGACCTCGCTGTATTCCTCGATACGAGCCATCTTGCGCGTACAGGAGCGCACCAGCTCCCCATTCAGAAGTACGGTGCACGACCCGCATACTCCGATGCCGCAGCCGACCTTGACGCTTGTGAGCCCAAGACGTCTCAGCACGTCGGCCAGCGACTCCTTGACCGGATCGCAGGCGAACATACGATTTGCCCCATTGATGTTCAGCCACATTTTTTTCAGTGCCATAAAAATCCCTTCCTCTCCTCGTGATTGGATATAATAAAGCGGCCCTAACCGCTTGATTATCGACTAATCGCGGACCTGAAGCCTCTCTCCGTGTACGGAAAGGTCAAGCCCAAGCTCTTCCTCCGCGGCGGAGACCCTGAGCGGCGCGGCAAGAGATATGATCTTCAAAATGACGAAGGTAGCGGCGGCGGCGTATAAAAGGACGGCAGCCACGGCGATTCCCTGCCTTACGAGCTGAAAAGCGCCGCCGTACAGCGCTCCCGCGTATGGGGCGCGAAGCGGGTCAGCCAGAAGACCGGCCGCCAGCAGCCCGAAAGCGCCGCCGACGCCGTGGAGCGCCCAGACGTCAAGCGCGTCGTCAAGCCCCATCGCCCGCCTGAAACGTGCCGCCGCCGCGCAGACGGCAGCGCCGAAAAAGCCGACCGGCATAGCCCACGCCGGAGAAATATAACCCGCCAGCGGCGTAATAGCCACGAGCCCCGCAATACCTCCAGTCATCGTATCCAACAATGTTACCTTTTTCACCTGTTCCAAACGTATTATAATCCATCCGGGGATAGCCGCGCAACTGGCAAGCAGAGTATTTGCCACAGCAAGTGACGCGATATTGTTCGCGGAAAGTGCGGAAGCGCCGTTGAAGGCGAACCAGCCGGCCCAGACGATGCCCGCGCCTATTGTCACATAAGCCATATTGCAGGGGGTGTCGTCGATTTCATTTCTCGGCCCCAGCACATAGGCCGCGACAAAGGCTGAGACCCCCGCCGCGAGATGTATCGTCAGCCCTCCGGCGAAGTCGAGCACGCCGAAAGAGGCCAGCCAGCCGCCGCCCCATATCCAGTTGCCGACGGGGCAATAGACGATAAGCAGCCAGAGCGCGATAAAGCAGACATAGGCCTTGAAAGCCATTCTGCCGGCGACGGCTCCGGCGATGAGCGCGGGAGTGATTATCGCGTAAACGAGCTGCAAGGTGAAAAAGAGAATGAAAGGCAGCTCCGGCGCCATCAGCGGACTTGGAGCCATATCCACATTGCGCATCATTAAATATGAGAGATCGCCGACAAGGCCGCCCAGACTTTCGCCGAAGGTAAGGCTGAAACCGGCTGCGGCCCATAGAATGCCGACCACGGCTATTGAAATAAAAACTTCTTCCATAATGCCGACCGCGTTCTTGCCTCTGACAAGGCCGCCGTAAAAAACAGCCAGCCCCGGCGTCATGAAGAATATAAATATACAGCAGACTATTATAAAAGCTATCCCGCCCTGATCCATTTCGTCGCACCTCGTATCTGATTTGAGACAACTTCCGCTCCAC
Source organism: Synergistaceae bacterium (assembly GCA_030533085.1). Lineage (GTDB taxonomy): Bacteria > Synergistota > Synergistia > Synergistales > Synergistaceae > JAUNJZ01. The sequence continues at coordinate 20,367 of JAUNJZ010000015.1, forward strand.
GGGCGACGCCTGCGGAGCGGAAATTGTTTGTATGGCCGTACTTTATTTCATAGCGTTTATAACGCTTATCTCCAATACGCCTCGCTGAAGAAGCAGAACTCTACGCCGAGTCCCTTTTCGACTGCGCGGTCATAGAGCGTCTTGCCCCAAGCGATATCATGCAGCGGCATACCGCCGGTCACGAACATGATTATCTCTTCGTCGCTGCTGCGTCCCTTGTCGAGTCCGTTCACGACGTCGCCGAGGTTGCGGATATTCTTCTCGTCGAACTTGCCGGCTTCGATGGCAAGGAGAAGGTGATAGGAAGGAGCGACCACGGAAACAGCCTCAAGTCCCTTGGGATGCTCTTTGCCGTCGGCGATGAAGGCCTGGTGCATCTTCCAGTTGTCGGCGAATACTGTGTTCTCCGAGTAGGCTTCGGGGTCAAAGTCCGCGTCGCCTGTGAAGATGACGAGCGTCCCCTTCTTGAGCCATTCCTTCTCGATGCGCGGGAAGACGTTGCCGCCTGTCGCTATCGAGACGATATCCGCGGGGCGGACGGCCTCTTCGATGTTTGTGGTTACGCTTACCTTGATGTTGAGAGCTTCGCTCTCTTCTTTAGCCCACTGCTTGCCCTTTTCGAGGTTGATATCATAAAGGATAGCCTCTTCGATTGAGGGAACGGCCGTCTTGATAGCGAGGAGCGCGCCGCGGTTGATAACGCCGCCGCCGATTACGCCGACGGTCTTCGCGCCCTTGCGGGCAAGATGACGTGAAACGACTCCGGGGACCGCGCCGGTGCGCATGGCGGAAATCTGGTTGCCGCTCATGATCGCGAAGGGAGCGCCGGTGTCCGCGTCGTTAAGAATCGTCGTCAGGATCGAGCGGGGATATCCGCGCGCCGGGTTAGCCGGATTCGAGCCGTACCACTTCTCGCCGCAGATCTTATACTTGCCGCCGAGATAGCCTATCATCGACATGAAGCGGCGGTCCGGTCCTGTTACCGGCATTCCGGGGAAGCGCTCTTCATCGGGGAAATAGATCATCTGCCCGTGCTCATTCTGCAACGGGCCGCCCATGAGATAGTCGCCCTTACCGATGAGGCTGAAAACCCCTTCGATTACGTCGATGCAATCCGCCATATTGGTGACGCCGACCTGAAGAAGATCGTCCTGTGAAAGAAGCAATGTCTTTACTGCCTGCCCTGCCATATTGATTACCTCCCAATTTTTCCCACGAATCTCCCGAACCGTGGCTTGAAATACATATTCACAGACAGGGAAACAATTCACCGTTATCAATAATTTCAGAATTTATTTCTTCTGTCTCTGAATCTGCATATCATTATAGGCGTTTTATTTCATTTGTAAAATAAATGCTTTTGATGGTATAGATTAATTTTTTTAATCAATAGCACTGTCTCTACTCCTGAGACAAAACGCCCGCCTTTGCTGAACTTACCTCTTAAACGCTTTGCTTTGTGTTCTTTTACGCGCTGTTGCCCTTTTCAGCTTACGCGATGGCCGTATCGAGCAGATACTCGCCTCTCGCGTAGCGGCTCCAATGGAACTTCTCTATCGGCAGCTCTGTCTTGCCGAAAAGTATCTGCTCCGCCACCATCTCTCCGGCGACCGGGCCGAACATGAAGCCGCGCGAACCGGAGACGTTCATCCAGAAGCCCTTCATCTCCTCCGCCTCGCCGATGACCGGCTGCATGTCGGGGGTGATATCGTACATACCTGACCACTGCCTGACGACCCTGATGCCCTTCGTGCGCGGCAGGACGTGATTCATGATTCCCGTCATATGCTCAAGGAAGTCCCAGCTGTCGCCCATCTCGTAATCGTTGAATGGGGCGGCCTCCGCGCGGTAGCGGTGCGGGCCGCAGCCGGCGATGATCGAGCCGTGCGGACGCTGCTGCATATAGAAGTCCGGGTCGTAGCTCATAAGGAAGGTCGGGCAGACGTTGAAATCTACCGGCTCCGTCGCGAATATCTCGTGACGCTCGCCGTGCACCGGAATGCTGAGACCTGCCAGCGCGGCGACCTTGCCGGCCCACGCGCCGGCGGCGTTGATGACAAGATTCGTATCTATATAGCCCTTATTCGTGCAGACGCCCTTTATCTCGTCCTTGCCCATCTTAAAGCCCGTTACCTCGGTGAATTTCTCGATGACTACGCCCTCGCGCTTCGCCGCTTCCCAATGGGCGAAGTTCGTCAGCATCGGGTCAGCGTGTCCGTCGCGCTTGTGCCAGTAGAAGCCCTTCACGTCGTCTACGTTGATTCCGGGGCAAAGCTCGCGCGCGTCGTCGTGAGTCAGCATCCGGGAGGGGACGCCGAGCGAGTTCTGCAGCGCGATGCATTTCTTGAAATTCTCAAGCTGCGCGTCTGAATAGGCCATGAAAAGATATCCGTTCTGATAGAGCCCTATATCCATGCCCAGCTCTTCTTCAAGATGCTCGTACTTTTCTATGCAGGCCTTGCCGAGAATGATATTAAGCTCTCCGCCCCAGGTGGCCCTGAAAGCCGCCGCGCATCTTCCCGTCGCGCCGGAGGCGACAGTGTTTTTATCCAGCAGCACGACATCCTTCATCCCCAGCTTCTTGAGATAATAGGCGGTCGCCATTCCCATCATTCCGCCGCCGATGACTACCGCGTCGGCCGTTCTCTTCCAGGTCATTCGAAGTCCCCTCCTTTTATCTGAGCGGTAAGCGAGCTTTTTATCGGCTTCACGGGCGGGCGGATAGTTCCCGCCGGAATCTCCGTCACCGGCACTCCCGTCATGCGGGATATCTCGCGGAGAATGATATCCCTGCATCCGCGCCCCTGGCAGGGACCCATCCCTACGCGGAGAAGGCGCTTCAGCTCGTCGAAGGTATCGTAACCGCGCGGGATCCACTCGCGCAGCTCTTTCAGCGTGATCTCCTCACAGCGGCAGATTACGATATCTTCCTCCATCTTCTCAAAATCAACATTCGTGTGATCGTGCCCACAGCAGCAAGACATCTACTTCACCACCCTGACCGCACGCACCTGATTGACAAATTCCCTGTCAAACGATACATGCAAAACTTTTGTTGAGTCTTTCAAAGGTTCGACTACATTTTCCACTGTACCTTCGGTCACCGTCTCGCCGACCCTGTTCAGACAGGCGACCTTGTCGCCCTTCGCTGGAACCGGCAGCATTTCGTGCGGCAGCTTTATCAGAGCCTTTCCCGGCGCGAAGGTGAGGTCTATTACGAAACAGGCGAGGCCGGGGCACTTCGCGACGCAGAGGCCGCAGCCTGTGCATTTGCTGTAATCTATCTCGGGATTATCGTTGATATCGGCAAAGGGCTTCACCGCGCCCGTGGGGCAGCTCGTCCCGCAGGGGTTGCACGGTATGCGCTGGGGACACTCGATGACGACGAGGCCGCCCTTTTTGTTCTCCCACAGCTCCTTCGGAGGAAGCACCGCTCCCTTGCACTCGCAGGTAAGAACGCCGCTGTTGAAAAGTTTCTCGTTCTCCATTACTCATCACCCCAGTCTGCAACTTGAGCCAGCGCAAGGCCGCTGCGAATCTTCTCGCCGGCTTCGCCCCTGCGCAGGGAATTGAGACGCTCCTGATACTCGCCGAACTTCTCCTGCTCGACCGCGAAGCCGAGAGCCTCGGCGGCGGCAAGTCCGGCTATGCGTCCCTCGACCATCGCCGCGCTAGCCTCTTCGATACCGGCCGCGTCGCCCGCGATCCAGATATCGGGATGGCTGGTGCGCAGCTTGGGATTGCGCATCGGAACATGGCCGCAAAGCTGCGGGATAAACTTCATGTCGCAGCCCGCCTGCCAGAGCATTTCATTCGTCGGCGTCAGTCCGACGGCGAGGCAGATAACGTCGCAGTCGACATGCGTAAGCTCGCCGCTGTCGATATTCTGGATGATGGCTCCGTCGACTATTTCAGTGCCGAGAGCCGCCTTAATGGTGTGGCGCAGAAGAATGGGAACTCCGAGCCTGCGTATCTTCGCCGCGTGCACCCAATAGCCGCCGATCTTTGGCAGAGCCTCAAGCACAGCCGCTATCTCGACGCCGGCCTGCATCAGCTGATAGCTGACGATAAGGCCGATATTTCCAGCGCCGATCATCAGAACCCGCTTGCCGGGGACGACGCCGTAAACATTCATCAGCGTCTGCACCGCGCCGGCGCCGTAAACGCCGGGAATATCGTTGTTCGGGAAGGGAATGATACGCTCCTGCGCGCCGGTCGCCATGACGATTTTCTTCGGCTGGAGCTTGAAATATTCCTCTTCGCCTCTCATCACGGTGACGATTCCGTCATTTTTGTAATAGCCGACCGCCGCCGTGTTCGTGTAAGTTTCAACCTTATCGCCGCATTCCTTTATCTCGTTGAGGATAATGTCGGCGATTTTATAGCCGCGCGTTCCGGCATGCTCGTCCTTGCTGCCGAAAAATTTGTGAGTCTGCTTTACAAGCTGCCCGCCGAGATGAAGGTCGCTTTCAAGAACCGTGACCTTCGCTCCGTGAGAAGCTGCCTCCGCCGCCGCGCTGAGTCCGGCCGCGCCTCCGCCGACTACCAGAATATCCGTGGTTTTGATATCAGCCATTAATCAGTCTCCCCTTCCATCGGGATCGCGCCCTTGCCGCGCTGCGTCTCGACCTTCATTCCCTCTTTGAGAGGGGTGACGCAGGTTCTGACATTTGGAACGCCGTCAACCACCATAAAACAGGAGCTGCACTTGCCGATCGCGCAGAAAAAGCCGCGCGGCCGTTCCATCTCGGGAGTTACCCTGTAGATGTGGACTCCGTTCGCGTGCAGAGCCATAGCGATAGGTTCTCCCTCAAATCCTTCCAGCTTTTTGCCGTCAAAGCTGAACTCGACCTTCTTCCCGTGCTGGTACTGCAATACGGGATGTTCGCTTATCAGTTGCACTTACCTCACACTCCCTTGCTGTAGATAAATTGCTTACCCCACTAAAACCAGAACAAAATTGCGAAACTTCATTGCAAAAACAAACTTTATTATTTTTTCAACTCGATAGTGAAAGGATAGCGCATAAACTGAATATTGTCAATCATTATTTATAAAAAAAGAAGAATATTCTCCTGCTGATATAAAATTTCCAGATATAGTCAGGATTTTTCAAAAAGGCGAAAAATAACACTTGACACATTGCCGTTAAAATCATTAAATATAGCTAATGAAATCCTTTAAGGAGGCGGGAAGGATGGCCGAAAAAAAGAACGGGACTCTGATGGGGCGCATCGCGGCGGCAAGCGATACCTTCACCCCGAAGCGCTCCTCGCTGGCAAAATATATCGTGGACAACTATCGGAGGCTCGCCTACTGCACGCTCACCGAGATGGCGCACGACAGCGGCGTCAGCGAGACCACGATTCTGAGATTTGTCGCCTCCATCGGCTACAGCGGCTTTCCGGACTTCATGGTCGCCCTCAGAAAAGAGATTGAAAAAAACGCCCCCGCCGCCCCCTCCATGGATCTGTTCGACCTGAAACAGAAAAACTACCGCTTCCCGGAAGACGCCTGCCGCGCGATATTCACTCTTGAAATCGAAGTCATAAAAGACATGCTCAACAAAATAGACATGAGCAGACATGAGCAGGCGGTGGATCTGCTCTACCGCGCGGAAAGCGTCGCAATCATCGGCTGCGGGGCGAACAGCTGCTGCACCCACGCGCTGGCCTACGCGCTCCAGATAATGCGCCCGAATGTAAAGGTGATAGAAAAGGCGGACATAACGGACGGCAACGCTATCCAGGACCTTCCGAAGAATTCCGTCTGCGTGGCCTTCTCCACGCCGCGCTATCCCAAAAACACACAATTTCTGCTGGAAAAAATCAAAGAGCAGGGCAATTCAAAGATAATCGGCTTTTCAGACTCAATACTCTCGCCGATAGCGCCCCTCTGCGACATCTTCTTTGAAATACCCGTCAAATACATTACCTTCATCGACTCCAACGCCGCCTTCATGGTAATGATACACTCCATACTCTTCGCACTCTATCTGAAAGACAAAAAGAAGATAAACCGGAGAATAAGAGCCTACGACGACTATTCAAAGGAATGCCGCTACTACGTCAGCGACTCGCTGAATCTGATAGAATTTTAGAAAAAGGCGGCGAAGCGCGTCAAAAGGCGGCGCCCGACAAGCCGCGCCGCCGCTTGCTCGTTGCCCCTTTTGGGAGCGAGCCTTTCATATCAAAGCCATCCGCTCACAGATTCAGCCCCGATAAATCCACCTCATAGGTCAGCCCTTTCGGAGGCTGGGCGGGGCGGAGGAACATGGAAAGATACCACGGCAGATAGGTAACTTCCCCCTCCGCGGCAAGATTATCACGGCAGAGCACATAGGCGTTAGCAAAGCGCCATCCGCCCACGGAAAGGATATTATCCAACGCCTTATGCTTTTTATAGTCGCCGCCGGACTTCACCTCGACCAGGTCGACGCGCGTGCCGTTCTGCACGGCGAAATCGACCTCGCCGTGCCTGGCGGAGTCGTAGTAATACAGATTGAAGGAGTTGGCCTTGAGCTGCTGCGCGATAACATTCTCAAGAATGCCGCCCATGTTGATTTCAAGCTGTCCGTTCAGAATATCCAGCTGGATATTGTCCATACACGCGGCGCAGAGCAGGCCGGTATCGTTCATGAAGAGCTTGAACAGGCTGCGTTTTTCGTTGAGCTGTAACGGCGGCTGCGGTTCGCTCACGTTATAGCACGGCAGCGCCGCGCCCGCGTCGTCCAGCCATTTGAAGCTGTTGTCATAGCGGGTCAAGCGCGCGTTTTTGTCGATAGAGTTGATATAAAAACGCCGGTTCTTCGCGCTCAGCTGGGCCGGAATACCGTCAAAAATCGCCTTGATCTTTATCTTGTCGTTTCCCTCTGCGTACTGCGCGATATCCAGCCGGTACTGCGCCAGAATATCCCGCTGATTTAGGATGACCTTGCCGATATCGTGCGTATCCACGTAGCCCTGTACCACCTGCGGCATACCGCCCACTACGATATAGCTGTAAAAGAGCTTGTTCATAGTATTGTGGACAGAGGGCGACAACGGAGATTTCTGCTCGAAACAACTTTGCAGATACTCGACGGTGGAGGGCTGCACGCCGTTCGCCCAAAGATATTCCTCAAAATCCATGGGGTACATCCGGTAGATTTCCTCGAAGCCCACAGGGTAAGATTTAACCTCCCGGTAATTTACGCCCAGCATGGAGCCGGACTCGATATAATCAAAACGCCCGTCCTCCACCAGAAATTTTATGGCGGTACGCACATTGGGGCAGCGCTGCACCTCGTCGAAGAGCACCAGCGTCTTTCCCGGCTCCATAGGGCGGCGGACGTAAGCGGTCAGGTTCGTGATGATGCTGTCGGCATCCAGACTGCCTGCAAAAATATCGGCCGCCCCTTCGTCAGTCACAAAATTGACCTCGACAAAATTCTCATAATGCCGCCGCCCGAACTCGCGAATCAGCGTCGTCTTGCCGATTTGCCGCGCTCCGATGATACAAAGCGCCTTCTTTTTATCCTCGCTCTTCCACTCCAGAAGCCTGCTGTACGCTTTTCTTTCCAGCATAAGGAACACCTCGCCCGCAAATCTTCGCGTCTGTAGCGTAACATTTTTTGGGCTTTTTTACAACGGATTGTCACATAATTTCAGGATTTTTCCGCCGTTTTGTCACATTTTTTTCAGCCTGAGATGAAATAACGAGCCGGCCGCGCTCTTTGCGGGCGCGGTCGGCTTCGCTTATCTTTGCTTCCGAGAAAGAGAGGCCCTCCTGACTAGGCCTTGACCTCGTCCCGTCCGTAGGTCATCTTTGTGACGATATAGCCCGCCAGAATCGCCGGGAATACGCCTATCAGACGCGCGTCCAGAGTCGCGTTCATCGGCGATATCTGCCAGAGGACAGTTCCCAGGAAGCCGCAGATCATCGTCCAGACAGCCGCCGTACCGGTATATTTATCCCAGAGCAGCGTCATGCAGGTAACGACGGCGAAGGGATTTCCCATTCCGGCCCAGGCGAAGGAAACTATCGTATAGACCATATTCGCTGGAAGCAGGAAGGCGAGCGCCAGCGCGGCGAAGCCGACGACGACCGTCACGCAGCGGGAGATAAACAGCTCCTTCTTCGGGTCAAGCTTTTTCCCCTTCATTATGACCGGCTTCAGAATATTCTCGGAAAATTCCGAAGAGGTAACGATGAGCATGGAGTCCGCCGTCGAAAGCATCGCCGCGATAGCCCCGGTAACGCAGATGGCGGCAAGCGCGGGGTGGAATATCTTCAGCACGACCAAAGGCATTATCATCTCCGCGTCCTTGATATTCTCCGGGCCGAATATAGCCAGACCGACAAGCCCTATCAGAATAGCGCCGGTATAGCCCAGCACCGTCCAGACACAGGCGATGTTGCGCCCCGTTCTCCACGCCGCGTCATCCTTCATCGCCATGAAACGGACGGTAAGATGCGGCAGACCGCCCAGATAGGCGATGATCCACGCGAAGTTGCTCGCTATCATGAATCCGGCGAAAATTCCCTTCGCCCCCGAAGTCCAGTCAATAAAGTTAGGGCCTGCCATCCGCAGCGCCTCCGTGATCGACGAGGCGTAGAGGCCGGGGGTCACGGAAATATAGTAAAGGCCGTAAAGCGGGGCCACAATCAGAGTGAAGATCATCAATATACTCTGAACGCAGTCCGTATAGACGACGCTCTGGAAGCCGCCCCACACAGTGTAGGGAACGATTATCGCGATAGTCAGAATGATGCCTGTCGCGACCGGAAGGTTAAAGAGCGTATGAAGCGTCTTGCCTCCGCCGATAAGCTGAGCCTCCACATAGAAGGCGAAAAGGAATATTACGATAAAACTGCCGACGAGCCTGATTGCGGTAACGGCCTTGCTCTTTGAATGCCGCTTGACCATCCAGTCCACATAAGTCTGCGCGTCATACTTCTCCGCCTCTTTCCTCATCCTGTTGGCGAGGAGCGTCCAGGCGAAAATATTGCCCAGAGCGAGACCGAGAGCCACCCAGACGGAGACAAGCCCGCTGCCGTAGGCAAAGCCCGGGAAGCCGACGAGACACCAGGCCGATTCGGCCGTCGCCCTTTCCGAAAGGGCGCAGGCCCATCCCGGAACAGAGCGTCCCCCTATATTGAGGTCTGTCGTATTTTTGACCTTCATCCCCTGATAAATGCCAAATCCCATAAGCCCGCCCATGTAGCAAATAAGGATCACCAGATTCAACGTTGCGTTTTCCACAGAAACTCTCCCCCTGACTTATTTTTTTCACAATTACGACGCCACAGTTAAACGAACATTGATGTATCTAGACACATTTGGAACACCGGTTGATATTATAATAGCATTAAAAGAAATTTTGTCAATCATAATATTATAATAAAGAAGAATTTTCTTCTTAATGCCTCCGTTTTTAATTTTTTATTTGTTTTATTTGCGGAATTGACCGTTTTTCCTTGACAATCAGCGCCAAAAGGATATTAAATAATACACCAATATATAACTGGGGAGAATGGCATGGCTAAAGAGAATACGACAAAAATGCTACAGCGCATCGCGGCGAACAATGGGGATTTGTCCCCCAAGCAGTTGAAGCTGGCTCAATATATAGAAAAGAATTACAGCTCGCTCGCCTACGTTACCATGACAAAGCTTGCCTCGCAGGCGGGGGTCAGCGAAACGACGGTGGTGCGCTTCGTCTCGCAGCTCGGATACAAAGGCTTCCCGGAGTTCATGGCGGCGCTCCGCGCGGAGCTGAACACACAGCAGAAGAGCGCGGCCCAGATGATGGCCTTCGATATCAAGGAGGGGCAATACAGCTTCCCGCAGGATATCTGCAAAGCGATCTTCGCGATGGAGATGCAGGCGATGACGGACACCCTCGCCGGCATAAACAGCGACGACATCCAGCGCGCCGTCGAGATGATATACAACGCCCCCAAGGTGCTTATCGTCGGCTGCGGCGCGAACGTCTGCTGCGTGAGGGCGATGCTCTTCGCGCTGCAAGTGATAAAATCCGACATATACTCGGCTGAAAGGCTGGGGCTGCCGGAGGAATCGCTTATCCGCTCGCTGAAAGGCGACGCCGTCTGCGTGGCCTTCTCGACCCCGCGCTATCCGACAGAAACGCAGAAGATCCTCAAAGCCGTATCCGACAACAACATACCGGTAATCGGCCTGTCAAATTCGCTGCTCTCGCCGATAGTCCCCTTCTGCAAGCTGTTTTTGCAGGTACCGGATAAATATCTTGCCTATATAGACTGCAACGCCCCCTACATGGCGCTGATACACGCGCTGAGTTTCGGCGTCTGCCTGAAAAACAAGAAGCTGGCCAGAAAAAACACCGAAAAATACAACGCCTTCGTTCGCGAAACGGATTTCTACGTGAACAAAGACGAAGAGCTGATAGAGGTAGAGGAAAAGATACTCAGCCCGCGCGGGGCGTAAAAGGCGGCGGCCTCGCGAAAAAACCCGCCCGGAGCCTGCAAAGCTTCGGGCGGGTTTTTTTATCGCTCTTTGCTATCTCTTTTCGTTACCTCTTGCGCCTCCTCAGCGCCAGCGGCAGCAGCGCGAGCAGAGCCATTGCGCCGATGCCGGCCGCGCAGCCGCCGGAGGAGCCGCCCGACGGCGTCGGGGCAGGCGTCGGCGTTCCGTTTACCGTTACGGTGCAGCTTGCCGTTTTGCCGCCGTCGACGGTCGTAACCGTTATCGTCGCCGTACCGGCGGCCACAGCCGTTACAAGGCCGCTCTCGTTCACCGCGGCGACGCTCTCGTTGCTGCTTGACCAGCTTACCGCCTGGTTCGTCGCGTTATCCGGCTGTACTGTCGCGGTGAGCAGACGCGTGCCGCCCGCGTCCAGGGTAAGGCTGCTCTCGGAGAGAGCTACCGACGTTACGTACACATCAACCGGCGTCGGAGTTCCGTTTACTGTGACTTCGCAGCTTGCCGTGTAGCCGCCGTCATCGGTCGTAACCGTTATCGTTGCCGTGCCGATGGACAGCGCCGTTACGAGGCCGTTCTCCACCGCTGCGACGCTCTCGTTGCTGCTTGACCAGCTTACCGCCTGGTTTGTCGCGTCAGCGGGCAGCACCGTCGCGTTGAGCCGATGCGTGTCGAGTCTGTTCAGGGTAATGCTTCTCTCGGAGATATCTACCGACGTTACGTCCACAACAACCAGTATCGGCTCGGTGACTGTGACGGCGCAGCTCAGGTCGGCTGAGAGCGGCGTTGTTATGGGGGCGAGGTTGTTGAGGTCGGCGAAGCTTGTCGCCTTTATCGCGGTGCTGGCTGTCAGCGTCGCTCTGCCTTCGGCGACTCCTTCCAGCGTACCTGGCCACGCGTTGTAGCTGAAAGTGGCGCGGAGGGGGAGGGTCGGGGAAATGTCGGATGAGGTTACGGAGAAGTAAGCGCTCATATCCGCCGCCGCGCCCGGGTGGGAGGCGAAGGCATCCGCTCTGCCGTTCAGGCTGACCGTGATGTTGCGCTCTTTCGGGAGGACTGTCGTTACGACCCGATCCATCTGCGCCGCGTTGAGCGATACTACGTAGCTGCTGCTGCTGTCGCTGTCACTGCCGACAGCATTAAGACCCGCGTTGATATCACCGGAGACGAGCCAGCCGCAGTTATTTATATCGCTTACTTCATTATGTCCCACGACGCCGCCGGAATAGTTTCTGCTGCCGGTGGTGCCGCGGGTAACCCTGCCGCTGTTCGCGCAGTGCTCTATCTTGTTGCGGGCGCCGGGGTCGTAAGACACGATCGCCCCGGCGACGCCGCCGGAATAGTTGTTGTTGCCGCCGTTGGCTGTAACCGAGCCGCTGTTCGCGCAGTTCGTTATATTGTTGCTATCTCCATTAATCCGCCCCGCGATACCGCCGGACATGTTGTATCTGTCGCCGCCGTCGGCTGAGACCAGGCCGGCGTTCACACAGTTCGATATATTACCGCTGCCATCGACCCCCCCCCGCAATGCCGCCGGAATAGTTGCCGCGGTTGGCGGCGGCTGAGACCGGGCCGCTGTTCGCGCAGCTCGTTATACTGCCGCTGTTCCCCCCCGCTACGCCGCCGGCATAGTTGTAGTTGCCGGCGGTGCTGCCGGTAACCCTGCCGCTGTTCGCGCAGTTCGTTATACTGCCGCCGTTCCTCCCCGCAACGCCGCCGGCATAGACGTCGCGGGTCGCGGTCACATTTATATCTATATTGCCGCTGACTGTGAGGTTGCTCACTGTACCGCCGCTGTCTATCTGGCCGAAGAAGCCGGCGTAGTAGCTGTTTGGAGTGAGGTCATTTGAGGTTATTATATAGTTGCTGACTGTGTAGCCGCCGCCGTCAAATTTGCCGGCGTACTGAATGGTACCGTCGGCTATTGGCTTCCAGTTCGCGCCGCCGAGGTCTATATCGGCGGTGAGCTTCGCGTTGATGTCGCTGCTGCCCGCGTTGACGGCCTCGCGGAAATCAATGAGGTCTTGGCTTGTGGCAAGATCGTAAACGCCATCCGCGTTCGGTCTCAACGCCGCCCGCGCCGGCGCGGCGAAGGCAAATAGCGAAATTAGCAGTAAGAGCGATAATAAGGCGAAATAAACCTTATTACAGCTTATGGGGGGGGGGCGTACCTTTGTTCAGCAAATTGTCATAGCTCTCCGTTTTCTCTTCCAACATTTTTATCCGACTCCTTAAAGCTTTGAATTTGAGCGGCCTCGCGGCGCGGCGGACAGAAAAAAGACCCTCCGAGCGTATAGAGCCGCCCATGAATGTACGATATAAGCTTTTCGCGGTACTGTCAAGCGGCGGATTTTATTTTTTCAGAGAGGCGGCAATGGCCGGAGGGGCGGCTTTTTAGCCGAAGAGGGAGGCCCAGTAGGCGAAGTAGTCTGTCGCTATCGCCGCGCCGGCTATGACGAGTATCGCGCCGGATATCTGCTTTATTATCTTTCCGTTTCGCCGCAGCCACTGGAATATCCCCTTTATTCTCGTAAAGAAGAGCGCCGCCAGCAGGTAGGGTATTCCCAGCCCCATGGAGAAGACGAAGAGGTAGAATATCCCCTCTCCCACTGTCCGGCGGTTGCCCGCCAGCATCAGCGCGGAGCCGAGGAAGGGGCCGAGGCAGGGGGTCCAGCCGAGCGAGAAGGCTCCGCCGAAGAGCATCGCCCCGACGAAGCCGCGCTGTCTTACATTTACGTCAAGCTTTTTCTCGACGTCGAGGAAGCCCAGTCTGAAGAGGCCGAGGAAGTGCAGGCCGAATATTACTATGACGAGGCCGCTCACGCGCTGGAGCAGCAGCCGGTGTTCGTTGAGCAGCGCGCCGATGGAGGTGGCTGTCGCCCCGAGGGCCATAAATAGGAGGGTGAAGCCGGCTACGAAGCCGGCGGTGTTTACGACGCTCGCGCGTTTCCCCTGCTCTGTCTCCGCCGCGAGGTACATCAGGTAGACGGGGAGCATCGGCAGCATACAGGGGGAGATGAAGGCCAGGAAGCCTTCGAGGAAGAGAAGGGGAAGCTCCGCGGCCATGCTATTTTTTCGCCTCTCGCACCAGCTTCATTACGGCGGCTTTGGTCGTGCCTCCCTGTATCTGTCCGGCAAGCCGCCCCGCGCCGTCTATTATGAAGGTGGTCGGGATGTAGCGGACGCCGAAGTATTTCGCAAGCTGCTGATCGCCGTCGAGCAGGACGGTCATCGAGTAGCCGTTCTCTTTGATGAAGCTTTCTACCTTCGCTTTGGTTTCGCGGCGGCCGTCGGTCATGTTGACGGCGAGCAGCACGGCCTCTCCAGCTTTTTCAAATTCGCGCGCCATTTCGTTGAATTCCGGCATTTCGGCGCGGCAGGGGGGACACCAGGTCGCCCAGAAGTTCAGCACGACTGTTTTGCCGCGGAACTGTTCCAGCGATACGCTTTTGCCGTTCAGGTCGTTTAAGGTGAAGTTTTTTATCTCCGTTCCGTCGCTGAGGGCGAGGGCTGAAGAGGCCAAGAGCGAGGTCAGAAGCAGCGCGGCGGCAAGAAGGAATATTTTTTTGTACATTCGTGATCATCTCCATCTTATTATTTTTTTGCTGCGGCTATTATACATGATTTGCCTATATATGTAATTACCAAAAATACAGATATTTTCCGGCGCTTTCTCCGCTGTTTTTTCTTTTTTATCTCCGCTTGACAGGGCGCTCTTTTCGATGTTACATTTAACGCGGGATGTCTGAAATAATTTTTCCACACGAGGAGGAATTGTCTTGCCATTTTATAAGATCAAGTCTAAAAGCCGTTCGTGGGACGGCGAGGCTGTTGGGATTCTGATTCTGGACGCGGCTTATCCCTGCGTTCCGGGCAATGTCGGCAATGCCACGACTTTTCCGTTTCCCGTCCGTTATCACGAGGTGCGCGGGGCTTCTATCGGCCGTCTGCTGAATCAGCGCGACCCGTCGCTGCTGGCCCCTTTCATCGAGGGGGCGAGGAAGCTCGAGGCGGAGGGGGTGCGCGCGATTACCGGCGCTTGCGGCTTTATGGCGCTTTTTCAGCAGGAGATAGCGGACGCGGTGGATGTGCCCGTTTTCATGTCCAGTATGTTGCAGGTTCCTTTCATTGTGCGGACGCTCAAGCGCGGCAGGAAGGTCGGCATTATTTCGGCTAACGCTTCGGTGATGACGGAGCGGCATCTGCGCAATGTCGGCATTACCGCGGATATGCCGGTGGTGCTTTACGGTATGGAGGGGAAGGAGGAGTTCCGCTCTTCGGTGCTGGAGGAGAAGGGGACTATGGACACGGACATTATTGAGAGGGAGATTCTTGAGGTCTGCGACAGAATGCTCGCCGAGAATCCCGAGGTGGCGGCGATCCAGCTTGAGTGCAGCGATTTGCCGCCTTTCGCCGCCGCCGTTCATCGTCATACGGGGCTGCCTGTCTTTGATTTCATTACTATGATTCGCCATTTCGAGAGCGCGCTTAATCCGACGGTGTACAGCGGGGGGCGTTACGGCATGTAGGCTTTCGCGCCGCCGCGTCAGGGCGACAGACAAGCCCTCCGGCGCTGCCGCCGGGAGGCTTTGTCTGTCGTGTGGCGCGCGCTTTCCGTAGGTTGGGAGGCGCGGATTATTTTTCTTTCGCGGCCATTTCGGCGCAGCCGCGGCCAAGCAGTATCATGCTTACGCCGCCGAAGATGAAGTCTACGCCGAGGACGACTCCGACCATAGCAAGCCCTGTGACCATGTTGCTCCACATCATCCACGCGAGGACGACACTCAGTATTCCCGATACGAGCGTCCATATCGCGCCGTCGATGTGTCTGATGCTCCAGTATTGGACGATTTTCGTTACGCCGTCTACGAGGAAGTAGGCGGAGAGCATTATTGAAAGGGTGAATACTCCGGCGAGCGGCCTTGTGATGAACAGGAATCCGGCGATGAAGGAGACTACGGAGCTGAATACTTCCCACCAGCCGCCTGTCTTGTCTTTGAAGGCCTTGTAGGCGCCGTAGGCCTGCGAGCCTCCGGCTATCACGAGCAGCCAGCCGACGACCATTTCAATGGCGAAGGAGGCCACCATCGGCATCCACAGCGCGATGAAGCCGGTTATCAGCATTAACGCGCCCGTCCAGTAAAGGCGGGTCTTGTTCTTTGTCAGTTCTTCTTTTGAGAGTTTGACGTTTTCAAAAATTTCCATCTTGTTTCCTCCATTCGGATTATAGGTTTTGCGCGCCGCTTTCTTTTTCGCCGCGGCGGGGGCGCTTGCGGGACGGCGAAGCGCGTTGTTTTCAGATGGGAATCCGCTCTCTTTCGCGCTTTCTCCGGCTCCCTCCGCAGAATGAATATTAAATGAGGGGGATAAAAAGCAGCACAGCAGTATTACCGCATTAAAGGTAGGTAGTTTCAGTTAAGGGGAGAATGTTATAGAAAAACGTCTTTTTATTTTATTAAAAAAGGACGTTTTGGATTTCAGACGCTGTTTTGTAATTATTCGCAAAGATAAGGCAGGGTCAGATGTAACCTCCGTCCGGGTAGCGTCGCGCGCGCTCTTCTTTTCTGAGGACGCGCGCCGCGCCGTCGGCCAGCGCCTCCAGCTCGTTTTCCCCGGGGAGGATTATCACCCTCCCCAGGAATTTTATTTTTTTCAGCAGGCGGGCCGTAAATTCTTCGGAGCGGGCCATGCCGCCGGTGAGGATTACCGCGTCGATGTCGCCGTCGAGGGCGGCCGCCAGCTCTCCTACGCCTTTCGCTGTCTGGTAGACGCAGGCTTCGAGCAGCAGCGCCGCGCGCGGCTCTTTCTCCGCCCTTTTCAGAATTTCCCGCAGGTCGCGCGTTCCGAGGTATGAGAGGAAGCCCCAGCCGGAAAGGAGCTTTTCGCGCAGCTGCGCCTCCGTGTAGCGTCCGCTGAAGCAGAGCCTTATCAGCCCGTCCGCCGGCAGTCCTCCGGCTCTTTCCGCGGAGAAGGGGCCGTCCGCCTGCGCGCCGACGACGTCTGTTATGCGTCCGTTGTCGTGCGCCCCTATTGTGACGCCTGTTCCCAGATGCGCTATCACGAAGCGGCATTCTTCATATTTTTTGCCCAGAATAGAGGCGGCTTTTCGTCCCATCGCCTTTTGATTGAGGGCGTGTACGAGGCTTCCGCGCGATATTTCCGGCGCGCCTGATATCCGCGCTACCTCTGAAAGTTCGTCCACGGAGACGGGGTCTACAATGTAGGCGGGGGCGGCGGAGAGGCGCGCGAAGTGTTCCGCTATGAAGGGGCCGAGGTTCGAGGCATGTTCGCCGCGCGGAGCGGCGCGAAGGTAGTCTTTCATTTCTTCGTTTACGGCGTAGCTTCCTGAGGGGAGGGGGGCCAGCAGTCCTCCGCGCCCGACTACCGCGTCAAAGCTGTCGGCTCTTATTCCGGCTTCCGCGAGGGCGGCGGATATCGCCGCGCATCTCGCGCCGAGCTGCTCCAGAAGTGTGGAAAAGGCGGCGCGCTCTTCGTCGGAGATGGGGATGTTCTTCTCGAAGAGCGCGCGCCCATCTTCAAAGAGCGCGCATTTTGTGGATGTGGAGCCGGGATCGACCGCCAGTATTCTCATCTGTTACATGCCTCCCGCTATGAGGCAGGAGAGGGCTATGCCGTGGAATTTCGTTTCCGGGTCGTCTGTGCGCGAGACGAGGATGATCGGTCTTTTCGCTCCCAGCACGACGCCGGCGAATTTCGCCTTGCAGTAATGTACCAGCGTCTTGCAGTGTACGTTGCCGCATTCTATGTCCGGCACGATTGTAAGGTCGACCTTTCCGGCAATGACGCTTCTGATGCCCTTGTGCTCCGCCGCCTCCTTCGAGGCTACGACGTCTACGGCCATCGGCCCCTCTACGGTGCAGGTGCAGGGCAGGTTGTCAAACTCGCCCTTTCTCCACGCCTCGACGAGGGCGGCGGCGTCGACGGAGGCGGGGACGTGCGAATCTACGCGCTCGTTGGCCGCGAGGCAGGCGACGTTCACATGTTCATAGCCAAGCGCGTGTATCGCCCTCAGCGCGTTGCGCAGTATATGCTTCTTTTCCTCAAGCGTCGGAGCGACGATGAAGCCGCTGTCCGCGCAGAAGGATAGATGCCGCTCTCCCGGTATTTCCATTACCGCCAGATGGCTGAGGATATGTCCTGTCCGCAGGCCGTTTTCCTTGTCGAGCACGGCGCGCAGGAAGTCTACAGTGTTGACCAGCCCTTTCATCAGCGCGTCGCCTGTTCCCTCGCGCACCAGGGCGACCGCCTTTTTCGCGGCCTCTTCCGCCCCTTCGGCGTGGACGATTTCGACTTTGCCGGAGATTCCCAGCTCTTCGACAATCGGCCTTATCGCCTTTTCGTCGCCGACCAGCACGGCATGTCCCAGCCCGTGGTCGAGGGCCAGCTTTATCGCCATGACAGTCTCCCTGTCGGCGGCGGCCGCGACGACGCTGCTTCCGCCGAGGCAGCCGCAGCCCTTTATCATTTCGTCAAATGTCTTGTACATCAGAAAAACCTCCCATCGTGATTCTGAGAATCCCTTTAAGAGATATTATAGAATTATGGAATCAATGATTCCGCCGAATATTCAAGCACATTAAGACAGGTAAATTATACTATAATGAGGGGAGTAATTATATTGCGCGGGGGATTATTCAGGGTGAAGAAGGAAAAATATAAAAAAAGGCCGCCTTTTTACGCGAAGGGCGGAGGGAAATGACGCGGCGATGAATATCTTCAAAAGGGCCGCAAGCGCGATAATGGGCGGGCGTCTGACGGTGGATCTCGGCGAGGGGCCGGTGCTTTCCTCGCTGCTGCGGCTTTCGATACCCTCCATTGCGATGGTGCTTTTTCATACGCTCTTCAACCTTGTGGACACGATTTTCATATCGTGGCTGGGCGAGAGCTATATGGTGGCGATATCTTACACCTTTCCGGTGCAGATAGGCGTATGGGCCATCGTGGAGGGGGTCGGCAACGGCGTTACCGCGCTTGTCGGGCGCAGGCTGGGAGAGGGAGAAAAGGAGCTTGCGCAGCGAACGGCGACGGCGGGGCTTGCCTTTTCCTACCTGCTGTGCCTGCTCTGGATTCCCTTCCTTTTCCCCGGCCCCTCGAACGCCTTCTTCCGTATGCTCGGCGCGACCGACCCTGTCACGCTGCGTCAGGCGTGGCTGTACAATATGTGGATACCTCCGATGATGGTTTTTATCAGCTTTTCCTATGTCGTGAACTCGATATTCCGCTGTCAGGGGAATACTGTCGTTCCGCTCTGCTTCTTCACCATAGCGAACGGGCTGAATCTCCTGCTCGACCCTATATTCATCTTCGTATTCGGCTGGGGGATGAGCGGCGCGGCGGCCGCGACCTTTGTCGGGCGCTTCGTCGGGACATTCTATCTGATAAAAAAGATGCGGGAGTCCAGCGAGATAAAGCTTTCTTTCTTCACAGCGCCGCGCCGCGCCATGATAAAAATATGGCGGTCGATAACGGCCGTCGGGCTGCCGGTAACGCTGACGACCGGGAGCGTGGCTCTCGGCATGGGAAGCGTGAACAAGATACTCGCGTCGACCTACGGCAATGTCGCCGTGGCCGGCTGGATGGTAGGCATACGTATAGAGGATCTGGCCTTCAATACGCTGATGGGGATAAACGACGCGCTTGTCCCATTCCTCGCCTTCAATTACGGCAGGCGCAGCCTTGAGCGCATGAGGAGCGGTATTCGCGCCGCGCTGATTATCAGCGGAGCGATCACCGTAACGGCCGGCCTGCTGGTCGCCTGCTTCCCGCGGCCTATAATCAGCCTTTTCCGCCCATCGGAGGATATCGCCGCCGTCGCGATTCAGTCAATACGGCTGACGATAGCGGGCTATCCGATGGTGATATACAGCGTGATTTACAACGCCCTTTTCATCGCCACGGGCAATTCCTCTTACGGCCTCGTGATACAGGTCTGCCGCAGTATGCTGCTGCGCATACCGGCCGTCTGGCTGCTCGCCGGCTTTGTCTCCGTGAACTGGGTATGGCTTTTTCAGCCGGCCTCCTTCACCGGCGCGGCGGCGCTGACCTGGCTCTTCTCCCTGATTCTCTTCCGCAAGCTGAAAAAGGAGATGGCGACAGCGGACTAAGGCCGCCCGTAACCGCCGTTTCGCGGAACTTGACATTTTACCGCGCAGGGGCTATAAATATCATAGAAGGAGAGGGGGAGCCCTCTTCGGTTTTGAGATGAGCGAAGTTATAGGGGAAACGCAGATTAGCGAAGACAGGTTTATTGACTGTATCTGTACATTCAAGGCTTTGTCGTTTGCGCGGCGAAGTCTTTTTTATTGACCGGCGTTTTTAATAAAGAGTATGGGGGAAGTGCAATGGCGAAAAGGGTCTGTATGGGAAACGAAGCGATAGCGCTCGGCGCGCTGGCCGCGGGAATAAAGGTGGCGGCGGGATATCCGGGTACGCCTTCGACGGAGATTATTGAGACGCTTGTCGCGGTTCGTCAGCCTGACGTAAAGGTGCAGTGGTCAACAAATGAGAAGGTCGCCCTTGAGGTGGCGGCCGGCGCGGCTTATGCCGGCGCGCGTTCGCTCTGCACGATGAAGCAGGTGGGGCTGAATGTCGCTTCCGACCCGCTGATGAGCCTTTCTTATATCGGAGTCAAGGGCGGCATGGTGATAGCGGTGGCGGACGACCCCGGCCCCTGGTCGTCGCAGACTGAGCAGGATACGCGCGGCTTCGCGAAGCACGCTAATCTGCCTGTTTTCGACCCTTCGTCGCCTGAGGAGGCTTACGAGATGATTCAGGCGGCCTACGAGCTGTCAGAGGCTTTCGCGCTGCCCGTCTTTCTGCGTCCGACGACGCGGGTGTGCCACGCGAGCGCGGAGGTTGAGCTGCGCGAGCCGCGTCCGGCGCGCGAGGCGGAGGGCTTTGAAAAACGCCCCGAGTGGTGCATCTTTCCCGCGCTCTCATACCGCCGTCACGGCGAGCTTGAGGTAAAGCAGAGGGAGCTGGCGCGCCGTTTCGACGCAATGCCTTTCAACCGCATTGAAGGCGGCGAAGGGTGTAAAAAAGGGGTAGCTGTCTCAGGCGTTTCATATCTCTACGCTAAGGAGCTTATCGGCGAGCTGGGGCTGGATGTGAGGCTTTATAAAATAGGCACTCCCTATCCGCTGCCGGAAGGATTGACGCGGGAATTTCTTGATTCTGTCGATTCCGTGCTTGTGATCGAAGAGCTTGATCCTGTCGTGGAGGAGCAGCTTCTTATCGCCGCGGAGGGCAAAAGGCCGGTGCTTGGCAAACGCAGCGGAGATATGCCATGGAACGGAGAATATTCATACGAACTTATAAAGCAAGCGCTGCTGAAATATCTCGCCCTGCCCTGCGAAGAGGCGGAGGCCGAGGCCGAGGAGCTGCCGCCGCTGCCGCTTCGCCCGCCCGTACTCTGCGCCGGCTGCCCTCACCGCGCCTCTTTCTACGAGGCGAAGATTGCGACGAAGGATTGCGCAAAGGCCATTTATTGCGGCGATATCGGCTGTTACACGCTCGGCAACGCCGCGCCGCTGAATATGGTGGACACCTGCCTCTGTATGGGAGCGGGCATCACCATCGCGCAGGGGCTGGCGCTCGCGGAGCCGGGGACTAAGTGTCTGGCCTTTGTCGGCGATTCCACCTTTTTCCACACCGGTATTCCGGGGATAATCAACGCCGTTTATCAGGGGACGGACATTACTGTTATCGTGCTGGACAACCGCACGACGGCGATGACAGGGCACCAGCCGCACCCCGGCACGGGCAGGCGCGCGCTCGGCGACGAGGCTCCGGCGCTTGACATTGAAACGATTCTGCGCGGCTGCGGCGTGCGTCACATCGCGAAGGTCAACCCCTTTGACTACGAAAAGGCCGTCGCGGCGATGAAGGAGGCCGTCGCCTTTCCAGGCCCCTCCGCCGTTATAGCCGAAGCTCCATGTATCGCGCATATAAAGAAGCCCTCTACCGCGCATTTCGTGGATGATAACTGTATCAAATGCGGCCGCTGTATCCGTGAGATCGGCTGCCCCGCCATCACGCCGGACGAAACGGGGCGCGCCGTGATAAACGGCTCGCTCTGTACGGACTGCGCCCTTTGCGCGAATCTCTGTCCCGTCAGCGCGATAAAAAGAGGTGAGATAAATGGTTAAGAGCATCATAATAGCCGGCGTCGGCGGTCAGGGGACTCTGCTGGCCTCAAAGATACTCGCCGCGGCTGCCGGAGCCGGAGGGCTTTTCGTCCGCGGTTCGGAGACTATCGGCATGGCTCAGCGCGGCGGTTCCGTTTCAAGTCATCTGCGCATGGAGGCGAAGGAGGTCTCGCCGATAGTTCCCGGCGGCCACGGGGATATCCTGCTCGGCTTTGAGCTTGCGGAGGCGGCGCGCATGATACCAAAGCTGCGGCCTGGGGCGAAGTGCGTCGTCAATACGGACCGCATCATCCCGACCAATGTCGCGCTCGGCAAGGGAGTTTACCGCGGGGAGGAATATCTCGCGCTGCTGAAAAAGAAGTATCCCGACGCGCTCTTTATCGAGGGGGCGCCGCTGGCGCTCGCGGCCGGGGATATCCGCACGCTGAATATCGTCATACTGGGCGCGGCTGCCGGAGCGGAGCTGCTTCCTTTCACGGAAGCCGAGATTCGGACGGCGATAAGGGGCTGCGTGAAGCCGAAGCTGCTGGCTATGAATGAAAAGGCCTTCGCCCTTGGCCTTGAAGCGGCGGAAAAGCGATGGCGGGAGCGGAAACAGATAGATTAAAAGCGCGTTTTTATGACAGGTAAGCCGTAGAAGAGTTTTTTCAGAAAAGACAAGACAGGAGAGAATAAATTTTATGAACGAACTTACGATAATGAGCCAGTGCTTCGCCCAGGTGCGCCGCGTTGCGAAGGCAAGCCCGATGTACCGCGAAAAATTCGCCGGTCTGGATGTGGAAACTATGATGACGAAGGAGCAGTTTGAAAAGCTGCCCTTCACGACGAAACAGGATCTGCGCGACGCCTACCCGATGGGTATGCAGTGCGTGCCGAATGAAGAAATAGTCCGCGTGCATTCTTCCTCCGGCACGACGGGAACTCCGGTCATAATGCCCTACAGCGCGCAGGATATAGAGGACTGGGCTGTGATGATGGAGCGCTGCTACCAGTTTGCCGGCGTCAGCACCGCGGACCGCATTCAGATAACGCCCGGCTTCGGCCTGTGGACGGCGGGGCTGGGCTTTCAGGCGGGGGCGGAGCGGCTCGGCGCGATGGTGATCCCCACGGGGGCGGGCAACACAGACCGCCAGCTTCAGCTTATGCGCGACCTCCAGAGCAGCGTCCTTATAGGAACCTCGTCATATGCCCTCGTCATTGCGGAAGAGGTCGACAAACGCGAAATGCGCGGCGACATCCACCTCAAGCGCGGCATTTTCGGCTCAGAGCGCTGGGGCGACAGGATACGCGAGAGGATATATGAGACGCTGGGGATAGAATTTTTCGACATTTACGGACTTACGGAGATATACGGCCCCGGTATCGCCATCGACTGCCGCGAACACAGCGGAATGCATTATTTCAACGATTATATCTACTGCGAGATAATAGACCCGCAGACGGGACTGGTGCTGCCCGACGGAGAGCAGGGCGAAATCGTCATCACGACCTTCCGCAAGGAGGCCGCGCCGCTGATACGCTACCGCACGCGCGACATATCGCGCATTATCCCCGGAGAATGTCCATGCGGCTCCCCCTTCCCACGCCTGGATCGCATCGTAGGGCGCAGCGACGACATGATAAAGGTCAAGGGTACGAACATCTACCCCTCGCAGGTGGAGGAGATACTGAAAAAGATTGACGGCTTCTCCAGCGAGTACAGGATCGTTCTCGAAAATGAGGAGCTGCGCGACAGAATGATAGTTCAGGCGGAGATGAAAAACGGAGCCGACCCGGACGCCCTCGCGGAGGCGCTTGTCAGGGAGTGCAAATCCGGCATCGGCATCCGCGTCGTTCCCCAGGTAATGAAGCTTGGCGAGCTGCCGCGAAGCGAGAAAAAAACGCAGCGCGTGATCGACAACAGGTATTAGCTTTTCGAGACAGGCAGAGCCTCGCGGCGGAATCAGCCGCGGGGCTTTTTTCGGCTCCGGCCTGCCGCCCTTGACTTAGAGACGGCTCTAACCTTTATCCTTTTAACTGTGGATTTTTGCGCGGGTTCATAAAAATCTCACATTTGAGATGTATAATATGTTATTGTAGTAAATGTCTTTATGATATTCGACATGTTAGGGATGATGTGATTTTATGAAAATTACCGAAATTTCTCTGCGCCGCCCCGTTACTGTCCTTATACTGACCATCGCCACAGTTATTTTCGGCTCTTACTCATATATGAATATGGGCGTGGAACGTATGCCCAATGTTGAATTTCCAATCGTCGTGGTGCGCACCACGATGGACGGGGCAAGCCCCGCCATTATCGACAACGACGTTACGGACGTGCTGGAGGCGCGCATCAACACCATTGAGGGAATAAAAAATATGAGCTCCAGCAGCTACGAGGGACGCTCCGTGATTGTCGTGGAGTTCGAGCTGGATCGCAACATAGACTTCGCCGCCGCCGACGTGCGCGGCAAGGTGAGCATGGCGACGGGGCAGCTGCCTGACGACTGTGAAGATCCGCAGGTCGATAAGTATGACCCCTCCGACAGGCCGATAATGAACATCGCCGTCAGGAACGACGGCCGCAGCGATATGAAAACCATTTCGCGCTACGTGGACAAGATCGTCACCGAACGGCTACAAACCGTTAAGGGGGTCGGCGGCGTGCAGATGGCGGGCTTTCAGGAGAGGGAAATGCGTATATGGCTGCGTCCAGAAGCTCTTGAAAGCTACCGCATCACGACGAAGGAGATAAAGAACGCCATTTACGACAAGCATGTGGAGCTTCCCGCAGGCCGCGTCGAGACAGGAACAAAAGAATACGGCATACGCATCGAGGGGGAATATTCCTCCTCCGCGGAGCTTGAATATCTGCCTGTGGCCGTGCGTAACGGCGCGGTTATCCGCCTGCGCGACGTGGCGCGCGTTGAGGACGGCTTCGAGGACGCGCGCAGCGGCGCTCTTTACGATGGCGAGCCTACGATAATGGTGATGGTGCGCAAGCAGAAGGGGGCCAACGAGGTGCTGCTGTCGCGTTTCGTAAGGGAGCGCGTCGAGGAGCTGAACAGAAGCGCCCCCGCCGGCGTCAGCCTCGTCGTGGTATCGGACAACGCGAATTTCATACTCCGCTCGATGAACGGGGTTTTCTGGGACATTATCGCGTCGATATGCCTCACGTCTATCATAATGTTCATTTTCCTGCGCACTCTGCGCGCTACCTTTATCGCCGTCATAACGATTCCGGTCTGCCTTCTCGGCAGCCTCTCCGTCCTTTACTGGATGGGCATTACGATAAACAATATGTCGATGATGGGGCTTTCGCTCGCCGTCGGCATGGTCGTCGACGCGACGACGGTCGTCATGGAAAATATCGCGCGTCATAAGGAATCTGGCAAAAGCGCCTTCCGCGCCTCGGAGGACGGCACCGGCGAGGTTGCATTCGCCGTGCTTGCAGGAGCCGCGACGACGCTGGCAGTCTTCGTCCCCGTCGCCTTCATGGGCGGAATGATGGGGCGTTTTTTCAACGCTTTCGGCGTTACCGTCGCGATGACGATATCCATTTCGCTGATAATATCCATCACGCTGACCCCATTCCTCTGCTCGCGGCTGCTCGGGCGCACGCAGAAGACGACTCCGCTCCAGCGCAGGCTGGAAGCGCCCTTCATCTGGCTTGAGGGGAAGTACGCCACCGCCCTTGACTTTGCGGTACACCACCGCCGCACGATACTCGCCGGCGCGCTCGGCCTTTTCGCCCTCGGCCTCTTCTTCGCCTCGCTGCTCGGCACGGAATTTTTCCCCAGCGAGGACCAGGGGCGCCTGCGCGTGCAGGTGGAGCTGCCGGCCGACACGGCGCTGGAGGTGACGCGCTCCGTGACGCGGGAAATGGTTGAGATGATACGGCAGGATAAATCTGTCGCCTATACTTACGGCTGGGTCGGCAGCGGCGCTGGCGAAGAGGTATACAAATCTACGATAAATATAGAGCTTATCGACCGCAGCCAGCGTCCGCGCGCCGCCGCCGTCATGAGGGAGCTGCGGGAAAAGCTCGTGCGCTTCCGCGACGCGGACATCAAGATGGGAACCTGGGGCGGCTCCGATATCACGCTCGTAATTCAGGGGCCGACAAGCGAATCTCTCGCTGATATCGGCGATATGATAAAACGCGACCTGGCGGAGAACGCGCGCGGGCTGGTTGATATCACGACCGACCTGCAAATGAACAAGCCGCGCATAAATCTGTCGCTGAACCGCGCTCTCGCGGACGACCTCAATGTGAGCATCCGCGACCTGTCGGACGAGATGCTGACATGGTTCGGCGGAGACCAGAGCGGTTCCTTCAACGACGGCGGCTACCGCTACGACATCACCCTCCGTTCGGAAAAGGAGGGGCGCGACGACCCGGAAAAGGTGCTGAAAACGCTCATAACGACGGCGAGCGGAGCGACGATACCTGCCGAAGGGCTGGTAAGAAGCTCCATCGGCATGGCCCCGAATGTCATCAAACGCTATAACCGCCAGCGTTCGCTGCAAATAGGAGCCAACGTCGAGGGGATATCCCCCGGCGAGGGCATCGTAATAATGCAGGAGGTATTCAGAAAATACGCGCCGCAGGACGGAACTTACAGCATGGTTCCCACCGGCGACTCTGAAAATATGAAGGAGAGCTTCGGCTACATGGCGGTGGCGCTGGTATTCGCGATAATCCTCGTCTATATGGTGATGGCGATACAGTTTGAATCCTTTATCCACCCGCTGACGGTCATGTTCTCGCTGCCGCTGATGACGGCCGGCTCCTTCGGACTGCTCGCGCTGGCGGGGCTGCGCCTCTCTGTGATGAGCTTCATGGGGATAATCCTGCTTGTCGGAGTCGTCGTCAACAACGCGATACTTCTGGTCGATTTTATAAATCAGCTTCGCGCCTCCGGCTGCGACAAGGTAACCGCCGTGCTCAGAGCCGGGCCGCTCCGCCTGCGCGCGATACTGATGACTACATTCTCCACGATGATAGGCTCTCTGCCCGTGGCGCTCGCGCTCTCCGAGGGGGGCGAGATACGCCAGCCCATGTCCACAGCCGTAATCGGCGGGCTTTTCACATCGACGATGCTGACGCTGCTCGTCATTCCCGTCGTCTACCTGATGCTCGACGACCTGATGGACAGGGCTAGGGCAGTTATACGCAGATATAACGCATACAGACGTCTGAAACAGGGAGGGCGCGCATAATGAATATCACGAAAGCATTTATTACGGCGGCGCTGATAGCCGCTTCGGCCTCCGCCGCGGCTGCCGCCTCGCTCGACATAAAGGAGGCCGTCGGCATCACGCTGAAAGAAAACGCCTCGCTGCGCTCACTGAGACAGGAGCTGATAAAGGCCGACGCCTTCAAATTGCAGGCGGACGGAACACTGCTGCCGTCGATATCCGCCTCCGGCACGCTGGACAGACAGCGCGAGCCGCAGACGACGGACGGCTCAGACCGCAGCGGCGGCAGCTCCGTCAGCGCGTCGCTGGAACAGGTGATATACTCAGGCGGCCGGAACAGCGCTATGCGCGCGCAGGCTCCGCAGGTCAGGACGATAGCGGAAATGGCGCTGGCCGACGGAGAAAACAGCGCGGTCGGAGAGCTTTACGTGAGATTCTACAATGTGCTGCTGCAAAAGGCGCGCATCGAAGCGGAAAGAGACGCCGTAGCTACCTCAGAGCTTCACCTGAGCGAAGTCAGAAAGATGAGCGAAGTGGGGCTTGCGAACAGACTTGAGGTCATTCGCGCCGGACAGCAGCTAGCGACAAACACGGCGGCGCTGGCAACCGCCAGAGGGCTATATGAGGCGGCGAGCATCGCGCTGATGAGCTACATGGGCATAGAGCCGAAAGACCGTCTTGAAGTGGAGGGACGTCTTTACGAACCGGCTATAACAGGCAGCCGCGCAAAATCGCTCGCCCTCGCGGAGCAGTTCCGCGCCGACAGAAAACAGCTCGAAGAGCAGCTGCGCTATCAGGAAAACCAGATAAAAATAGAGCGGAGCGGCATGATGCCGACAGTCACCGCGGGAATATCCTCGGGCTGGTCCGACCCGTACCGGAATCAGGACAGAGGCGACGACACATGGCGCGCGGAAGTGACGCTCGCCGTCCCCATCTTTGACCGCAACGTGACAAGAAGGGCGGTAATGACGGCCAGGGCGGAGCGCGAACAGGAGCGCATAGCGCTGGAACAGAAAAACATCGACATCAAAGCCGATGTGGAAACGGCCTGGAACGACATAGAGACGAATCGTGAAAACCTGCGCGCCTCGGAAAAGGCGCTCGAGCTGGCGCGTGAATCGCTGCGCCTCTCGGAGGTCGGTTTCCGCGAGGGAGTGACGCCGCAGCTGGATCTGCTCACGGCACAGTCTGAGCTGACGACGGCGCTGCTCGAATACAACCGCGCACGCTACAACTGCATCGTGGCGGCGGTAGCGCTGAAAATGACAGAGGGAACAATAACCGGTTGGAATGGGGAGAGTTTATAAAATGCAAAAGCAAAAGACAAAACTTCCGCAGAAAAGCACAGTGATCGTCATTCTGGCGCTCGTCGCGCTCCTTGCGGCTATAGGCCTCTACAGCAGAAGAGAGACGCTCTTCGCCGCGGACAAAACGGAGAGCGCCCCATCAAGCCCGATAGTCAGAACTGAGGTCGTGCAGCCCGGTCGGTCCATATCGGAAAAAATCACACAGAACATGCAGGTGGAAGCGGTAAAGCGCGTAGAAGTGACGCCGCGCGTAACCGGCAGACTGCTGTCGCTCTCCGTAAAACGCGGAGACTACGTTAAAGCGGGAGAACAGATAGCGGTGCTCGAACACGACCAGCAGGACGCGCTGATACTCTCGACAGCGGCCCAGGCAGCCTCCGCCCGCGCGGAGACGGAGAGCGCAAGGGCGCAGATGCTCAACGCTAAGACAAACCTCGACCGCTACAGCCGCCTTGTAAAAGAGGGCTTCAGCACACAGCAGCAATACGACGCGATAGAGACAGAATACACAAGCGCGGAAGCCGCGTGGCGCGCCGCGCAGGCCAAAGAGCGCCAGTACGCGGCGGAAGAGGCGCGCGTCAAATCGACGAAAGACGATTATATCATCCGCTCGCCGATGGACGGCACTGTGCTCAACGACTACTCCCTCACCCCCGGGGCGATGATATCCCCCTCTTCTCCTGTACTAGACATCGCCGACCTGCGCCGCCTCAAAGCCACGCTGAAAATACCGGAGCTTAAAATATACACTGTCGCTGTTGGAATGCCGGTGCTGATGCGCTTCGACGCGCTCCCTGGCGAAAGCTTCAGCGGCAGCGTGACGCGCATAGACCAGTATGTAGACCCCGCCACGCGCACCAGCAGCGTCGAGATAGAGCTTGACAACGAAAAGCAGGCCGGCGGCAGACTGCGCCCCGGAATGTTCGGACAGGCCTCTATCGTTGAGAAAGAATACCAAAACGCCGTCACAGTGCCGGAAGGAGCTCTTCACAGCAGCGACAGCGGCTTCTACCTCTTTGTCGTAAAGGACGGCGCCGCGGAACAGCGCAGCGTCGAAACTGGAATACGCGAAGGCGGAAGAGTGCGGATAACAAAAGGGCTGGCATTCGGCGAAGAGGTGATAACCTTCGGCGGCAACAACCTCAACAGCGGAGAAGCCGTCACCGTACAGAACTGACGCGCTGTAAATTTTCAAACTTGACAACAGCCCCTCTCTGGCCGACAATCCTTTCAGCGGGAGCTGTATCTGCGTTCCCTTAAAAAAATACGGAGGCGTAGAGATGTATAAATTAGTTTTGATACGACATGGAGAAAGCGCGTGGAATAAAGAAAATCGTTTCACCGGATGGCACGACGTGCCGCTTTCCGAGAAGGGGCTTTCAGAGGCGAAAGCAGCGGGGGAGCTGCTGAACAAAGAGGGCTACTGCTTTGACAAAGCCTACACCTCCGTGCTGCGCCGCGCGATAAAGACGCTCTGGTGCGTGCTCGAGGAAATGGAGCTGATGTGGATACCGGTCGAAAAGTCATGGCAGCTCAACGAACGCCACTATGGCGCTCTTCAGGGGCTGAACAAGGCTGAAACCGCCGCGGAATACGGCGACGAACAGGTAAAAATCTGGCGTCGCAGCTACGCGACACGCCCGCCGCTGCTGACAAAAGATGACGAACGCTGGCCGGGACACGACAGCCGCTACGCCTCGCTCGCCGCTGACGAACTGCCGCTCGGCGAATGCCTCGCGGACACAGTCGCGCGCGTCGTGCCATACTGGGAAAATGTGATAGCCCCGGAGGTAAAAAGCGGCAAAAGACTTATTATAGCGGCGCACGGCAACAGCCTGCGCGCGCTGGTAAAATATCTTGACGGAATATCAGAAAAAGATATCCTGGAGCTGAACATCCCCACCGGCGTGCCGCTCGTCTACGAGCTGGACGGAGAACTCAAGCCGCTGAAACACTACTACCTTGGCGACGCGGAAGCAATAGCTGCTGCACAGGCCGCCGTAGCGAAACAGGGCGCGGCAAAGAAATAAAAGAACTCAAAGAGTAATACATTCCACCCCCACCAAAGCCCCGGCTCCGTCCTCCTGCTTCCACTAAGAGCTTTTGGGCTTTGGCGGTTTCGTTTTCCTCCCGAGCCCCGTCAGGCGGCGTTTGGAGGTATGGGCATTACGATGGCACAGGCTTTTTGCCGCGCTTGACAAAGAAGCAGGCTTAATCTAGAATTTAAGTGCAGTCGGGAGGGCCGGTGATCTGGCCTGCGAGAGCAAGGTCTCTCCTCGCCTGCCTTTTTTGTATCATATCGCAAAGCTGTGATTTGCCTGTATTTGCTTTACGTTGACGAATCTGGAAATGTCCATGATGCAAAACAAAAATGTTTTGTATTGGCGGGGCTTTGTACGTATGAAAGACAGAGCTACTGGATCTCGCATGAGTTGGACAAAATTGCCGCAAGATTTTACAGATACATGCCTGTTAATGGCACTGTTACAGATGTAGAGCTGCACGGCAATCCGATGTATGGCGGGAAAAGCTTCTGGCACGGTGTGCCAAAAAGCGACCGAATAGAGGCAATCTGCGATGCATTGAAGGTTGTGCGCGACTCTCATGTCAGCAACAGAATATTTGCCAGCGTCGTGATTAAAGGAACTCAATCAAAGCCTATCGAAGCTGACGATATTGTTGAGCACGCATTTGAGCAGCTTTCAACCAGGTTCGATTATTTTTTAAGAAGACTCCACAAACATAACGACACACAGCGCGGAATTATGATTTTCGACAAATCATCATACGAACATCCATTGCAGCTGTTGATGAGAGATTTTCGAGACGTTGGATGTAAATGGGGCGTCATCAATAATCTGGCCGAAGTGCCTCTATTTCTTGATTCAAAGGCATCTCGCCTGATTCAGATCGCTGACATTATCGCATATTCGATTTTTCAGAAATATAACAATTCAAATGACATGTTCTTCGATATTATAAAAGACAGATTTGATCGGGATTCGAAGATACAACACGGCTTATATGTCCACAAATATCAGTGAAACTTTCAGTATTTCGAATATCAGTATCGTTTTGTAAATTCAGAAAAGGCCGTGAAGCGAAGACTCTCATATAACGACAACTTCGCTGCGGAAAAACATAACTGCACAGCTGTAAGACTGGAGATGGCTAGAATTTGGCATTTTCATATTGTGCAACTTATGATAATCTATGTAAATACTGTTTAGTCAGATAGATTAGGGGTGGGGCTGGATGGGCAAGGTCTTAGGCATAGCGATACAAAATTACGGCTCTTTACAAAATATAAAAATGGGACAGCTTTACAGCGACAGACAGGGTAAACCCCTTGGAAATATGGTCGCGATTATTGGCCCCAGCGGCAACGGCAAGAGTACTCTTGCGGACGCTTTTGGATTTATTTCAGACTGCCTTTCAACAGATGTTGAAAGTGCCTGCGATGCAAGGAATCGCGGCGGCTATGAGCAAATCCTATCTCAGCGGATGAAAGGGCCAATCCGTTTTGAAATATACTATCGCGAAACTAGCAATGCACGCCCGATAACATATGAATTAACAATCGCAAAAGATAAGAATGGCCGCCCTTATGTTCAGGAAGAACGGCTAAGACAACGGGTTCAAAAAACCGGGCGTCCGATGTCATTCCTTTACCTGATAGAGGGAAAAGGTTATGCCTTTGAAGGGGCTACCGGCGGACAGGATGACGATGGAGTAATTACCGGAAACAAATCCGATGTTGAATTGAGCGACACCAGAAAGCTGGGAATTGTAACACTTGGAAGTATGAAACAATACACCAGAATAGAGCAGTTCCTTGAATTTCTGCGCAGCTGGTATTTATGCTATTTTTCTCCGGACACTGCACGTCAGATTCAAACAGCAGCGCCGACGCCATACCTCAACAGGGAGGGAAGCAATTTAAATAACGTTGCCCAATATATGTATCGTGAGAACCCGAAAGATTTTGAAAAAATTTTAGCGTATATTCAAACAAAAATTCCCAATATAACGAAGATACAGCCTGTCAAACTGCAGAATGGTCAAATGTATTTGGAATTCTGGCAGGATGGCTTTGCCGAGCCCTTCTTTTCTCAGAGAATGTCAGATGGAACGCTGAAACTCTTTGCATATTATCTGTTGCTCCACGAAAAAAACCCTAGAAAACTGGTCTTCATTGAGGAACCGGAAAATGGATTATATCATCGGTATCTGCCTGACTTGGCGGCGGAAATGGCAAAAAATGTTGGAACTGGTTACAGCAAGCAGTTATTCGTAACTACTCACAGCCCATTTTTTGTAAATGCTCTCTCTCCCAAAGATGTATGGGTACTTGAAAAAGGGGCGGACGGGTTTTCAAACGCAAGAAGAGCTTCAGATTACGAGTTCGTCGAAGAACTCGTCTCTGAGGGGGCATTTATGGGAGATTTATGGTACAGCAGATACTTCGGCTGATAAAGGAGATATAAATGCATTTTCAATTTCTTATCGAAGATCAGTCGAGCGAAGCGCTAATTCATGAGCTGATGCGGAAAATATTAATAAATTCTTCACAAATAACGTATAACTGTAAATCTTTTAGGGGGATCGGCGGCTTTACAAAAAAGAACACAGTAAAAGAAACGCGCACCGGAAAGTTGCTGAATGACTTAGCGACTTATTTACGAGGCTTTGACAGAAGTTTGCGTCACACTCAGGCGGCTATTTTTGTGATCCTGGACAATGACGATAATAATACTGAGGAATTCAAAGCGCGCCTTCAGCAAGTAGCCTCTGACAATAAAATTTCAATCGACCATGTATTTTGCATTGCCGTGGAAGAAGTTGAAGCTTGGTTATTGGGTGATGAACCGGCCATCATGGCCGCGTATCCAACTGTGCGGCGTAAAGCGCTCGGTGGATATGTTCAGGACTCCATTTGCGGCACATGGGAAGTCCTCGCAAATGCGGTATATCCAGGCGGTTTGGTCAAGATGCGGAAAGAATGTCCGTCTTATAGGGAAATAGGTATGAAAAAGGCAGAATGGGCAAAACGAATGGGTATGCATATGGATTTAAATGCCAATAGCTCTCCAAGTTTTAACTATTTTATTCAGGAGTTGTTCCGTAGAATTCAACCTGCGGCATGATTTATTGCTATGATTATAGTCGTCGCTGAAAAGTACCTTTTACCATGCACAAGACGACGCTTCTTCCATCCAAAAGTCCGCTAAAGGCTCTCTTTTTGGCGGACTTTTCATGAACAGCAAAAAATAAACAACTCTCCAGCAGTTCCTCTGTGTTATTAGGTTTAATATTGCCGAAAATCCTCCTTGTATTTTGCGATTTTCGGCAATATATTTTACTTTATTAGTGTCTATTAAGGGGCTGTCACTGGTTCTTTCTTGTTTTTCAGCGACGACTATTTTAAATTTGTTATTGCCTCATAGTTCCTACAGAACACAACGTATCTAACATAGCCTCATTGTACTCTATGGTTGTTTTTTATTTATCTCAAATTCCTTTAAGTAGCAGTCATATTTTTTATAGATATCGCCTGTTGTTACGTTTATGTTTCCGCCGACTTTGATGGCATTTTCTAGAGCCAAAGCGTCCCCAGCAAGAGTCGCGATAAAAACATCAACGTCCGGATCTGAAATATTCTGCTCGTCGCGCAAATAATAAAGAAAAGATCTGAAGTTTTTATCTCCGTCTGTCAGCATTTTTTCGACAGTTTCATAAAGCGCCTTCGTTATTTCATCGGTTGATTTGCTGCCGGAGAGTGAGATCAACAGATTGCTATAATTCTCCTTAAGTTTATTTATAGTTACGATACCGTCTTTGGCGATAAAGTCATGTAAATCTTTTTCAGATATAGCCGCAAACGCGGCAAGATCAGATCTATCTTCTGAATTCAGGATTATGAGCAAACGCTGTAAAAGAAGCGAGTCCTTTTTTGAGATGCAAAAGCTGTTTTCCATTGCCGTCCATGTGTTGCTCTGTAAAAAGCGCTGCACGGCATTTTTCTCTTCTTTAAAGTCCAGGTTCTTACAAAAATTTCCTATCGACGCTTTTGCAACAATAAGCCTCAACGACGCGAGAACCTCCAGCAAATCCTGTTTTGTTTTTTCCTTTGACCCATGTTCAAATTTCTGGAATGATTTCTGTAATTCTATATTATAGAGCGCAATCAGTGTGCTGAGAACCAAGGCCGCGAAAGAAATAATCATCGATATCTGTTCAATACGTATTGTCGTATCCTCCTCATTATAATTTTATTTTTTTGAATATTACATCTTGTATTTATTATATCAAATCTTAGTTAGTTTGCAAGCATAAAAGTTTCAAATCAGATATTTTATCCTGCGCAAACTCCCGCTATAACAGAGGCACACTTGCTTCATTTCCGTCCTGATAATCTACGCGCCAATGGCATTAATCCCATCCTATTCA
>JAUNJZ010000016.1 GCA_030533085.1 Synergistaceae bacterium
ATGGTGACATTATCTCAGAACATTTATGGGGTGACATTATCACAGACTAATAACACCGAGCGGAAGATATCTGTTCGCGGAAGAGCTTTTTGCATTATAATATAGCGTTGTTATTTGCTTGAACGGGGGAAGCTTCTTTTGTCTATCAGACGCAGCAGCGGGATTCTTTTGCATGTTACCTCGCTTCCGGGGCCTTACGGCGTCGGCGATTTAGGAAGGGAGGCGCGCGGCTTCGCGGAGCTTATCAGTCAGGCCGGCTTTTCGCTCTGGCAGCTGCTGCCGCTCACTCCGGTGCAGCCGGTATTCGGCAATTCGCCCTACAGCAGCCCCTCCGCATTCGCCGGCAATCCGCTGATGATAAGCCCCGATATTCTGTATGAAGAGGGGCTGCTGTCGGAGGGAGAATTAAATTCTTTCGCCCTTCCATCCGCCGCTGAGGCTGACTTTGACGCCGCCGCGCTCTGCCGCGAGGAGCTTATGGCCGCGGCCTGGAGGCGTTTTTGCGGCGGCGGCGCGTCGTCCGTCTGGGATGATTTCGAGCGTTTTCGCCGCGATGAAGCTCTTTGGCTTCGCGATTTCGCCCTCTATTCGCTTTTGAAGAAAATTAACGGCGGAAGCTGCTGGGCTGAATGGCCCGCCCCTTTTGCCGCGCACAACGAAAAGAGTCTGCTCGTCTTTGAGGCCGCTCACAGCGAGGAGCTTGCGCTGATAGAATTTACTCAGTTTATATTTTTCCGTCAGCTTCGCTCCCTCTCAGAGTACTGCGCCGCGCGCGGCGTGACGCTGATGGGTGATATTCCCATTTATGTCGCCTGGGACAGCGCGGACGTCTGGTCGAAGCGCGAGCTTTTCGACCTTTGCTCCGACGGCTCGCCGCGCTGCGTCGCCGGAGTTCCGCCGGATTATTTCAGCCCAACCGGGCAGCGCTGGGGCAATCCGCTCTATAACTGGGAGAGGATGCGCGCGGACGATTTCGCCTGGTGGCGGGGGCGGCTGCGGCGGCTGCTCGACTGCTGTCCTCTGGCGCGGATAGACCACTTTCGCGGCCTCTGCGCCTTCTGGGAGATACCGGCCTCATGCGAAACGGCCTGCGAAGGGAGCTGGCGTCCGGCTCTGGGGCGCGAGATGCTGGAAGCTTTCATGCGAAATGAGCGCGGCGGCTCGGGGACGCTTCCGCTGGTGGCGGAGGATCTCGGCATAATAACCGACGACGTGAGGCGGCTTATGGACGATTTCCGGCTTCCGGGCATGAAGGTGCTTATGTTCGCATTCGGCGGCGATGTGGCCGGCAATCCCTACGCGCCGCACAATATAGAGCCGCGAAGCGTCGTCTATACGGGCACCCACGATAATGATACCGCCGCAGGCTGGTGGCGCTCCGCGACCGCTCAGGAGCGAGAAAATTTCGCCCTTTACGCTGGGATGGAGATCAACGGGGAAAATGTAAGCGGCGTGATGACACGCATGGCTCTTTCTTCGGCGGCGGAGCTTGCCGTCGTACCGGCGCAGGATATTCTCGGTCTCGGCGGAGAGTGCCGGATGAACCGCCCCTCGCAGCCGCTCGGCAACTGGCGCTGGCGCATGAGGGCGGAGGATATGGAGGCTCTGCGCGGCAAAGCGCCGGCGCTGCGGAGTATGAATAATATATACGGACGCGCCGGATAGAGCCGGAGGCGGAAGATGAAATCTCTTTCAATTTCAAGGGGCGTATACCGCACTGCCGGCAGGGATTGCCGCGAGCTGATATTTTTCACGCTGCTGGCGCTGTCGCTCTTCTTAAAGTTTTATTTTCTCGAATATGAGCTGTCGGAGCATGTGAGGCGCGCGCCGCTTTCCGTCGCCTCGTCGGCGGCGCTTGCGGCGTTCGCTGCCGCCGCCGCGTCGCTCTTTTGGCGCAGGGGGCGTCTTGCCGCCGCTCTGCTTCTCGACCTTGGGCTGACGGCGCTGCTGGTCGCGGATTTGCTGTATATGCGCTATTATTCAGACCTTTTCAGCTTTCACAATCTGGGGCTTTCCTCGCAGCTTGGGGAGATATCTGACTCTGTTTTCGCCCTCTTTTCTCCGCACGACCTGCTCTATTTCATTGATATGCCGCTGCTTTTCGGTTATTACCGTATTTTCGGCAGGATATCGGTGCGCCCCTTTTTCCGCCGGCTGACGCTGCGGCGGCTGGCTGGAACGCTGCTTTTTTCCGCGCTCCTCCTCTCTGTCTTCGCCTTCCATATATACAGCTATAACAGGCTTGTGCCTGGGGTGCTGCGCTCTATGTGGGACCGCCCCGCGATATGTTGTAATATAGGGGCGCTCAGCTATCACGCGGCGGACGGCTGGAACACGCTGCGGGACAAGCTCTCGCTCCGCGCTCTCGGAGATGCGGAGGCGGACGAGCTTCGTCTCTGGTACGAGAATACCGTCAGAAACAGACCGCGCCCCGCCGGGCTCTTCGGCGCGGAGCATGGGAAGAATCTCATCGTCATACAGGCTGAGTCGCTTCAGAGCTTTGTCGTGGGGCTGAAGGTCGGGGGGCGCGAGGTGATGCCGAATATCAACGCGTTTGCCAGGGAGGCGTCGCTTTCGGCGGAGGCATACAGTCAGACGGCCTCCGGCAACAGCTCGGACGCGGAGTTTCTTGTAAACGCGGCTTTATATCCCGCCGCTTCCGGCGTAGCCTATACGCGCTTTGCAGGCAACCGCTACCGCGCGCTGCCTCACGCGCTGAAGGAGGCGGGCTATATCACGCTGGCGATGCACGGGGACCGCCCCGGCTTCTGGAATCGCGCCCACATGTATCCGGCGCTCGGCTTCGACAGATTCATAAGCAAAAAGGACTACGTCAACGACGAAATAATTGGGCTGGGGCTGAGCGACAGGAGCTTTTTCCGTCAGTCGCTCGCGATGCTCGAGGCGGAGAAGAAGCCCTTTTACGCCTTTATGATCACGCTGACGAGCCATTATCCTTTCAGCTTCGCGGAGCTTATCAGGCAGGCGGACTTCGACCCGGGGGCTGAGACGGAGGGAGCCGTGCTGCGCAGCTATCTTGCCGCGATACACTATTTTGACCGCGAGTTCGGCGCTTTCATCGATGGGCTGAAAAGGAGCGGGCTTTACGGCCGGAGCGTCATCGTCCTCTACGGCGACCACGCCGCTGTTCCGCGCTGGGATTCGGAGGCGCTTTCAAAGCTGCTGGGGACAGATCTTTCTAAGGACCATAACTGGCGGCGCGTCAACAGCGTTCCGCTGATAATAAACGCGCCGGGGGTGAAGAAGCTGCCGCGCGACGAAAAAATGGCGCTGGGGCTCGTCAATCTGCCGTCGTCGCTCGCCGCTCTGCTCGGCGTCGATTTTTCCGACGGGCTGGGCGAAAGCATTTTCAGCGGCCGCGCCGACGCTCCTGTGATATTCCGAAACGGCTCTTATGTGACTGGCGATATCTTTGTAGAGCCGGCTAATGGCCGCGCCGTCAATATAAAAAGCGGAGAGGCGGCGGATTACGCCGATTTTTCCGCGCTGACGGAGGAGAGCGCGAAGATACTTCACGTCAGCGACATGATTCTTGAATATGACCTGCTGCGGCGCTTTGACGGCGGCGCGCGCTGATTTCTCCGCTGTGGGATATAGGCGCGGGCGGCTGTTTTTCGCTTTTGAACGATGCGGCGAAGAGGCAATTACATTTGCCTTAAAGCGCGGCTGGGAGTAAGATATCGAAAGCTGTGAAGGAGATCGGGAGTGGCTGTTATGGACAGAACGGAACTTTTTTACTGGCTTATATGGTGGGGATGGTGGATCGTACAATTCGTCCTCTATACGCTGCTTGGCGCTCTGATGTGCGACGGGATGTATCAGCTTATAGTCAGCCTGAGAGGCTTCTGGAGCCAGAAGAAGATGCCGATGGCCAAACGCTACCGCCGCTTCGCAATACTTGTGCCGGCTCATAACGAGGCGGCTGTGATAAGGCCGCTGCTGGTAAGCCTCGCGGAGCAGAACTATCCCAAAAACTGCTATAAGGTCTACGCCTCATGCGACAACTGCACAGACGACACCGCGAAGCTGGCGCGAGAAAACGGGGCTGTCGCGCTGGAACGCTTCGACAAAGAGCATAACGGAAAGACCTGGAATGTGCGCTGGGCGCTGACGCAAATCCCCTTTGACGAATATGACGCGCTTGCCATGTTCGACGCGGATAATCTCGCGGACAAAAATTTCCTTATGACGATGAACAATTATATGGAGCTGCATCCCGAGGCGGAGTCAATCCAGGGAGTCCTTGACGTGAAAAATCCTGACGACAACTGGCTGACCCGCTCTTACGCGCTCGCCTACTGGTTCACGAACCGTTTCTGGCAGCTGGCGCGCGGCCTCTGGGGGCTGTCCTGCACGCTGGGCGGCACAGGGCTGGTAATACGAGTCGCGACGCTGGAAAGGATAGGCTGGAATCTCCAAAGCCTGACGGAAGATCTTGAAATGTCCACCCGTCTGATACTTTCCGGCAGCCGCGTCCACTGGAACGACGCAGCCGTCATCTACGACGAAAAGCCGCAGGATATGGCGATATCGAAGCGTCAGCGCACGCGCTGGATGCAGGGGCATTACTGGGTATTCTGGAATTACGGCTGGGCCGCGCTGAAGGCCTTTTTCACAACGCGGAAGCTGCAATATCTCGACCTCTTCCTCTATCTGCTCGCGCCGGCAAAGTCCTGTCTCGGAGTTGTGATAATGTTCGCAGGGATGGCATTCACGCTGATAAACAATATGGTGCTCTATCCCTCGGCGGATGTTCCGCATACGATGATAGACTGGGCGCTCTTCTTCGGCCTGCCTATCTTTTCGATAATCTTCTTCTGTCTTATCTGCTCCGTCGCAGGGCCGTCATTTCACGAGAAAAAATTCACTCTGCGCTACGCGAAGGACACCTTCGCCTATTTCTGGTTCGGCCTTACGTGGATACCGATAATCTTCAAAGCGGCCTTTCTGGCAAAGGATCAGGGGACGTGGGACAAGACGGAACACACGAGAAGTATCTCGCTCGACGATGTAATATCCAAAGGATAAGGGGGAGAGCGATATAAAAACGCAGTTTGAACTATTGCTCAGCCGGCGCTTCCTGCCTCTCTTTCTCACGCAGTTTCTGGGGGCTTTCAACGACAATCTTTTCAAGAGCGCGCTTGTAACGCTGATAACCTTCCGTCTGGCGGCCGCCTACGGGCTGAACGCGCAGCTGCTGATAACGGTCGTCGCTGGGCTTTTTATTCTCCCCTTCTTTCTCTTCTCCTCGCTCGCGGGGCAGCTAGCAGACAAATTTGAAAAATCCTTCCTTATAAGGAAGATAAAATTCGTGGAAATTATACTGATGTGCCTCACAGCCCTCTCCTTTGAGCTGATGCAGCTCTGGTGGCTCATAGCGCTGCTCTTTTTCATGGGAGTGCAGTCGACCTTCTTCGGCCCGCTGAAATTCAGCATACTGCCGCAGCTTCTTTGCGACGATGAGCTGGTGGCCGGCAACGGCCTTGTAAACGCCGGAACGAATATCGCCATTCTTACGGGCACTATCTGCGGCGGCCTGCTGATACTCTCACCGCTGGGACGCTGGTACATATCCGGCGGCGTCATAGGCGTCGCCGCGGCAGGCTATGCGGCGAGCCGCTTCATACCGATTGCCGAAGCCTCGTCGCCCGAACTGAGAATAGACAGGAATCTTTTCCGCTCGACATGGGAGCTTATCTCCTATCCGCTGTCGAATCCCCCCGTCTTTCTTTCCATAATAGGCATAAGCTGGTTCTGGTTTCTCGGCTCCGTCTTTCTCGCGCAGTTTCCATCATACGCGAAGGACGCGGTCGGCGGAAATGAAGAGGTCTCGACGCTATTTCTCGTGCTCTTCTCCGTCGGCGTCGGCTTCGGCGCAACCTGCTGCAACAAGCTGCTCAAGGGGCGAATATCCGGCAGGTATCTCACCGCGAGCCTGCTTGGAATGAGCCTCTTCATCCTGTCGCTTTACATCTTCAGCCCGTCGGCGGCCGTCGGCGAAGCGCTGCTGGGGGCGCGCGGCTTTCTATCGACGCCCCGCGCCGCCGGCATAGTCGTATCCATGTTTATGCTTGCAGCCTGCGGCGGCCTCTACAGCATACCAATGTACGCGATGATGCAGAGCATGACGCCGGAAAGCCACATGGCGAGGACGATAGCCTCGCTGAATATAATAGATTCTCTGGGCATGGTGCTGGCCGCGGCGCTGATGTCGCTGATGCTGGCAGTCGGATTTTCAATATGCGGAATATTTCTTTCGATGGCTTTCATCAATCTGCTGATGCTGCCGCTGACTGTAAGGCTTGCGAGGTTTTCTCATGACTGACGGTGAAAAAAGGGAAAAAATAATCGCGGTTGCCCGCGAAATGCTTGCGAAAGGGCTGGTACAGGGGAGCGGAGGAAATTTCAGCATCCGCTGCCGCGACGGCTTTATCATAACGCCCAGCGGAATGGATTACCGGCTGCTTGCCGCCTGCGACCTGCCAAAGCTGTCGCCGGAGGGAACTGTAATCGAAGGGGGGCGCAGGCCGTCGATAGAAAGTCCGCTTCACGCCGGAATTTACCGCCGCCGCCCCGACGTCGGCGCGGTCATACACACACATTCCATATACGCGCTTGCCGCCGCCGCGATGCGCCGCCCGCTGCCCGTGCTTTCGGACAATCAGGCCGTCCTCTTCGGCGGCGAAATCCCCTGCGCCCGCTACGCCCCTATAGGCACGGCGGCGCTCGCGGAGAACGCGGCGGAAGCTCTGGGAAACGGCTTCGGCCTCCTGCTCGCCAATCACGGCGCGCTCTGCGCCGGCGCGACGATAGAAGAGGCGGCGGCGCGCTGCGAGATGCTTGAAATATTCGCGAAAATATTTTTCCTTACAAAAAGCTGCGGCGGGGGCGTATGCCTTACGGAAGAGGAGGCGGCGAGCGAAGCGGCCGACGTCGCCGCGCGTTACGGCCAGCGCTGAGCCGGATTTTTTTTTCGCTGCTCTTATAATAAAAACGCTATATTGATTTACTCTGATAAAGTGACAGCCAGACATTTTTTTACTAAAGTGTTTAGTATTTCGGAGCGGCAGGAAAATTTTCCTGATATTTCAGCCGCTTTCGGCGAGTAAAAAAAATTATATGGGAAAAATATGGAAAGTTAAAAAGAGAGCCTCCTGAATCACAGGAAGCTCTCTTTTTATACAGCTTTTTGAATTACGAACTACTGTGAAATAGCGCTTACCGGGCAGGTCGCAACGCAGGCGCCGCACTCGACGCAGGTATCGGCGTCAACTTGGGCTTTCCCGTCGTTCATCGCGATGGCTGACGTCGGGCATACGCCGACGCAGGCCTCGCAGCCTACACAAACCGACTGATCCACACTTGCTTTAGCCATAGTAAGAAGTCCTCCTTCAATTTTGTACAACCCGTTTTTTACGGGGACGCTCCCCGCATACTGTGCTATTCTAGCGTGAATCGCGTCAACCTTCAACTGTTTTTTTTGAAATTTTTAAACGCTGACAATGAATTGCTGTATGTAAAGATATATCAGCATGGGAACTATAGACAAAAAGACTGCTTGCGATATAAAATAGTAGAGGCAAGTGGTTCAGAGTTATTTTTTACTCGCGTTTTTCTGCTATAAGAGTTACAAAATATCATGCCTCAAAGGGGAGGTGAAAAGGGGAAAAAGGCGGCGCGCTGTTTTTGTTGTATTTGGCACATTTTTTTCAAAAATCGAAAGGGGAGTAGCTTTATAATGGCAAAAGAAAAGAAAGCACCATCGCTGGCTCTGTCGCTTCTGGTTTTCCTTGCGGTAGCGGTCATGATCCTTCTCGGTGTGCTCGTTTACGGCACCGACGTTCACATCATCCTCATCCTCGGCGCGATACTTGCCGGAGTCGTTGGGGTAACGGTACTTGGCTATCAGTATGACGAAATTGAAAAGGGAATTATCGACGGCATCATGGTCGGTATGCAGGCCTGCCTCATCCTCTATACAGTCGGCCCGCTCGTCGGCTCCTGGATCAGCAGCGGAGTCGTTCCCAGCATGATTTACTACGGGCTGTCGATACTCTCGCCCTCTATCTTCCTATTCGCCACGCTCATCATCTGCTCGGTCGTCGCTCTGGCCACCGGCACATCATGGGGAACCTCCGGCACGGTCGGCATCGCCCTTCTCGGCATAGCGCTCGGCCTTGGCATCCCCGCTCCGCTGACGGCCGGCGTAATCATCTCCGGAGCCTACTTCGGAGACAAGATGTCGCCGCTCTCCGACACGACGAACCTCGCCCCCGCCGTCTCCGGCACGGACCTTTTCCAGCATATCCGCGCGATGGT
Organism: Synergistaceae bacterium; assembly: GCA_030533085.1. GTDB lineage: Bacteria > Synergistota > Synergistia > Synergistales > Synergistaceae > JAUNJZ01. Next base: position 8,341 of record JAUNJZ010000016.1, read on the forward strand.
CTGGACGACCGGGCCGACATATGTCATCGTGATCGCCATCACTCTCTTCCTCGGCTTCGGCTATGCGGGCGGGGAGCTTGACACCACGAAAATCGCGGCTTTGCAGGATATGTTCCAGAAGGAATTCTGGATCAGCCCCATTTCCCTCATCGCCCCGCTGGCGGTCATCGTTCTCTCCGCCATGCGCAAGCCCGCTCTTCCCTCGCTCTGGGCCGGTATCTTCATCGCCGTCATATTCCAGTTTGTAGAGGGGATCAACTTCGGCACGATTCTCGACGTTATGCAGAACGGCTACGCGCCGGCGCTTTCAGCCGAGATAGCCGGAGCGGCGGAGGATCCCGCGGCTCTCGCGGCCCTTCTCTCGCAGCACGCCATCAATTACGCTCCTGAAATAGCCCTCGAAGCGGCGAACGACGTCGTCTCCCTGATGGAGCGCGGCGGCCTGCAGTCGATGAACTGGACGATATCCCTCATCCTCTGCGCCTTCACCTTCGGCTCAGTCATGAATGTATGCGGCTACCTCAAGGTCATCCTTGAAGCCATCATGAAGCCGGTCAGAAGCATCGGCGGACTTGTCATGGCGGTCATAGCCTCCTGCCTTGTCTGCGACATCTTCCTCGGCGACCAGTATCTCTCAATAGCGATGCCCGGTACGATGTTCAAGGACACCTTCGACGCGAAGGGGCTCCACCCGAGGATGCTCTCCCGCTCGCTGGAAGACTGCGGAACGCTCGTCTCCGTGCTTATCCCGTGGAACACCTGCGGAGCCTATCACGCCGGAATCTTCGACATTCCGACGCTGGCCTACGCTCCCTACGCATTCCTGAACTACCTGAACCCGATAGTCGCGATCGTCATGACCTACCTGGGTATCGGTATCTTCTGGAAGGGTAAGGACGGCGAGCCTGTAAGGGGCGGAAGAACACGTCCCGCCAATCTGGCGTAAGACGAAAGGACGCGGCTGATTGGCTGTACTTGAACCGCTGGAAAGCCTTCTGGTCTCGAAGTCCGGCAAGGAGTCTCAGAGATGGAAAAGCGTCGCCTTTGTGCTGATTGCCGCTTACCTCTTCACAACGGCGGGCTGGCAGCTCCGGCACGACGGAGTGACTCAGAAGGCTTTACTGAATCTGCTGCTGGGCGCTTGCAGCCTTGTAGTGATAAAGTATGAAAAGAGGGTATATGTATCGCCTCAGGGATTTGTAAAGGAGACGCATACATGGTTCTCTCACCATCGTGAGCTTCTGCCGTGGTCGGAGATACGCCACGTGACGCTTATGATAAAGGGCGGGACGCTGATAGCCTTTCTCGAAAAGGATTCGCTGGGCTGGAAGCTCCTGTTCGACAGAAATGAAATGGCGGCGCTTGACGGGATAGTTAAAAAGTACGCCCCAAGAGTTCCGCTGAAAATCAGAAATGATATGAACTCCCGCTTCTGAACGGAGCCGGGAAGTTAAAAGGCAAAAAGAGACCGCCGAAAGAATTTTTCCGGCGGCTTCTTTTTTTTATTGACGCGGCTGGGAATCAGTTTTTCTTCAGCCAGGGGGCCACAGCCCTGCGCGGGATTTCAAACTCCGGGCTGCCTGCAGCTCCGGGGGCCACTTCATATTTGTCGAAGCAGATGACGATATTTCCCTTATCGTTGACGAAGAAGTTCTGATTCGGCTTTATCGACGAAAAGCCGCCGGAATCCTGCGGCGCTATCCAGAAGGGGCCTTCTCCCTTCTTGTTGAGCCGGCGCATCTCGCCTCTGATGTAATCGCTGATGATCTTCACATAATCGGCCTTGCCGTTGAAAAAGGAGGAAAGCTCCACAGGCAGTCCCGTCTTTTTGTCGAAATTGTAGAATGTGTGAGTCGTTGACGACGAACCTACGATAGTCAGCTCGTAGAGGTCTACCGTCAGCAGCTTTTCATTGTCAACGCGAACGTCATAGCTGAGCGTCACGCCGAGATGTCCTCCATCAGCCATCTTGTCGTTCATCATCTCGCCGACCTCCGCCTCGTATTGAGCCGCCGTCTTTCTCCCCCTCGCCATAAGCGAGTCGTTCAGCTCGCGCTGATAGTCGTCGATTGCAAGCCCCGTGAATATCGGCGTTACGATTTTCGCCTCGTAATTGCCGAACTTCGACTCGTAGACGCTGAATGTCGATACCTTTACGTCGATTTCGCCAGCGCAGGCCGTTCCCGCAAGCATCAAAGCGAGCGAGAGGGCGGCCGCGCCCCTGAAAAATTTCATCTTTTCCGCATCCTCCTATTCGCGCACCGCGGCGGCCATATTTCTGCCAAGCTCGCGGCACAGCTCAAGGTCTGCCTCCGTCGGAGAGGATTTTACCTCGATGTTCGGCTCGACCATCTTCCAGTCGCCCCCCTGCTCCGCGAATACCCGCAGCTCCGAGAGCGCCCCCTTGCTCCAGCTGTAGGAGCCGCATATGCCGAGCGCGCGGTTCTTCATCATCTTGTTTTTCAGGGCGCGGCAGAGCGTCGCCATCGGCGGATAAAGCTCCGTGTTGTAAGTGCAGCTTCCCAGCACGAGGCCGCGGTACTTCCAGATGTCGCGCACTATATATGAGAGATTCGAGCGGGAGGCGTCGTGAACTATAACGTCCTTTATGCCGGCCTCGCAGGCGGCGCGGGCTATAGCGTCCGTCATAAGCTTCGTGTTTCCGTACATCGAGCCGTAGACGACCACGATGCCCTCATCGGTGACGTGGCTGCTCCATTTGTCGTAGAGATCCACCACGCGCATGGGATCTGAACGGAGGATAGGACCGTGAGCCGGGCATATTATCTCCGGAGAAAGGGCGCGTACCTTCGCTATAGCCTTCTGCGTCGGGGCGGAGTAGCGCCCTACGATGTTCGCGAAGTAGCGCAGCGTCTCATCCTCATAGAGAGACATGTCAAGCTCGTCGTCGAAGATGCCCCCTTCGAGGGCGCAGAAGCCGCCGAATGCGTCCGTAGAGAAGAGAACCTTTTCAGTCGTGTCGTAGGCGACCATGCTCTCCGGCCAATGCACCATCGGTATTCCGGCAAAGACCAGCTTATGGCGTCCGAGGTCGAGAGTATCCCCCTCTTTTACCTCTATCAGCCCCTCCGTGATTCCGTAGAAGGCCTCCAGCATCTCAATAGTTTTTTTGTTTCCCACTATCTTCATCTCAGGGTAGAGCCTGCGCATGATACTCACCGAGCCGGAGTGATCCGGCTCCATGTGGTTGACGACAAGGTAATCGACCCCGCCTCCGTCCTGCGTTATCGACACAAGACGCTCCATGTAATCCGAAAGTTTATCCCCCTTTATAGTATCTATAACGGCCCTCTTTTCATCGTTGATAAAATAGGCGTTGTACGCCACCCCGCGCGGAAGCTCCCAAAGCCCCTCGAAAAGATCCGTCTCGCGGTCGTTGCCGCCTATCCAGAAGATTGAATCTGTTATCTTTATTGCCTGCTGCATCATATTATTTATTCCTCCCCGCAAGGTTTTTACGATAGATATTATATAACAATCGATTCAATCCGCGTGTTTTTTCAAAAAATTCACGCGCCGCTCAGCTCCCGCGAAAGAAATATAGTACAATGTGATATTAGATAAGGCCTCTGACGCGCGAAAGAGTAAAAGTGCCTGCTTTGCCGCCGTTTCGCCTTAATAAAAAAAGAATGACTGACTTGTCTGAAACTTATGCTCAAATGTTGCAATTTTAGCGGAGTTGGTCAATAATAATAGCGTGTGGTTTTTTGTAGAAATCTACGAGTGTGCAGACGGTCATTTTTACGATGACCCCAAAAGTTTCGCAAGGAGGCGGAGTAATTGTTCGAACCAACACAGCTCCAGGAAGTAGCGGAAGGCAAGAAGGTCTACGACGCGGCGGTTGAGAAAGCGCTCGTCAAAGGGCCGGAGAGAAAAGAAAACTTCACCACGGGCGGCGGTATCCCCCTGAAAAGGACATACACGCCGGAAGACGTAAACGGCGTGGACTACGCTAAAGACCTCGGTTTCCCCGGTCTTTATCCCTACACGCGCGGCGTCCAGCCCACGATGTACAGAGGCCGTTTCTGGACGATGCGCCAGTACGCGGGCTTTGCCACGGCGGAGGATTCCAACAAGCGTTACCGTTATCTGCTCAGTCAGGGAACGACGGGACTTTCAGTCGCCTTCGACCTGCCCACGCAGATCGGTTATGACTCGGACGACCCGATGGCCATAGGAGAATGCGGCAAGGTCGGCGTCGCGATCGACAGCCTTGCGGACGCTGAGATACTTTTCGGCGGCATTCCCCTTGACAAAGTCTCGACCTCGATGACGATCAACGCGCCGGCTTCCGTGCTGCTCTCGATGTACATAGCAGTCGCGGAGAAGCAGGGCGTCCCGATGAGCGCTCTTTCGGGAACGATCCAGAACGATATCCTCAAGGAATACATTGCGCGCGGCACATATATCTTCCCGCCGAAGCCGTCAATGCGCCTGATTACGGATATCTTTGATTTCTGCTCGAAGAACATTCCAAAGTGGAACACCATTTCCATCTCCGGCTATCATATCCGTGAAGCCGGCTCCACAGCCATTCAGGAAGTCGCCTTCACCCTCGCGGACGGCATCGCCTACATCGAGGCGGCCATCAAGGCGGGACAGGATCCGAACGTATTCGGCAAGCGCCTCTCCTTCTTCTTCAACGCTCACAACGATTTCATCGAAGAGGTAGCGAAGTTCCGCGCAGCCCGCAAGGTCTGGTCGAAGATAATGAAGGAGCGCTTCGGCGTCACCAACACAGGCGCACAGATGCTCCGCTTCCACACCCAGACGGCAGGCTGCACCCTTACGGCGCAGCAGGCGGAGAACAACATCGTCCGCGTCGCCATTCAGACGATGGCGGCGGTCTGCGGCGGCACCCAGTCGCTGCACACCAACAGCCTTGACGAAGCGCTCGCTCTGCCGACGGACAAGAGCGTCCGCATCGCCCTCCGCACCCAGCAGATAGTCGCCTACGAGTCGGGCGTGACGAACGTCGTCGACCCGCTCGCCGGAAGCTACGCCATCGAATCCCTTACCAAAGAGATCGAAGAGGGCGCGTGGGAGTACATCAAGAAGATCGACGAGCTCGGCGGCATGATGACGGCCATCGAAAAGGGCTACCCGCAGAAGAACATTCAGGACGCGGCTTACCAGTATCAGAAGTCGATAGAGTCCGGCGACCGCATCATCGTCGGCGTCAACAAGTTCCAGATTGACGAAGACATGTCCGAGCGCAAGCTCCTCAAGGTCGACGCCAGCGTTGGCGTGAACCAGATAAAGAAGCTCCGCGAGATGAAGGAAAACCGCGACAACGTCAAGGTAAAGGCGACCCTGGAAGCGATAGCGCAGGGTGCGAAGGGCGACGACAACCTTATGCCGCTCATTCTTGACGCTGTACACGCCTACGCGACAGAGGGCGAGATCTGCGGCGTGCTCCGCGAAGTATTCGGCGAGTACAAAGAGAACGTGGTTCTTTAGAATCGCGAGCGCTTTTTTAAGGAGGAAGAAGAAATGGACCGTAAAATTCGCGTAGTTGTTGCGAAACCAGGACTTGACGGCCACGACCGTGGCGCGAAGGTCATAGCGAGAGCTTTCAGAGACGCCGGCATGGAGGTCATCTACACAGGACTTCGCCAGACGCCGGAACAGATAGTTGCCACAGCGATTCAGGAAGACGCAGACGCCATCGGCATCAGCATTCTTTCGGGAGCGCATGAGTACTGCTTCAAAGCCATAATAGACCTTCTCAAAGAGAAGAACGCCGAAGACATCATCGTATTCGGCGGCGGCGTCATCCCCGAGACCGACTATCCGACGCTCCTCGGATTCGGAGCCGGAGCTATCTTCGGACCGGGAACGCCCACAACAGAGACGATCGCGTGGCTCGAAAAGGCGGTAGCTGAAAAGAGAGCGAAAGAGGCGTAAGTAAAAATGGAAATTAAAAATGTAGACCATATCGGAGTAGCGGTAAAGAGCATCGACGAAGCCCTTAAATTCTGGGAAGCGACGCTCGGCGTGAAATGCCATGGCGTTGAAGAGGTCGCGGAACAGAGGGTGAAGACCGCCTTCCTGCCCATCGACGACACGGAATTCGAGCTTCTTGAGGGAACGAGCGAGGACAGCCCCGTATCGAAATTCATCGAGAAGAACGGTCAGGGCATCCAGCATGTCGCCGTGAGAGTAGCCGACCTTGAAGCGGCGCTCGCCGAACTCAAGGAAAAGGGCGTCCGCCTGATAGACGAAAAGCCCCGCATCGGAGCGGGCGGAGCGAAGATCGCCTTCGTCCACCCCAAGGCAAGCGGCGGAGTGCTTCTCGAACTCTGCCAGCGCGACTAATCAGGGAAAAAGGCATCCCGCGCCGCAAGGCGCGGGGCCTTGTACCATAGACTGTGAGACGTCGGACATTCGTCTCCCTTACAGCGCTGATCACGCGGGGAGACGGCGGCGGCTCATCCAACAGATTATGAGGAGGTAAGAAGTAATGGCGGACAAAACGATCGACGAACTGTGCGCTGCTCTCATCGAAAGACGTGAGAAAGCCGCGCTTGGCGGCGGTGAGAAGGCAATCGCCAAACAGCACGACAAAGGCAAAATGACCGCACGCGAGCGCATCGACGCAGTTCTTGACCCCGGAAGCTTCGTTGAGATCGACGAGTTTGTAGAGCACCGCTGCACCAACTTCGGGCTTGACAAAACGACGTTCCTCGGCGACGGCGTTGTTACCGGCTACGGTACGATAGACGGACGCATCGTCTATGTATTCAGCCAGGATTTCACGGTCATGGGCGGCTCGCTTGGCGAAATGCACGCCAAAAAGATATGCAAGGTCCTTGACCTTGCACTGACGAACGGAGCCCCCTGCATCGGCATCAACGATTCAGGCGGAGCGCGTATCCAGGAGGCGGTAGACGCCCTCTCCGGCTACGGACAGATATTCTTCCGCAACGTCAAGGCCAGCGGCGTGATCCCGCAGTTCTCCATCATAGCGGGTCCCTGCGCGGGCGGAGCGGTCTACAGCCCCGCGCTGACAGACTTCATCTTCATGGTGGACAAAGTCGGCATCATGCACATCACCGGCCCGGCGGTCATCAAATCGGTGACGGGCGAAGACGTTACCTCCGAGCAGATAGGCGGAGCGCGCGCCCACAACGCGACATCGGGCTGCGCCCACTTCTTTGCCGCCAGCGAAGCGGAATGCTACGCTCAGGTCCGCAAGGTCATGAGCTATCTTCCCAGCAACAACATGGAAGAGCCTCCCTTCATGGAGACGGGCGACGACCCTGCGCGCACAGACGCGGCTCTTCGCGAAATAGTCCCGACAAACCCCAACAGAGGCTACGACGTCCGCGACGTTATCAAAAAGGTCGTTGACAACGGAGATTTCTGCGAGGTTCAGGAGCTCTACGCCAAAAACATCGTCACAGGCTTCGCCAGAGTCGGCGGGCGCGTCATAGGCATCATCGCCAACCAGGCCAAATTCATGGCCGGCTGCCTCGATATAGACGCCTCCGACAAGGCGAGCCGTCACATTCGCATCTGCGACGCATTCAACATTCCTATCGTAACCTTTGAAGACGTCCCCGGATACCTCCCCGGACTTAATCAGGAAATGGGCGGCATCATCCGCCACGGCGCGAAGCTCCTCTACGCCTACAGCGAAGCGACTGCCCCGAAAATCACCATCGTCATGCGCAAGGCATACGGCGGCTCCTATCTCGGCATGTGCAGCAAAGACCTCGGCGCTGACGTAGTCCTCGCCTGGCCGCAGGCTCAGATAGCCGTCATGGGCGCAGAAGGCGCTGCGAACATCATCTTCCGCAAAGAGATAGACGCGGCGGAAGACAAGACCGCGAAGCGCGCTGAAAAGATAGAGGAATACAAAGAATCCTTTGCCAACCCCTATCGCGCTGCGCAGCGCGGATTCGTCGATCGCGTGATACTTCCCGAAGAGACGCGCCCGGCCCTCTATCAGGCGCTGCTTATGACCGAGAGCAAGAGCGAGCTTCGCCCGAAACGCAAGCACGGCATACTGCCCAACTAAGGCGGGGGGAAGCCAGCTATGACAGGATCAGCGATCAGTTCATATTTTGTAGGCGTCCCCGGAGGACTGATAATGTCCTTCATCGCCTTCAGCATAGTCTTCATCGTCATCATCGGCCTTATGCTGCTGATGATGGGAATGAAGCATATATGCGGAGCGATAGACAACATGGGCAAGGCGAAAAACGCCGCTCCGGCGGCGGCCAAGCCGGCCGCTCCCGCACCCGCGCCGGCTCCGGCAGCCGCACCGTCGCAGCAGGCCGCTGCGGCTGACGACGAGCTGCTCGCGGTGATATCCGCGGCCATAATGGCGGCCTGCGGCTCGGCTGCGCGCGTGGTCTCCTTCAGTCCGGTAAAGGCTCCCGCCTCTTCCGCATGGAAGAACGTGGGAAGGCTCCAGAATACAGAAGGCTGCTAAGCCTCTGACAACAACTAAATCTTAGGAGGTTTCTAACTTATGTCACGCAAATACAGAGTTACGGTAAATGGAAAAGCATACGACGTAGATGTTGAAGAGATGGGCGCAGGCGCGGCTCCTGCTCCTGTTGCGGCCCCCGCTCCCGTAGCGGCCCCGGCCCCTGTCGCGGCTCCCGCTCCGGCGCCGGCGGCAGCGCCCGCTCCCGCCCCGGCCGCTCCGGTTCCCGCAGGCGCCGGCGCGATCACAGCGCCGATGCCCGGCAAAGTCCTCAAGATCCTTGCCCCGCAGGGTTCGGCGGTAACGGCAGGACAGCTCGTCCTCATCCTCGAAGCCATGAAGATGGAAAACGAGATATTCACCACGGTAGCGGGGACGGTTTCACAGGTCTGCTGCAAAGAAGGAGATACGGTCAGCACCGGCGATACGCTCCTTGTAGTGGCATAAGTCTGCTCCGCGCAGTCATTTCCCAGGGAGGAAAACTGAATGGAACTTTACCTGACAGCATTGAAAGGTGTTGTGGAACAGTCTGGATTCGTCGCGCTGAACCTGCCCACGCTGGTCATGCTCCTCGTATCCTTTATACTGCTCTACCTCGCCATCGCGAAAGGCTTCGAGCCTCTGCTCCTTATGCCTATCGCCTTCGGCTGCCTTCTCGTCAACCTGCCGCTCTCCGGCATAGTTGACCCGGGCGGCTTCCTGTACTTTGTAAAATTCGGTATAGACCACGAGCTTTACCCGGTCATCATCTTTATGGGTATAGGCGCTCTTACCGACTTTGGCCCTCTGCTGGCCAACCCGATCACATTCCTGCTCGGCGCTGCCGCCCAGATAGGCGTCTTCTTCGCGGTCATCGGAGCCATGTTCATGGGCTTTACGATACAGGAAGCGGCCGGAATAGGCATAATCGGCGGAGCTGACGGCCCGACGGCCATCTACCTCTGCGCGAAGCTCGCCAAAGGCATACTGCCGGCGGTCGCGGTCGCGGCCTACAGCTACATGTCGCTCGTTCCGCTTATCCAGCCTCCGGTCATCAGGCTGCTCACCACGAAGCAGGACCGCGCCATTAAGATGGAACAGCTTCGCCCCGTCACCCGCACAGAGAAGATACTTTTCCCGATCGTATCCACGATTGCCTGCGGACTCGTTCTTCCCGCCTCCGTTCCCCTCGTCGGAATGCTGATGTTCGGAAACCTGATGCGTGAATGCGGCTGCTGCGACAGAATCTCGCTCGCCGCGCAGAACGAAGTGCTCAACGCGACGACGATCTTCCTCGGAATATCCGTCGGCGCGACGATGAGCGCGGAGTCCTTCCTGACCATCGCGACGATTAAAATCATCTGCCTCGGACTTGTCGCCTTCGTATTCAGCACGGCCGGCGGCGTCTGCTTCGGCCAGATAATGAAGATCGTCTCAGGCGGCAAAATCAACCCGATCATCGGCGCGGCCGGCGTCTCCGCCGTCCCGATGGCGGCGCGCGTCTGCCAGAAGGTCGTCTCGAAAGAATTCCCCGGAAGCTACATCCTGATGCACGCAATGGGACCGAACGTTGCCGGCGTTATCGGCACGGCGGTCGCTGCCGGCGCGATGCTCACGCTGCTTACAAAATAAGCGGCGCGGCAACAGCTTTTAACACAAAAGACAAGGCCCTGTTTTCGCAGGGCCTGTCTTTATACCGGCGAATCAGGGATTTGCCTTCTTTTTCAGCTAAAGTAATGATATAATTGAAAAAGAAGCCATGTTAAGTGGAAATTTTTTCAGAAAAATTATATAATATCATTGTCATTATAACTATATTGCAAGTATGCGGACGCTGTACGAACGGAGAGGGATACTATGGGGAAAAACAGGAACGAAACAGGCGACGCCGGCAAGGCGCTGCAAGTGAACTGCGTCATAGACGACAGCTATCGCCTCATCTCCGTCAGCGGCGCGCTGAGACGGCTCCATCCTCAGTTACAGCTCGGCGGTCTCTGCTACGAGCAGCTGTACCAGCGACAATCCATCTGCAACGCCTGTCCGATTCAAAAGCTCAAAAGCGAAGGAACTGACGCAGCGGTCAGCCAGCAATATGACGCGAAAAATGATTCCTGGGCGCAGGCAGGCGCTGTGAAAATAAATATTCCCGACCACGGCCAATGCTATTTAGCCTACAGGGAAGAGATAGGCGACATTTCAAAAGAGACCTTTTATAAATCATACCTCAGCCAGACCTACGACCTTATCATTGAAGCAAATCTGACAAAAAACAGCTACAAATTCGTTTATAAAATAGAGGGCAAATATGTGCTGCCTTCAGATGTAGGAGATCTCCGGGAAATGCTTACCGGAGTGGCCGACCATATCATCCACCCCGATCATCTTGAAGAATACTGGAGCTTCTGGGATAAGGAAAAGCTCTGCAAATCCCTGAAACAGGAAAAAGCCACTGTGGGATTGGATTACCTCGCCGCGACCAGCGACGGGAAATATATCTGGCTCTCGAACATCATTCAGCCTACGGAGAATGAAGAGGGAGACGACACTCTGCTCTGCTGCATACTCGACATAGATGAAAAGAAAACGCTGGAGCTGGCGCAGCAGGAATCAAGCCTCGCGCACGGCGGGACGGACAGCCTCACCGGCCTTATGGATAAGGAGCGCTTCTGCAAAGAGGCGCAGGCGCTGACAGCCGCCGGCGAAAAGGGTCAATACTGCATGGTGAGCGTCGATATCGAGCATTTCAAACTCTTTAACGAATGGTACGGCAGAGAGCGCGGCGATATTCTGCTGCGCGAACTGTCCGAGATACTGCGGAAGATAGCCGGCGAGTTCGGCGGCCTCGCGAGCCGCTTCGGCGACGACGATTTCGCGATGCTGCTCCGCTCCGACTTCCTCTCCGAGACGGCTGTAGTGGAAAAGAGGATTACAGAGCACATCTTCTGCGCCGAATGCGGAGTAAACCTGCTGCCGGCAATCGGCGTCTACGTTGTGGAGGACACGAGCGCGCCTATTCAGACGATATACGACAGGGCTACGATATCGATGGATCTGGTAAAGGGCAGATACCTCAACCGCACGCAGATCTACAGCGACAACATGCGCCGCTCGCTTGAGGACGATCAGCTGCTGCTGGCGGAGCTGAAACACGCGCTGGAAAATGACGAGTTCATCATCTACCTGCAGCCCAAATGCAGCATCCGCACAGGCAAGATCGTCGGCTCGGAGGCGCTGGCGCGCTGGAAGCACCCAACAAGGGGAATCGTCGGCCCCGGCGACTTTATCCCATTCATGGAGCGCGCCGGAATGATATTCGAAATTGACGTGCGCGTCTGGGAAGCTACCTGCCGCGTCCTCCGCAGCTGGATAGACGCCGGAATCGAGCCGCTGCCGGTATCCGTCAACGTATCCCGCGCCGATATCTACAACAGAGACCTTATCTCCGTCCTATGCGGACTGACGGATAAATATAACATCCCCCGCGGCCTCCTCAATCTGGAGGTTACGGAAAGCGTCTACGTCCAGAACGAAGAGCAGATGCTGAAGGTAATGCGGGAGCTGCGGAGCCTCGGCTTCCTGATCCTGATGGACGATTTCGGCTCCGGCTACTCGTCGCTCCACATGCTGAAAGAGATGGAGCTGGATATAATAAAGATAGACATGCGCTTCCTGGAAATGTCGCAGGAGAATATACGCAGAGGCAGCAGCATAATAGAATTTGTCATATATCTGGCCAAGCTGCTCGGCTACAGGGTCATAGCGGAAGGCGTCGAGACGCTGGAGCAGGCTGAATTCCTGCTCTCTCAGAACTGCGAATACGCGCAGGGCTATTACTTCCACAAGCCGATGCCGGTAAGCGAATTTGAAAAGCTGCTCACTGACGGCGACAACGTGGATTTCCGCGGGATACCGAAGGAAAAGCTCTCGCACATAGACCTCAGCAGCATATTCGCCGGAAATATCCCGAATGACATACTGATGAACCGCCTGCTCGGCGGAATCGCGATATACTCGCTGGACGCAGACGAGAATCTGGAGCTGCTGCAGGTAAACGACGGTTACTACCGCATGACAGGCTGCAACCCGGTAGACCTCTATGAAAGAAAGAAGTATATCCTCAGCCGGCAGGTCGTTGAGGAAGACAGGGAGAAGGTCTTACAGGCGCTGCGCGAAGCCCGCGCCAACCCCATGAACGACTGCGGCGTCACCTTCCGCCGTTACAGGCTCTCGGGAGAGATAATGTGGATGTACGCCCGTATCGTATTCCTGAAAGAGGTGGAGGGGTGCGCGATATACTACGCCTCGATAACCGACATGACGGAGCAGAAAGAGGCGGAGATGAAGCTCGACTCCTCGCGGCAGAGTATGCAGGCGCTGCTGAAAGCCGCCGGAATCAGCGGGCCGCTGAAAGAGCTGAAGGAGGAAGAGCGCAACGCGCTGCTCGCGATAGCCTCTGGCAGGGTCGGATGCGGCATGATCGGCTTCTACTGCGAAAAGGAGCTGCCTGTCTACTTCGTCAACGACGAGATGCTTGCGCTGCTGGGCTATGACTCCCACAGGGATTTCGCCGACCGCACGGACGGCGGCAAGATAATCGCACTCGTACACCCCGACGATATTGCCGGAATCATTGAGGCGGCTGACAGGATAAGCGAAGGGGCCGAATGCACCTCGCGCTGCCGTATGCGGCGCAAAGACGGCTCGTGGATGTGGGCTCTGGCCTGCGGCCGCGCTGTCAGAACGGGCGAAGAGAGGCTCGCCATCGTCGGCGTCTGCATAGACATATCGGAAAAGGTGGCCGCCGTCGATCAGCTCTGCGAAGTGACCGGAAAGCTCAAAGGCGCTCTGGAACAGCTGAGCTACTTCAATAAAAACAACCCGGGAGGCTACCATCGCTTCGCCGACAATGAAAGCGGAGACTTTATCGATATAAGCGACCGCTTCTGCGAAATTATGGGCTGGTCGCGCGATGAAATCAGGGATAAATTCGACAACAAATTCGTCAACCTGATACACCCCGACTATGTCGGCAAGATGTTCGGCAATACAGAGGAATCGGAAGAAAACAGGCCGTCGGCCGCTCCATATCCGATGTTCGCCCAGAAAGGCTACATCTGGGTCAAGGACAACCCCGTGCTGCTCTCGATAGACGGCAAAGACTGCTACTGCGGAACCGTGCTTGACGTTACCGACATCAAATGGGTGGAAAAGGCGCTGCGCGCGGAAGAGCTGGGGACGCGTATGCTTGTGGAAGAGAGCGGCCTGGCGATGTGGGAATATGAGCCGGAAGAAGACCGGCTGCGCCTCTGCGCTGATGAAAAGAGCTTTCTGCGCTCCCGCATCGGCCTGGACAAATATACGAAAAATTTCAAAGAGCTTGTCGCGAACTCGGCTCTGATAGACAAAGAGGGAAAAGAAAAGCTCCTCCGCCTCTGCGAAGGGATCAAAGACGACGAGCCGACGCTCCCCTTCACTCTGAAGCTCACTGACAGAGAGGGAAAAAGGGCGGCGCTGAAAATCTCCGCCCGTCCGCTCCCCGACGACGGACTGGGAAGCCTCGGCTGCATCGGAGTGGCGCGGGAGATACAGAACTGAAAATACAAAAAGCCGCCCGCCTGAAAAACGGCGGGCGGCTTTCATCTTTGCCCTCCTGCGGGATAATATTTTACCCCTTTAAGCTCTCAGAGATAGCGTCGCTGTAATCCTTCGTGCGCAGATAGCCCTCTTCGTAGGGCGACAGCATTTACTTTTTAAGGTTAGATAAAACGCCAAGCAAAAGCTGCGGAAAATGGCGCTGCCTTTGCCAAGTTTTAGTTTACCACTGCACAGCGCGGCGGCTAATCCTGCAATGACCAGTATGGGCTGGGTATCTTGGCGACAAATGAGGGATATTTCTCGCTCATCATCTGCGCGGATTCGATCATGTGCAGCTGTAGTATCTCTCCCGCCATTTTGGAATTTTTCTCTTCTATCGCGCTTATGATATCCGCGTGCTGACGCTGAATATGCAGCATCCAGCCTTCCTCATGGAGCAGCCGCGGATGAATGATGGCGTTGTTTTTTTCGACCAGAGTATTTATGCTTTCGTTGACCCTCGACAGAACGGGGTTATGCGCCGCCTCGGTCGTCAGGTGGTGCAGAAGCGCCTCCCATTTTCCGCTCTGCACCTGCTCTTCCGCTGTGCCGTAAGGGCAGGATACGAATGAATCATAACAGTCGCGCAGTTTGCGGAGGTCCTCATCCGTCCTGCGCTGCGCCGCCAGACGGGCCGCCGGGACTGATATTATCGTCCTTACCTCCAGCTGATAGGCGATGAAATCCGCCGGGAGCAGATTAAGGCTTTGAATGGCGTCCATCATGCCGTACTCTTGCAGGCTTTTGATAAATATTCCCTGCCTGTCGCGCACTTCCAGCATTCCTTCGGCGGAGAGCGAGATGACGGCTTCACGGAGCACGTTGCGGCTTACGTTCAGCATCTGCGTAAGCTCCCGCTCCGATGGCAGCTTGTCTCCTTCTCCGTATGAACCCGACAATATCAGCTCTCTTAACCCCTCTATAGTCATTTTTTTCTTGCTGCCATTTTTTCCAGCAGGCATATTCTTTTCCATGCTTTTTTCCTCCGGCGATTTATCTGTTTGACGGTTCAGCTGTTAAAACAACGCTGAAATAGCGCCGTACCGGATAATAATACCAGATAACGTGGCGCTGAAAAGAGAAAAATTTTTGATAACGAAAAATAATGCAAATTATTATTTCGTTATTGACAATGTGGCAGAATTCAATATATAATTTTATTGCAAAGATTGGTTGAACCTCTGGTATTACCAAAAATAGAAATCAGGTGATTATATGGCGGCTGTGGGCAGGATATTCAATATAGGGCATTACGCGGTACATGACGGGCCGGGAATACGCACTACGGTTTTTCTCAAAGGCTGTCCCGCGCGCTGTCTCTGGTGTTGCAGCCCGCAGTCGCAGAGCTTTGAAATCGAGCGCTCCGCCGACGGCGGGAAGATTTTCGGACGCGAGCTTACGGCGGCGGAGCTCTTTGCGGAGGTTCGCCGCGACGCCCCCTTCTGGCGGCGCTCCGGCGGCGGGGTTACGCTCTCCGGCGGCGAGGCGATGGCGCAGCCTGATTTTGTCATGGAGTTTCTGTCCCTCTGCCGCGCGAATAATGTGCATACGGCGATTGAAAGCTGCCTCTTCGCCCCCTATGAAACGGCGATGCGTATTGCCGAACTTACGGATTTTATTCAGTTCGATTTGAAGGCGATGGATACGGAGCTGCACCGCCGGCTGACGGCGAAGGGCAATGAGAATATCCTTGAGAACGCCGCCGCGCTGCTGAGAGGGGATAAGCCGCTTTTGGCGCGCCTGCCGCTGATTCCGGGGCTTAACGATTCTGAGGAGAATCTGCGCGCGACCGGGGCCTTTCTTGAGAAGCGGCGCGCGGGGGCCGCGCTGGAGATATTGAAGTATCACCGGCTAGGCGTCGGCCTCTATGAGGAGCTGGGGCGGAGCTATCCTCTGCCGGATGTCATGCCGCCCTCTGACGAGGAATATGCCAGGGCTAGGGAAATCCTGAGCGATTACAATATAAGGCTTTTGTAGGAAAGGGAGGAATGAATGTAATGATCAGCGAAGCGACTATAAAAAGAATATCCGGTATGAAGAAGCGCATGATCACAGATTGCCCGACGGAGCTTTTGCCGGAAAGGGCGCTGCTTGTCACGGAGGCCTATGAACGCTACGCCGCTGAGCCGCCGGTGCTGAAACGGGCATACGCGCTGCGCCATATCCTGGAAAATATGACGCTCTTTATCGACGAGGGGGAGCTGTTTGTCGGCCACAACTCGCCGAAGCCACGTTCTCCAATCGCCTGTCCGGAGCTTGGCGCGCGCTGGATACTCGCCGACCTTGATAATTTCGCCACACGTCCAGCCGACGCTATCGGCATTACGGAGGAGAATAAAAAGATACTGCGCGGCTGCCTTGAAGGCTGGCAGGAGGCTTCGCTTGATTCCGTCACCTCCGCTCTTATGCCGGCAGAAACAAAGGCGGCGATCGAAGAGGCTATGATTACCGTCGGAGCGCAGGGAACTGCGCACGGCAATATCGCTGTAAATAATAAAAAGCTGCTCGAAAAGGGGCTGCGCGGCATTATAAATGAGCTGGAGACGCAAATAGCCTCTTTTAAGCCGCAATGCGCCGCCGACGGCGGCAAGCTCGCCTTCTGGCGCGCCGCGAAGATATCCTGCGAAGCGGTAATAGCCTTTGCCCACCGCTATGCGGAGGAGGCGCTGCGGCTGGCGTCGGAATGCGCGGACACAGCGCGCGCTGAAGAGCTGCGCGGGATAGCGGCGACGCTCAAAAGAGTTCCGGAGTTCCCCGCCTCGAATTTCCGCGAGGCGCTGCAATCGGTGTGGCTCATCTACGTCGTCACCCAAATCGAGGCCGACCCTCACGCGATGCTGCTCGGACGCTTCGACCAGTATATGTATCCCTATTACAAAAAAGATATTGAAGAAGGGCGGCTCACCGACGAACAGACCGTCGAGCTGCTGGCTCATATCTGGATCAAAGGCACGGCCATCATCAAGCTGATGGACTCCGTGACTACAAGGACCTTCGCCGGCTTCCCGCTCTTCCAGAATATCACCCTCGGCGGGCAGGGGGCGCGCGGCGAAGATGTATGCAACGAGCTGACGCGGCTCGTGATGGACGCCGCCGCCGCCGCACGCGTGACGCAGCCCTCGCTCTCCTTCCGTTACCACAACAAGGTAGACCCTGACGCGCTGCTGAAAGCCTGCGAGACGATAAAGCTCGGCCTTGGCTATCCGGCGATAATGAATGACAACTGCATAATTCCAAAGCATCTGATCCGCGGCGCAACGCTTGAAGAGGCGCGCGGCTACTGTATGAACTGCGTGGAATCTGACATTGAAGGCGCCTGCGACTCGCGTTCCAACGGCGGCTATGTCAATCTGCCCAAAGCCTTCCTGCTGGCGCTGAACGACGGAGCCGACCCAGCGACTGGACGGCAGGCGGGGCCGCATACGGGAAAGCTGGCTGATTTCAGGAGCTTTGACGAGCTTATGAAGGCCTTTGACTCTCAGGTAGCTTACTTCGTCAGCCTCATCGTCCGCGCCTATGACCTTATCGACGGGGCGCACGCGGTACACGCGCCGGAGCCATTTACCTCCGCGCTGCTTGACGACTGCATAGAGACGGGGCTTACGCGTCAGGAGGGCGGCGTGCGCTATAACTTCTCCGGCATCTTCGGCGTCGGGCTGGCCTCTGCCGCCGACGCGATGGCCGCAGTGAGAAAGCTTCTCTTTGACGACAGGAGCGCCGCGCCGGAGGCTCTGCTTGCGGCTTTGAAAAACAACTTCGCCGGAGCGGAGGCGCTGAAGGAGCTGTGCGCCGCAGCGCCGAAATTCGGCAACGACGACGATTACGCCGACCTGCTCGCGCGCGGCGCGGCGCATATTTTCTGCAAAGAGGTAGTTCAGTATCCCTGTATGCGCGGCGGCTTCTACATTCCGGAGCTTCACTCCGTATCCACTCATGTCTACTTCGGCGAGCTGACGGGAGCTACGCCTGACGGACGTCCGGCCGCGACGCCCTTCTCGGACGGCGCATCTCCTGTCGGCGGACGCGATCGCAGCGGCCCGACGGCGGCTGTTCGCTCGATGAGCAAGCTCGACCACATGGAGGTATTGCAGGGGGTGCTCTACAATCAGAAATTCTCCCCCTCCGTGCTCTCCGCGCCGAACTCGGCGGCGCTGCTCGCGGATTACATCCGCGCATGGTGCGACTTCGGAGGCCATCATATACAGTTCAACATAGTCTCGTCCGAAGATCTGAAAGAGGCGCAGCACAGGCCGGACGACTACCGCGACCTTATAGTCCGCGTAGCCGGCTACAGCGCCTATTTCGCGGAGCTTAACAGGAATACGCAGAATGAAATAATCGCGCGTACAGAGTATGAAGAGATGAACTAGAAGGAGGGGCATACAATGGAAAACCAGCCGAAATATCTGGAACGAGTGGAAAGATTGAAATCGAAGCTCTTTGAGACATATCCGGAGATAGACCTTGAGGACGCGAAGCTGCTGACGCAGAGCTTTCTTGAGACTCAGGGGGAGGCGCTTGTCACGCGCAAGGCCAAGGCTTTTCTGAAGCAGTGCCGTGAAAAGAGCGTTAAGATATGGGACGACGAGCTGATCGTAGGAAATTCCGGCAGCAAGATACGCGGCGGTATACTCTCCGCGGATGTCTGCTGGTCGGTGCTCGACCGCGAGCTTGATACTATCAATACCCGCGAATATGACAAGTTCAGGCTTCTGCCGGAGGACAAAAAGGATTTTGAAGAGATGATCCGTCCCTACTGGAAGGGGCGCTCAAATTACGAAGAATGGCTCGCGCGTATACCTGCGGATGTGGCCGCTCTGCGCGACAACGGCGCGCTTTATATCGACAAGAAGGCAGTGCGCGGCTGGGGCGAGGTCACGGCCGGCTACGAGTGGTTCATAAATAACGGCGTCGAGGGGCTGCGCAAGAGAATTCTTGAGCGTAAGGCAAAGCTTGACGCCACAGTTCCCGGAGATTACGAAAAGGAAGTCTATCTCGACGCGCTTCTGACAGTCTGCGAAGGGCTGGAGACTCTGGCCGAACGTTACGCCATCGAGGCGGAGCGTCTTGCCGCAAAGGAGCAAGAGCCGCGCCGCAAAGCGGAGCTGCTTGAGATAGCGCAAGTCTGCCGCCGCGTTCCGGCATATCCCGCGCGCAGCTTCCGCGAAGCCATGCAGTCCTTCTACTTCTACCAGATAAGCATCTTCATGGAACAAAACGCCGCCGCCTACAACCCCGGACGCATGGACCAGTATCTCTATCCCTACTACAAGGCCGACCTGGAAGCCGGACGCATCACCCCCGAAGAGGCGCAGGAGCTCTTTGACTGCCTCTGGGTAAAATTCTCCGAACAGTGCCTCTTTCAGGACGCCAAATCCGCAGAATATGCCTCCGGCTACCCGATGTTCCAGAACCTCTGCGCCGGCGGCGTGGACAAAATGGGACGCGACGCGGTAAACGACCTCTCCTACATGATAATACAGGCCACAATGGACACACAGCTCTACCAGCCATCGCTCTCGGTGCGCTACAACATGGCGAAAAATCCAAACTCCTTCCTGCGCAAAATAGTAGAGCTTATGGTAATGGGCACGGGCTTCCCCGCCTTCCATAACGACGAAGTGGGCATACGTATGCTGATGAACAAAGGCATCCCTCTGCGCGAAGCGCTTGACTGGAACCCCGGAGGCTGCGTCGAGACCAACCTTGCCGGCAAACTGCGCGCCTACTCCGCCCTTGCAGACATAAACCTCGGCAGCGTAATGGAATTCGTGCTGCTGAACGGCAAATGCCGCAAAACCGGCGCGCTTGCCGGAGCGCAGACAGGCGACCCCGCCAGCTTCGCGACATTCGGCGACTTCCTGAACGCAGTCAAAGCTCAGCTCCGCTACGTCATCAAAGTAGTCGTCAAAGCCAGCCACATAATAGACGAAATATGCATGGGACGCCCCGTCCCCGCCCTCTCCGTCAGCTTTGAGGAATGCATCGAAAACGCGAAAGACTACGCCTGGGGCGGCGCTAAATACAACACCGGCAACGGGATCATCTGCATCGGCGTATCAGACCTCATCAACAGCGTAGCCGCAGTCAAACATCTCGTCTACGACACAAAAAGCGTCAGCATGAAACAGCTGCTCGCGGCCCTCGCCTCCGACTTCGAGGACGCGCCTGAAATCCTCAAAGCCTGCAAAGAAGCCCCCAAATACGGCAACGACGACCAATACGCGGACAGCCTCGCGGCGGAACTCTTCGCCTACATCGCCGACGAAATAGAAAGCTACCGCAGCAAATTCGGAGTAATGACCCCCGGCATCCTGCCGGTCTCCGGCAACACCCCCTTCGGCGTAGAAGTCGGCGCTCTGCCCTCGGGAAGGCGCGCGGGCAAGCCCCTTGCCGACGGAGTCAGCCCAAACGGCGGGACAGACGTCAACGGCCCCACGGCAGTGCTGAAATCAGTCGCCAACATTCCGCACGACCGCTTCGTACAGGGTACATTGCTCAACATGAAGCTCGACCCGCAAATGGCAAACAGCGAAAACGGCATACGCCAGATAATGGCGATGCTGCGCACCCTCTGCTCGCTCGGCGTCTACCATGTGCAATTCAACGTAGTGGATCAGAAAAAGCTTCTTGAGGCGCAGGCGCACCCGGAAGAATACCGCAACCTGCTCGTGCGCGTGGCGGGCTACACGGCCTTCTTCGTAGAGCTTGGCAAGGAAGTGCAGGACGACATAATCGCGCGCACGGTGCAGCGCGAAGGCAGCTGCGCCAGCTGTGGATAGAAATGGCTGAAACGATTCGCGGCGTCGTGCTGCGCATAGAAAGAAGCTCCATCTACGACGGCGACGGACTGCGAACGGTGCTATTTTTGAAGGGCTGTCCGCTGCGCTGCCTCTGGTGCTCCACGCCGGAGTCGCAGCGCGGCGAGCCTGAGCGCGGCATCTCCCGCGAAAAGTGCGCCGCCTGCGGCAAATGCGTCGGCATCTGCCCGGGCGGGGCGCTCTCGCTGAGCGGCGGAAGGATAAGCTTTGACCGGAGCCGCTGCACCGGCTGCTTTGAATGCGCGCGGATATGTCCGGCCGGCGCGGTAGAGGTATATGGCAGGGAGATGAGCGCCGAAGAGGTCGTGCGGGAGATATCGAAGGATGAGCTTTTCTTCTTCCACTCGGGAGGCGGGATCACAATAAGCGGCGGTGAGCCTTTCGCGCAGCCGCGTTTCGTTCGGGCTGTGCTCGAGGGCTGTTCAAGGCGCGGCATAGACTGCGCCGTTGAAAGCAGCTTCCTCGCGGGCTGGGAAGATATAGAGATGATCCTGCCCTTCGTGAGCCTCGTCCACACAGATATAAAACATCCGAACCCCGCGAAGCACAAGGCGCTGACCGGAGTCGAAAACGGTATCATACTGGAAAATATTCTGCGCGCCGACCGATCGCCTCACAAATTCGGCTTTGTGATAAGAACGCCGCTGATACCCGATGTAAACGACTCCGACGGCGATATAGCGGCTCTCGCGGAATTTGTTCGGAAGCTGAAAAAGCTCCGCTTCATGGAATTTCTCGCCTATCACCGCCTTGGCACAGAGACCTATAAACGGCTGGATATGAGCTACGCGCTCCGGGAAATCGAAACTCCAAAGAGCGAATATATGGAGCGCAAGGCGCGGCTCTTCAAAGAGCTGACCGGGCTTCCCGTGAAGGTAAACGGAAGAGATATCCTCTGAAAATCCCTTTCCACGAATAACGGAACGAAAAAGCGGCCTCCCCGCGGATAAGCAATGGGAGGCCGCCTTTCTGATTCCCCCGCCGGAACTATGAATCGCGCAGCTGAAGGTAGGCGGGGGAATTTTTACAGCTTTACCGGAAGCGTCAGCCGATAGTCTTCGCGCCGCGTTCCACCTCTTCGTCGGTGCTTTCAAGCTTGAATATCACGGGGCGCAGTCCGTCGTTGCAGCTGCATATCGCCACGCCGGGCTTTCTCACCCAATCTCCGTAATAAAAAAGCTCCTCTCCGGAGCCGTGCGCCATAGCGAAGGCAAACTGACAGAAGGCCTTCCACGCCTCGTCGCAAAGCCCCTCCGGCTTTCTGTAATCCGCGTAAAAGACCTGCCCCTCCCTGTGCATCGGGCAGGCAGCTATCCCCTCTCCGCCGTACTCGCGCGCCAGCTCCTCGTCAAAGGTTCTTTTCAGCACCGTTATCTTTACCCTTTTCATACTCTTCCCCCTCCTTCTAAAAATAAAGCTTTATTCAGTTTCGGTCAAAGTATAATATATAAATAAAGAGGCTGTCAAAACGGCGGCGCGGCGCTGTAGAAGCTAGAAAAGCCCCGCGCTCTTTGCGAGGCGGGGCTGCGTCTATACGGCCTTTGGGCGTGAGCCTTACATTTTCCCCTCATCATGCTCGTAAAATGCCAGCAGCATTTCGCGCAGCGTTTTGCAGGCCAGCGCTGTGGAGGCGCCGGAATGGTCGTAGTGCGGCGAAAGTTCGCAGAGGTCGAAGGCGGCGACGTTTAGGCCGCGCAGTGAGAGAATGGCTCTCAGCAGCTCCGCGAAGCGCAGGCCGCCGGCCTCCGGCGTTCCGGTGCCGGGAAATTCCGACGGGTCTATCACGTCGAGGTCGAGCGTGACGTAGAGCGGCAGGCCGCGAAGTCTCTCCGCCGTTCTGCTTATCCCCTCCGCGCTGAAAAACTCCGTCTCGACATGTCCGCGCCCCCATTCTATCTCTTCGCGGCTGCCGGAGCGTATGCCGAATTGGAATATCCTGCCGTCGCCAAGAATGTCATGGCAGCGTCTTATGACCGAGGCGTGGGAAAGGCTCTCCCCCATATAGTCGCTGCGCAGGTCGGCGTGCGCGTCGAAGTGGATGAGACGCAGCTCCGGATATTTTTTCGCGGCGGCCCTCACCGCGCCGAGCGTGACTAGATGCTCGCCTCCGAGAAGCGCCGGCATTTTGCCGTCGTTGAGTATCTCCGAGACGCCCCCCTCTATCATATCGAGCGCCGCCGCGGCGTTGCCGAAGGGCAGCTCAAGCTCTCCCGCGTCGAATATGCGGCTGTCTTCAAGGGCCTTATCCTGATATGGGCTGTAGCTTTCGATTCCGAATGACTCCGAACGAATAGCGGAGGGGCCGAAGCGCGCCCCCGGACGAAATGAGGTCGTCGAGTCAAAGGGGGCGCCTAAAAGCACCGTCCGCGCTTCAGCGTATGAGGAGATGCAGCCGATGAATCCCTGGATGTTCGTCTCCATCTTTATTTTATTTCGAGGGCGCTCTTGACGTAGTTGGGCAGCATGAAAGAGCCGACGTGGATGTCCGTGTTGTAGTATTTCGTCTCAAGCCCCAGCCCATTCCACGCGGCGGCGTCCAGATCTGCGATCGGGTCGAACTTCTTTGAGGCGAAGCCGAAGAGCCAATGTCCCGAGGGATATGTGGGAATGTGCGCCTGATAGACGCGGCAGATGGGAAAAAATTCCTCTATGCGCCGGTGAGCGCGTTTCATGGAGGCGGAGTAGGACTCATAGTATGGATTCTCATGCTGATTGACCAGAATGCCTTCGGCGCTCAGCGCGCGGAAGCAGTTCCCGTAGAACTCTCTTGTGAAAAGCCCTTCGCCGGGGCCAAATGGGTCTGTCGAATCAACTATGATAAGGTCGTAGCTCTCTTCCACCGTGCGCACGAATTTCAGCCCGTCCTCAAAATAGAGCGTCACGCGCGGATCTCCGAGCTTGCGCGAGGTAAAGGGAAGCAGCTCGCGGCAGACCTTCACCACCATTTCGTCAATATCGACCATGTCTATTTTCTCTATCGTCTTATAGCGCGTAAGCTCCCGCACTGTGCCGCCGTCCCCGCCGCCTATCACGAGCACCCGCTTTATCCCGGTGTTCGTCGCCATCGGAACGTGGACTATCATGTCGTGATAGATAAATTCATCCTTCTCCGTCACCATCATCAGCCCGTCGAGCGTGAAAAAGCGTCCGAATTCGTCAGAATCAAATACGTCTATCTGCTGAAAGGGGCTTTTCCCTCCGAAGAGCTGCTTCTTCACCTTTATCGAAAAACGAACCGAGGGAGTATGTTCTTCCGTGTACCATAATTCCATTTTTATTTCCTCCTATTTTACAATGTATAGCTTTTTCAGCTCCATGTCGCGCGGCCCCATTACGAGGCTGCCCTTTTCCTTCGCGTACAGAATGTAATCCAGCGCCTCCGGCGTGACCTCTTCTCCGGGGGCGAGTATCGGGATTCCGGGCGGGTAGCACATGACGAATTCCGCCGATATGCGCCCCTTCGTCTCTTCTATCGGCAGCGGCGAGCTTGGGGCGTAGAATGCCTGCTGCGGCGTCATCCTCACCACAGGGGGGATATACTCATGGTCGAGCAGTCCCAGTCTGCCGCGGCCGCCGTGCAGCCGCTTTATCTCCGACAGCGAGGCCACAAGGCGCTCTATGGCGTAATGGTTGTCGCCGACGGAGACTATAGCCAGCATATTTCCCATGTCGCCGAACTCTATCTGAATGCCGTAGTCGTCGCGCAGCAGGTCGTAGACCTCAACGCCGGCCAGCCCCGTTTCCAGCGTGTTGACGGAGAGCTTTGTCACGTCGAAGTCATAGATATATTTCCCGTCCGTTATCTCTCGCGAGAAGGCGTAATAGCCTCCGATTTTGTTGATCTCTCCGCGCGCGTACTCCGCGAGCGAAATGACGCGCTGAAATGTTGAGAGCCCCTCCGTCGCGAGCGCCTTGCGCGCTATGTCAAGGGAGCTCATCAGCAGATATGAGGCGCTGGTGGTCTGCGTAAGGTTGATTATCGTCCTCACGTAGTCGGGGGACAGCAGCCCACGCTTCATCAGCAGCAGCGAGCTTTGCGTCAGCGAGCCGCCCGTTTTGTGCATACTGACGGCGCTCATGTCGGCCCCGGCCTCCATCGCTGTGAGGGGCAGCCCCTCGCCGAAATAAAAATGCGTGCCGTGCGCCTCGTCGACGAGCGCCGCCATTCCCGCGCGGTGCGCCGCCTCCACGATGCGTTTCAGCTCCGCGCATATGCCGTAGTATGTCGGATTGTTTACGAATACGGCCTTTGCCTCCGGATGCGCGGCTATCGCGGCTTCAACGTCCTCCGCGCACATGCCCAGCGATATGCCGAGCCGCGGGTGAATGCCCGGGTCGACATATATCGGGGATATCCCGCAGAGGATGAGGGCGTTTATAGCCGATTTGTGAACGTTGCGCGGGATTATGATGGAGTCTCCGCCCTTGCAGACGCTCATTATCATAGCCTGTACCGCCGCCGTCGTTCCGCCTATAATGAGAAAGGCGTCGTCCGCTCCGAATGCGTCGGCGGCCAGCGCCTCTGCCTCTTTTATGACAGATGTGGGGTGGCTGAGATTGTCGAGCGGCTTCATTGAGTTGACGTCTACCGAAAGACATTCCCTGCCGAGAAATTTCGTCAGCTCCGGCGTGCCGCGCCCCTGCTTGTGTCCGGGTACGTCAAAGGGAACCACGCGGCTGCTGCGGTATTCCGCGAGCGCTTCGTAGAGCGGAGCCTGCTCCTGGGCCAGCTTATAATCTTTTTTCATCGTCCGGCCTCAGTACATGTTCATTCCGTAATATATTTCGAGCATTTCTTTTGTAATGCGGTCCTTGATGTCAAGCCGCTCCTCCGGCGGAAGCTCGCGCGGGTCGATGTTGAAGAGATAGTCGGCTATGCGCATCTCTTTCAGCATCATTTTTGTGTGGAAAATATTCGACTGGTAGACGTTTACGTCAATAGCGTCGTAACGGCGCAGCGTCTCTTCGTCGATGAAATTCTGAATGGAATTTATCTCATGGTCTTTATAATATTTCTTGCCGTCCACGTCGCGCGTGAAGCCCCGTATCCGGTAATCGAGCGCGATGATGTCCGAGTCGAACTGGCCGATGAGGTAATTAAGCGCGGTCAGCGGCGATATCTTTCCGCATGTGGAGACGTCGATATCTACCCTGAAAGAGCTTATATCGTTGTTTGGATGAAATTCAGGATATGTGTGGACGGTGACATGGCTCTTGTCGAGATGAGCGACGACTGTTTCCCTCTCCTCGCGGAGTCTCTTCGCCCATTGTCCTCTGTTGCAGGAGTCGTCTATCTGCGCGGGCGGAACTGATTCTTCGGAGATGAGGATCGTAACGCTGGCCCCCTGCGGGTCGTAATCCTGTTTGGAAATGTTCAGCACGCAGGCGCCGATTATGTCCGTGACGCCGCACAGTATCTTCGTAAGCCGTTCGGAATTATACTGCTCGTCGATATAGGCGATATAATCCTTTTTCTCCCTCTCTGTCTTCGCGTAACAGATGTCGTAGATGTTGAAACTCAACGTTTTTGTCAGGTTGTTGAATCCATAGAGCTGGATCTTGTCTTTCAACCCTATCCCCACGTCCCTTCTCAAGCCGAGGCTTTATATTTTTTCGGCGCGGAAAAATTTCCGGCGCAAAGCATGACTATACATATAAAGGGGAGCTTTGTCAAAGCTTTTATGCAATCGCTTGCCTGAAATTTTCATATTTCGCATAGCCGCCGCGAAAAAAAAAGGAGAGCCTCGCGGCTCTCCCTTCAGGCTTATTGCAGCGCCGTCTAATCCTCTTTTAGAGCCGCGGCCTTTGACTGCTTGAGCGCCTTCCAGACGTAGAGTCCGAGCGCAAGCCCTATTACGCCGTAGACCATGAAGGTTCTGAAATACTCACCGAGCAGCGCCTGTCCGAAAAGCGACTGACCTATCTCAGGCGACATGATGAACATCGAGTTGAAGAGTATCGTTCCGAATATCGCGTTCTTAATATTCGCGTTCGACGTCGACGCGCCTCCGACGAGCAGCGACGCGACGGAGAACATTCCTATCTGCGTATGCGCGTTGTAGGTATTGAGCGTACCCATATTTTGCAGATAGATTATCTGCCCCCACGCCGCGAGCACCGTTGAGATTACCGTCGCGATTATCCTCGTCTGATCGACGTTGATGCCCGATACCTGCGAAACATGCTGGTTGAATCCGGCGGAGCGGAAATCCTGCCCCAGCTTCGTCTTTGTTATCAGCACCGTAAAGATGCAGAGCGCGAGAATGAGCAGCCCCGTTACCACAGGCACGCGGCGCACCATCAGCAGCGAGGTCTCCGCCGCTATCGAATAGAGGGATACCGCGGCCAGAGCCAGCCCGAGCAGAATATTTCCGGCTGCGCTGCGCCTGTTGTTCCTGTAGCCCTCTCCGCGTTTTTCGTTGAACCAGTAGCGCGCGATTGTGAAGATGATGATCCCGACGGCTATCACGAGCAGCGCGTAGACGAAAGGCATCGTCCAGATGTCGTCGAGGGCGTACTTGAGGCCGCCGCTCTTGACCGGCACGAGGTCGACGGTCATGCGTATGCCGATACCGTCAGGCTTTATCATCGGATGCGTCGCAGGAACCGCGATTATCACGCCGACGACGAAGAGGAAGAGGAACTGGTATATTCCGTTCGCAAAGTATCCGACGATGAGGCTGGCTATCATCTCCTGCCCTCTCGTCTTGTTGTAGAGCAGACCGGTGAAGTATCCGCAGAGCGCGGCGACGAAGAAGGCTATCACGAAGGCGTAGAGCAGCCCCGATATGCCGCCAAGCTCAAAATATCTGACTATTGATATCGCTATCTGGCCGGACATAGCGCCGATGACTATTCCGAAGTTAAGCCCCAGCCCCGCCAGCACCGGTATTATCAGCGACAGCACGAGGAAGGAGTTGCGGAATATGCGGCTCGAAAGCTCCGAGAGGAAGAAGGGGAGCGAGACGTTATCCGATACGAAGAATCCGAATAGCGTAAAGGCGACGAATATCAGCGTAACTATATTGTCCAGCAGCCATTGTCCGACGCTCTTGTTTTCGGCCGGCGTCCTGAGAAGCTCGCCCATTACTTCGCACCTCCCTTGACCTGAGTCAGCGCGTAGAGAATGATGCCGTTCTGGATTATCATCCTCATGATCTCCGAAAGATCCGTTCCGGCGAATATCTCATTTGCCACCGGAAGCGCCGTCGTCAGCAGCCCCTGAAAGAGCAGCACGCCGATAATGACATGCGAGACCTTAGCGCGCGACGCCGTAGCGCCGCCGATGAGCACCGCCGCGACGGCGGGGAATGCCATCATAAGAGGCGCGGTGTAGAGCTGCGCGTAGCCGAAGCTCTGGGAATAGACGATTATTCCGACGGCTCCGAGCACTGTGGAGAGCATATTTGCGTAGACGCGGTTTCTGTCAATATCCAGCCCTGTCGCCTGCGCGAATTTCGGATTGATGCCTCCGGCCGATATCCCTATGCCTAGTCTGGAGCGGAAGAAGAACCAGACCAGCAGGCAGAAGAAGCCGAAGATGAGCAGCAGCCCCGTCGGTATGATGATATCCCCTATACTGAAGGCCATTATGTTGTTCAGTATCTGCGCCGCGCCTACCGCGTCAAGCTGAATGGTCTCGCGCAGGCCTTTACCGATGAACCAGCCCATTTTCGGATTCTTGAAGGGGAGCATGAGCCACGCCAGGCACATAAGGGCGACGACGGAGAAGCCGGTGTAGGTGGCTATCGTCATCTCCGAGCCTTTGACGGCGTTCATCAGCTTGCCGTATCCGTAGCCGACAAGGGCGGCCAGCGGGATGGTTATCGCGAGGGAGAGAGCCAGCCAGCCGAAGCCGGAAGCGCCGGCCTCGATCGAGCAGACCATCGCGAAAAGCCCGCAGACTATTCCTATAGGCAGCGCGAAGTTCGGGCCGGTGCCGGACTGTATGGCCGGAACCATTGCCAGAACGAGTATTCCGTTCATCCCCGCGCGCTTTATCGTGTCGGAAAGCAGCGCGGACATCGAAATGCCGACGAAGAAGCCGCTTACCAGCGTCAACAGCCAGAAAGCCGCGATGATTATCGTAGGCATACCGATGGCGGCGACGGTGTCCTTTATCTTGTAACTAAGGGATCCGCTGTTTATTTCAGCCATTTTTAAAGACTCCTTTCAGCGGTATTTGCTTTGCTTCCGGACATGAGAAGGCCGAACTCGGCGTCTGTCGCGTCCGGCGGCAGGACTCCGCCGATTTTGCCCTCGCAGATTATCACGATCCTGTCGCATATACTGCGAAGCTCCGCCAGCTCAGATGAGGTCATCACTATCGTCATTCCCATCTCTTCATTGAGCTTGAGCAGGAGGTCGAGAATAAGCTTCTTCGCGCCGATGTCTATGCCGCGCGTCGGCTCGGATACGAACAGGAATGTAGGCTCCTGCGTGAGCGCCCTCGCGACGCAGACCTTCTGCTGATTGCCTCCGCTCAGGCTTCCGGTGTGCTGCGCCGGCGACTCGCAGCGGATGTCCAGCTCCTTTATCATCCGGAGCGCGTGACTGCGCATTTCGCTGTCATTCTGGAATTTCATGCCCATAACATTTTTCATGAAGCGGTTTTTTATCTGCATAGCAGTGAAGGCGATGTTCAGCTCTATTGACTCGTTGAGCAGTAGTCCGACGCCCTTTCTGTCCTCGCTCACGAAAGCTATCCCTGACTCGATGGTGGAATGCGGGTCGTTGAGCTTCAGCTCTTTGCCCTTAAAGACCACCCTGCCTCTCGTCGGGTAAGTTCCCATAATGCCGTTCGCTATGCCCAGCTTTCCCTGACCGGCAAGACCGCCTATACCGACTATCTCGCCCTTCTTTACTTGAAGGTCGATCCCTTTGACCTTCTCTCCCGGCATTGCGACGTGAAGATCCTCTATGCTCAGCTCTATCTCGTCGGAAATATTTACGCGGGGGCCGCCGGCGCGCTCGATAGAGACCTTTCTTCCTATCATCAGCGAGGCTATCTCAGCGGCGTTGGTGTCGGAGATATTTTTCGTCGCGACATGCTCTCCGTCGCGCAGCACGGTCACTCTGTCCGCTACGCTCACTATCTCGTCCAGCCTGTGGCTGATGAAGATGATGCCGATGCCCATCCCCGCCAGCCTCCTGATAGCTGCCAGCAGATTCTGCGCCTCGCTTTCGGTCAGCACCGCCGTCGGCTCGTCAAAGACAAGTATTTTCAGCCCCGTCTTGTCGATTTCCCTTGCGATTTCGATAAACTCCATATGTCCGACGGGAAGCCCGGCGACGACGGTATAGGCCTCGATGTCCATATCGAGCTTATCCAGCGCCTTGCGGGAGTCCGCGTTCATGCTCGCCATGTCGATGGTCTCAAGCCTCTTTCCGAATACGCGAGAGATCACGTTTGGCGATGTTATTTCCCTGTTAAGCTTGATATTTTCGGCTATCGTATACTGCGGTATGAGCATGAATTCCTGATGAACCATGCCTATCCCCGCCTCCATAGCCGCGTGCGGGGACTTTATATCGACCTTCTTTCCGTCGATAAGTATATCTCCCGAGTAGCCGCCTGTCGTATGAATGACCGGCATTCCGAAGAGGATATTCATAAGAGTCGATTTTCCGGCCCCGTTCTCCCCGATGAGCGCGTGTATCTCGCCTTTCTTTACGTCGAAGCTGATATTGCTCAGGACGTTATTGCCATAATAGTTTTTTGAAACGTTACGAAAACAAAGAAGGTCTTCGCTCAACAGCACTTCCCCCTCTTTTCTGTGTTGGTATGTTCATCTTCAAAAAAAGAATTCGCAGAATCGGACTGCGAATTCTTTTTTGTTTGCATGTCGTTAAATTGCAGCTGTTACCCTATACGATACTATACCGCGCGGTTAGTATGTGAGGAAGTCCATCAGGACAAAAAGATACGTGGGGTACTTTTTGCCGGCTTCGTCGACATAGGGATTTGTGGTGACTTTGACCTTCGCGTAGTCGCCCATGCACTTCTCAAGCACGGGAACATTCAGCTTGTCAAAGGGAACTTCGCCGTCGATGACCTTCAGCGCGTATTCCGTTCCGGCGACTGTCGCCATCATAGCGACGGGAACCGGCCATGTCGAGAGTCTGCCGGATACGCCCTTTTCCTTGAGTATCCTCTTCGTCTCGGCTATGACGTGCTCCAGGTTTCCCTGCTGTTCGGTGTTCGACTGAATGCCGAGCGCCGTCGGGAATCCGTGGTAGGGCGACGGGCAGCAGGGCTGCGGATAGATAGCCTTCGCGTCTACAACGGCCTTGATGAGCGGAATCTGCATCGCGCAGTTCGTTGAGAAGAAGGCCGTATCCTTGCCATACTTGGCTACCATCTTCGGAACGTCTTCAAGGATGAACTGCTGCGCGCCGGGAAGTCCGGAGTCTCCGGTGGGGTCGGGAGCTGTGGCGTCAACAAATTCGAGGCCGAGCTCCGCGCATTTCTTTCTCATAAGCTCTCTGCGCGATGAGAGAAGAACCTGCGACATATGTCTCGGGAAGGAATAGTGGACAAAGGTTTTCGCTCCGAGTTTCTTTGCCTGAACGGGGATGGCGTCTCCCATTCCAAGCTCGTCGGGCTGAATGATAAGCTGCGCGCGGGCGGCGACATCCGGGGGGTTCTCCTGCGGCGTCGCGTAGACGATGAAGACGTCTTTCCTTGTCTCCAGAAGCTTATCGACCGCGGCATTCGTTCCGGGCACGGCCTGATTGATGATGAGAGCCTTGACCTCGGGGTCGTAGGCGAGTCTGGCCACGATGCTGACCATCTGCTCCTGCTCGGCCATGAAGTTGTCCGGCCATGTCACGTGGACGATGCGGTCGCCGTACTTCTTGGCCATTTCCTGAGCGGAACGGTATTCCTCTTCGTTCTGGGAGACCGTATTCGTTACGATTGCTACCTTACCCTTTTTCGCCGCCGCTGCTTCAGCCGCGGGAACGAGGGCCGCCGTCGTAAGGAACACGAACGCCAGAACTGACGCCATGGAGATAATCCAACGATTCTTCACTAATGGTGCCTCCTTCGGAAATATGAAATATGGAATTACTTCGCTAATTCTAAGCCATTTGCGGGGGCATGTCAATCTATGGCCAAAAAGCTGATGTATCAAAAGACCGCCCCACGGAAGAGCCGAAAACGAAAAGATTTATAAAGCTTTCCCCGCATTTTGTTTCAAAACTTGACAGGGCGTTCCGCCGAGTAATATCATTGTAAAGGTTAAAGGCTCCGGCATCTCTCTTCTGTTGATATATCAGTTCAGGCGAGCGGTAAAAGTGCCTTTATATACATTCAGCGGGAGCGGAAAAACTATCCTAACGGGAGGTTCTGACCATGATCAGAAAAGAAAGAGTAGATCGTCTTGCGCGGGAACTGCAAAGCAGGGGACTGGACGCCATTTATATCGGCCCCTCCAGCGACCTTGAATACATCGGCGGCCTCGACACACACCCCGACGAGCGCGTGCGCGGCCTTATGGTCGATAAAAACGGAGGCTGCTTCGCGATGACGCCGCTCCTTTATAAAGAGGAGATAGTCAACGCCTTCGGCGACGTCCCCTTCTACGCGGAATGGAATGACCACGAGGGTTTCACCGGCGCATTCCGCCGCGGCTGCGAGCGCCTCGGACTGCTCGGCGGCAGGGTAGCCTTCAACGACGGAGTGAGAGCTGTCGATATGCTGGCGATACGCGACGCGATGAATATTCAGCTCTTCAACGGGCAGGACGTTCTGGCCCTGCTGCGTTCCGTGAAGGACGAGGAAGAGCTTGATAATCTCAGAGAGGCGGCGCGCATGATAGACGCCGTCGTTGATAAGCTTTTTCTCTTTATCAGGCCGGGAATGAAAGAGCGCGACGTCGTGAAGAAGATTCCTGAGCTGCTGGAAGAGGCCGGCTGCACGGAGATATCCTTCTCTCCCATCGTCGCCAGCGGCCCCAACGGCTCCATGCCGCACTACGGCGGAGACCAGCGCGTCATTCAGGAGCGGGACGTCATCATTCTCGACCTTGGCTGCCGTTATAAATCCTATTGTTCTGACACCTCAAGGACATTCTTCGTGGGCGAACCGACGCGGGAGCAGCGCGAGGTCTACGAGATAGTGCGCCGCGCGCAGGCCGCCGGAGAGGCCGCCGTCCAGCCGGGGGCGACGGGGCAGGATGTTGACCGCGCCGCGCGCGCGGTGATAGAAGAGGCCGGCTACGGAAAATATTTCTTCAACAGAGTAGGGCACGGCGTCGGAATCGCGGTACATGAGAATCCGTACATCATCGAAGGCAACGACAGGCCGCTGCTGCCCGGCAACGTATTCAGCGTAGAGCCGGGAATATATATAGAAGGCAAATTCGGAATGCGCGTGGAGAACCTCGTGGCGGTAAAGTCGGACGGAACGGCGGAGGCGCTGAACAAAACGACGCGCGAAATGAGGATAATAAGATAATAGGCGACGCGGATAAATAAGCTGCGGCGAAATAAAAACGGGGCTGAGCGCCCCGTTTTTTGTTTCGCTTTTTTCTTCAGCGCGCCGCGGCTATTCCGCCGGCTTCACGGCGAGGAAGCGCAGCCGCACATAATCGGCCGTCCAGCCCTTCTCCTCGTCGTACAGCGTCGGGCGGCAGTAAGCTTCGACCTCCTGATAGAAGTTCTCCCTCTCCGCCTCAGAAAAACCCTCAGTGTGGCTGGCGGAAAAAACCTCCAGCCAGCCGCGCAGTCCGGCCGGCAGCGGGGTAGGGCGGTCTATGCGCGCGATAAATTTTACCTGAAAGCCCTGATTCTCCAGTATCTTTGAAAAGACCCCCAGCTCGGGATACTTCCACGGGTTGCGCGCCTTGTAGTCGATGCCGCGCTTGATGAGAGATATCTTCATACCCTCGCGGATAATGCGTATACAGCCCTCGCCTCCGCACTCGGCGGCGAAGCGCCCGCCGGGCTTCAGCAGATTCCAGACGCGGCGCGCCACTGAATAGTGGTCAGACATCCAATGTATCGCCGCGTTGCTTATCACCGCGTCAAACTTTTCCTCCATCTTCAGCGTCTGCGCGTCGGCGGGAAATGCCTCGACGCCTAGCTCACGCGCGGCCGCCGCCATCTCGGGGCTGGAATCGACGCCGACGACGGAGCAGCCCATATCGGCCAGCCTTTTTGTCAAAATGCCTGTTCCGCAGCCGAGGTCAAGTATCCTCTCTCCCGCCTTCGGCTCAAGCAGCTCTATCACCGGTTCTCCCAACTTTGCGACGAAGTCCGCGTTCTTCATGTATTCCCGCGGGTTCCAGATTTGATTTGTCATAGACGGGCACCTCTTTCTTGAAGCGCCGCCGAA
Source organism: Synergistaceae bacterium (assembly GCA_030533085.1). Lineage (GTDB taxonomy): Bacteria > Synergistota > Synergistia > Synergistales > Synergistaceae > JAUNJZ01. The sequence continues at coordinate 42,572 of JAUNJZ010000016.1, forward strand.
AGCGCCGCGTCAAACGCGCGCCGGCGGCGGAAGCTGAATTGTGTTGCCTTTACGTCCTGTATTATATCTGAGTTGCCAGCTCTCTGCACATCTTTTGTATCTGAGGAACGAGATTGACCGCCCGCTCCTCCGTGAATCTCTGCGAAGGGCCGGCGATGGAAAAGGAGAAGGCCAGCTCCCCGCGGCGGTTGAAGATAGGTACGGCAACGGATAGGATACCCTCCTCGCGGTCTCCGTAGCTCAAAGCGTAACCGAGCGTGCGCACATTCGACAGCTCCGCGCGCAGTCTGTCTGGCTCATAAAGGGTCGCCTCCGTGATCTTATGCGCCTTTTTTATCTCGCGCTCTATGGCCTCCTCGCCGAGGAAGGCCAAAAGCGCCCTGCCGCCGGCTCCGGCCCAGAGCGGCAGACGGTCTCCCACCCGCATCACGCACTGCATAGACAGCAGGCTCTCCACATGCTCAAAACAGGCGCGGTCCTCGCCGACCACGCCGTAGAGCGACACAGCCTCCTTTGTCTCGTCGCGCATCTGCTTCATATAAGGATAAATTATCTGCTGCGGGCGAAAATTGGCCTTCGCCACGCTGCCGAGCAGATACAGCTGATTGCCGAGAGAATAACAGCGGTCGCTGTGGCGGTGGAGCATATTCAGACTTTCAAGCGTATTCGCGAGACGCAGCGTAGTGGTTATCGGGAGCTGTATCCTCTCCGCCAGCTCGCTGAGCGTCAGCTTATAATCGTCTCTTGTGAACGCCTTCAAAATCGAAAAGGCGCGTCCTACGGAACGTACAGAATCTTCTTTCATGGCTGCCTCCTGAATGTATCCTCTTTCCAACGTATGGAATAAAATTGCGTTTTACCGGACAATAATAGTTGAAAGCGCCGAACTTTGCAACGGCAGCGCGGCATTTTTATTATACGCGGCTTCCACCTCGCCCTCACATTTCCCTCTTGCTGAAAAAAATAAAATCCGCCGCTTGACAGTAGCCCTAAAAAATTATATTGTACTTCTGTGGATGACTTTATGCGCGGGGCGGGCGGCTTTTTTCTCTGCCGCGCCGTAAGGCCGGCCAAATCTAAAATCGTAAGGAGCCATAAAAATGTTCATGGAAAAAGAAATCTGTAATGATACTTTGATGAACAACGGTACGCCCCCCCCCCCCTAGGCTGTAATAGGGTTCATTTTGCCTTATTATCGCTCATACTGCTCATTTCGCTATTTGCCTTCGCCTCTCCGGCGCGGGCGCTGACCCTGAACCCGGATGGCGTTTACGAGCTTGCCACAAGCCAGGACCTCATTGATTTTCGCGACGGTATAAACAGCGAAAATATCGCTGCCTCATCTAACGCGAAGCTATCCGCCGATATAGACCTCGGCGGCACGAACTGGACGCCGATCGGCAATGGAGCTGTTCTGTATAACGGAACCTTCGACGGCGGCGGCCATACAATCAGCAATTACGAAATAACCGCAAACAACCTTACGGTTGTGAATGAACCTGACGTCGACGCCCACTCAGAGCCCCTCTACTTTGCCGGCCTCTTTGGCCGGATAGCTGTAAGCGGCGACGTGCGCGGCCTCACAGTCAGCGGCGATATAAATATAACAGGGCTTCAAGTAAGGTACTACACCGGCGGCGTCGCCGGGCAGAACCGCGGTACGATATCGAACTGCGTCAACAACGGCGCGCTCTCAGTCAGCCGCAGTCAAGGCAGCGGCAGCTGTAAGAGCTACGGGGGCGGCGTCGCTGGGTGGAACTGCGAGGGCGGCACGGTATCGAACTGCGAGAACAACGGCTTGGTTCGCGTCTCCGGCGATGTTGGCTGGAACACCGCCGGCGGCGTCGTGGGGTATAACAAAGGCACAATAAAGAACAGCGCGAACAGCGGCGCGGTCTTAGCCCCCGGCGGCAGCAGCCGCAGCGAAGGCGACTACGCCGGCGGCGTTGTGGGTGATAACCACGGTATGATAACGGACTGCGCGAACCGCGGCGCGCTCACAGCCAACGGTTACAATTACAGCTACGCCGGCGGCGTAGCGGCGGAAAACCACGGCACGATAACAAACAGCGTGAACGGCGGCACGGTCTCGAACAACAATGGCCGTACTAGGAATTACGTTGGCGGCGTCGCGGGATGGAACCACGTCAACGCCGCGATATCGAACTGCGTGAACAACAGCGATGTCACAGCCGCATACAGAACCGGCTACGCCGGCGGCGTCGTGGGGTGGAACGGCGCCAATGAAGCTGCTGGGAATACGGCTTCCGACAGCACTACGATAACGAACTGCGTGAACCGCGGCAAAGTCTCCTCAAAATATAGCGCCGGCGGCATCGCGGGCTCTAACGGCTGCTGTGTCGCTTCAAGCACTGCTGTGATAACAAACTGCATGAACAACGGTGTGGTCGAAGCCTCTGAGAACAACAAAACCTACGCCGGCGGCGTCGCGGGGTGGAACCAGCCCGACGCCAAGATAACGAACTGCGCGAACAACGGCGCGGTCGCCGCATCCCTCACCGGTGGCGGCACCAACAGTTACGCTGGAGGCATCGTGGGGTGGAACGGCACCGATCCAGACATGGAAACATCTGACCCATCTGTTTGGGATGCGGTCAACAGCGGCACCGCTGCGATATCGAACTGCGCGAACAGCGGCGAGGTCACATCACCCGGTTTAGTCGGCGGCGTCGCGGGGTGGAACGGCTACCGTAGCAGTAGAGATCCAAGCTTTGCTGCGATAACGAACTGCGCGAACAGCGGCGCGCTCTCAGGCAACAACGTCGGCGGCGTCGCTTGGATAAACAAGCGCAACGGCACGATAACGAACTGCGGCTGGCTCGCATCCCCCACGGTGACCGCCGGCATCGGCAGCAGCCAGTCCGGCAGCAGCAGCAGCAACGTAGTATCGTTCGACTCAACAGATAATATCGTCACGACAATCCTCCCAGCGAGCCGCGACATCACGGTCAGCCTGAACGGCAGAGCGGACGCCTTCGTCTCCTACCCTGGCACAGCCGCGAACATGGACAGCTATTTCGTATCCGGCAGCCCCGTCATTTCCCCCGGCGGGCTGGTCTCTGTCGGCAGCGCGTGGCCCTACAGCCTGACGGCGGGATATACCCCCGGCGCAGCGACGCTCACCGCGGCCAACGCCGCGATAAAGGCGACTGACTTCTCAACAGTCAGCGGCGGCTCCCCCAGTCCCATAGCAGACGGCTATATTATCTCCCCTGACCTGAGCTGCGCGGTAACAGTCACAGGCACGCCGGCCGACTCCGTAACGATAAGCGGCGACACAAGCCTCGAAATCGGCCATACATCGACGCTCACAGCCGTCGTCTCACCGGCCGGCGCGATATACCCGACAGTGACCTGGAGCGTCAGCGGCGACGCGGTAACGCTCTCCGCGACAAGCGGCGGCAGCGTCACAGTCACCGCCGCCAAACGCGGCAGCGCAGCAATAACCGTGACCGCAGATGGCGGCCTCAGCGCCGACTGCGCCGTAACAGTAAAACAGCCCCTCGACAGCGCGGTCATCACAATAGACCCCAGCGCCGACCTCACCTACAGCGGAACGGCAAAACAACCGGCCGTAACGGTGCAGGTAAACAGCAATGACGTAGACCCCTCCGGCTACACGGTAAGCTACACCAACAACATAAACGCGGGCACAGCCGCGGTAACAATAACAGGCCAGGGTTACTACAGCGGCACGGCAAGTGCGGACTTCACCATCCAGAAAAAGAACGTGACGATAAAAGCCAACCCCCAGACCGTCACCTATGGCACACCCATCAGTCAGGGACCGAGCTATGTAACGGCAACCGGCCTCAACGACGGAGCGAGCGTCACAGACATAACGCTGACCCCGAACAGAACAGATTTCGGAACAGGCATAATAACGCCATCCGCCGCGGTGATAACGGCAAACGGCGCGAACGTAACCGACAACTACAATATAACCTGGGACACCGGCTCGCTCACAATCTCACCCAAAGTGGTGACGATAACGCCGAATGCTGGACAGCACAAAGTCTACGGCGACACAGACCCGACATTCGGCTACACGTCAAGCGAAAGCGGCCTGACGTTCACCGGCGAGCTCTCCCGCGTTTCCGGCGGAGATGTAGGAAACTACGCCTACCGCCTCGGCACGCTCAGCGCCGGAAGCAACTACAGCCTGAGGATCGCCTCCGGACAGCATTTTGAAATAACGGCCAAAGCGGTGACGATAACGGCGAACGCCCAGACTGTCACCTACGGCACGCCCATCAGTCAGGAGACGAACTGCGTAACGGCAAGCGGCCTCAACAGCGGAGCGAGCGTCACAGCCATAACGCTGAGCCAGGACATAACAGATGTCGGAACAGGCGCAATAACGCCATCCGCCGCGACGATAACGGCAAACGGCGCGAACGTAACAGCCAACTACAATATAAGCTACATCGACGGGACGCTCATAATCACGGCCAAAGCAGTGACGATAACGCCGAACGCCGGACAGCAAAAAGTCTACGGCGACACAGAGCCGGCATTCAGCTACACGTCAAGCGAAAGCGGCCTGACATTCACCGGCGGGCTCTCCCGCGCTTCCGGCGAAGATGTAGGAAACTACGACTATAACATCGGCACGCTCAGCGCCGGAAACAACTACAGCCTGACGCTAGCCTCCGGACAGCATTTTGAGATAACAGCCAAAGCGGTGACAATAACGGCCAACGACCAGACCGTCGCCTACGGCACGCCCATCAGTCAGGGAACGAACAATGTAACGGCAAGCGGCCTCAACAGCGAAGCGAGCGTCACAGCCATAACGCTGACCCAGGACAGAACAGATGCCGGAACAGGCTCAATAACGCCATCCGCCGCGGCGATAACGGCAAGCGGCGCGAACGTAACAGCCAACTACGCTATAAGCTACATCAACGGAACGCTCACAATCACTCCGACTCCGGCCTCCCCCGACGTGACCGAAAAGGGGCGCACGGACGGAGACAACTCCGGCGTACTTGAAATAGAGGCCAACACAACGGAAGACTTCGCGATATACGACGCGCTGAAGGACATGACCATATCCGGCGACCTGCCGGCAGGCATAAGCGACGCCGCGAAAGCCCTCCAAGCCACCAGCGCCGACGTCGACACATCGACCGACATCTATACAAAAGAGCAGATAAGACAGGCCGTCGCCGGCTACTGGGACGTCACGGACAACAGCGAAAAGAAAATACGCGTAGTAGACGTAAAGAACACGATAGCGACAAGAACGGAAGAAACGCTCTACGCCAAATTCTGGAGAATGCTCGTCAGCACCTTCACCAACAACCACGGCGTGAACAGCCTCTCCGACGACGCCTACCTGCCGCTGCAAACCAACTTCACCATCACCAGCGCCGACATAGCCGCCCTGCCTGACGAGCTGAAAAACGGACTCTCGGCAGACAACCTCCTTGAGCGCGTAAGCCTCTTCGCCGTAGTATCCGAAGACAGCGGAGTTCACGCCAGAAGCCTGTATGATGCCGTAAGCGCGGACAAAAACGCCTACATAACAGTAAGCGGAGACAACGACAGCGGCTACAGCGTACATACCCGCGTAATGCTCTTCGACATGCCCGGAGGCGTATCAGGAGACAAGACGACGGGAGCGAAATGGGTAAAGCCGCTCAAAGTCTCGAACTCGCAGGGACGCGACAACACAAAAGACAACTACTTCATCGTACAGGACGGAGCAAGCGACGACAGCTACGAGCTCTGCCTCGCCTTCGCCGCGAAAGAGACCAACTACGCGACAGTAAACGTGACAATATCGGGAGATATAACGGCCGAAAGCGTATACTGGACAATAAGCGGCGACAGCACGATACATAACGGCAATACAAGCGCCGACATAAGAGGCGAAGCGCAAAGCGTCACATTCCACGAAATAAGCGGCTATACAGTCACGCTAAGCGACGGAACGCGGACGCTCTCCCCCGACGTCATGACAATAAGCAAAGACGTCGAATGGGGCGAAAGCTGGAACATAACGGCGGCATACGCGAGAATCGCGGTTGAGGGCGTAACGCTCGACCGCGCCTCCGCCGTGCTTGCCAAAGGAGACACGCTGGCGCTCACAGCGACAGTGACCCCCGGCAACGCCTACGACAAAGCGGTAAGCTGGACAAGCGGCAATCCTGAGGTCGCCACAGTGAGCGCCGGCGGCCTTGTGACGGCGACAGGAAGCGGCAGTACGGCAATCACGGCGGCAGCGGGAGGCCAAAGCGCAAGCTGCACCGTAACGGTACTCAAAACCGTATCCGACGACAGTGAAATAACGGTCATAACGCCAGCGCCGCTTCTCCCCGCAGTTTCAGGAGAGAATCTGCTGCCGGTGCTGGCGGGTTACGTCAACAGTCAGGAAGAAAGACAAAAAACGCTTGAACAAAGCGGCTTCCGCTATGACGAACTGGCGACGGACGACAACGGCAATCTCCTCGTTACCGGGGATACTGTCAGAAGAGCCATAGCCGACATTGAGAGCAAATCCGGAGCGATCTCCCACGACCACGTCACCACGCTGCCGGTAGTAACCTCCTCCGCCGACCAGGCCGGCATGATACACGTCCTCGGCTTTGCAGTAAGCGGAGACATATTCGGCGAAATAACAGACGTGAGAGATATCAAAGTGATGAAAATCCTCCCGAACGGCGGCGGCGAGCTATTCACCGTCGCGACCTCGCCGGAAAGCTTCGCCGACAAACATACGGCGCTCTTCGACGCGGAAGGCGGCATAGTCGCCGGCGCGGTGGATAAGACGGCAAACTACACGCTGACCATATTCATCCTCGACGGCGGAGAATTTGACCTATCGCCGGAAGCGCGCAAAGTCACCGACCCGATGTCGATACTCCGCGTACAGCCCACCCAGACCTGCAATTCCTCAAACGGCTGCGCATCAGGCATTGGAGCGATAGCGTTGCTAGCGCTCCTGCCGCTGGCGCTGTGGAGAAGAAAAAAGTAACGTAAGAAACAAAGAGTAAAAAGCAAAACAAAGCCGCCCCGAACGAAAAGTTTTGGGGCGGCTTTGTGCGGCATGGGGCGGGAGAAAAGAGAAAGGGCGAAGGTCAAAGGCAAGACTCCCGTATAATAAAAACTGCGTTGTCGTTGCCGTTGACCTTCGATGAACCGAGGCAGCAAAGCAGGCTAAAGCGGCGCGAAATTTTCCCAAAGCCGCCTTTGCCTTTGCAATTAACACAAAAATTATTCTTTACCTATTAAAAAAGATATTCTTCTTGACTAAAACAACTCTGTTGCTATAATCTTAAGTGGATAAAAATGAATAATACCCCGAGCCTGTTTCCCTGTGGAAATTACTTCGCTTCTATGGGAGCAGGCCGATGGGTGTCTCCGGAAACGGGGGCGCCTCCCGTACGGAAAGGGGAAGGAACGACCTTTGCGCCGTCTGTCAGAGGGGTCTTTCCTTTTGCCGCGGGAGCTGAAAAATCCTGTGAAAGGAGGAAGAGGTGCAATGCGCAGTTTAAAAGTTTTGATTGCGGAATCGGATCCCCTTCTTCAAAAGCTCTATTCCGAGGTTATCGTGAATGATACGGCCTTTACCCTTCTCAAATGCGTCTCTACAGGGCCGCAGATGTTTGAGGCCATGCGCTGCGTCGACGTCGACTTGGTGCTGCTTGACCTCTTCCTGAAGGACTTCAGCGCCATCGAGGGGCTGGACGACCTGCGCAAGCAGTTTTCGCGCACGGATTATATCGTCGTCTCTTCCGGCGACAATCCTGAGCTGGTGCGCAAGGCGCTTTGCGCCGGCGTCTTTGAGTTTCTCGTCAAGCCCTTTTCCTTTGACAGGCTTCGCGCGGCGCTGAAAAATTACCAGATCTATCATCATTCGCTCACCGGGCGCACACGCCCGTGGCAGCAGGAGGATCTTGACGCGCTGGTATCCATGAAGATCCACGACCCGTCGTTGGCGCGCAATCGCTCGATCCCTAAGGGATTGCAGCTCAAATGTCTTAACGACATAGAGTCTTTCCTGAAGGAGAACGAAGAGACATATTCGGCGCAGGAGATAGGCGACCGGCTTGGCATATCCCGTTCGACGGCGCGCCGCTATCTTGAGTTTCTTACCATGAGCGAGCGCGTTGTGGTGGAGTATGCCTACCGACGGGTAGGCCGGCCGGAGAAGCGCTACCGAATGGCGCTGCTTTAGTGTTTTTACCGCGATATTGTCATGAGCCGGCGATAATTCCGCCGGCTCTTTTTTTATTCCATTTGACGATTGCAGGGCGAGAAAAATTTTCAGAGGGGATGGCTTCGGCTATTCTCGTGAACTTTACTGATAAGAAAATGAGCAAAAACGCCCATAACGTTCCTTTTTGTACCTAAATATTGCTCATTTTTGTGTACTTTTGTATGATTTGAATAGAAAGTTTTGACTATTGTTGCAACATTGTTGCAACCCCCGAGTCCAGCCTCCTAAAGCCTGACAGCCACGGAGGCGCGACCGGCGAACCGAAAGGTTCCGAGGGCCTGTAAGGGAAACCGTCCGGCCTCCCGGGATGCGGTAAGCATCCGATTAGGAAAGGGGAAAACGAGCCGCCGAGGCAGGCGCGCAAAGTTTTTCTTCCCTATGAAAATGCGGTCAAAGGATCCACACATGCCTCCGAGTCCATTGGACGGAGGAGAACAATATTGAGGGAGGAATTCATCTATGGCAAAGGAAATGACAGAGGCACAGCTTGCGGCCAGCTACGTCACCAAGAAGCTCACCATCAACGGCGTGCCGCGCCGCGTGATGGGGAAGCCCGACGTGACGCTGCTTACCGTCCTTCGCGAGCAGCTCAAGATGACGGGAACGAAGCGCGGCTGCGACTGCGGTCAGTGCGGCGTCTGCAACGTCATACTCAACGGCAAGGTGGTGCGCGCCTGTATCACGCGCTGGAAGAACGTTCCTGAATTCTCTGAGATCACGACGATCGAAGGGATAGGCACGCCCGACAATCTCCACGCCATGCAGTGGGCGATGATCGTCTGCGGCGCGATTCAGTGCGGCTTCTGCACACCGGGCTTCATCGTCTGCGGAAAGGCGCTGCTGGATCAGAACCCGAACCCGACGCGCGAAGAGGTTCGCGACTGGTTCGGCAAAAACTGGATGGCCTGCCGCTGCACCGGCTACAAACAGATAGTTGACGCGGTAATGAAGGCCGCCGCTATTATCCGCGGCGAGGAGAAGATAGAAGATCTGGCCAAGATGTACAAGCCGGGAGATAAGGTCTGGAATTCAAGCTATCCGCGTCCGAACGCGGTGTTCAAGGCGACGGGGCTTTGGGACTTCGGCGATGACGACCGCCTGAAGCTGCCCGAGGAATTCCTTTTCGCATATCCCTACGCCCTTGAAGGCGTGCGCCACGCGAAGGTCAACAAGATTGACGTTAGCGAAGCCGAGAAGTGCGAAGGCGTCGTGAAGGTCTGCACCTACAAGGACGTCAAGGGTACGAACCGCCTGCGCGGCCAGATAAACTGCGATTCCGCCGTTGTCGACGGCTGGGAGCGCCGCATCATGGTCGAAGAGGGCGACAAGATCCGCCAGTGGGGCGATATCGTAGCCGTCGTCGTCGCTGACAACGAAAAGCACGCGCGCGCCGCTGCGCAGAAGATCAAGGTCGATTACGAGCAGCTGCCGGAGCTCGTAGACGTTCGCGAGGCTATCAAGCCAGACGCGGTGAAGGTATTTGACGACTGCCCCGGTATCGACGGTATGCCCAATGCCTGGAACAAGCGCTGCTTTGCGAAGGGCGAAGAGCCGGACGACGCCATTGCGAAGGCTCCCTATGTGGTCGACGACGAATTCTACAGCTCGCGCCAGCCGCACATGGTTCTTGAGGCCGACTGCGGATACGCCTATTACGACGAGGAAGGGCGCGTAACGATTCATTCAAAATCCTGCGCCATTTACTTCGCTATAGTCAAGCTTGCCAGAGGCATCGGACTGCCGCCGTCGAAGATTCGCATCATTGAGAACAACATGGGCGCCTCTTTCGGCTACAAGACCACCGTCACAAACGAGCAGTATCTTGCCCTTGCCCTCATGGCGACGGGACGTCCGGTCTATATGCGCGTCAATATGAAGGAGCACAACCAGCGCACGCCGAAGCGTTCGCCCTCCTTCATGCACATCAGAGCGGCCGCGGATGAAAAGGGCAAGCTCGTCGGCGTCGAAGGAACCTGCTGGATCGATCACGGCCCCTGCAGCGAATCCGCGAACGACCTTACGAACAAGAGCGGACAGTTCTTCTTCTCGCCCTACGCGTATGACAATATGCGCGTAACGGCATATACGATTTGGACGAACCACCGCTGGAGCTCGGCCTTCCGCGCCTACGGCTCGCCGCAGATATACTGGGGCACCGAAACGGCGATGGATATGCTTGCCTATAAGTGCGGCATGGATCCCTACGATTTCCGCGAACAGAATCTCCTCGAGTGGGAGCCGTTCACGGAGAATCCGCGCGGCCACTTCCCCTCAGGACATGCGCCGGAGGTATTCCCGCTGCCTGAAATGATGAAGAAGGCTCGCCCCGCCTATGAAGAGATGAAGAAAAAGGCTCAGGAGCTTTCAACGCCCGATAAGAAATACGGCGTCGGCGTTTCGGTCAGCATCTACAACGCGAATGACGACGGAGCTGACGAATCAGCCAGCAACATCGAGCTGCTCAAAGACGGAAGCGTCATGATTTACAACACCTGGGAGGATCACGGACAGGGGGCGGATATCGGCACCGTGGGTACGGCTCACGAGGCGCTGAAGCCGCTTGGACTTGCCCCCGAACAGATAAAGCTCTTCATGAACGACACTGCGCGCTGCCCGAACAGCGGAGCCGCCGCGGCGAGCCGTTCACAGACGATGACCGGAAACGCGATAGTCGACAGCTGCAAAAAGCTCCTTGACGCGATGCGCAAGGAGGACGGCACATACCGTACTTACGATGAAATGGTCGCGGAGAATATCCCGACCTTCTACGAAGGCAAGTCCTACGCCCAGATCCTGCACAAGGACGGCTCTATCGAGAACTGCGGCGGCAACGACAAGGATACCGGTATCGGCAAACCCTTCGCCTTCCACATGTTCGCCGTCAACCTCGCGATGGTCTCTGTAGATATGAAAACCTACAAGGCGCACTGCGAGAAGTTCGTCCTCTGCGGCGACGTCGGAGTCATCAACAACTATCTTGTCGTCGATGGCCAGCAGTACGGCGGCGTCGCGCAGGGCATCGGCCTCGCGCTTACGGAGGATTTCCTTGACGAATCGAAGTACAACAACTTTGTAGTCATGGGCTTCCCCTACATCAAGGACATTCCGGACGATCTCGTGCTGATTCAGTCTGAAGTGCCGCGCCCGCTCGGCCCCTTCGGAGCTTCAGGAACCGGCGAAATGCCGCTTTCCGGCCCGCACGCCGCGGTATGCAACGCTATCTATGCCGCCTGCGGAGCGCGCGTCAAGACTATCCCGGCAATTCCGGAGAGAATCAAGGCCGCCCTCGAAGAGGCGAAGAAGTAACGGAGACTCAGGCGCGTTAAAGCCTGAATGACTTAAAGGGCCGGCATGGAATCTTTTCATGTCGGCCTTTGCCGTTTTATGATAGACTATTTATATGAAAACAGCTTGCGATTTGGAGGGATACGATGAGCGAAAAGAAAAATTACGGCTCGATATATGAGCTTCCGCTGCAAAACGCCTCGGCCTTGGCGCCGGATATTGAAAAGAGGACCATCTACGGCCCCGAGGGAGATGTCTGGAAGGATTATGTAATGCGCCACTTCATCCTCCCGGCGCACAAGGGAATACCCGCGCATGTTCACGACTGGGATCACCTTATGTTCACCCTCTCCGGCGACGGCGTTGTGGAGGTTGAGGAGGAAGAGGGAAAGAGAACTCCCTATCATATGAAGACCGGCTACTGGACGCGCGTCCCCGGAGGCCTAGTCCACGAGTATAAGAACGACGCCGATATACCGCTTGAATTCTTCTGCATAGTCCCGACCTGCGGCGACCCGCACGCAAAAAAATATTCAATGCGCGCGGAACGGGCGAAGCGCAAGGAAGAGGCGTAAAAATCGAGTAGGAGGCTACCCATTAGTTGAGCAGCCGACCTCTCACACCACCG